>JADEXA010000084.1 GCA_015207365.1 Vacuolonema iberomarrocanum LEGE 07170
TTCTTTAACGTAGATATCGATAATCTTTTTACGGAAGTCAAGCGAATAGGGTTGCACCTCAAGTCGTCCCCTAGGAAATAAACATTCTATTCTAAGTGTACCTCACTAGAATAGGAAACGCTATATTGGTTCAGGAGGCTTGTACTGGCGATGTAATCACTGTTGCATGGCAATCCCTGACTCTAGACAACAAATCCTGAATAGTTAAGGATGCTCTTGAATGTCAGTTTTCATTAATCTCATCCTTTGTGCCATGGAAAATTCTGAAGTTAAGCGCGTTAGCAGTGCCGAACTACAAATGTTATACGCCACCGGTCGCCGAGGGTTTCACAATGTAGACCTCAGCTCTGCCAACCTTTCTTGTACTAACTTGTCGGGTATCGATTTATCGCGAGCGAGGCTGCGCCATGCCAATTTGCGCTGGGCAGATTTGAGCCTATCGAATTTATGTTGGGCGGACCTAAGAGGAGCCGATCTCAGTTGGGCAAACATAGAAGGGGCTAACTTGAGTTTTGCCAATTTAAAAGGGACCAAGATGCCCGATGGCAAGATTCACCAGTAATAAGGTTGTTGGTGTTGCCTGTGTTTTCAGCACTGATCTGTTAAGAGGTGAAGGCACAAAACCCAGGGAGGGTCAGGAATTCCTGGGTTGAGAGTGGTCGTTCACAATAGCCCATGACCATGGCTGGCGTCACGGCACAGATAGCGCTAACGGGTACTTTGGTCTTTGAGCTTGGCCGTCCCATCTTTGACCGTCTTTTCACTGTGGCAATGGGGACATCTCATAAGCTATGGCGCTACGCGCTCAGGTAGAACCAAACTATTTTATGAAAGCCTCGCGTCGCGAGGCTTTCATAAAATAGTTTGGTTCTACCTCAATGCGTAAGGCTATATCAGCTATACACTGGCTCTATTCTAAACATCACCCCTTTGGAAACCAGTGCCGTGGTCGCGTCGCGGCCACAAATTCAACCCAATGCCTCAGTCCTGTGGTTTATAGCGGTGTGCAACCGCATTAAGCACAGCAACGGTTGTGTGGGGCGCGCCGCGCCCCACACAACCGTACTTAACTAACGCGCATAGCGCTATATCTGTACGCCTAAGCAGACCGTTACGAGTTGTTGGCAAGGCCCGCTATCCCTTCCAACAGTTTGTAATCTAGATATTAGGAGGCATCCCGCTGATCGGTTGGTGGTTGGTGGGACAAGTAGGTTATGTCTCAATCAACCTCTGATAGGCTCATTTCGCTGGATCTCAACCCGTCTATTTGGGAGCGCTTCTTTACCGTCGCACCGTTGGTCGTCATTGGTACACAGGAACCCGATGGTTCCTACGACCTCGCTCCCAAACATATGGCCATGCCTTTGGGCTGGGGAAACTACTTTGGCTTCATGTGTACGCCGCGCCACCAGACCTATCAAAATATCCGGCGCACCCAGGCGTTTACCGTGAGTTTTCCCCAACCGAATCAAGTCGTAGCCACCAGCTTGGCTGCTGCGCCCCGTTGCAACGATGACCACAAGCCTTCGCTGGCGGTTCTCCCTACGGTTCATGCGAAAGTCGTGGATGGCGTGTTTCTACAAGGGGCCTACCTGTGTTTGGAGTGTGAACTCGATCGCATTGTGGACGGGTTTGATGAGAACAGCTTGATTGCGGGGAGAATCTTGGCGGCCCATGTAGATGAGGCTGCACTCCGGCTCTCGGCTCGGGATGATCAGGATTTGCTGCGTCAATCCCCATTATTGGCGTACCTATCACCGGGGCGCTATGCCTGCATTGACCACAGTCAGTCTTTCCCGTTCCATGAGGGGTTTCAGCAATGACCACTCTGCAACTACCCTCGATCAGCAACGGTCAGCTACTCGACTATCTCCACCGTCGTCGAGACGATATGCAGACCCTGTTAGAAACGTTGGTGCAGATCGAAACCCCCTCAACGGTGCCCACATCGCAGGTGCCCATCCTGGAACGACTGCGCTGGGAGCTAAGACAGCGTCAGTTTCGCGTGCGATCGCTCCCAGGTCGTAAAACCGGTGGCCACCTGTTTGCGATCGCAACCCACCGCCGTTCCTGCCAATCCGCCCAACTGCTCATCGGCCACTGCGACACGGTCTGGCCGCTAGGCACCTTGGCGCAGATGCCGCTGAAGGTCAGTCAGGGTAAGCTCTATGGCCCAGGTAGCTACGACATGAAAGCAGGGTTGGTCATCCTCCTGTTTGCGGTGGAGGCAATTCTGGCACTGCAAGGGGAACTCGCGATCGCGCCCATGGTGCTGATTAACTCCGACGAGGAAATCGGTAGTGGTGAGTCCACGCGGTACATCCGGCATTTGGCGCAGGTGTGCGATCGCGCTTTGGTCTTTGAACCCTCCCTCGGCCCCAGAGGACATCTCAAGACCGCTCGCAAAGGGGTTGGTCGATTCACGGTCACCGTGCTAGGTCAGGCCGCCCATGCTGGCCTCGATCCAGGTAAAGGAGCCAGCGCCATTCTAGAACTGTCTCACGTGATTCAGACATTGTTCGCCCTCAACGATCCGGATCGCGGCATCACCGTCAATGTCGGCACGATTGATGGTGGCATTCGCCCCAATGTGGTTGCGCCTGAGAGTCGGGCGATCGTAGATGTACGAGTGTTGCATCAGGCCGATGTGCCCCAACTGGAGGCCGCGATTCGAGGCTTGCAGGCGATCACCCCCGGCACCCGCTTAGAGATTAGCGGACGCATCGGTCGTCCCCCCATGGAGAAAACACCCGGCAATCAGCAACTCTGGCACCTCGCCCAAGCCGCCGCCACCGAGCTAGGGATTGAACTTGACCAAGAGACGGTCGGAGGGGGATCCGATGGCAATACCACCAGCCTCTATACTCCCACCCTCGATGGCCTCGGTGCCGTTGGGGATGCCGCCCATTCACCCGGCGAATTCGTTTACCTTGACTCTCTTATTGAGCGTACTGCTCTCGTTTCCAAACTCCTCCTTGCGCAACCCCTCAGCCTATCACTTGCCTCTAAGGAGAATTCTGGGAAAGACGTTACCTTTTAAGCCTTTGTCCTTCGACTGCGCTCAGGACACGCAACAACGAGCTGGCTGAGCGTAGCCGAAGCGGGTATATCCTTTCCGAGAAATCGCCTAACTAGACGTTCATTACTATCTGAGCCATCTCCCGCTTACCGTTCCTCCCCCTTGTTCTCCTGACTGTCCTTAAATCTCACAAGCCTTGCTACGTTTTCGTCTGTCTTTGGCTACCGCCCCATGAAACCCCGCTACTTCTTCTCTACCCTCACCCGCATTGCCGATTTGGAAACGCGTCCCTTCCAGGTGCAGCCCCTGCCCAAAACTGACTGGGCGACCGGGGACTATGTGGTTGGTCAGGTGCAGACGGCTAAAGGGCCGCTGGCAAAAGTGGAGCTGGCAACAGGGCGCTTGGCCCAACAAATGGAAGGGGACTTAGTTGTCGGAGCCTTGGGTGTACGTAAAGCAACCTTAGAAGCGGTGGGAGATTGGCAGTCGATTCAGCCTGATGGGCTCATGCATAATTTGACCGTTGCCGGACTGTTTGGGCGACTGACCTCAGCCTCCTACTTAATGCCCCAGTTCCCCATGTTGCACTATGAAGGCCATGTCATGCGGCGGGAGCAAAAAATCTGCATGTCTGACTTTGTGCCTCCCGCTCCGCTTTTGCCTTACACATGCCCCACCATTTTGATCATTGGTACTTCCATGTCTGCGGGCAAAACAACAACCGCTCGGGTGATGATTCACCTCTTGAAGCAGCTTGACCTGAAGGTCGTGGGAGCCAAGTTGACGGGGGCTGGGCGCTACCGCGACATTCTAGCGATGCTAGATGCTGGGAGCGATCGCATCTTTGATTTTGTCGATGTTGGGCTCCCCTCCTCTATTTGCCCCCCTGAAGACTTTCGCCAATCCATACGACAATTACTTTCCCTCATTGAGGCAGAACAACCGGATGTAGTGGTGGCTGAAGCGGGGGCATCGCCCCATGAACCCTATAATGGGTCGGTGGCGATAGAGATTCTATCTGACCGGATAAAGTGCACGGTGCTCTGTGCTTCAGATCCCTATGCGGTGGTGGGAGTCAGCCAAAGTTTTGGCATTCAGCCAGATGTGGTAGCGGGCATTGCGACCAGCACGACCGCCGGGGTGGAATTGGTGGAAAAGCTAACCGGAGTGAAGGCTCTCAATTTAGCTGAGCATTCTACACATATGGAACTGCTGGCTTTACTGAAAACCCAATTAGGTCTATGAAATAGCTTCCAAAAAATGATTTGATCAGGGCTTACGAAGTTTGATGATTTTTGGCTTTTCGTCTCCAATGCGTAAGTCCTAAACCACTCATTTATGACTCCTGGCCCGTTAGTGCCTCGAAGCCAGAGACGACATCGAGTAGCTCAGCCGTGATGGCGCTTTGGCGTTGCTGGCGATATTGTCCCGTTAACTCTGTCAAGCGATCGCGAATGTTCCCTTCTGCCGATTGCATAGCGGCGAGGCGACTGGCATTTTCACTGGCCAGGGAGGCGGCGATCGCTTGATACAGCGTAATGAAGAGATACTGCTGCACCAATTGAGAGAACAACTCATCCGGGGCCATCAGGATGGTGGGTAGCCCCCGGTTCTCCCAGGATCGATGTTGCAATGTACCGAGCCAGTCCTGATCCAAGGGCAGGAGCTGGACACTGTGAGATGTGTAGGACGCACTGGAGGTCGGGCGATTATAAAACAGGAGGATGCGATTAACGGCTTTATCTCTCCGCCACTGGTCGATCATGAGCAACACATCCTGCACCGTCGCCGTAATTTCGCTCACGCTATTAGGAACCGACAGCGTCTCCTCGATCGTCATGCCCTGGTCTTGCAGGAGAGAGATCGGGCGGGAACCGACAACGGCAACGCGCTGATGGCGTTCAATCGGGAACGGTGGGTTGTCTAGGTAATGGCCCACATGCTGAGCGATTTGCTGATTGAACTGGCCACACAACCCCTGATCTGAGCCGAAGACAATCAGCCCCAGGTGCCCGTCCACATAATTATCATGATTGATTTGTGGCAGCGCCCCTTCGACAAACTGTGGTTGGCTCAACAGAATTTGCAGCCCCAGCTCAATCGTATGGCTGTAATGGTGCAGGGACGCGATCGCCGACTCATATTGCTGAATGCTAACAGCCGCCAGCGCCTTCATGGTTTTGACCACTGACTGTAAATCTTGCGTACTGTTAATTTGTGCTTTCAGGGCTTCTGGCGTTTGCATTCCTGGTTCTCCCGCAGTGATTACTGGGTGGACTGGCTGACGGTTTCAGAGGCAACCTTTCGCAGGGCATTGCGATCGTCATCAGAGAGCTTTACGCCCGATTCGATGCGATCGCAAACCGCTTTTAGGTTCTGTCGTACTGCGGCCTGAATAGCATCGGTAACCGCTTGAACCTGATCCAGCGGAACGTCATCCAGCACCCCTTCTGTAATGGCCAGTAGCACCGCAACCTGCTCTGAAGCAGAAATGGGATCGGACTGGCGTTGTTTCAGAATTTCCTGCACCCGTCGCCCCCGCTCCAGGGTATGGCGGGTCGATGCGTCAAGTTGCGTCCCAAAACGGGCGAAGACTTCGACTTCTTTGTACTGAGAGTAGGACAGCCGCAAATCTCCAGCAACATCTCGATAGGCGGGTAATTGGGTTTTGCCACCTACCCGCGACACGGATTTGCCCACATCCACGGCAGGCAGCATCCCTTGCTGAAACTGCTTAGGAGAGAGGTAAATTTGCCCATCTGTAATGGAAATCAAGTTGGTGGGAATGTACGCTGCTAAGTTTTGAGCCTGAGTTTCGACAATAGGCAAGGCTGTCAGGGAACCCCCCCCATAGTCTGGACGTAACCGCGTAGAGCGCTCCAATAGTCGCGAGTGGATGTAGAAAATGTCGCCGGGGTAAGCCTCTCGCCCTGGAGGGCGGCGTAACAGCAGAGCCAGTTCCCGATAGGCCCAGGCATGGCGAGTGAGGTCGTCATACACAACCAGTACATCGTGCCCTTGATCCATGAAGTATTCGGCCAATGTCGTCGCGGCATAGGGGGTCAGGTATTGCAGCCCTGGTGGATCTTCTCCCGTAGACATTACGACTAAGCTATAAGCCATCGCGTCGCCAGTTTGGAGCGTAGCAATAACATTGGCGACGGCGCTGGCTCGCTGCCCGATCGCGCAGTAAATGCAGATCATATTCTTGCCGCGCTGGTTGAGGATGGTATCTACGGCAATGGCGGTTTTGCCCGTTTGGCGATCGCCCACAATCAACTCTCGTTGCCCCCGCCCTACGGGAATGAGGGCATCGATAACCTTCAATCCGGTTTGGAGCGGCACCTTGACCGGAGCCCGGTGGATAAAGGGGGGCGCGGGTCGCTCAACGGGACGGCGCTGCTCTCCCTTAATGGCACCGCGATCGTCCAGAGGACGGCCGACAGCATTCACCACCCGTCCCAGTAAACCCTCACCAACAGGGACATCAATCACCCGCCCTGTACGCTCCACCCGCTGCCCCACCTCCAACGAAATACTATCCCCCAGCAAGACAATACCGAGCTGATCAGCATCTAGGTTAAACACGATCCCAGGAACTTGGCCCTTAAACATCACCAGTTCATCAGCCTTGGCATTGGGGAGCCCTGAGACGGTTGCAATGCTCTCGCTAATCGAAGTGATCGTGCCAATTTCTCGCAAGCGAACCGCTGGCCTGTGATGGCGCGCCTGGGCCAAGCGATCAAAGGTTTGGTGGAGGGTTGATGTGAGAGGTGGCATAGGGCAAGAAACGTGAATCCAAGGCTCTAGAATTAAGGGTCGTGATGCGCAGAAGGATGCGGGTCGGTTGCTGGGGTTGGCTGACTCAACGCCTTTTCCAGGTCTTTTAGATAGTCGTCGGCGTTCCAGGTCAGGTCATAGGCATCGTTCTGAAGACGAATGCCAAAAAGCACATCAGAAGATCGATCAAATTGAATGACTTGACCATTGACAAGATGGGTTTCTTGGAGAGTTTGGCACAAGGACTCGCGGCTCGATTCTGACAGATCAAGCGCAGTTTGGATGGTAATGGTCTGATCGGGATTAGCAAAGGTATCGGCGATCGCCTGACGCGTTTCGTCGTCTAGATCGTGCAGCTTTTGCTGGAAAACCCGAATGGCCTGCTGCTCCAAGCTGGTATCGGCCAAATCTTGAAGGATTTGGCGGACAATAGACATCACCTGATGGCCAAATTGCTGCTGCAAGTCGGCCAAAAGGCTTTGTTGTTCGTCAGCCAAAGCCCGTTGCCACTCTTGGCGTTTTTGTTGAATGTCTTGACGCACGGCTTGTAGCTGAGTTCGCCGCGCTTCCTGGGCTTCTGCCTGGGCGGCGGCGAGAATCTGTTCCCGTTGTTCTTGCAGCTCTTGTTGCGCCTGTCGATGCGCTTGAGCTTCGACCTCAGCCTTGTCCTTCTCGTCTTGGGCTGACCGCCATCGGGCCTCCATTTGGGCTTGTCGCTTGTCGATGGTCTTGAGAATGGGCCTGTATAAAAACCGATGTAGCAAGAAAAGCAGAATCAGAAAATTGATGATTTGGACAACCACCGTAAACCAGTCAATCAACATGGCTGATCATCCCCCGGCTTGATTGACAAAGTAGTTCCAAAATGGGTTGGCAAAGATCAAAATCATGGATACGACGAAGCAGTAGATTGCGGTCGATTCCACCATTGCCAGCCCCACAAATAAAGTCCGAGTAATGGTATTGGCTTCGTCTGGCTGTTGCGCCAAGGCTCCTAAGGCACGGGCAAGGGCTAACCCTTCACCGATAGCAGGGGCGATTGATCCGATCGCAATCGTCAGTCCGGCTGTCACAATGGAGATGATGCCCACCCATCCCAGACTGCTCAGGTTTTCCATTAATGGCTCCTCACCTTACATTAAAGTCTGCTTGTTTGAATGTTCTATAGAGATGGAAGGAGATATCAACTCTATCCACTGCCTTACGTTTCATCCGCCTTGGCTCGCTTCTGACTCCGCATGTCGGATGCAATGTACACCATCGATAAAACGGCGAAGACATAGGCTTGAATCAGCCCAACCAACAGGCCAAACGCTTCCATGACAATCGGAAAAAATAGCGGCATGATGGAGAGCAAAATAGCGACCAGCAGACTCGTGCTCATCACATTTCCAAATAGGCGCACAGCTAAGGAGACCGTGCGAGACACTTCGCTGATGATGTTGAAGGGCAACATCAAGGGGGTGGGTTCAATGTAGTGCTTCAGGTAAGACCCCAAACCTCGGTTGCGAATGCCGAAGAAAGGAACTGCAAAGAACACACAAATGGCTAGAGCCGCTGCTGTGGAAAGCGAGCCTGCTGGGGATGAAACCCCCGGAACGATCTCTAAGAAATTGGCCGTGGCAATAAATAAAAACAACGTACCGATAAACGGCAAAAAAGGTTCTGCTGCCTGAAGACTAGCATCGCTGATTTGGCTGCGGAGAGTTTCGATGATAACTTCCAAGCTATGCTGCCAGCGGGACATCTGCTCTGGCCTCACGGATAATTGCCGGGTGACCCTCATTGATATGAGCACCAAGATCAGCATAGTGAGCCAACTAAACACCAGTGTTGCATTGACTTTGATAAAGCCCGATTGCCAAAAAATAATACTGTCAGGCGTAATGTTCATTGCGGCTACCCTATGTGACTCGACAACGTTCGAGGCAGGGGGCGCAACCATCGAATCAAGATCGCTCGAATCGTGACGAAACCCGTAAGGCCAGCGATCGCTTGCGTCCAGTCTCCCTGTACAAGGAGGTAAAAGCCCAAAAGTGCGATCGCCATGCGACCGATGTAGCTACCGACGACCAATCGGATGGGCCACCCCGTTGTGGGTAGCTGGCGGACTGTAAACCAAAGGCTCCCGAAGAAAAAGCTTCCTAAGGCTGCACCAGCTATGAAAGCCAAAGTCCAGGCTAGGATTTGCATAATCATTTTCCTTGTTAAAAAACAGTCTTATGGTGGCTTTGATGTAGGAAAGTATGAGCTACCTGCACTTTAGCGGATGGTGGACTTTAGTCACTGCGGATGAGAAGAAAATTAGTCATTTCGGCGGGAGGCATCAATCCAGAACCAGGCATTCAAACACCCTAAAATGACGCCCGCAAATAGTAACATTAGGGTCCAGGAATAGCGACTAGGCCAGGTTTCATCAATCCAGACGCCCAAAGCAATTCCTATGACAGTAGGAATGGCGACGGACCAACCCACAACACCAAAAACACCAAGCCCGAAGAATAGTTCATTTTTCTCTTGTTCGGCTTTCTGATGACGCGCAAGTTTGCGGCGAATGCGGCCATGGAGCACTTGTTGCCGGGATTTATGCTGATTTTGTTGGTCTTTTTTAGGATTGGGTGTATTTTCAGACATCACGATAAGCCTTCCCGAAATTGGTCATGCCACGCATAAAATTTGCTTCTAGTTGGATTAAGGCGGTTCGGGTTTGTTTTTGGCGCTCATCGAGTTGACGAAATTCTTGCTCAACCGTTTGATCCAGCTGCTCTAGATTATCCCCCTGAATAGCCTGAAGAACGGATATCCAAACTGAAGCTCCGCGCTTGACCAAAATACCCTGATCGATGGCCAAGTAGATCTGTTCGGCTGTGTCCTTTTGGACGGATAAAATGCCAGGTATCAGCACTGTCACGAAGTCAATATGGCGAGGCAGAACCACAAAGCTGCCGTTGACAGCATCACCGCCCACCTTTGTTGCCTGCACCGAGAGTAGCACTCGATCTGGCAGGAGTAGCGTTAATTCAAAGGTGTTTGCCATAGGTCATGCGAATGCCTCTTCTTGCTGCTTGCTGGATGCAGTATCCGATATATTGCCTATGTCTTGGGGGACTCCTTGGCTCCATTGTGTTCCGTTTGCCTGCGATTAGCTTGCCTCACTTCGTCAATGCTGCCGATCAGATAAAGTGATTGCTCAGACATGTTGGCAAACTCATCATTGAGAATGCGATCGCAGCCCTCCAACACTTCATCCAATCGCACATGCCTACCCGCTTTACCTGTGAATTGCTCGGTGGTGAAGAAGGGTTGAGTCAGAAACCGCTCCAGTCGACGGGCACGACGGACGGTTTTGCGATCGCGCTCCGACAGTTCTTCGATGCCCAACATGGCAATGATATCTTTCAAGTCTTCATAGGCCGCGAGGGTACTGCGAACCGCTCGGGCAATATCGTAATGGCGATCGCCAACGATGCTCGGCGACAACATCTTGGAATTCGACTGCAGGGGGTCGAGAGCCGGATACAACCCTTCACTAGCGCGCTTCCGAGACAGCACAATGGATGCCGATAAATGGCCGAAGGTGTGAACCGCCGCCGGATCGGTAAAGTCATCGGCAGGGACATACACCGCCTGCACTGAAGTAATGGCTCCCGTCCCCGTGTTCGTAATCCGTTCCTCGAACTGAGAGAGTTCAGTCCCTAAGGTTGGCTGATAGCCGACCCGTGAGGGCAGCCGCCCCATCAGCCCCGATACTTCTTGCCCTGCCTGAATGAAGCGAAACACATTATCAATTAGCAGCAACACATCGCGCTGGGCATCATCCCGAAAATATTCAGCCATCGTCAGTGCTGCATGACCGACTCGGAATCGAGCACCCGGAGGTTCGTTCATTTGGCCGAAGAGCATCACGGTATTGTCGAGTACCCCGGCCTCCCGCATCTCTTGATACAACTCCTCGGCTTCTCGGTTGCGCTCACCAATCCCGCAAAATAAGCTAATCCCTTCATGCTGACTCACCATATTGTTAATCATTTCGGTGATGAGTACTGTTTTGCCGACGCCAGCTCCCCCAAACAGTCCCGCTTTACCTCCGCGCTCCAGAGGAGCGAGCAAATCAATGGCTTTGATGCCCGTCGTCAGAATTTCAGTTTGAGCCGACTGCTGGGTAATGGCTGGCGGGCTCTGATGAATTGACCGCCACTCTCCGCCTTCCAAAGGCTCTTTATTATCAATTGTGCGGCCAAAGACATCAAATACTCGCCCCAGCAACCGCTCTCCTACAGGCACTTGAAGCGGATGCCCTGTATTGATGACTTTGGCTCCCCGTGCGAGGCCAGAGGTTGGGGTTAATGCAATTCCCCGTATTGTATGTGCATCGAGCTGGCTAATCACTTCGATAACAACGCGTTGATCCCCTGCGACCTCAAGTTGCGTCCGGAGTTCAGGAATCTGATTAGGAAACCAAACATCCACGACACTGCTGCGTAGGGCAAGCACTTTGCCTGTTGTCTGGTCGATTTGAACCGGGTGGGGTGAATAGACGGCTGCCATGGTAGAGCCTCATGTTAATCCAATAGCCGAAGCCAATGCCCAAAGGCATCATATCGATTTCCTGTTACTTCCTTACCAACTTCATCTTAAACAGGACTTACGCAGAAATAGCGTCATCCTGAGTGAAATCGTTAATTTTGTAGCCGCGACGCGGCCACAAAATTAACAAAACGCGTCAGTCCGGTTAAAGATTTGATGCGCATCTATGCGACGCCACTCTACAGATGGCTGTATTCTATCCATACAGATAGCTGTAATTGAACGATTGGCTGAGTATTTGGTGAGAGATGGTTGTTAAGAGAACAGGACTGACGCAGTTTGATGATTTTTGGGTCGCACTGCGACCCAAAAATCATCAAACTGCTTTGGTTTTTCGTAGCAAATACGTAAGTCCTAGAGAAGACAAGCAAGACACTCAATGGGGTAACAAGGTGAAGCATGATACCTACAGAACAAGCTCTGATCCTTTTGATCTTGCTGATCGGGTTAATCGTGGTGCTAGCGCTTTTGGCAAAGGCCGGATTGGAACGGATTGGCTTGCCTGCTTTAGTTGGTTATATTGTTTTGGGATTGCTCTTACATGTAGCAGATCAAAGATTACAACTGTTTTCTGCCGGAGAGCGGGAAGTTCTTGAGTTTCTTGCCAACATTGGGATTATTTCACTGCTATTTCGCGTTGGGCTGGAAAGTAAGCTGAACGAATTAGTGCACCAATTACGTCGTGCCAGCGTCATATTGCTAGGGGATATCTTGGTCAGTGGTCTACTTGGCTTCTTTACGGCCTATGGACTTCTGAAACTAAGCCTAATTCCTAGCTTGTTTGTGGGCACCGCGATGACAGCGACAAGCGTAGGGATTACTGTCAGTCTTTGGCGCGAAGCTCAGGCCATCAACTCTCCCAATGGAGAGTTGATGCTAGATGTGGCTGAAATGGATGACATTTCAGCCGTTATCATGATGGCGCTACTGCTTGCTGTGGCTCCCGTCTTGCAGAGCAATCCAGATGCGACTGCGATCGCACCACTCTTGGCTCAAACAGCCGGTACCTTTTGTTTGAAGGCGATCGTCTTTGGCGCTAGCTGCTTTTTATTTTCTCGATATGTGGAGCGATCGCTGACTCAATTTTTTCAGCGCATCGAAGCACCACCTGACCCTACCATCATGGTGACAGGCATTGGGCTGATCACGGCTGCCTTTGCAGGACTGCTCGGTTTCTCGGTTGCGATTGGGGCGTTCTTCGCCGGGCTTGTATTTAGCCGAGATCCTGACGCGATCAAGCTAGATGCCTCATTTGACACCTTCTACGAAACATTTGTGCCTTTCTTCTTCGTTGGTATTGGCTTGAAGGTTGACTTGAGTGCGATTTCAGCAGCCCTTGGATTAGGCGTTATTCTGCTGATTGTGGCTGTGCTGGGCAAGATGGTTGGTGTTGCGGTGCCGACTCTCATGATGAGTGGCGGGGCTAGCGCGATCTTGCTAGGAGTCAGTATGGTACCTCGGGCAGAAATCACCATGATTGTGATGCAACATGGGCTGCAATTGGGGGACTGGGCAGTGCCTCCCCAGGTGTTTTCAGCTATGGTGCTGGTGTCCGCAGCAACAACGATTATGGTACCGCTGGTTTTACGGCCTTTGTTGCAACGGTGGCCGCAGACATCAGAAAGATATCTGTAATACCAGTTCTATGAATACCAAAGCCCGATCATTTTTTGCCCCCTAGCACTGCGAAGCCTCGCACCATATGCCTCATTGTCATGAACCACTTAGGCTCACTACAGGTTGCGTTTGGCAGCATCAAGCTAGCAACAGCTGTCAACCAGAGATGGGCGGCAAGCGGCATTCAGTTCTCCTGGTCCGACATGCATCGTTTACACGAGGCGTTCTGGCGGCGCAACACAGGAATGCAGGTGCTGGCTTGGGCTATGGAGCCCGACGATACGGCGAGCCTGGTTGAACGCAGCCGTGCCGAGCAGGTGACGGTCAATTCGGCTCTTTGGACCACGTTCCTGGCGGTTCAGTACGACAGTCAAGGCGATCGGCGATGATATCGCCAGCGATCGGCGTTGGCGGTGAACACCCGTGAGAAGCTCCGCATACCCGCAGGAGAATCGTTCGGGTTCTATGCCTCGTCTCTGACTGTGAAGCTACCCTACTCTCCCCGGAGGACATTCTGGGATAACGCGAGGAAAGTGCATTCCAGGATTTCGAAAGAACTTGCCAGGATCAACCTCTTTCGAATGCTCTCCTCGGAACAGATCCACCCGACTCTGCTCGATTCGCTCTACTTCCGAAAATACAGGCTGCTGGATGGCACCCTGCCGAGTCAGCTCTTGCGCAAGATGGGCTGGCACCAGATCACCTATGGATATGCGCTGACCAATGTGGGGCGATTCGATATCCGGACAAGCTACGGGCCGCTCGAACTTGAGGGAGTGTATGGTCCCCTGTTCTACTCAGACATCGAAGAGAAGATGGTTGGTGTAGTAACGGTTGGGGGACGACTGTCGTTTCTCCATGCCAGCAGGGAGTCTGTAGTCGGCGATGCCACTCGCTTGCAGGAAGCTGCCATGAGACATCTAAAAACGGCGATAGGAAGCAGCATATAAGGAAATGCACCATGCTCATGAATTCTACCTGAGGCAGGTTGTCAGACGAAAAGCAAAGTTCATGAAAGGAAAATCATATGTCAGAAGCAGTCAGCATAAACGGAAGTTGCCTATGTGGTGCTGTAAGTTTTACGACAAGTAACTTCAGTAAAAAGGTATGCGCGTGCCATTGCGGCATGTGTAGAAAATGAGGTGGAGGGCCACTTATGGTAGTAGACTGCAGCACAAATATTACTTTCGAAGGAGAAGAGAGTATTACAGTATATGACTCGTCAGAATGGGCCGAACGTGGCTTCTGCAATAAATGTGACAGTCGTCTATTTTATCGATTAAAGGGGAGCAATCAGCACATGGTTCCGGTTGGGCTTTTTGATGATCAAGCACCTTTTGTGTTCGACAGCCAAGTCTTCATTGATAAAAAACCTTCGTTTTACAGCTTTGCCAATCAAACAACTGATATGGCCGCAGCTGAGATCTTTGAAATGTATGCTCCATCATAAGAATTCCTACATACAAATGCATACAGTCGGACAAACCCCTCATCCTCAATCCGGATGAGAAAAACCATTTATATTTTTTGTGAAAGGCTTGCGCCACAAGCCTTTCACAAAAAATATAAATTGGCTACTCGGATTCGGTATCCCGAGGCTTGCAGTTTGCTGCTGCATGGCGCTGCAGGAATATAATGATGTAAGAGGTGCAGCATGTTACAACCGACCCGTGTTACTTGGATACTGATTATTTTTGGTGTTGTTACACTTGCACCACTGGTGTTAGCACAGTTAACGATGCTTGCGAAGCCCCACAGTCAGAAGGCAAAAGACTTTCTTGTTGCCAAGGGTGCAGACTGGCGAGACAAAACGCATTTTCGCTCTGCTTTAGGCTGTGCTTGGGCAGACTGGATTCTCCTGGTGCCACTTGTGCTTTTCGGTAGCGTGGGTGTGCTCTGGGGACATGATTGGGGATATGTCCTCTGGGGGGCGGCGGGATCTATTTCGCTCTACATCAATATCGTGCTGTGGTTCATGGAGAAGGAATACGTTTATCCGTCTCGCGGCTCAGTTGCCTATTACACCTATTACTGGGGATTCTTTATCTTGTGGGGGAGCTTGGCACTAGCCTATTCCGCCCTTCGCCTGGGTGGGTTCGACTTCTAACGTTTCCAACAGAAGTAAGGGCGCTGCTAGAGCAGATGAATGCGACACAAAAAAAGTCTATGCATGGCGCACGGCTACGCTAGATGTTATCTACCCACTCGCCTACGGGAGCTTATTTGCCGGAGTCGCATTCCGTTTTTTCAGCCAATACGGCGTCTACCTTGCACTACCAGCATTACCCGCGATACCGGTGGATCTGATAGAAGGTGTGATCCAAGTCTTGGCACTCACTGAGATGGCCGACATGCTTGAACTGAAAGCCTATATCACACCACTGAAGTCAGGTTTGTTTATTACTGGGTTGATCATTACCCTTGCTGGGTGGGCAAAGTGGTTATTCCTTAGACTCAAACCTCAGCAATACCAATGACACCGAACGGATGATTGCAGTGGATGTTGAAAGCATTTGATTAAGCCAAGCCTCCCCATTCTTTTGAGTGCTGCTGAACTCAAGTGTCGAGCAACTTTGGCTAACCTGATGAGTTACGCCGAACATCCAGTTGGAATCAGGAGAAATCTCATGAACGTCATCATGGTTCTCGCAGCCTACCTGCTGCCTTTTCTATGCCTGTTGCTAAATAGCAGCCTTTTTGTTCGTCTCAATCCACCGTACAGCTTCTATTTCGTTGTCGTCCAACTATTTGCAGGAGGACTCGCACCTGTCCTGGCTATCCTCGGTGGCGTGGGTGCAGTTCTGGGCTGGTATTCCGGCGCACGAGTTGCTGTTGTGGCAGGCATTCTAGGAACGGCGATATCTGTTGTCTATATGGTGCTGGTGACCGCTCCACAACCGCAATCGCCTTCGGCTCAGGCGGTGCTTTACTACCTGGAGCGTTTCCTGACACTGATGGTTTGAGTTCACAATCATTGGCTTCTGTTTCTGATGGCACCCTCCCAAAACTCATCAGGAGGGATGATCCAACTCACAGATTCTTTACGATTTCTACTCACTCAACACCCAAAAGAGAGCTTCCTCACAAGTTCCTTAGATCTCAGATTTACGATTAAGCTAAGCCTAGATTGGGATGAGAATTAGATAATATCCACTTTCGTCGGTTGGGTTTCCTTCGGGTAGCAAGCTACATATCTCGACTGAAGAAACCGCACACGAGCTTCACCACAATGATTGGCACACAATTGATGCCATCATCCAACGTGATGGCATCATCCAACAACCGAAACGTTGCATTTTAGAAATGCGATCGCTGAAGGCTATAGCTAAAAGTCTGGGTAAGTCAGTGAGTATAGGTGCAAGTCTTCAGCAACGTCCTTGTCGTTGATTTTGCAAACGCTGAATGGAGGATAGGTAGATGATGACATCCGACATGACAGCAACAACGCATGTGATGGGAGTCGTCGCTCCGGGTTTCGAAGCAGTGCGCGCCGAGTTCGAGCGCAACTTCACCGACCGTGGCGAGATCGGTGCCGCCGTCGCTGCGTACTGGCGCGGCGAAAAGGTCATTGATCTCTGGGGTGGCCGCCGCATGCCCGAGGAGGATGCGCCTTGGAACGAGGATACGATGGTCGTTGTCATGTCCACGACCAAGGGCCTTGCAGCAATGACTCTGGCGGTGGCGAACGCGCGCGGCTGGCTCGACTATAACGCGCCGATCGCACAGTACTGGCCCGAATTCGCGCAAAACGGTAAAGACGAGATCACGGTGCGTCAGCTCCTCGGGCACGAAGCGGGGCTCGTCCTGCTCGACGAGAATCTGCCGATCGAGACGCTGCGCGACCTCGACTACGTTGCTCATGTGCTGGCGCGACAGAAGCCAGCCTGGGTTCCAGGGACGCGCCACGGTTACCACACGGTGACGCTGGGGCTGTACATGCAGGAGCTCATTAGGCATGTTGACCCGGCACATCGTACACTCGGCCAGTTCTTCCATGACGAGATTGCTGCGCCACTAGACTTAGAGTTCTACATCGGGCTGCCGCCGCAGATTCCCGACGAACGCCTTGCCAAGATCCAGCCATTGTCCAGGCTCCGTGGACTGGTGGCAATGCTCTACACGCCGCCGATGATGACGCTGAAGATGATCTGGCCAGGATCGATGCTGCGCCAGTCGATGCTGGCGCTCGTGGACGTCGATTGGAACGACCGCCGCTGCCTTGAAGTGGAGGTGCCGGCGGGTAACGGTGTGGGTACGGCCCGTGCGATCGCCCGCGCCTATTCCGCGTTCGCTGAGGGCGGTGCTGCGCTCGGCATCACGCCGGAGACGTTCACCCGCGTGACCACACCGTTCGAGCCTGCCCATCCGAGGGACGAGTTGCTGGGCGTGCCAAGCTACTTCTCGCTTGGCTTCATGCGGCCCGGTCCTGGGATCTCCTTTGGCTCGAGCCCACGCGCGTTCGGTGCGCCCGGTGCGGGGGGTTCGTTCGCCTTTGCCGATCCTGACGCGCACTTGGGCTATGCCTACGTGATGAACAGGCTGGACTTTTACATGGAGGACGATCCGCGCGAGAAGCCACTGCGCGATGCGGTATACCATGCGATCGCACTCAATGAGTCACCCGAACACACATTGCTATAGGCTAAGTTGAAGTGAGAAAACCCAGCCGTTTCGCCTACTTAGCACTGTAACTGGTTTCTGCCATTGAATGAGTTTTGCTAGTTTCTTTTACTCACAAGCTCTTTATCTTTTTGTCCCAAAGTTAAGATGTAAGGAGCAGATCTGAGTACAGGATAAAACCCAGAAACCCCTTGATTTTGTGTAGCGCGGGCGTCGCCCGCGCTACACAAAATCAAGGGGTTTAGCGGGGGGATCGTTTTTTTGGCCTGTACGAAGGGAGTAGATGTAAGGAGTATTGGATTATGAGTGTTGCTGGTTGAGGGTATGAATTTTTCCCGAGAAGGGGAGCACTACCCCCCTTCTCGGGAAAAATTCATACTTGGATCCTGCATTCCCCAATACTTTTTATGAGGTGTGTGGACTTGAATGGATTGTCTTCAGATGTCATCTATTTACCCTTGGTTATCTGGCCTACAAAGCAGATTTCATTCCCAAGCTTCTGAGGGGCTTGCTCATCGCAGCAGTTTGGGGATACCCGGTTGCAGGCTTTACCGAACTTCTTTCCCCAGGGGTGGATGCACCGCTGATCCGAATTGTGGGTTAGGCCGAGTTGCTGTTCATGTTTTGGCTTCTGTTGCTAGGGATGAGGAAGCCCTGATCGATTAGGAATCCGTTATCTCATCTGACATATAGCGGTGTGCAACGGCTAATACTTTGAGAATAATCGGCGGGCAACTTGGCGGTCAAGAGTTCGCGAAAACTCCAAATAGGGTCGGTTAACCCCGCTGCCTGGGTAGGGGTTCGCTGTTCATAGTTTATGTGGAAGCGAGGGGAAGCCGTAGATTCATCCGGTAGAGAACGCCGGAGGCGCAGATGCGGTCGAACCAGATTGTAAAATGCGTGAAAAAAGACAACCCGATGCCGCAAGCGCTGCGACTGCTTACAAAAACTCGGACTCTTGCGGATCAGATGAAGCAAACGAGCATGAGACTTTGAGGAATGTCCAAAGCTATCTGAGGCCACTTGGGGAGCAGTGGCCTCAGTGAGGAGGAGGAGGAACAGCTTGTGGACGAGGCGACCGATCGCTGCTACCCACAGGAGAATCAGGACTCATGAAGGATGCGCATGTCGATTCGCGGACTTAACCCTTAGCGAGCCGATTAGAAGTCAAACTGGATGCCCCCGGCAAACATGTCCCTTTCATCATCGCTAAACACATCTTCCACCCGCAAGTAGAAACCTGGCCCATTGGGTCGCCCAGTGCCTGTGGTTTGAACTATGCGATCGCCCGCTTCATCCAGCACAAATTGATTGACCGGCACCGTCACAACCGTGCCATCTTCTGCGGTTAGCGTCTCAACTACCTGTCTGCCGTCAGCGTCCAGCATCGGTTCAGTTTGGTACACCGACACCACATTGCCCGCCTCATCGTACTGGAAAGCTGCGCGTTGTTGCTCGCCAAATGGATGGAACACCAACTCAGCCCTCCAGCCCGTTTCTGACCCGTTGCCGCGACCAATAACAATATCTCTGACGAACAGCTCAGCCCGTACTGTGTTGGCCGCAGGCGACCAGGGTGTATTGCCAAAGTTCAGTACACCACCCAAGGCCACCTCGCCCTGCACGGGGGCAAAGTTTGGATAGGATTCACTTTCTGTTGAGATGTCCTGTTCGACCAACTCCAGTCGAGGTTCCATCAGCTGTGTAGTTTCTTGGGTTACCGAACGCATCAGAAACTCTTCGCCGTGCTGCAAGTGGCTCGTATGCCCTAGCACGACACTACTCGTGTTGTGGTCTTGAATTTCGGTATCGAAGAGGTTCACATTGGTCAGTTCACCCTGGCTATCAATATCAAATGATGCTGTTCCCCTCTCTACTGTGGTTTCCGTTGTTGCCACCAAGAAAGAATCGATCTGTATTAGCGGCGTTGCAAAGGTGTTAATCGTCCGTTGTGTGCGAATCTCATCAGTGTATTCCTCTACGGTAGAGGTTACGCGGGTCACAGTATCGCGCTGGTTACCAATACCTCCAGTCAATGAGCCGCTCAGGTAGAAGCCTGCGGCTACTGTAGTTTGCGCGTAAGCACGCTGGCCTGGTTCGGGGGGTATCCATTCCATTGGGAAGAGGGCATTCCCCACTCGGGCATCGGCCTCGCCGGGTAGGGTTAGATCCACTGTCGGCATGGAAGCGCGGCCCACTTCTTCAACGTAGATGCCTTGAATACCGTTGAAAAACGGCGTTACCGCATTGCGACCTGGTAGGGTATCTTCTACAGCATATATCTCTACCATTTCCCGGAGGAAGTTCTGCGGCTGCCGATCAGCCGAAATGATTGTAAAGTCGCCCTCCGTAATCCGATAACCGTCTACGCTATCAGTCACTTCATAGCGTTGTCCCAGTTGTAGCGTTTGGCCTGGCTGTTGGGGCACTATGGCATAGATAATTCGCCGGACTGAACCTGGCTCTAAATCAATTGGTTCTTGGGCATACCCGCTAGCAGTCCACTGGGGTACAAATTCTAAATTCCCAGCGACATCCTCTAACAGCAGCCCCCCTACGTTATCTGTGTAGGCAGAGTTGCCCCGGCCCACCTGTTGCGGATCTGGAGGGGCAATGGATACAGCCCGATCGGTCGGTAGTTCAAAAATGCCGTCTACAGAAGTCAGCTGAGTACCCAGTACTGTTTCACCAGGCTGTGATGGCACATAGCCCACCAGTCGCCGATTAGTAAACAAACCTGCGGGTTCCAGTAAGGTAGGACCATCGCCATTTGCAGTGGTAATCGCATTGCCAAAAACATCTTGTGCAACCCGATGAGTTGGATGCAAAAACTGAGTCACGCTCAGCGTTGCTGTTAGCCCAGCTTCATTGTCTTCTGCAGTTGGGTCAAAGGTCACATTGCCAGTTAGCAGCGTTGGCGGTGCATCAGGATTGCCGAACAAAGGCGGTAGCTGACCCGTCAGCCCTAGACCATCGCTGCCCAAGCGTACCTGACTTGCCCCTGAATAGCGGTCATACACTAACCATTCCTCATCTTCGGTGCGAGCAGCCCGAGCATGGCCGAGTCGAGTTGCCACTGTCTCCGGTAGTTCAATCTGCCCCCAATCTCGCTCTTCCTCAGAAATTGTCTCAGTCTGTGTGAGGGTTTCAACCACCTCGACGGTCTCCAACACTTCTTGTCGAATTTCTGGATCGAGTGGGATTTCTACCACTTGGGTTTCATAGGAAATATTGCTGTGTTCTTCTAAGGTCTGTACCAATCCTTGCCCACCAAAA
Organism: Vacuolonema iberomarrocanum LEGE 07170; assembly: GCA_015207365.1. Classification (GTDB taxonomy): domain Bacteria; phylum Cyanobacteriota; class Cyanobacteriia; order Elainellales; family Elainellaceae; genus Vacuolonema; species Vacuolonema iberomarrocanum. Next base: position 20,900 of record JADEXA010000084.1, read on the forward strand.
AACTGCAGATAGTGACCATCATTGAAGTCTAGGTCGCCACCATTCTGCAGATCTTCGACAACGAATTCACCATTTTGTGAGAAGTAGATACCCGACTCGCTAGGATCTGCCCCATCTTGTCGAATATTGAGCACACGCAACTCTACGGTTTCATTGGCACCGTAGGTCACATTCAATTCTGCTGTAGCGGGTAAAGGCTGGCCATCGGAACCAATCGTCACCCTATCCCCACTAACAAAAACAGATTCACGGCTTCGAACAGCTCCATCGGGACCAAATACAGTTATCTCGATGCCTTCTCCGTACACATGAGCCCCGGAGCGATGGCGCAGGTTAAACTGGGTCGTCATCTGGAGAGTTTCTGAATGTAAGGTATGGCTGATATGGTCTGCATCTGGCCCTAACAGTTGATCAAATGAATGCTCGATGTAGTCCACATCGGGAGCGATTTCTACACTGTTGGGAGACAATGCATCGGGAATTACTGGCTGACTATGGCGCTCTTGAGTCTCGCCTATCAACTCAGCGGGTAGAGGGATGTGAGATTGGTTCTCTAGCGGCCCCGTTTGAATATCAAAGACATTATGATCCACTTGGACTGCACCAGTTTCACTATCACGAATCACCGTCTGAGCGATCGCAGCCTCGGCTAGACCAAGACCTCCTATGGCTAGCACAAGCGCCATCAGCAGCCCCCCCGAAAGCCCCGACAACCTGACTACAATGAAGTTTTCTTGAGCTAAATCACCTTGCGAGAACGGGTGGTAGATTAGTCGCAGATGAACAACTTTAGAAAGACAATAATCAGGTAAAAATTTCATAGCAGAACTCCTGCGCTGAAACCTTAGGTGACAGGCAATAGGTAAGAAAAACTCTTTGCGATCGCCAAAATCAAAGCATTGGCCATTGGCAGCCTGATCGATAAACTGCTGCTTAGGATGAGTTCGGCTACCGACAGCAAAGCTCTCTTCAACACCCTCAACAGGTAGCTGTAATTAAAGCTATCTGTGAAGGGCATTCAGAGAAAAAAGCATAGCGCAGCTATTACTGAACTCAAAAGGATCAAACTGAACGTAACTCATGTATAACTCCTTAACGCCATGAAGCGTGACGTAAGGAAACAAGCTCTTCTAAAATCTCTACGATTCTAGAATGCTACAAATGAGGAGAAGGCTATCAGAGATGGCTGCCACAGAGAAAATATACAAAGCGAAATCTTCTTTCTCTAGCCCATTTATATTATAGTCTAGAAAAACGATAGAAAAGTGAGATTATCTCACTTTTCTATCAACGACTGAAACTCCTACTAAATCATAAAATCTATGCCAGTTTAGCGATTGGTCATCGCCGATTCCATTACAACAATTGGATCGAACACAAACCTACCCGGATTCAATGGTTTGAAAATCTGAAATCGTCTGGTATTTCTGAATCTTTGGAATAAATACTTGGCTCGAGATGATGCCGATCTTTTGCATGATGGACTCCTTGTGGATCGATGAACTAGAGCAACCCCGCTACGGTTTACGGTTCGGTCGCCCAACGACCCTGACGCAAGGCAACGACATGTGCCGGTTTCAGTTCACCAAGATTGCAGCGAAGCGGTAAGCTACCTTCACTTAACGCTCGGTGTCAGGTTTTACAAACTTACTTGCAAGAATAATCATGAAAGCGATCGCATACACACAATACGGGGCACTAGACGTTCTTCACCTCACAGAGATCCCAAAACCGACTCCCGGGATGAAGTACCGGTAAAATCCGTGCAGCCGCTGCAAATCTATATAAGCTTGGAGCCATATGAATGAAGGCACTTGTATACACTCAATATGGATCACCGGATGTTCTTCAACTAAAAGAGGTCGAAAAACCTGTTCCCAAGGATGACGAAGTCCTGATTAGAGTCCATGCGACAACCGTCAATCGGACAGACTGCGCAACCATTCGCGCAAAACCATTTTTCATGAGAATAGTGACAGGACTATTCAAACCCAAAAAGCAAATTCCCGGCACTGAGTTTGCTGGAGATATTGAAGCGGTTGGCAAGAATGTATCGTCTCTAAACGTAGGCGATCAAGTTTTTGGATTTGATGACCAAGGTGCGGGTTCCCATGGCCAATACATGACCATAAAAGAAGATAAAGTCACAACAATACCCGACAAGATATCGTATGAGCAGGCGGCAGCGAGTTCTGAAGGCGCGCATTATGCGTATAACTTTATCAATAAAGTAGATCTTAAGGCAGGTCAACATGTTCTCGTTAATGGAGCCACAGGGGCGATTGGCTCGGCTGCCGTTCAACTGCTAAAATATTTTGATGTGAATGTTACGGCGGTGTGCGCCACGAAGAATATCGAGTTAGTGAAATTACTAGGTGCTGATCAAGTCATCGATTATAAAAAAAATGATTTTACAAAAAATAATCAAAAATATGACTTTGTTTTCGATATGGTTGGTAAAAGTTCATTTTTTAAGTGTAAACATCTCCTAACGCCAGGAGGGGTTTATATTTCTTCGGACTTAGGCCATATGGCTCAAAATCTTTTCTTGCCTCTGATAGCACCTGTTATAAAGCCCATGCTTGGACACAAAAAAGTGGTATTTCCAGCGCCTACAGATATCAGAGGAAGTCTACAGTTAATTAGAAGCCTCATTGAACAAAATAAATTCAAAACAGTAATTGATAGGGAATTTCTTCTAGAACAAATCGTTGAGGCCTATAAGTATGTTGAAAAAGGACACAAAACAGGGAATGTCGTTATAGCTGTGGAGCATAACGAAAAAGCCTAATAATTGTAGAGCAGTTGTATGTGTAGGTGCTGCTATTTTTCAATGCTGACCCGAATTGTGGGTTGGGGCGCGTTGTTGTTTATGTTTTGGCTTTTGTTCCTAGGAATGAGGAAGTCCTGATCGACTAGGCATCCGCTACGTCTAGGACAAAAAATTAAAACCTTGCTAAAACCCTTGATTTTGGGTAGCGCGGGCATTGCCCGCGCTACCCAAAATCAAGGATTCTCTAGTTTTTGTCCTGTACTTCGAGGAATCCGTTATAGCGTTTCTCAATCTAGTGAGGTACAGTAACAGCAATGCGTAAACCATCCCTTGATGTCGTCTAACGTTACCTGGTCGAAGGCTTCTTCAATGGCTTTATCTAAATTTGGATAACTCCTGGC
>JADEXA010000085.1 GCA_015207365.1 Vacuolonema iberomarrocanum LEGE 07170
TAAAATTGACTGGCCACGCGCTCCAGATTTTTTCGAACTTATGATGATCGACCAGAAGGTAGGTTTAGAGGGGGGTAGAGAGCAGGGAATCGATTTTCACAGATGGCTTCAGAGGGCGCGATCGCGCGGTCGGAGTAGGTGACGAAGTAGCGCATCAGAGGGAGAGTACCCGTCCGTTCTGATGGGTTTTCCTGGTTGAGCGGGTGTTTTGTTAACAGGGATCAGGAGCGATCGCCGACAGCGAGAGGGTGAGGCTGGCGGAGACAACCCCTGGAAGCCTTAGCCAGTGGGATCGGGTTTTGAAGGGATAGCGCGATCGTGCCGGGAGAATGAGCGTCTGAGTGCCGGTCGCCGAGGTCAGAGAGGCATGGCGTCTTCATCTCCAGGCAGGAGTCCAAAGGAGTCGGAAGCTATAGCGGCGTCCTCATCACCCGAAGCATTTGATTTTAGAATGAAGGGGTGATTCCGCCGCCTGAGGTGAATGATGAATCTACATGCTCCTCCCAAACCGCAGCCCCTCTTGCTTCAGCTTCCGAGTGACCTAGCTCTACAGGTCACACCTGAGCAGTTTGCGGTGCTTGCTGCGGCGAATCGTGACCTCAGACTTGAGCGGACTGCAACAGGAGCGTTGATTGTGAACCCACCCACAGGGGGAGGATCTGGCAAACGGAATCTAAGTATCAGTACTCAACTTGGGGTTTGGTTCGAAGCCAATGATACTTTGGGTGAAGCGTTTGACTCATCGACTGGCTTTAAGCTGCCGAATGGGGCCAACCGATCGCCCGATGCATCTTGGGTTAGAAGAGACCGATGGGAAGCCCTGACACTGGAAGAACAGGAAGGGTTTGTTCCTCTTTGTCCAGATTTTGTTGTTGAGTTGCGATCTCAGACGGATAGTCTTAAGGATTTGCGGGAGAAGATGCAGGAGTATATGGATAATGGTGCGCAGTTGGGCTGGCTAATTGATCCTTACAGTAAGTGGGTAGAAATTTATCGTTCAGGTAAGGAAGTTCAGGTTTTAGACAACCCGAGTAAGTTATCGGGTGAAGTAGTCTTGCCCGGATTTACGCTCTCATTGAAACGTATTTGGGCCTAGCGAGCACGCCTTACAACTCAAAAATATAGGGCGATCGCACGCCTTCAAAACCAATTGGCGGTCGCCTTTTCGACGCCATAGTATCAGCGAAGCGGATCATCGCAACTTATGATGCTCGGATAGCCGGTATAAGTGGAGGGGACTAGAGAGGAGGGAATCGATTTTCTCAGATGACTTCAGAGGGCGCGATTGCATGGAGGAGGAAGGTGTTGCACAGCGCGTCAGGGCGGGAGTGCCTGTCAGCTCTGATGCGTTTTCCTGGTTTCGATGGTTTTTAGCTTACCGAGAACTAGGGCGATCGCCCATAGTGAGAGGAGAACGACGGCGGAGACATACCCTGGAAGCAGTAGCCAGGGCGATCGCGCCGGGAGCATGCGTGTCTGAGTAACTGTTGCCGAAGTCAGAGGGGCATGGTGTCTTCATCTCTAGGCCGAAGTCCAATGAAGTAGGAAGCGCTCGCCAGAGTGGGTAGCGGATCTTTGTTGTCCCGGAAAAGCGATCGCGCGGCGGTGCCCATCACCATGAGGGACGCTCACAGAGCAGAGGTACCGCTGGTCGCAATTTATCATAGAGCTTTGGGGGTAAGTGGGAATAGGTGAGAAGGGGATCGCGTGAACTGAGGACCATCAAACCCGATAAAACGGAGGCAATTATGGAAAATACTAAGGCTCTGGATATGTTGGAACGCCATCCCGATAAAGTCAGTGGAGCCTGGGTGTTTAAGGGCACGCGGGTACCCGTCTCGGCGCTGTTTGAAAACCTCAAAGACGGGGCATCCATTGACCAGTTCTTGGAATGGTTTCCAGGGGTAGCCCGTGCTCAGGTAGAAGCCCTACTGGACTATGAACTCAGACAATTAGAGCAAACCGGACGTTGATGAAAATTCTGTTTGATCAGGGGACCCCGGTACCGCTCCGTCGTTTTCTGCCAGGGCACACCGTTAATACCGCTTATGAACGGGGATGGTCAGAGCTTTCCAACGGCAATTTGCTCACGAGGGCTGAGCAAGACGGTTACGAGCCACTCATCACGACCGATCGCAACCTGCGCTACGAGCAAAATTTAGCGAATCGAAAAATCGCCATCATCGTTTTGATGACAACCTCATGGCCGCGCATTCAGCAGCAAACTGATCGCGTTCAGACAATCGTGGATGCGATCCAACCCGGTACTTACCAAGAAATCTTCATTGAGTAGGCCCAGAAGGGCATTGCGGGCTCCTGAGAACAATCCACTCGGAGTGGATTTGGCGATGAGGCACAGATGTCATCGGGTTTCTGTCGTTCGGTTGAAAATTGAGAGAACGACCAATAGGGTGATAGAAGTGAGCATTGTACTGGTAGGCGAGAATGCGATCTCAGGAGGAATAGATGGCGTCAAGGTTCATCCCTGCCAGCAGCCAAATAGCGGCTCTTCCTAAAAAAGCTGGGAAGAGCCCAAAATAATTGACATTTGATAGATGGTCGTCTCTCGCTTTTAATCGCGCGTTCGGCTTGTAGGCCTCAAAGGTTAAAGGAAAGGCGATATTGTCAATCACCCCATAGGCGTTCACCGAGATAGGGCCGTTCTCAACTTTACCCAAGTTGACAATGCCTCAACTCCCTATCTGGCTCAAATGGTCTACGCTTAGAGCACATATCTTCATTGGGGCAGACGAAATGCGCGTTGAAGCCTGCTGCCAGGCTCTGTTGGAAGACCTGTTGCCTGATCTCGACCCCGATCGCCAGGGGCTCTGTGTGGATGTGGGGGTCGGTACCTTTGCCTTCTACTGCGAGTTGTTTGCCCAGCTGGGGTTTGCCACCGTGGCCGTAGAGCCTTCTCCCACCGACAAGCTGCGGGCGATCTGTCGGCAGTATCCCATCCAGCTGATTGAGCAGTGCCTGTCAGACCGGGGGGGTACTCAAACCCTGCATATGGGACAGTTTGCCAACCTAGCCAACAGAAACTTTAGCTCGCTGGCCGTCGACTGGTTTGGTGCGTCAAGCTCTACTCGCTTAGTGCCAACCCTAGATTTGGCCACCCTACTCAGCCAGGTAGTCACCCCCTACATCACCGCCTTTAAGCTCGATATTGAAGGGTGGGAGTCGGTTGTAATAAAGCAGTTTGCCGTATTATCCAGCAAGCAACTGCCCCGAGTTGTGATGTTCGAGTACGGCGGTGGTAGCAGTCGCACTCAGGGATCAAAAGGCTGGTCACCCAAATTTTTTGAGGGCACAATGACCTGTCTCAAAATCTTGCAGCAAAAGGGCTATGCCTTTAGCGTTATGGTCGACTATGCCTCCGGTAGCCAGGCTAAGGTGTTTGACCTGCAATCTCTAGATTTAGCCCAGGAGTCGCCCTTTTATCCCAACGGAGTCTACGGCAATATTCTCTGCTTTTACCAACAGCACTTTCCCACCGAGAGAATACAGCGCATCTGTGCCCCCTATCACGGTGGTTGGGCCAACTGGCTGGTGAGCACCTTTGTATCCTAAGTTTGGGTTTAAGGAGGCAGTGCAATTCTCGCCTGGAGTACGGTCGCTCGATCTTGTAGGGTTCGTTCCTTAATGCAACTCCCGCTACTCCATTGGTAGATTTTTGGGAACGCACCCTACTCATATACTTATCGAAGTAAGTGATCTCAGGCTAAAAATGCCCATGCACATCGCCTGCCGAAAGCGGATTGATATGGTGCAGAGGTTATCTGTGGCGGGTGATGGGCAATGGCTATAAAGCCGTGACAGTGTCAAGCGGGTTTGAGCATTTGTAAGTTCAGAGAGTGCCAAACTTTAGCCAAACGGAATTGATCATCTAGCCTACAAGTTGCGACATTAGCGGTTGTAAAATCCTATATGAATAATTTATGGTTCTGTCGTAAAAAGAAGAGGAGGGTACCAAAATCCTTCCTCCTTATTCATATCTATGCAGCGATATCGAAGATTTGGTGGATAAAGAAGATCTGTCCTGTCCCATTATCTCTATCGATATTTTGGATTTGTCCTTTGCGGATCATCGCCATGACTTCATACCCTCTAAGGGTGCGTCGAGCCGTGGTGAAGGAGCCGAAGCCCAATTCCGGTTTGACTAAGCGTTTGACGCGGCGATGGTCTTACTCAACCCGATTGTTGAGATACTTGACGGGACGGAGTTCGGTCTCTTTTGGACGCGTTTTTTCTGCTTTGAGATCATCCGTCGCCGCCGGCTAGGCGGCGTTCTTGTCCACGTTAATCACACGAGGTGTGGATGTGTGACGGGCCTTCAACGCCTTCTTGAGAAAGCGTTTGGCGGCTTGGGTATCATGCTTGGCACTGAGCATAAAGTCCAAGGTCTGACCCCTGGAGTCCACCGCTCGATAGAGATACTTCCATTGCCCTTTAACGTTCACGTAGGTTTCATCCACTTTTCAGGAGTCGGTGGTCGGGCGTAGATGCGGGCGACAGCGTTTGTCTAGTTCTGGCGCATACTGCAACACCCATCGGTTAATTGTGCTGTGATCCACCGAGAGTCCTCGTTCTGCTATCATTTCTTCCAAGTCCCGATAGCTCAAAGCATAACGGCAGTACCAACGGACATTGAGCAGGATGATTTCAGGCTGGAAATGCTTCCACTTGAACAGGACAGGATGAGATATGAACTTGGGACGATCTGTAGATGATATCGAGTAGATAAGAGTGCAAGTGTATCATCCCGCTGTTTTTGCGACAGAACCAGCAATTTTGCATTCAAAGGTTGTTCACAAAATGGTGAAAGCCCGCCCAACGCTGCTGGTACACAATGGCGACTATATAGAAGAAGCATTGATAAAAGAGCGAATTACCAAGGAAGAAATTTCAGCGGTGCTGCGAGAGAATGGACTCCATACGAGCAAAGATGCAAAATGGGTGATTTTTGGGACAGATGCAACGCTAAGCTTTATTATGAAGAAAAACAAAGACTATTAAAATGTATAGCTAGAGAGCGTTATAGGGTTTCCTCCCAAGATATAGTCCTATCTATGAGGTAATTGAAACTGGCATCAGGGACACTTATGATTTCAAGAGTATTGATGCATGAGGCTTTCAGCCTTGAACTCTGCCTCTGTTTTTTGGAGGCTGAGCACGACAAAATACCTCACAAGTTTAACGAGTTTTCGCGGCTTCAGGCGTTGCCTTTAAGGTGATTTCCCTAGTGACACACTCGCTTTAATTACCGTTGTTGTACTTGGAGTAGACATTTCTCCAAGGGAGACAAGAAACCCAAAGCTGAATTTTGTTCCTGAACGTAGATGCTTTAAAGGTCTCAACTGTGTAAGGTATCAGCTCTATTTGCGATAATGAAACATTTCGCACTATCCAGAACTTTCAGGAGTATTTAGTGCCTTTACAGCATTCATCCAGCTCTCAGCGATTGCCTCTCCGCCAGGAGCTGCAGTCCTCTTCTCGTCGGCTCTCTCCCAAACCGTCACAGCAGCGCTACTCTAAGCTCACGCTGATCAGCTATTGGAGTGGTCCCCTTCTTCTCATTATTTGCCATCTGGGTTCCCTCCTTGCAGTCTCCACTGGTCTCAGTCTCAGCGCTTGGCTATGGATTTTTCTTCTCTATGAAGTCCGAATGCTCGCTATTACCAGTATCTACCACCGCCTGCTTACCCATCGGTCTTATCATGCCCTCTCACCTGTCAAATGGATAGGCAGCATTATCGCCTGCTCCGCCACGCAGATGGGACCTAGCTGGTGGAAAGGTCATCACAACGACCACCACCGCTACTCTGATCAACCTGGTGACCCACACAATTCTGTCAAAGGCTTTAGCTGGTCTCACTGTAGATGGTTGCTCTCAGAAAGCTTCTTACCATCCAGCCTTCCTTCAGATATTGAGCGAGATTGCATTTTGCGATTCATCGATCGCTTTCACTTTTTACCAGCCTTGGCGTTAGCCTTGGTGTCTTACACTGTTGGCGGTTACGAGTTTCTTGCTGCCTTCTTTGTGAGTACCACGCTGCTTTTTCATGGGGTGGCTACTGTTAACTCGCTCTGTCACTGGTTCGGTTCGCAGCCTTTCAATTCGAGTGATCGTAGCCGCAACAATTGGTTTGTTGCAATATTAACGCTAGGAGAAGGTTGGCATAGCTGTCATCACACCTTCCCTTGGTCTGCTCGTCAAGGCATCACTACGCAAAAAGGAAACATAGAATATCTCCCCGATCCAACTTTCTGGTTCATTAATCTTCTGACATCCCTAAGGCTGGCTTCAAAACCTAAAGTGCCATTAGAAACCGAGCTTTTATCAGCTGCGAAGTGGTCATAGCAGTAGATTTAGATGCTCTCAAAATCTATGCCTTTTGGTACTCTACGAAAACTGTGTCTCAGTCGATGGGTTCATCCCAACTTATGATGATCGGCTAGAAGGTCTTTGAGGATGGGGATAGAGCAGGGGCGATCGCTCCAGCTTGGGGCGTTCTGTGATAGCAGGACAGGGAGAGATAGGTTAGCGCGGAACGTATTGAATAATTGGAGAGGCTGGCTGAGTGCGGTTGTCCTGCTGGGAGCGATCGGTGGGATCGCGAACCCTTGCACCGGGGTGTCACCGGGGATTGATCCGGAGCCATCGGAGTCGTCGCAGCGATCGCCCTCGACGGCGTTTAATCTTCAGCGGGGTGAGCTGAGGTCAAATAGCGGATCATCCCAACTTATGATGATCGACTAGAAGGTAGGTGTGAAGGGAAATAGAGAGAGTGGGGGAGGGGTAGTGGAAGGAGTATAGGGAGAGCGATAGGGGATGTATGGCTTGGGCGATCGCCTTAGCAGAGCTGCTATTTGGGTTCTTCCTAGCTTTTGGCGTAACTATCGCCGATGATCGCCAGTGATCGGCCCGGATCAACCTGTTGCAAATCTAAAACGTCTAAATAGGCGTGAGGTTAACCTCACGCCTGTTCCTCAACCAAACAGGTTCTGCCCCGGTGCGAGTCAGAACCTGTTGTCAGGGAGATTCAGTTGTTTGGCTAAATGTAACTTTCCTCGGAGCTTAGCGCTTTACAGCGGGTGTGAATCCTTTTGCTTTCAAGCAATTCAGGTACTGCGCTTCCTCAGCCTCAATCTTGTAGTTATCATAGTCAGCTTTGGTGCTGAAGACCTTTTGCAAGAAGTCATTGCCAGATTCTCTTAAGGCACGAGCCAAGTTAGGTTGGCTGAGTTCCTTGGGCAAACACTGCGCGATCGCCGTAAGGTCGGTGCCGTCGGCTGCGATATAAGACGTATCGATCTGAGCATTGTCGGCATAGGCAGGCTGAGTTAACCCAAATGCCAGGCTAGCTAAGATGACCAATAAACAAACGATGCGGGAGAAAGTCCCTTGATAGAGTTTTTTCGGCAAACCCAACATTGTGAGGATCCTTGTGAAGAACGGTGCCCTCATCTTAGCCAAGAAAAGTTAAGAAATATTAAAAATAATTGACTTTTGGGGTTGAAAAGAGAGTTTGTTTATGGGGTTGTAGCATCCCGCTAGGTTCTTGGGAAGCGAAGTTTTTGAGCGAAGATAGGAGCCGCGTCAATCTCTGGGGCAGTCGCTACGGGGAGAATTCGGTTCTGTCGCAAAAACAACATTAGGGTATGAAATCCCTGTTCCTTATCCATCTCTATGCAGCGATACCGAAGATTTGGTGGATGAAAGCGATCTGTCCAGTCACATCCTCTTGACCGATATTTTGAATCTGTCCTTTGCGAATCATCGCCATCGCTTCATACCCTTTGAGTGTGCGTCGGGCCGTGTGGAAGGAGCCGAAGCCTAAACCCGGTTTGACCAAACGTTTGATGCGGCGATGGTCTTGCTCAACGATGTTGTTGAGATACTTAACGGGTCTCAGTTCGGTCTCTTCTGGACGCGTTTTTTCTGCTTTGAGGTCATCCGTCGCCGACGGATAGGCGGCATTCTTGTCCACGTTGATCACACACGGTGTGGACGTGTGGCGGGCTTTCAATGCCTTTTTGAGAAAGCGTTTGGCAGCTTTGGCATCGCGCTTGGCGCTGAGCATAAAGTCCAACGTCTGGCCGATCGAATCTACAGCTCGATAAAGATACTTCCACTGGCCTCGGACTTTGATATAGGTTTCGTCCACTCGCTAGGAGTCATTGGTGGAGCTTAGATGACGACGACAGCGTTTATCCAACTCAGGGCCATACTGCAACACCCATCGATTGATCGTGCTGTGGTCAACGGCCAGACCACGCTCCGCCATCATCTCTTCCAAATCTCGATAGCTCAAAGCATAACGGCAGTACCAACGGACGTTGAGCAGGATGATTTCAGGCTGGAAATGCTTCCACTTGAACAGGATGAGATAAGACATGAACTCAGAACGATCCGTAGATGACATCGAGTAGATAAGAGTGCAAATGTATTATCCCGCTGTTTTTGCGACAGAACCGCTTGATCTACATCAAGGTACCTGGTTGAACTTTGCTGACGTGTCTCAGGGGTGGTTTTAGGTAAAGTAAGGGCGATCGCCCCTCTATAATTTCGATCGCTCTTACTCTCTTTCTCAAACCCAACAGGCGATCGCCCTTCCATCCTCCAATCGCCACCAAACACTCCAACTTCCTACAAAATCAGCCGTCAATTACTCCAAATCCTCAATAGGCGATCGCCCAGATCACCTGTGCTCAAAGAAGGCAGTACATCTGCAAGCGTTAGGCACAGACCAAGTTCACAATTAAGATCTAGGCATTAACCTTATTGGCGAATCACTTCGGACTCTGCGATGACTTCAATAAAGCCCGCTCGACTTTGCAGCTCTATGGACTTTATTTGGTGCCGGATGAGTCTGCCCCGGCTGGATGCAACATCATAGGTGCAGACGAAGCCGAGAACAGCTAAGCGACAGTGGATCAGGCTGCACTAGAGTTCTTCGAGGAAAGTTAGATGTAGCAGACTGAAAACAAGATGGCTTCGACCTGCAAACAGGTTTAGCTCATTGGTGACCGACGCAAGATCTCATCTCCGACAATTCGTTACTTGGAACAATGCTCCCAGTGCGGCGACTGCGGCGGCACTCGTTGTCAAGGTCCAAGACGGCGTCTGAATAAGGAGTAGAATACCTCCTGCTGATGCTCCAGCCGCACTGCCCAAATACAAAGCGCACTCGTTAAGGGCAGCAGCTAGGTTACCGTCGCCCTGCGCCTCGCGGGCCCGAAGCAGTTCGTTGTTTTGAGGAACCTGAAGCGCCCATCCAGCTGCTCCCCAGATCGCAATTGGCAAGACGGCAAACCATGGATTCACCTGCGCGAAGATGGGGAGCAGGAACAACGCCGCCGCCAGCACAAGCATAATCATGAGTATAATGACTGGCCCCTTATGCCTATCCACAATGGGGCCGACCAAAAAGCTACCGAACACCCCGCCAATGCCCCAGACCCAGAGATAGGGTGTCACTGACTGAACTTCACCATGCACAGGGTCTGCCAAAAACGGCGCGATGAAGGTGTACATACCTAGGCTGGCGATAGCCGCCAGTAGCGAGACAGCGAGGATCGACATCACATTGCGGTCAGCAAGAATCGAGAGCTTCTGCGCAAGCGAACTGATTTGCCCCGCTGGCAGCGCGGGAATCTTGAACAGCAATCCGATGAATGCGACAAAGCCAAGGAAAGCGACAAGCCATAAGGCCGCCTCCCAGCCTAAACGCTCAGCTAGCAAAAGGCTTATGGGGACGCCTAGGACGGTACCGCTTGCCATACCACCCATAACTAAAGCAATCGCCTTGCCGCGCTCTTTTGGGCCGGACAGTGCTGCGGCAGCCGGGATGCCCATCGCCAAGTAGACGCCCGCGCTGAGCCCCGTCAAACCCCGCCATGCCATCAAAACTGCGAAATCCACTGACATAGCGCTCGCTGCGTTTGCAACAACAAATACCCCGAGTGCTAGCAGGAGGCCAAAGCGCTGGCGGTGTGCAGGGAGGAGGGCGACAGCGATCGGCGAACCTAGGCCATATGCAAGCGTAAAGGCTGTTACTAACTGAGCAGCCACCGCCACTGAGACCAAGAACGACGTCTCGATCATCGGTATTAAGCCTGCTGTGACATACGACGCCATACCGAGAGAAAAAGCCCCAATGGCGATCAGATAAACGGAGGGATGATTACCCTTCAGCATGTTGAACCCCTCTGAAAAACTTCAACCAGGTGCCCGTTCAGGGAAACCCGCATGGACAGGCTCCATTGTATTTGCCTCGGTATAGGGTTACAATTTAACTATTTATAGTATTACTAATGGTAATTGGATGAGTGCCCCTCGGTCCCTCGAACGTACCCGGACAGAGCTTGCTGCGTTTCTGCGCAGCTGCAGGGAGCGGATTTTGCCCGAGGATGTCGGATTACCTGCGGGTAAGCGGCGGCGGACGCCTGGTCTTCGGCGTGAGGAAGTGGCTGCTTTGGCTGGTGTCGGTCTCACTTGGTATACGTGGCTGGAACAGGGGCGCGACATCGGTGTGTCAGCGACGTTCCTCGACAGTCTGTCGAGAGCCTTCAAACTGGATGCGATGGAACGACGGCATCTCTTTCTGTTGGCACATCAGCGCCCACCACCTGAGCCAGGCAAGACTTGGTGCATTGTGCCACCTTTGATCCACAGGTTGATGGAAGATCTCGCTAGGCGTCCAGCCTACGTACTGAATCTGCGGTGGGACGTCCTTGCGTTCAACGCCGCCGCCGATCAGGTTTTCCGGTTTTCGTCGCATCCGGTCGAGCGGCGGAACTTTCTCTGGCTGCTCTTTACAGACTCGACGATGCGCTGTCTCTTTGACCCGTGGACAGAGCAGGCACTCAACATTCTGTCGAGTTTCCGGCGTGATTTTGCGCGTGCGATCGAAGATTCCGACATAGCGGCTCTGGTCACGGATCTCAAGAAGATCGATCCGGACTTCAAAACATGGTGGCAGTCACAAGACATTCACGCGCCATGTCATGGTGTCCGTCATATCTTCCTTCAGGATATTGGCCGCATCGCCTTTGAACATACGACACTGACTATCGACGAGGACCGCCATCTTAGGCTGATCTATTACGCGGCAAAGGAAGATGAGCCAGCAAGTGAGTTGTTCGAAAAATGGCTGCAAGAGGATGACGAACGAGAATGAAGAAAGTGGGAAAAACTCGAAAACTCTTTGTTGACAGCCCACTACAATTAGACTTTGTATCCCAATATCCTGAATTGCCTGAAATTGAGCAGTCCTAACAGCTTCAACCATCGGATCTTTATCGGCAATCTCCTGGCTGAGATCCCTCAACCGATTCTCATGCGCTTTTTTTACGTTGCCTGAATCGTTTGACTTCCTTCTCAGCTTTCTCAGCTTCAGCCTTGAGTTCAGCTAATTTGGATTCTTGATCAGTAATTGCCCCTTACAACTTTTCAAGGCGATCGCCCTCATTGAACTCATTACTTTTCTGATTTGAATCACTATGCGCAAACATTTGCGCCTTCGCTGGTTCTGTCGCAAGAATGGCAGGATGATACACTTGAACTCTTCTCCTGATGTCATCTGCCGATCGTTCCGAGTCCATGTCTCATCCCATCCTGTTCAAGTGGAAGCACTTCCAGCCTGAAATCATCCTGCTGAATGTTCGTTGGTATTGCCGCTATGCCTTGAGTTATCGGGACTTGGAAGAAATGATGGCGGAACGACGACTCTCGATGGATCACAGCACAATTAACACGGTTGCTGGGGTGTGGGAGGCAACTGAAGATCGCGAATGTCTAACGGCTTAAGGTTTAGGCAAGGCTTGAGCGGGTATCGCCTCGATTGTGGCGATGAGCAAGGTCAAGGGAATAGGGGCTGTTGGTTCCCAATTGTATTTCCGAGGGCGCTATTGCGCTGTGGAGAGTCGGTGACGAAGTGGCGCATCAGGGCGAGCGTACCCGTTTGCTCTGATGCGCTTTCCTGATTTTGATTGGGAGCTGGAGCGATCGCCCACCGAGAGAGGAGGAGGGCGGTGAAGGCATGCCCTCGAAGCCGCAGCCAGGGCGTCACTTTTTGGTGAGAGCGCGCTATCGCGCGGGGGATGTGGTGACGATTGAGCGCATCCGGGCAGTCGTACCCGTTTGCTCTGATGCGTTTTCCTGGTGGAGCTGGGGATCTGAGGGGCTGTGACTGAGGCTTACCCTGGTGCTATTGGAGGAGGGCGATCGCCTTCGCGAGGGTTCGCTATCGCGCCGTGGGGATGAGCGTTTGAGTGACGGATGCCGGAGTCAGAGGGTGAAGTTTAGGGCGGAGTCCGACAGAGCAGGAAGCGCTAGCCAAAGCGCGTAGAGGATCTGTGCCGTAGAAAAAAAGCGCGTTCGCGCAGGAGTGACGACCTTTTTTGGGGAGCGTTATTTTTTTTCTGAGGGATGATGGCGCTTTAGGGTGTCCTTTTGCTTAGGTGTAGTCGGAAGGGTTCTGTCGCAAAAACGCGGGAGTGGCAGATTAGGAAATCAGTTTCTTCGTGCCATCTACCGCCAACTTCGAGTTCATGTCTCATCTGGTTCTGTCGCAAAAACAAAATTAGGGTATGGAATTCCTCATAACCATGGAGCTGGGGCGATCGCTCTTGTGCCTTGACTGCTACTGAACTTTCCCTGTCGTTATTTTCTTATCCTTATCGATAAGGATGGGAGCTAATTATTGCATTGATGTTTTGTGAGGAGAAGGATCTGACTGCCAGGTTTCAAAGTGTTGGGTAGAGAGCGCTATCGCGCGGGGGATCTAGCAGTTGCAGTAGCGCATCAGATCGGAAGTACCCGTTAGCTCTGATGCGTTTTCCTGGTGGGGCTGGTGTTTGGTCTCCAAGGAGCTGTTGCGATCGCCCAGGACGACGAGGGAGATATTACCTGGGAGCCGTAGCCAGGGCGCTAGCTGTTCAGAGGGAGCGCTATCGCGTTGAGAGAGCTGGCAGTGGCTGGGGGTAGGGGATTTTGTCCCGGTGGGATATGTGAGTAGAGGGGACTGCGATCGCCCCTTATCAGAGCAGCGATCGCCTTTCCTAGGGGCTGCTATCGCGCCGTGGGAATGAGCCTCTGAGTGAGGGATGCCGAAGTCAGAAAGGCATGGCATCTGAAGTTTAGGCTGGAGCCCGATGGAGTAGGAAGCGCTAGTCAGAGCGCGTAAAGGATCTCCGTCGTGAGTAAAAAAAGCGCGTTCGCGCAGAAGGGACGGCCTTTTTTTTGAGGGCGTTATTTTTTTGATGATGGCGTTCTAGGGTGTCCTCTTGCATCGGCTTAGAGGGCTGTAGGGGCGATCGCGAGAGGTTTTGAGGATTGTGTCGTAGGGGGCGATCGTTCCAGCTTGGGGCATTGTGTACTCGCAGGACAGGGAGGGCTATGTTAGCGCAGAAGGTATTGAACAATTGGAAGGGGTGGCTGAGTGCGGTTGTCCTGCTGGGTGGATTGGCGGGATAGCGAACCATTGCACCGGGGTGTCGCTGGGGATTGATCCGGAGCCATCGGAACAGTCGCAGCGATCGCCCTTGACGGCGTTTAATCTTCAGCGGGGTGAGCTGAGGACAAAGAGCGGCTCTTCCCAGCTTTTGGTGATCTGATTCCATGCACTCACTTGAAACGTCATGCTTGAGATCAGCGATCGCTCTATTTTCACTAAAAGTCAGAAAGAGCCCAAAATAATTGACATTTGATAGGCACCTCTCTGAGAATCCAAGATGTGTTCGTATCGCACACATCTTTTATCTGGGGCACGGGGGGGACTATGCTGTTTCAAGCCCTTCAAAATTCAATTCGAGTATTCTCAGTCCTTATATTGGCGACCATTTCACAAGGCTGTTTAGCTCAGTCGGGGGCAATGACAGAACCAGACCTTCTGAATGAAGACACGTTATATAGAAAGAGTGAAAAAGATGCGATACCGGCTCAAGCTACCACCTTCTCTCTCGAAAAGACTAATAGCTTCCCAGGGGAGTTCCGAAGTTTTACTCCCGATAGTCAGAGACTTGTCACCCATGTCAACGATAGCGATCAAACACTGATATTTGATATTGATGGTACAGAACTGTTCTCATTTGTAGACACGAGCATTACATTTGCCCCAAATGCGCAAATAATGGCACTTATGTCACCTGGAATCCTGCAACCATCTGCAAACATAGACTACACTACCCACTTAATGGCGTTGGATGGAGCAAACATCGCCAGATTTTGGGGCTCCCGACCGAACTTTGTTTTCAATGAGCTGAAACTTACGACATATAATGCAGCAGAAGATCTCTCTCGCTTGTCAAACTTTGAAGGCGAGGAGATTGCGACACTCAAAGGATGGTTCTATGGACTCGCGTTAGGTTCGCAGGATCTGGTTACTTATTCTAGAACTGAAGCCAAATATTACCTCTATGACTTCGAAGGGACAGAGCTGGCCTCATTTCCTGGAAGTCTCGAAGGATGGCGACCCATGCCTAACAGGCAGCAGGTTTTAGTTACTGACGGCAATCAGACTCGATTGTTTGATCGAAATGGAGTGGAACAGGCAACCTATCCAGGTGTTGGCACCCCCGTTGCACCGGATGGTCAAGCTATTATCACTTACTTTAGAGACGAAGATATGTCTCGATTACTTAATCTTGATGGCGAAGAAATTGTGTCGTATGTAGGTTCTGTCCGCAGTTTCACCCCAGATGGACAACATATTATTACAGGTTCATCTGGGGAAGATAAAGAAACTCGTATTTATAGTATCGATGGCACAGAGCTTGCAATTCTTCCAGGTTCTTTCAGCGAGTTCATGCCCGATAGTGAAAGAGTGATTGTATCTTCTTATGAAGAAGATACAACGAGTTCGTACACACTGGATGGAACGCAATTAGCAACTTATAGGGGAGTATTTATAGAAGCCTGGCCAGAGTGTGAAATCATCATTACAGCTCTTGCTAGAGATAATACATCCTTTATCTATAGTATTGAAGGAGAGGAACTAGCCGTTTTTCCTGACCTCCTTCATCGAAGAAGATCACCAAATGGTGAAATGCTTGCAGTGTATCTAAACACCGACTCCAAAACCGATCTCTATAGAATGAATGGGTGTAATTAGCCAAAATTATTCGAACCCGTAGCGTAATTCAACTTCTAGAGTCCAGATACTGTAATGCTGCTGGAGGATGTAGGTGGGGTGTCTCAATGAATCGGCTGCAAGAGCCCCACATGACCTTCTCTCTGAACGGAGCTAATCCAG
Organism: Vacuolonema iberomarrocanum LEGE 07170; assembly: GCA_015207365.1. Taxonomy (GTDB): domain Bacteria; phylum Cyanobacteriota; class Cyanobacteriia; order Elainellales; family Elainellaceae; genus Vacuolonema; species Vacuolonema iberomarrocanum. The sequence continues at coordinate 15,258 of JADEXA010000085.1, forward strand.
CGGCAAAAGCATCCATTACAAAGTGAGCCATATGAATAGTCTGGATGACCAATCTTTCCATCGGACTATTTATCTTGAAGATATGATCTTAGTGTAGCGACGTATGGTGGAAAAGGGTTAGGAGCGAAGCCATACGTTTAGACAAGTAGATTTGTTGATTGCGGCGATCGTCTGGATTCATCATCACCCGAACCGTTTGATTTTAGAATGAAGGAGTGATGCTGCCGCCTGAATTGATAAAGATAATGTGACAGGACAGATCTCCTTTATCCATAAAATCTTCGGCATCGCTGCATAGATATAGATAAGGAAGAGGGATTTTGGTACCCTCATCTTCTTTTTGCGACAGAACTAGATATGCTGTAGATAAGATCTAAGTCGAGTTCTTGGAAATTGGATGGACAAGATTTTTACTTCCTGGTCGATGATGCCGCAACGAGTTTGGATAATAGTATCCATCTACTGTTTGCTAAGCCTAGCCAGTGCTATTTCAAAAGCAGCGCTGCTTTGGGCAACACTCGAAAATTTTAATCTGAGACCAGAACGACGCAATCTTTCTGAACATCAACGGGCTTCGTCTAAACTTTGGTATTTGGCCTCAGAATCATTAGGAGCAGTCATAGCGACCCTGTTTCTAGTGATGGTTTTTTCACTTCTGCCTGCACCCGTTTCTACATTCCAAGAAGTACCTATGCCGTGGAAACTGGTGGCAGGCTTATTAGGCATTATTTATCTATTCACCTTGCCCATTGAACTCGCTTTGTGGAAGTTTTGGCTTCAGTTTTTACCCCCCAGGCGAAATATAGACTGGACACAGCGTAGTATGCAGCAGTATGTGCGACAATGGCTGCTCTCGAAGTCTTTAGAACGGCTAAGTTGGGTCGCTGTACTATTTGCCTGGTTGCTGTTTTTACCACCATCGCTTGCTGTTTCTGTGGAGCTGCCTTCTTGGATTTGGGTGGCGACACTTGTTGCTTGTGTTCCAGCTCTGGTAGGGTCAATTATCCAAATAGTTTTTGCACGTTTCTCACCCGAAATACAATTCACAAGATCTGCTTTTCAAGCACGATATATACCATCACAAAAACCATATATACCAGCATCAAAAAAACAAGAATATGTTAGAGAATTGGTATTACTGAATTGTTTACACCTAATGCAGAACATACTGACAATTGTTTTATTCATTCCTGCCTTGCATGGAGTGGTTTTGCTTCTATTTCCTAACCTCTAAGCAGCAGCCTAGTTTTGATGTTATTTTTAACAGCTAGAGTAGTTATGCCAAGGCTTCGGCGTTGATAGAATTAGCGAACAAATATTAGATAAATTCCGTTCAGAGTAAGAGAAAAATTAGTCTAATAACACTGAGGCATAGTAAGCCTTGTGTCTTTTTCCACTGCTATCCCCTTGATCGAACGCCTTCCTTTCCCATCAGAAATCCAGGAACTTTGTAGTCGCTTGTGCTCGAACGTTCTTTCGATGAAGTTCTGTGGGTGATCGCCGTCAAGGGTGGTGTAGCGGTGTGCTGATGAGGGAGCTCGCTCATTGAGGTGGGATTGTGAGGGTAAGGGAGCGATCGCCAGGTTTAGATCTTGAAGCATCGAGGGTTCTACAGGTTTCTGAGTGAAGGTACTGTTAGGCCGGATCCGCTGCACTTCATGAAGTGTTAGTTTACTTTGTTAGCCTAGTCAATCCAACGTTTCAATGACAGGTGTGGAACCACTAATAATTTCAATCGTGTAATCGTCTGTAAGAATCAAGTAGTGTTTCGCGTCAGGAGATGCACAGACATCAAATGTAGGTGAAGCTTCTTTCAGCTTAGCAATCCAAGGAGAATTATCCACGATCAATGTGTTTCCTAGCTGCCTTATATCTCCTTCAAAACCACCGCTAAAGAAGAACTCCTCAACTATTCTAAGAGCCATGCACTTAGGAAATGAGATTGCGATCGCATTAATTTTAGATGAATTTCTTATCTCAATTGTCAATGCTTGACTATCTTTCTGTTCAGAGCTGTGAAGCGGGGTCACGAGCAGCTTTTCTACAATAAGAAAGTGACCCTCTGAAAGGGTTGAGATTGGGGTATCTCATTTTGAAATACGATAGCCTTGATAATATCCTGGAGGGTTACCTGGAGAGGGGTTCGTCATAGTCTTGACCTGTGCTTCAACTTACTTAGGATAGTAGTCTTGCTATATATCAATTAGAATATGTACATTATCCATTATTTTTTATGGACTAATCCTGCTTTTATATTTCAGTTAGAATGTGTGCAGTATTCATTAATTTTGTGTTTTCAAGGCTAATTTTATCTCCTTGAAAGAGAAAAGGCTAGCCTTGAAAACACCATTACATAACAACGTGAGAACTTGTGGGTGCAACAGGCCAGTGCCGTAATAAATAGCTTCTCTCTTGAGTATTTGAGAGTTGTGAATACTTTGAGGTGTCGGCGTCAAGAGTTTCCTGATAGAGAAATCTAAATCGATAAAATCTGTGTGGTTGAGGGAGGGTGTCGGCCCCAATCAGAGTGGCAGATGGCAGATCTAGGTGTCTTTGAATAAACGTAGCTAAATTAATACTTGTGATCCGTTTTGAAGTCAGGAGTAAGGTGATGAGTGGCGCTAAACCGCTTACCGGAGAACAACTCAGGCAGAAGGTAAGAGAATTAGGTAAAGAAATGCCCCCTGTCCCCCCTAAAGAGATGGCAAGGCGCTGTGGCTACTACACCGTCACAAGCGACCAAGACGTTTGTGTTAATGAGATGGAGTTCTATAAGGCGCTACTCAATACAAGAGCTGCTTCTCCGCCTCCACCAGTCGATATTGCTCAGATTCCTCAGACTGAAGAAGGCGCAGTAGATATTAACTCTCCGGAGTATTTGAGAGCGATGGAAGTGTTGAGGCAGCGGCAGCAGTTAGGTGAGGGAGCTTTTGAGAGAAGAGTGAATACAACTGAAGAACCTTAGTGCAGGGCATCAGTAAAGCCAGATAGTAGAAGGTGATAAGGGAAATCGCGTCTGGAAACTTGAACGACTCCTCATCTCTTCAGAAATCCAGAAACAGCATGTCAGCGATCGAAACGATTGACCAGTGGCGATGGCTAAACGTTACCCTTTCCGCGTCTGCTTACGTCCCATCACCGTTAAGGTGTCCTCGTTGTCACAAAATTGCAAAAGGAACGATCACTGCCATCAGAACTATAGTGACGACAGTTGGAGGAAGTGAAAAAAACAATATGGTTAGGGTCAAAGCCATCCCATTGACAATGCCATTATTTGCACCTGAAACTAATATGTATGCAGAACAATAAAGTGGAATCAGACCAATGACTGAATCGACCAGGATATTAGCGAATACATACGTCAAACGATGGTGAAATTGGCTAGTTCTCATCATAAATCCATTCGCCAAACCCATCAAGAATCCACTCGCAGCTCCAAGAAGAAGCACCTTTATCATTGATGTATCTGTATCTGCACCATTTCCAATCAGAACTAGAACAGGAAAACCCCCAATAAAAATTACGCCTATAACTGTTCCAGAAATAATGAATCTTCTAATTGCACCTGCATCCATCATGAGAAAAAACTAACCTTAAGTCGATCAAATCTCAAATCACTCCATCCAACCGCTCCAGAAACCATCGCCGCTCTTTTTTGCTTTTGGTGATCTAAGTTGAACTATGCTCCAAAAACCTTGAAGTCTCATACTCAAAGTGCGCGGTTCAGCCATTTTCACTCAATCCACAAAAGAACCAAACAAGTTTGAGTGGAGGTCATGACTGGACAGTATTCTATCAACCCAGCGCTTCTATTTATCCCTCTCACGGATCATCCCAACTTATGATGATGGGCAAGAAGGCATAAGTGGAGGGGGATAGCGAGGAGGGGATATATCTTCTCTAATGGTTTCAGAGGGGGCGATCGCACGAGAGGGGAAGGTGTTTCATTCGAGTTGAGCCAACTGAATCCGGAGCGCCACCATTTGGTTAATCACATGGCTAGGGTCAGCCGAGGTCGTGTTCATGGATGTACCCAAGTATTTTGCTACCAACCTCAGGAGTTTGGCAGGTTATGAGGTAGATAAAAACCGATTCAAAGCGTTATGAAACAGGCGTTTTACTCCCCCTTCCAGCCCTCCTCTCCGCTCCTGACATTAGCCAAGGATTATGGCGTATGAAACGGACAAAAATTGCCCCCGAGCGATCTGATGGTAATGGTGCGATCGCGCCCCCCGGTTTAGCTCCGCTGACCTCCGACGTACAACGTCGGTTGGCGGTGTTGCAGCGCCTAGAACTGTACCGTGACCACCTGAGCTACCGGATTGCTCTAATGAGGGGCGATCGCCGTTCTGAGGGAGCGCTATTGCGCCGTGGAGATCAGCTTCTGAGTGGCTGACGCCGGAGTTAGAGGAGTAAAGTCTAGTCCGAAGTCCGATGAAGTAGGAAGCGCTTGCTAGAGCGCAAACTAGAGCTCAGTCGTGAGTAAAAAAGCGCGTTCGCGCCGGAGCGACGGCCTTTTTTTGAGGGCGTTATTTTTTTGGAGGAGGGGCTGTATAGAGGCGATCAGCGGGATAGCGAACCCTTGCACTGGGGTGTCGCCGGGGATTGATCTGAAGCCATCAGAATAGTCACAGCGATCGCCCTCGAGGGCGCTGAGGTTAAATAGCTTGGCATCAAGCAACGCACGCGAGCGATCGCCCAGCGTGGCACAACGAGAGAACGGACGCGGGCGATCGCTAAATCCAGTCGAGGAAGATGTATGAGTCCTGGATTCATAGGTGCGATCGCTAACACGCCACAAGGCAGGCGGGGCGATCGCTATTCTCTCGGCACTGTTTTGCTTAGCTTATCATTGCCGATCTCGGGATATTCCTTATTTTTAATAGATAAGTTATTCAAAAGAGTGTCAAGTGATAATGATTTTGGCGTTACAAGCTGAAAGTATCTATATACAAGGCTTTTGCTGATTTCATTATGTTCCTTATTGGTGATAAGGATAAGATTTGACTTATTATTTGAAGGTGGCGATCGCTGTCTTTGATAAGTGATTCAAAGCTATGATAAGGCGATAGATTTTTGCAGTAAAGCCTGAGACCCTTGCTGTGTAATGCTTTTGGGATATGTGTTATTCTATTGAGGATTGGCGATCGCTTATTGATCTCAAGTTTTTAAGGGAGAAAGGATAAAGTACTTATATGAATATGGATCTCTTATGACGATCGCTGCTTGACGTATTAACTTTTTGGTATATGTCGCGTGCCACGGTATTTAACATGGGGATGAGGTTAGTGTCACGGTAAATGACATTAATTTTGTGAAAGGCTTTACTGCTGAGGATTATAGCGATTGTTTTTTTGGATAAGAGTGCGAATAGAGCGAGTGCGATCGCCATTAGAGAAAGCGCTCAATCACTGAGTGAGAGGGGATTTGCGAGGTTATGTCAAATAGTGTGACATTTAATAAGATGCTAAATAGCGAGGCACTGATTTAGGGTAAAATAAAGAGGCTGAACCTTTTGTCATAAAAGGGTTGTAGCGACCCCGTCTGGCTCTGCGAATAAAGGTCGCATAATGACAGATAGCCTGGCACATGAAAGCGAGCAGAAAAGTGCATCGACCGAGACCGATAGCGGTTGTGTGCTCCCCCATGTGGAAGCCTTGCCCTACCAGGCTCGACGCCGATTCGAGGTGTTGCAGCGGTTGCAGAGTTATCGGGGCCAGGGGCAGTATCGCGAGGAAGAGGCGAAGGCCGCCCAAGAATTAGGCGTGAGTCTGCGTAGCGTGAAACGATTAGTTCGACAATACCGTGAGCAGGGAATCGCGGGCTTGCAGCGCCAGCCTCGGTCTGACGAAGGGCAGTTAAAAATTGATGAGACCTGGCGCGCGTTCATCCTCAAGACCTACCAGCAAGGGAACCGGGGCAGCCGTCAAATGAGTCGCGCCCAAGTGGCTAAATGCGTCGCCAGCCATGCGGCTGACATCGGCAGCAGCGATTATCCCAGCCGCCGCACCGTGTATCGCGTCCTCGCCCCTGTCATCCAACACCAAGAGCAAAACCAGAAACGGCGCTCCATTGGCTGGCAGGGCGATACCCTCAAGCTAACAACCAAAGCGGGTGTTGAAATCGCCGTTGAATATAGTAATCAGGTGTGGCAATGCGATCACACCCCTGCGGATATTGTTGTCGTCGATAGCCAAGGGGATATCCTTGGTTGTCCCATCCTAACGACCGTGATTGATACCTACTCGCGGTGTATTATGGGCATCCACCTGGGGATGGCCCCCCCCAGTGCGGCTGTGACGGGACTGGCCTTGCGGCATGCCATTTTGCCGAAGCCCTCCGCGAGCGATCCGCCGCCAGAGCACCTGTGGGAAAGCTACGGTATCCCTCAGTACCTTTATACGGATGCGGGGTCGGACTTTACCTCCCACCACCTGGAGCAAGTGGCGAGCAGCTTAGGCATCGTCTTGTGCCTGCGTCGTAGACCTGCAGAGGGAGGCATCGTAGAACGCCCTTTCGGGACCTTTAATAGCGAATTTTTCTCCACCTTGCCGGGGTACACGCCCCGTACAGCTAAACCGCATCGCAGTGCGATCCAAGCCGAAGCCTGTTTAACTCTGGAGCAGTTAGAGGGCTTGCTGATTCGCTACATCGTGGATAACTATAACCAACGCCTGGACCCCCGCACGCAAGCGGTTCGCTTAGGGCGATGGCAATCGGGTCTGATGGCCCAAGGCTTGCCACCGAGCGAGCGAGAGCTGGATTTACTGTTGATGTGCCAGCATCGACGACGGGTGTATCAAGGGGGATATATTCGGTTTGCGAATCTGGTGTATCGAGGCGAGTACCTGGCTGGCTACGCTGGGGAGGAAGTCATCCTCCGCTATCACCCCCGTGACATCACGATTTTGTTCATCTATCGACAACAGGGAGCACACGAGGTCTTTTTAACCCGAGCCCATGCTCAGAACTTAGAGACGGAACAACTCTCCCTGGCCGAAGCGAAAGCCATCAGTCGGCGCTTGCGCGAAGCGTGTCACGAGATTACGAATCAATCCATTCTGAGGGAAATCCGCGATCGCGTTCAATTCGTTGAGGATTTGCTGTCAGCGCCCCCCGATCCGACTCATCCGTCGCGATCCGCCGCGATCGCTTCCCCTGCCGTTGAGAGCGCCGAACCGGAGTCATCGGTTGCCAAGAAGCCCTTGCCTGCGATTCGTGTGTATGACTACGAGCAATTGCGGCAAGAGCACGGTATCGAGTGATCCCTTCTAAGAGGAGTCCCTTTTGCATGACCCATCCAGCTTCTGAACCTGGTCAACCCGACGCAACGGATGTGAGCGAACAGATTCGACGCCTGGGCCGACGTCGCGTTCTCGAAATTCCCCAAATGTTGGACTTTCATCGGTGGCTTGATGGCAAGCGTTTGGCGCGACAATCCTGCCGGGTCGTGGGTGAATCCCGGACGGGTAAGACCATTAATTGCAAGACCTATAGCCTCAAATGCAAGGCGACTCAGAGGCCAGGCGAAGCTCCTATCATCCCTGTCATGTACTGGCACTGTCCAGAAAAATTCTCGGTCACTAGCCTGTTTGTGGGATTGCTGAAGAGCCTGCAGTATCGAGCGACCCAAGGACGAGTGGCAGAACTGCGAGAACGGGTCTATCACGTCTTGCAGAGTTGTCAGGTGGAGATGATCATTTTCGATGAAGCCCAACGAGCGACGCCTCAAGCCATGTCTGAGATTAGAGACATTCCAGAGCTATTGGAAATTGCGGTTGTGTTGGTCGGGACGGATCGTCTGAATGCGTCGATCCGAGCGGATGAACAGGTGATGTTTCGATTTTTGGCAGCCTATCGTTTTGGTCGATTGGAGAGTGAAGAGTTGAGTGACATGACGGCATTATGGGAGGAACATGTTTTGCAGTTGCCGGAGCCGTCGAATCTAACGAGTCCCAAGGCTCAGGTTCTGCTCGTTCAGGCGACGCGAGGCTATATCGGGGTATTGGATCAAATTTTATGTGAAGCGGCAATTCGGGCGTTGCAACTCGGCCAGTCGCGGATTGAGCTGCCGCTACTCAAACAAGTCATCAAAGAGTGTTCTTTGTCGATCAAATAGCTGGAGTTGTAGCTGTAACTGTTTGCTGCTCATGGATGTGATCGAACCTCCCTTGCACCCTTGGTTATTTCAGGTTACCCCCTATCTGGAGGAGAGCTTTAGCCACTTCCTGGGGCGCTTTCGCCGCGCCAATTGTCTGAGTAGTGCACAGCTATCACCCTTATTGGGGCAGCGTTCTTA
>JADEXA010000086.1 GCA_015207365.1 Vacuolonema iberomarrocanum LEGE 07170
TCGTAAATCGCTTGGCGAAATTGGCGCAGCGTTTCAAGATGATCTGACATGAGTGGTAGAGCGTAGAGTTTTAGATCCTCTACCACTTTCCTGCTCTTCTTTCACCCGGTTTGTCCAAAGTCCAGTTTTTGAGCAGGGGTGTACTGCACCCCTGCTCAAAAAAAATCATCTCCTCAATCAACGATGCCAAAAAAGCCATCCAAACGATTCACAGGTGGCAAATCGTCTGGATGGTGTGGGAATAAGGAGCGATCGCTCCTATAGTTGAGCTCAGACTAGGAGGGTGATGCACTGAGATTGCGAGGATTCCAGCGCGATCGCCGCTCCTCAATATGCATCGTCGCCTCATCCTTCTTTAGATGCCGGGGACTGCTCTCGAACGATAGCGACGAGGGCAGCGGATCGGTTCCATACTCAGCTCGAATAAAGGCATCCAGCTCAGCATAGGACGGAGAGAATGGTTTCTCCTCGTCTACGTCCGATTGCTGGCGGTCTCTAAACGTGGCTGAAAATAGCCCCGTCCCGTCGTCAAAAAAGCGTTCCGTTGTTTCGCCATAGTGTTCGTAGGGATAGAACGACAGGTCTTCAGGGGCTGTCGCCGCCACCCACGAAACATAGGACCAGTACTCGCTGAACGTGCCAAAGTCATTAGCCGACCGCATCATCAGCAAGAGCCAAGACTCATCGGACTGATAATATTGCCCAATTCGCTGCTGAAACGTTTTCAGGTGGGCTTGCTTAAACCACATGTGGTGCGGCACAAACGTCCCATCCGGGTCGGTCAGCGGCTCAACATCAAGCATCGAGCGAATCCATGTTTCCCACTTGCCAACAATGGCTGGATTACCCCAGCGATTGCTTTGCAAGAGTGCAAACGAATGGACAAGCTTTCCCTCGTCTTCCCGCACGAGTGGCCAGGTATCCACCGGCAACAGGTCGCTATCCCAAACGACATACCACTCGCTGAGGTCGGGGATACCTTCGGGGGCACCCAGCTTCAGCAGTTGTTGGTAGAACCACCCTGGCGTGTACAACGACTCTCCCAGATCAAGTTCTGCACAGATTGTGTCTTTGGTGAGCCCAATCGGTTGAAAGAAAGACTCCTCCGCATGGATCGTTAACGGAGCGATGTCCCACTGCGGCGATGCGGCCTTGAGAAATGTCACCTCAGGTGTGGGCGTGACAATGTGAATGGCGCGTGGCTGATAGTGAGTTGTCAACCCTTCCAAAACCGCTCGTGTATTCCAACGAGCACGGTACAAGGGAATGACGATATCAAATGCTTCTGGTTGCATATCTTGGTCTCTTACCTCCCTGCACTCGTCGCACCCGTCAACACTTCCGCTTCATCGGCACCTTCGGCTTCTTCAGAGGATTCTACGGATGCGAGGGGGATGTGATGGGCGACGGTAGAGGGGTCTTCCAGTCCCACATCCTTGCAAAGCGGATCGATACCCAAGCCATTGCGGGGATAGTCAGCACAAATGGTCTGATAGTCGCGAATGGCCGTCATTAGCTCATCACGGGTCAGGCTATTGAGGTACCCGCACTGCCCGATCGCCCCTTTGGGCATAGGAGCCACGAGGTTACCGCCCCGCTTTTGCACCATCTTCTCCTGGGCTGACCAGAGAATCTCCTGATCCAGCAGCACATCATTCCACAGGCTTAAGCCAAAGGAACTGATGAGTCGCAGAATGCGATGGAACTCAGCTTGGTTAATCCAATCGCTGCGATGGCTCAGGTAGGCTCCGAAGCCCATGCCGATTGCCACCGCATGACCATGCAACAATCCGGCGGCAATCTCAAAACCAGGCGACCAAGTATGCCCATAGGCATGGGGCCGACATTGGTGTGTCTCATACAAGTTGTCGTACTCGGCTTCCACATAGCTCCGCATGGCTGCGCCAAGGATCTTCTGGGAGAGGATGCTGATTTCTTCGCCAGGTTGGCAGTCGAGGGTAGCAAAGCGCGTATCAATCAGGTCAGCACCTGCTTGCTCCAAATAGCCAAACAGCTCGGCATCCTTTACGACCGCCATTTTGATGATTTCAGCAATGCCATGCCGCAACCAACCCTCTCGTAGGGTTTTGAAGAAAGAGCGATCGGTAATCGACAAAATAGGTGCATGGTAGGCACCAAACAGATTTTTGTAGCCAAAACCGTCGCAGCAGGTGCGGGGAGAAGGGCCAGCATCAATGCCCGCAACAATGGACGTAGACAGCATGACGTAGGGGGTGTTGCGGTGGTACAGGGCACAAGCCAGGCCACCGGTATCGGTCAGAACGCCACCGCCAACAATCAACACAGGCTCATTACGAGAAACTCCCAACCGCTTGAAGTCTCCCAGCATCCGCTCCACCGTATGAATGCCTTTATCGACTTCCATGGCGCGATAAATTAGCTTCTCTAACCGAATACCGTGATGGGCAAAGTAGTACTCAATTTGTTCACCGTAGTACCGCTCTACATTCTGATCAACCAAACATACACAACGACCGCTTGCGATATACATATCTCGCAGTACATGCTGCTCGGGATTCAACACATTTTCCAGTACCCGAATAGACGTAAAGGTGCGAGATGTCATCACGGCTTCAACAATTTGATCATCATCTGTGCTAACCACATATCCCTGGCTATCGCGATAGCTAGAGGTTGGATAAATGGCATGGGGATCAGACTCAACTAGGCGAGCGGCAAGCTCTCGGTAAAAGGTTCCATTACTACTTTCTAGAAGCACATCCAGAAGTTTTTGAGATCCTACTTCGGACTGATAGATACGCTCTGCCCAAGTAGACCATTCAACGCCTGCTGCCATGTCAAAGGCTGTAACCAGATCGGAAAGGAGTCCAAAAAAACGTTTCAGTGAAAGGTTGAGACAACTTCGAAGCTTCCGACAGGCAGACAATCCTTTAATCGCACCCCTAGAGGCAAACTCTCGTCCAAAATCTTCAGAAAATACCGGAGCATCAATCAGTGAAAGTAAGAGGTTACGAAAAGGTTTACTGCAACAAATCGTCTCGATGGCATGGCCTAAATCTTGGTATGCCAAAGGCTCACTGTCATAGGAATCGATGAAGTCCCGAACCGCTGAAGTCGTCTTTGTCATTTATTTCAGTTCCGTAAAAACCTTATTTCCCAAGGTCGGCAAAGAGATCAGAACCTTGGCTGAGAGTAACTTAACATATCTAAGCTTTAAAAAAGATTAGGGCTATCAGAAATGATTTCAAAATGTGATATAGGAGACATGCCTGTCGGCGGTTTTACTGAAAGATGATTATTTTATGGCATAGATGAGTTTTTACCTCAAAGGCAACTAGCGGGTATAAAAAATACTGTAAAAAATATAAGAAGTTCTCCATGCAAAAGGCTCTAATGCAATTTCAACTACCCATTGTTGGAGCATGGGCTTTCGATAAGTGCCCGACAGCAATTGATATCAAAATGCCAGAAGGTCTGTCTATGACCTGAGTACAGGTCAAAAATTCAAGCCCCTACTAAAACCCTTGATTTTTGTTGACGTGGGCATCGCCCACGTCAACAAAAATCAAGGGTTCTCGGGTTTTGTCCTGTGCTCAGATTAACGACCTTCTATGCAAGGGTAGCTTGTCAATACCTATAAGAATTTCTATGGCATCTGAGTTTGGAATAAATTTATGATGACTAAAGCTGCGGTTATAGGAACGGAGTTTGCGATCGCGAATCTGCTCATTGTCCAGAAATCTCTGATGATTTAACCGCGCTATCAGAAAAGGAGCTAAAAATGCAGGATTGCGTTCTGCAACTCATCGCCTGAACGTCTGTTTGAAGACCTTCGTTCCTCCTGCAAACTGACCGGAGTTCGAGTCGGCAAAGTAGGCAGTTGAACCCGCGACGAGACCAGCAAAACTCGCCGTGGCTGATTCTCAAATCACGGCTTTTTGGAGTCTGTAGCGGTAGATATTGCTCGGTTCAGTCACTAGGACTTGATCTCGAACTCAAGCTACATTGCGCACGAAAAACCGACCGGCTATGGCGTTCTTTAAACACTTTAATTAAACAGCTTTCAAAAGCGAGAGCCAGGTTGTTGCAAGAAATCTTGCTCTTCAGCGGTAGACTCTCGACCCAGGATGGCATTGCGGTGGGGAAAGCGCCCAAACCGTTGAATGACATCTCGATGGCGCAGAGCATAGTCGTAGGCGTCTTCTAACGCTGCATCTTCGTCCTTCAGTGTCTTGACCAAGGCCACGCTGCGATGCTGATCCTCAAGGTTTTCGCTATGCTCCAGAGGCAAGTACATGAACAGCCGTTGAACGAGCGTTAGCTCTTTGTCAAAACCACGATCAACCGCACGTTTCGCGATCGCCAGCGCCTTTTCATCTGTCGCAAAGGCACGGGGCGTATCGCGAAACAGGTTGCGTGGAAACTGGTCGAGAATCAGCAGTAACGCTAAGCAAGAGCGAGGTTCGGTCTCCCAACTATCCAGCTCACCCGTTGCCGCCTGTGCATACAGGGGCATAAACTCCTGGCGGATGGTTTCATCTGTTTCTTCGCTTTTGGTGAACCAGAGTTTGCGCCGTTGAGCATAAGAACTCTCTGGACTGGCGGGATCACCAAACCAAAAGTTGAGAACCGCTTGAACGGGAGACGTAAACACTAGGGTGTCTGAGGGGTAGATGATGGCGTCGGATCGGCAGTGGTGTTTGTTTCTTGCAACCGTTGCTGGCGCTGCAACCGAAAGTCATCTGCGGCATTGCGGATGTTGTTGCTGCGATCTTCTTCAATTTCCTGGGCGGAGCGATCGTTGCCGAAGTTCGATTGGTGAATCAGATCGAAAACACTGTTCATCGTTTGCCCACCGGAGAAGTTTTCCCGTGAACCGGCTTCTCTGTTCCCAGATCCAGGGTCAATAGCTTCCTGTGCAGGAGCCGATTGTTGAAGGAAGGCGATCGCCGATACCACAAGAGCCGCACCGCCAGCCCATTTTGCTAATTTGTATGCTTGCGCCATGATTATCCTCCAGGGTTGCTACGAAGTTTCAGAAACGAAGGTTGAAGAATCACTAACTAAAATGCCATAACTAGCGCAGATTGATCCGATCAATTTGAGCCAGATGGACAATGACGGGGGCGATTGTTTGCCCTGGAGCTGAGTTTGTCTGTTGATTCGTGAACTCAGCGATCGCCACTCTAAAAATGCCACTCTAAAAGGGATTTGACGCAGTTTTTGGAAAAAAGTTGCGCCGCACCGCTCGTTCCCAGAGCTACTTATTTACTCCAATAGCCAACGCTGCAAATGGTTTGCAGCATCTGACGCTCACAATCAGGCAAAGTTGCGGCTGAGAAGGGAGCGGATGCCTAGTAGGGCAATCGCATCAAAGCCTATCAACACCAGCAAGGCTGCGCCCATCGATATATCAGCAAAGGGCGTTTGCATCACAAGGCTGCTCAACGCCCAATCGCTGTGCAAATAGACATAGCGAATAGGTTCGATGGCATAGCTCAGAGGATTGAGGCTAGCGACCACCTGTAACCAGCGAGGCATGAAGCTGAGAGGAGCCAAAGCTGTGCTGGCAAACAGCAAGGGCAAATTGGTGACGAAGATGACCGCAATCAACTCAATGTGTCCCGGCAAGGCAAAGGCAAGAGCAAGGCTCAACGCTGTTACTCCCAGCACCAGGGTCAGCACAATACCTGTGACCAGTAGCAAGCCTGCGATGCCTGGAATACCTGCTCCCAGAACCGCGCACATGATGATGATGGCCGCAGTTTGCAACAGGCTCAGGGTAGCGATGAAGATGGCCGACGCCAGCACAATGGAAAACCGCGAGGCCAGCGGTGCTACCAGGAGCCGATTGAGAAAGCCAAACTCGCGATCGAACATCACAGGTAAACCGGCATTCAATGCCCCACCAAAGGCCGTGAAGACCATGATGCCTGCTCCTAGAAATTGCCCATAATTCTGGCTATCCCCAAATAAACCGGGGGGCACATTCTGAAACAGAGCGCCAAACAAAATCAACCACATGATCGGCTGAATCAAGCCCGCAATCAACGTGGAAGGACGACGTTGCAACTGGATGAACAAGCGTTTGGTGAGGGCGGAGGTTTCCTGGACAAATTCGCTCAACCCCGACTGTTGGGGCGCGATCGCCGCTGCCCCGCCCGCAGGCTTCAAAGGTGCATTGTCGAGGTTGCTGGGGGGTGGAGTAACCGTCTGACTCATATCAATAAGTTCTGGGTAGGCGTGTGATCAAAATTTTAGATAAAACCTGCTGCAATCGAACATCTTCAGCCTCACATGATTGCAGAGGACTGACATGACGATTCGGACGACGACCAAACTCAATTTCACTGCTCTTAGCCTAGCGTATTCCCTAGAAAGGCACATTGATCTCCAGAACTGACGCAAACCTTGCGTTGGCCTGAGTAAATTTGTTGATCGTGTGGTCGCGACGCTCCCAACCCTAACGCTGCAAGGCTATGCTAAAACTATTCTCCAAGCCAGCTGTGATGATTTTTTATGGTGACTGTTGGCATAACCAAGGCCATAACGAATCTCAACGAAGCCCACGCCTTGTTGGGGCTTTCGCCATCCATCGCTGCGGATGCGTTTCCAGAATGGAAAGATTCCTTGCCCACTCTGACGGACATTGAGAAAGCTCAACTTGATCACCTCAAGCAACGATATTTCTACTATGCCAACCAAGGCAGCATTACAGAAGGGACAGTGAACTTGATCTTGCTGGCACCTCTTCTGGAAACCCTGGGATTGTTCGATCCGCCGTATCAGGTGCGGGGAGAGAAATATGTCCGGTTTTCGATTGAGGATGGCGATCGCCAACTCGAAGGTTTAATCGACGCTCTACTGTTGCAAGAGCGAATGTGGCTCATTGTGATTGAGAGCAAGCGATACGGGTTCAGTGTGCGCCAAGCCTTACCTCAAACTCTCGGATACATGGCTACCACACCCAACTCTCCAGTGTTTGCCTTGATCACAACCGGAGAAGATTATCTGTTTGTCAAGCTAGACCAAACTGTTGCTGATTATGCCTTGTCCGATAAGTTAACGCTGAGCACCGTAGAGACAAACGAGCTTTACCGCGTTGCTCAAATTCTGAAACATCTTGTTAACCTGTCCTCTAACAGCAAGGCTAGTAACAAGCAAAATTAACCAAAATATTCAGGGGTGAAGGAGCCGTGGAGGCCATAGGGGATATGGTTACGGAGCTTGAGCCGTGCTACGGGTTCGCGGATATCGCGTGCATCCAAAATGACCAGTTCCGCTCGCCGAGTTTGCCCATTGTGAACCAGCGTAAGCAACCAACCTTCTTCTTCTCCCGTCTTGCCAGGGAAGGGAACGAAGATCGGCTCGCTGATGTAGCCCCAGGGTGCGGCACTCCAGAGTTGGCAATCGCCTGTTTCCATATCCCGCTTGAGAATAGCTTGTAGGGGCGCATTACCCGTCGGTTCATGGGCAGCTCCCATGTAGAGCATCCGGTACGGCTGTCCGACATGTTGAGGATGCACGAAGGGAAATTCGCAGCAGCGTTCTTCTATCAGGGTGCGGGTGACTTGGCCAGTCTTGCGGTTGATGCGCGATCGCCAGAGTTGTCCTGGAGCCAAGGCGTCAAAGTCGATATCCAAAAAGTCTTGCCCTGCTTCCAACGTAGGGAAGAAGGCATAGCAAATGGAATCAACGACGATTTCGTCGCCTTCCTCGAACGCGTTGGCGTGATGGAAGACAAACCCCGATTCCATTGGGAAAACTTCCGTGGGGCCACCGTCGCGGGGGATAACAATGATTTGCGTTGGCTTCTCGAGTTGGAAGTCGATGCATTCCCCCGGTCCCTTGAATCCCAAAGCAAACGGAATGGGATTAAATTGCATGGGTGCCTGGAAGAAAATGCAGGCATTAGGCGTGATAGCAAAATCATGCATGAAGGCAAACCCCGGAACCGCGTGGCTATATTCCAGGAGTAGCTTTCCGGCCTCATCCAACTCATAGACAGTGATTTTGGTGGAAAGCCCGGGTTTTGTGGAAAAGTTGACGAGTCGTGGCGCATCCGTTTCGTTGCCCGGATCAACCCAGGGATGGGCGGAAAACGAGCCGCCGGGCTTCAGGATTCCATCTAAGTAGTCTAGTCCTAATGTTTCTAGGGTGTGGGGATCGAGGCGGTGAGGTTCTGCTGCTTCCCACAGAGCCAGTAACTTTCCGCCCCAGTAGATCACGTTGGTGTTGGCAATGTTTTTCAGGCGGAAGTCGAAAGCATTCGCTAACCATCCCCCCGGCTTTTGAGAACCAAATGCCCCCCGATAGAGGACTTTCCCAGCCGCTTCTTCCTCGACAAATCCGGCTGTGCGCACGTAGCGATTGCGGAAATGGGCTTTGCCCTCCTTGAACGTAAAGGAGCAGACCATGCCATCTCCGTCAAAAGGATGCTGACAGCGTTGCTCTCCCCGCTCAAACCGCGCAGGGCCGTTGCGAAATAGTGTTCCACACAAATCGGCGGGGATTTCTCCCTCGATTTCCTCGATCGGGTAATCGTACTCTTCGACCAGCGAGCGGTAACCGCTGCGCCACTCTTCGCGGTTGTAAGGGCGCGTTGTATCTTTGGGAGTTGGGCTCAGGGTTTCCATTGGCGCTGTGACCGTTGATGAGATAAGTGAGGGGAGATACAGCGATCGACGATCGCTTTGTAACAGTATGTAACAGTCGCCTGAGCAAAGCAAGCAGGAGCCGATAACAAACGGCGCTCGAGATAAGGATTGATGAAGTTATAAGGGTGTAGGGGATGGGCGATCGCACCATCTACGGCATGTCTGACTGTGCCCCTACAAGCGATGTGGTGGCATCCGCAGTGGTCGGTGATAATTCAATCGGCTCGTCTGATTCCACTGAATGAATGGTGAAGGAGTCCGAATCCTCTTTGGGTAACCAACCCAGAAATGGCAAGGGCAGTAGAGTTGTGAGGTTGGTGATAATAACGAGGATCCACAGGTTCGTAAAATCTGACTCTGTCACATGGAGCACAACCATTAACCCGGCACCCAGTTGGTGAGATACCAGACCGCCTAAATTGACGACCGACATGAGTAGTGCAAATAATGTCGCCTCGACCCCGGGTGGACAGATCCGCGCCGCCAGCACTAACACAGGCATAAATGCAATCTCGCCCATCACCGTCAGAACGAGACTGTCCCCCAGGCTAAACCAGTGGTCGTCGATGCCAATCGCTCGATTTGTATGGGTTACTAGCAGTAGCATCGACATCCCTAGAACGGTAGAGATCAAGATAGTCCAACCGAAGATTACTCGAAAGGGAACACCTTTGAAAAAGCGCTGAAATAGCCAGATCCCAATCAGTGCAGCCAGACTCGTTACCACCCGCACTCGACCTAGAAACTCTGGCGAGAAGTCTAGTTCGTTGGTCACGAAGTAGAAAAAAGCCGACTCGGTCGTAGGTGTACACTGCCACAGAAAGATAAAGGCCGTAGGCAACCAGATGGATTTTTGGCGGATCGCTTGCCAAAGTCGTTGCATCTGGTCGTTCACCACCGTCCAGTCGCTGCCGCGCTCAACTCGGGTTTCGTGGATAAGGCCAGCCACCATTGAAACGAGCAGGGGGAAGGTCGCAGTAATGGCAAATAGCGTGCTCGGGCTGAACTGTTCTAGTAAAGCGCCGCTGAAATAGGCGGTCATCAATCCACCCAAGGCCGACGTACCCCAGCAAAGGGATTGCAAAGACCCAGCCGCACTTTGAGACTCATTGCGAGCCCGCTCCACGACCAGGGAATCGACGATCACATCGCTGACAGCAACGGAAAGAGAGCTGAGAGCAATAATCAACCCTGCCATCCATGCGTTGTGTACCACCGTTGCTAAAGCAATCCAGGCGGCTGAGCCCAGCACCCCAGACAGCACCAAGTAGGGTCGCCGCCGATACCCGAAGATCGGAACCCCGTCGGAGATGAAGCCGAACAGCGGTTTCACCATCCAGGGCAACGCTGCAAACCCAAGCAGTACTGACATTTGTGCTGGAGAAAGTCCCAACTCATCTTTGAGGAAAAAGCTGATAGCCAGTCGCGCTAGCCCCAAAATGCCCTGCACAAAGTACACCAGCAAAATGGCGAAGAGCTCGGGTGTGGGCTCATTTCCAAAGAAAATCCGTTTTAGCCAGGCGTCTTTGACCTCGGACAATGGCAGAGAAAACGTCATAGACCGTGTAGTGAAGACAGCAGTTTTAGAGCAAAGCCCTTGTCAGAAAAGCGTTTGAGAAACAGGTGTTAAGAAATATCAAGGGTTTCCCCATGATAGCGCTCTCCTTTGGTGACACAAAGCGCAGATAGGAGGAGATTCTAAAGGTTCTGACAATGAGGAGACCCATAGGGGGTTGGTTGAAAAACTGGCTCAGCGATCGCCCAAATCCCCTCCGGAGGTATGACACCATGGGTGCAAGATTAAATCCTGAATCTCCGCACGAAATCTGAGCGAATCGATATGTTTGAGTCCCGTCTTAACTCCATGTTTCCCCTGCGTCCGGTCATCCCTATCATGGCGATCGCCGGAGCCGCGCTGCTAGCGGGATGTGAATCCGTCACAACTGAGCAGTATCAAGCATCAGCGGTTGTGACTTACACCTGGTATGTGGACTACGAAACCCAGGGGCAGGGGGGAGCCGATCGCGCGCCTCGCATCGAAGAGTTTGAGTCGACTTCCCTCGAAAACAAGAATGGACAGCGCCCCGATGGAGCCGTTTCAGGCCCCGACGAGCGTGGATTGTGGTGGCCCGCTACGCCACCCGACCCGACGGTGGATGAATTGGAAGCCCGTCTCCGGGGGCAGGAGCGTATCGGTCGCCCACGACTAGCAAAAAATGTGGAGTATCGCATTATCTTTCGCCAACCCGGCGAACCCAATCGCACTGTGCCGACAGAATACAGCGTCTATCGCCAAGTCGTGAGAGCCTACGAAGATCGCGTCCCGCTCCAGCTTACCCTCGACCCTACCGAATCGCGCGTCACCCAAGCCCGACCCGCACAGTAGAACAATTTCAAATCTTAGATTAACACTTCTCTTCCACTCTCTCTGTGTCCTCCGTGCCTCTGTGGTTGGCTTCTAACGGGCTTCAGGCTCCCGCAACAGCTCCGCTTGCAAAGTACTGAGAGACACATCCGATACCACAGGCATCGTGTCCATCCGCCGTTGCTGGAGCGGAATAGCAACAGGCGGTGTGCCCTTACCCAGGCGAGGAGAGCGATCCAGTCGATCTACCTGACTGATCAACGCCTGCCGCAGTGTCGGGTCGGTTTCTTCCCGCAGCATTACTCGGAAGCAGTCGGTGATTTGGGCATGGGCATCGAGCTGTTGTGGATGGTCGGCGATCCAATCGGTCAAGTGACGGATAGCCAACAAACGCTTCAGCGGGGTGGGATGGGCAAGCTGTTCCAGCAAACTATCGAGGGAGCGCATGGGAATCTTGCGGGATCTCTTGGCCTGGGTACGGGATTTGGGGCGATCGCTCTCATCCCACTGCCCATGTCTTCTGTCCCTCGTCTCCGAACTCAAGCCCAGCAACACCGCCAACACCAACAGCCCTTCAATCGCCAAGCCTGCCGCCAGACCAGAATCGCCAAAAGGTTCTGTGAGCCGCAAAATGGCGTAGGCATTTACTGTGGTCAGGGTTCCGGCGGCGATCGCCACCGCTGTAGGCCGTTGGATCCGGCGACGCACACCGCGCCATGCCCGCTGGGTTTTCCGAGACTTAGCGGCTCGCAGGCACAAGGTCGTGGCTCCTAAGCCGGCTCCCGACACCAGCATGAATCGCCCATTGGTGGCCAGCAGCGTAAGAAACACGGCTGCACTCAGCAACCAGCCCGGTTGTGTGTAGCGGCGTAACTGACGAACCCAGACTCGCATATCCGGTCGGGTCGCGACCTCTTCAAGCCAACTGGCCAGTTGCCATACCTGCGATGAAAACGACACGGTTTGCTGTCCTTTGCCCCAAAACCATCATTCGACACTTTGAATCGTACTTCAGTGTTCCAGTTTTGCTCAATCTCGCGCAATCTTGCTTTATGTCAGCTCTTACTTGGCAGTGGGATGGAGGTAATGATTTGTGGATGTGCGGGCAGCGCCCGCACATCCACAAATCATTACCTCCAAACTTTATTTCAGTGCCTTGCGCAGCGCCGCGATGCGTTCTGGAACAATGCGGTAGTAGATCCAGGTGCCTCGGCGATCGCGCGAAAGTAGCCCAGCCTTGTACATCACTTTGAGGTGATGGCTGACGGTCGGTTGCGCCAACCCCAGAGCTTCTACTAATTCGCAGGCGCAGACTTCTTCAGAGGCTTGTGCTGCAATCAAATTCAAGATTTGGAGACGAGCAGGCTCTCCCAGCACTCGAAAGAGTTGTGCCAATTGGGTTGCATCTTCAGCCGAGAGATAGCCCGCTAGCAGGGGCGGACAACAGGATGCAGGCGCATCGGTCGGCACTCTGGGTTGTCCGCTAACGGTTGTCGGATTGGTGTCTGTTAATTTCATACTTTTTATATTGACACGCATCAATATTGACTGCAAAATATCGACAGACGCAAATATTGATGTTTATCGATATTTGCGTCTTAATTTCTCGCAAACCTTGTCTCTTGTGAATATTGGAGGATAGCCTAATGGCTCGACTGCAACTGGCACTCAATGTGAAAAATCTAGAGGCGGCGATCGCCTTCTATCAGTCGCTATTTGGAGCAGAACCCGCCAAGCGCCGCCCCGGCTACGCCAACTTTGCTCTGACCAATCCACCGCTCAAGTTGGTGTTGATCGAAAACCCAGAAGCAGCGGAGCGCATCAACCATCTGGGCGTTGAGGTGACATCAACCGATGAGGTAACGGAGATGGGCGATCGCCTGCAATCTGAAGGGTTGGCGATCGCACCCGAACATCAAGTCACCTGCTGCTATGCCGTACAGGATAAAGTTTGGATCACTGAGCCAGAGGGCATTTCCTGGGAAGTTTACACCGTGCTGCAAGACGCAGACCGTTTTGCCCCTACACCCGCTGCTACATCCACCGAGTCGACTGCGCCCTGCTGCAAGTAATTGTTTCGGCCTTGCGAAGCTTCCTCATAGGCTGTTTGAAAAGCCTTGAAAGATGTCAATTTTCTCTGCATGCCGCGCAGGGAAAATTAACGCCATTCCAGCTATTGAAAAACGAGCAAATTCACCCATGCCGCATTATTCAAACGCATCAAATCCATCGCCAACGTCCCGTCCGCCTGTGCAGGCGGGCGGGCAGCTGTCGTTTTTCGAGCGCTATCTTACCCTGTGGGTCGTGTTATGCATTGGGGCGGGGATTGCGCTAGGGCGAGTGTTTCCGGGAGTGGCGATCGCCCTCGATCGGCTCAGTTTCTATCAGGTATCCCTGCCCATCGCCCTCTGCTTGTTTTTCATGATGTATCCCATCATGGTGAAGATTGATTTCAGTCAGGCAAAGGCTGCTGCCCGCACGCCGAAACCTGTGCTGCTCACTCTGGTTGTGAACTGGTTGATCAAACCCTTCACCATGGTCGTGTTTGCTCAATTTTTTCTGGGCTGGTTGTTTCGTCCGTTGATCGAAGGAACAGAGGTGGTGAGTGGTGGGGCGATCGCCCTTGCCGATTCCTACATTGCTGGGGCAATTTTGTTGGGCATTGCTCCCTGCACGGCGATGGTTCTGATGTGGGGCTACCTGTCCTACAGCAATCAAGGCCATACCTTAGTGATGGTGGCCGTCAACTCCCTGGCCATGCTGTTCTTGTATGCTCCCTTGGGGCGATGGCTGCTGACCGCTAATGATCTTACTGTCCCCTGGCAAACCATTGTCCTATCGGTGCTGATATATGTTGGCGTGCCGTTTTTTGCGGGCGTGGTTTCGCGCCAGTGGATTCTGCGACACAAAGGGAAAGCCTGGTTCGAGCAAGTGTTTTTGAAGGTGCTTAGTCCGGTGGCGATCGCCGCCCTTCTCATCACGCTTGTCTTACTGTTTGCCTTCAAAGGTGAACTCATCGTCAACAATCCTTTGCACATTTTGTTGATTGCGATTCCGCTATTTCTCCAAACCAATTTCATCTTTTTAATCACCTATGTAGCGGCCAAAAAACTGAACTTGACCTATGAAGATGCAGCGCCAGCCGCTTTGATTGGGGCGAGCAATCATTTTGAAGTGGCGATCGCTACGGCGATCACACTATTTGGGTTAAATTCTGGGGCGGCGCTGGCTACGGTTGTTGGGGTTTTGATTGAAGTGCCCCTCATGCTGATGCTGGTGGAACTCTGTAAACGAACCGCGTTTTGGTTTCCCCGGACTCCCGAAAAAGCAACCCTCCCCGATCCACGCTGTATCCATCCTTTGTCGTAAGCCGATATACAAGAACTCTAGGAGGCAGGCTTGATGAAACGCATAATGTTTGTGTGTCGAAAGAATTCGCGGCGATCGCAAATGGCTGAGGGGTTTGCCCGCACTATGGGAGCCGATCAGGTTGCAGTCACCAGCGCTGGACTAGAAGCCAGCTATGTCGATCCCGCTACTGTTCAAGTAATGGATGAAGTGGGAATCGATATTCGCAAGCAAACCTCGCAGGCGCTAAGTGATTTCAAACCCGAAGACTTTGATGCTGTGATCTCTCTTTGCGGTTGTGGGGTCAACTTGCCAAAGGATTGGTTGCTACGGGATGTCTTCGAGGATTGGCAATTAGATGATCCAGAAGGCGAATCCATCGATACCTTTCGCCAAATCCGAGATGCCGTCAAAGAGCGAGTGTCTGCGCTACTGAAATCACTCTAAACCAGGACTTACGCCAAACTTGCGTCATCCTGAGAGAGTTCAGTGATGTTGTGGCTGCGTCGCGGCCACAACATCACTGAAATACGTAATATCGAATTCGGTTGAAGAACCCAACTATCGTTTGTGCCCGCTGCAATGCAGCGGGCACAAACGATAGTTGGATTTTAAGTAGCTCGGCACGATGAAAAACCAGACTCTAAAAACCTGTGCCGCCCGCGCTGCGGGCGGCACAGGTTTTTAGAGTTTTAGGTTTAATTGCACCTGCCAACTTACGGCTGTTTAACCAGATTTGATATAAATCCTATAAGCATTAGCTTTTGGAAAAGAGACGGAAGTAGAGTGATTGGAAAAACTCTTTTACTGGAAAGAGAAGATACGTGATGGGATTGATCGTCACGATAATGTTGCGAAAATCCCGTTTTGCCCAAAAGAGGATGCCCTTTGCTACCCAATCCGCTGACATGATGCCAATGGGATTCAAATTACTTTTGAACGGCCCCAAAACAACCTTGCGAATAATGCAAGGGGAGTCTAGCCGTCGTAGGGTAATCAAGTCCCCTAACGTGCGTTTTGATAATTCGTAAAGCGGACTAACGGCAGGAATTAGCTCGGCTTCCGATGTGTTAATCCACAGTTCTTTTAAGGCACGATGCTCAGATTTTTGCACGGTACTGAGGAATAGTTCAGCTAATTCCCAGGCCGAAAAGGTATTCACCTTGAAGGACTTTTGGATGGCGGCGTAGGAGCGATCGCCATGCACATTAATTCCATGGTTGATGATCAAAATATCAACGGAAGCGAGGCAATCTTGCAGGGCGGCTTCGTTTCCGGGTTGCCAATGAACGACTCGTATCGAGTCCTCAAAAGTGGCATCTGACGTGGTGAGGGCGATGACCCGTGCCCCTTCGGCAGAAAGTTGTTGGATGAGCGATCGCCCCATTGTCCCCGAAGCTCCGGTGACAGCAACCACTTTTCCTCGCAATGACAATGCGGTTCCTAGAAGTTTGTCCACGACCGTAAAGTGTCCACAAAAATAGGCATTTCCCTGGTCAAAATGATGCCGCCAATGGTAAGTCCGATTCACTGTCCATTGTGACGGGATCGTTTCCAAGTCTCCGGGTTTGTGCGTTAAGTCTGTTTCCGTTAACCAACCCTGCGATCGCGCTAGAGCTGTTAGCAAAAATCCTGTCGAATAGATACATCCAAGCCACAAAACGGGCTGTTGAATCACAATCAATAGCAGGATGCCACAGGCAATCATAAACAAGGATTCGGGCACATCATTATACAGTTGTGCCTTGGCATAGGCCGCCTGGCTGACTCGGCTTAGATCCCGACGATAGACTTTGTGATGCAAATTGTGCAAAGCATTTAAAGGCTTCCAGTAGTGCCCTGCAATGTGATAGCTATCCCGTGCAATTTCGGCAAATACAACGGAGAAAAAGCCTAAGCCTGACTGGATAAGGATGTCGAGGAAGGATAAAGGAACACCAACAGTAACCATTTATACGTTCTGAGTTCTCTCAACGAAAGGGAAAATGAATAGCTCGATTGACAAAGAAGATTGATTGAAAAAGAGAAGAGGTCGGTCGCGTTTGCGATTTATTGCATGTAGGCGCGATCGCATAACGCATCCAATCCTGAAGATTGGTGCGTTACGGCTATGCCTAACAGTACCCTATGCCACCGACCTAAGAAAATGAGGAGTGAGAGAAACGCGGTTCTGCATCTAGCAAACGTTGATGCTCAAAAAAAGGCGGGTTGAATTCACTAAGATGAGATCAGAGACTGCGAAATGAGCCGTAGGTGCTTTCTTCTAGAAAGCTAATCTCCGCTAAAATACCGCTAGTTTAACGTACTGTGTGGCTTTCCAAAAGCAGTCTCCATCGGCTTCGTAGCGTTTTGATGGCAAGAGGATGAGTCTATGTATTTGGTGACTGGGGCAACGGGCGGTTTGGGGCGACGGATTGTGCGATCGCTCCGAGAGCAAGACAAGCCTGTGCGAGCGTTTGTGCGTCTCTCGTCGAACTACACCGAGCTGGAGAACCGTGGCGCAGAGGTGTTTATCGGCGATTTGCGGCAAGTACGCGATCTCGAAAAAGCCTGCCAGGGTGTGGAGTACATCATCAGTTGCCACGGGTCTAATGAAACCTCGGGCAGTGCCCAAGACCTCGACTATCGCGCCAATATTGACCTGATTGAGCAGGCGAAAGCCAATGGCGTCAAGCACTTTGTACTGATATCGGTGCTAGGAGCCGATCGCAATTATCAGGATGCTCCAGTTTTCAAGGCGAAGCGGGCGATCGAGCAAGCGCTCCAGAAAAGTGGCTTGAACTATACGATTCTGCGACCCTCTGGCTTTGCATCTAACTTACTTTCTGCGGCCAAGCGGTTTCAGCAATCGGGCGTATATCTCCTGATTGGCGATCCCCGTGGGCGTACCTCTATCGTCAGCACCGATGACCTAGCGCAGATTGCCGCCGCCGCTCCAACTACAGAGGCGGCTCGCAATCAAATGTTTGCGGTTGGTGGCCCCGAAATTCTGGAGCGGGGCGAGGTTCCGAAAATCTTTGGGCGCATTTTCAACCGCGAGCCGATTCTGATCAATCCGCCGTTGATGGCGATCGATGGTATTCGCAATGTGCTGGCGTTCGTCAATCCCGAATTGAAAGCTTCTCTGGGTACGTTCCGCACGCTGCTGGCCAATGATTTCTACTGCACCCCAGCCGAAGTAGAGGCGGTGGAGTCGACGTTCGATATCAAAATGGAATCGCTGGAAAGCTTCATTCGCCGCTATCTCAGCACGTGATGTGATATCGAGATTCGTAGGGTGGCATTGCCCACCATGGGCTCACTTGCCTGCACTGTAGGGTTTAGGTGGGCATTGCCCACCCTACATGAATAATCTTGTCATTCCCGCGCAGGCGAGAATCCAAGAAAGTCAAAACATGGGTTGCGCAACGTGGGTTTCGGCTACGCTCAACCCACCCTGCAATAGCACTTCTGCCGTACAACCATCAACGGTCTAATACTTGTTGCCACTCCCGCACGGCGAAGGGGGGAACCGGGATTGTGGTGGTGGCCTCCGCTAGAGGTATCTCCAGCCAAAGGGGGCGTTTCGTTCCGAGGACATCGATTACGGGCTTCAGGTCATACTCGCCGACATGCATTCCCAGCTCTGGCTTCAGGTTGGATGCGGCAAACACATCGGGGGCATCCCAGGCTTTGCCGGTGCCATTGACGATGTGGAGCGATCGCGGATGCACCAATTCCGTTACCCCCGGAAACCCGACTAACCGCAGGTGAAGTGACCCCACGACGCCATCCTTTACCCGTTTATAAAACACGGTTTGCCATGCCTGCCCCCGCTTATCGCGCAAGGTTTGCAGTGAGCGATACATCACTTGTTGGTCCTTGTCGGGATAGGTATGGATAGAGGCGATCGCCCCCGGCATCCCAATAAACACAAGGCAAAGCCCTAACAAGAAGCTCAACCCTTTAGCCAATAGCCGTTTGCACCACTGTATTGCCATCAGAAATTACGACGACTGTTATGGATAGAAGGAAAGTTCCGGTAAGCCAAGGGTTTCATCCCAGCCCATCATCAGATTGAGGCATTGCACCGCTTGACCCGCCTGCCCTTTGAGCAGATTGTCGATCGCCGACATGACAATCACGCGGCTGGTGCGGGGATCAACTTCAATGCCGATGTAGCAGAGGTTTGTGCCACTGGCCCATTTGGTTTGGGGATAGGTGCTGCTAGGCAGAATGCGCACCCAGGGGCAGGCGCGGTAGAAGGCACGATAGATGGTGAGCAAATCATCTCGCACCAGCCCTGGATCGCGCATGGTGGCATAGATGGTGGAGAGGATGCCCCGCACCATCGGAATCAAGTGGGGGGTGAATTGGACTAGCACCTCGTGCCCTGCCAGGTCAGAGCAGATTTGCTCGATTTCGGGGGTGTGGCGATGGCGTCCGCCGACGTTGTAGGCGCTGAAGGAGTTGTCGGCTTCGGCCAAAAGCATGTTTGTTTTGGGCGGTTGGCGTCCGCCGCCAGAGGTGCCTGACTTGGCATCGATAATGGCAGTTTCGGGAACAATCAACCCTTGTTTTAGCAAAGGGGCAATGCCCAACAGACTGGCGGTGGGGTAGCAGCCGGGGCAACCGACGAGCTGCGCTTCGGCAATGCGGCTGCGATAGAGTTCGGGTAAACCATAGACTGCTGTGCTGGCGATCGCCGCATCATCGCGATCCACGCCATACCACTGGCTATAGGTGCTCAAGTTCGCGAAACGGTAGTCGGCAGAGAGATCCAGCACCTTGCAGCCTTTTTCGAGCAAGGTCGGCGTCATCTTGTAGGCCAGCCCATTGGGAAGTGAAAGGAACACAGCCTCGCAGCGATCGCCAATCACCGCCGTATCCACATCCTCAACCGTCAGCTTGATGCGATGGGCCAGATGGGGGTAAATCTCACCAAATTCTTTGCCGACCGTGCTGCGGCCACCAACATACACAATTTCGACATTGGGGTGCTCTAGCAAGAGCCGCACCAGCTGGATCCCGCCATAGCCGGACGCACCGACAATGCCCACGGGTATTCGCCCCGAATCCCCCATAAGCCCTAACCTTTCCGCAATTCAACAACCAGAGACAACAACTCTGGGTAGCAATACAATAAACCACTCTCGCCAGATTCGGCTAATCAATCGTGATGGGATGATGAACTGGTACAGGGAAGCGCTCAGGAATCGGGCTTCGCTCACTCAGGGGTCGGGTGCCTCAGCTCAGGGGTCGGGTGCCTCAGCTCAGGGGTCGGGTGCCTCAGCTCAGGGGTCGGGTGCCTGCGTTGTCCCCTAAATGTGAGTGCAACTCCCGCTAGGCACCCGACCCCTAAGCTAATTGTCCAGCGCAGTTTGAACGGCATCAATCCAGCCTTTTAAATTGCGTGTGTTGGGGTGATCCAAGCCAAGGCGTTCTTCATAAATGGGTAAGGCTTCCAGCAATAGGGACAGTGCTTCGTTGAGCCGTCCCTGGTTGTATCGTAATGCACCGAGATTCCACAAACTGGTGGCGACATCGGGATGGCGATCGCCCAACAACTCCCGCCGCAGGGCTAAGGCTTGCTGGTAATACGGTTCGGCCTCCGCGTAGCGCCCTTGCGATCGATAGAGTGCCGCGAGATTGTTTAAACTGGTGGCGACAGCGGGATGGCGATCGCCCAACAACTCCCGCCACAGGGCTAAGGCTTGCTGGTAATACGGTTCGGCCTCCGCGTAGCGCCCTTGCGAGTAATATAATCCCGCGAGATTGTTCAAACTGGTGGCGACAGCGGGATGGCGATCGCCCAGGCGATCGCTCGCAACTTCGCAACACTTTTCTAACCAAGGCTCTGCTTGTTGCAACGCTCCCTGCCCTTTATGAAACCGCCCTAACCCCACAAACGGCCAGATTAATACCTCATCGTTTAACCACAGTTGCCAGGTAGTCGCCGCTTCTGCGAGGTGAGGCATGGCGGGCGTCACCTGCACAATCTGGTCGCGGGTCGGGGTCTGCGGAATGGTCTGGGCGATTTGTACCATTGCCTGACAATACTGCCGTTTGAGCGCATCTGCATCCGGCCACGACGCTAGCTTGCTGCGAAAAAACTCCCGAATTAACTGATGCAGTTGCACCGTGTCGTCGCTCACCTGGGTGAGCAGGCTGCGGTTGACCAAGCCTTCATCCCGCCAGTCTTCTAGTTCGTCGGCATCTGTGTCTTTGTACCCGGCTTCCAGCCATTCCCAGGGAATGGGAGCCAGCGCAAACAGGCACAATCGATAGGCCAATTCCTGTACGGGGGCGTCCAGGTCTTGCCAGCTCAACTCAAACGCGGCGGCAACACTTTCATGGGTTGCCGTCATGTCGGGTTGGCCCCGGTTCAATGCCCTGGCTTCTAGGCGTTTCTCCTCTAGCCGTTGCTGCATCTTTGCCAGCGACCACGACGGTTTGCGCTGGAGAAATCGCCCCACCAGTTCCAGTCCCAGAGGCAAATAGCCCAGCCAGTGGCAGAGGGCTTTCGCGGTGTCGCGTTCTGGCTCAATACGTGCCTCACCAATCAGTGACTCCAGCAGTGCCAGGGATGCGTCTTCGCTCAATACTTCAATCTGAAACGAGCGAATGGATGCTCCTAGTTGTAAGCGAGTTGTCAGCAGCACCCAGAACCGAGAATTCTGAGGTGGTAGATAGGGCTTGATGGCGCTGTACGCCTCCCGTTCATCGCGCTCCGTCACATCATCAATAATGACCAGTACCGAATCTTCCGTTGCCGCGCTTGGGTCGGGCAGCGGCCACTGTTGCCAGATATAAGCCACCTGAGCGGGTAAATCCATGCCATCTGGTGGCGTCAACTCCAGATGAATCCGGGCAAAGTTAACAATTTCGGTGCCAATATCTTGCTCCTTCGCCTGGAGCCAACAAATACCGCCAGGGTAGGTCTGCTGCGCCAGGTGATACTGGGCATATCGCAGCGCCAACTCCGTCTTCCCAATCCCCCCCATCCCCTGAATGGCGGTCATGGCGAGGCGATCCGCTTGGTGCAGTTGGGTGTGGAGATCGGTCAGTTCCTGCGCCCGTCCTACAAACGCCACCGCACCACTGCGGGGCAAATTGTGAGGCAGTGTCAGAGAATCAAGGTTTGAGAGAGCATTCTTCCACCGCTGATCTTGCTCATAAAAGGCTTGGTTTCGCTGTCGTAGGTCAGGAAACTGTTGCCAGATTTCGCTAACCGGAACCGCCACACCGCCCAGATCCGTCATCTCTCCACGGGTTTTGTTCACCACCCCACACACCCGCCCCGTCTTCCGGTTCAGCAGCGCCGCCCCACTGTGCCCCGGCTGAATCTGCATCCCCCGAAACTTAATTAAAGCGCCTCGCTCGTCAGCAGTTTCTCCTTCACAAAACCCTCCCGCTGTCGGTGCGCCGGGCTGAAAGTCGCTGGGAAAGCCATACAGATACAGTTCATCATCGGTGTCGTATGCATCTCCCAACCAAACACAGGGCTGGTCATTCGTTGGGTTGGCAACCGTACTGTCCACCTCCAGCAACACCACATCCAGATTGCTCCCTTCCGGTCGATGCACCTGCCGCACTGTCGCGATCTGCGTCCCCTGCTGATGCAGTTCAATCAATTCCCCTGGATGCTGTTTCACCACATGGGCACAGGTCAGCACCCATCCCGGTGCCATAAAGAACCCCGTTCCCCAGTTGTTGGGGACAATCACTTTCACCGTGCAGCGATGGAGAAGCTCAAAGAGGGGTTGGGGCATGGGGAATTTGCAATTTTGGATTTTGGAGGGTGATTGAGATGTTTGTGTGAGCTGTGTTGCGGGGTGGAGATCCCCCTAAATCCCCGGCTCGACTGAGCTTCGCCGAACGTCCTTGATAAGGGGGACTTTGAGTGTCCGATTCCCCCCTTTTGAAGGCTTGAGTGCCCGATTCCCCCCTTATCAAGGGGGGCTAGGGTAGATCCCCAGCAAGGCTTGAGTGCCCGATTCACCCCTTATCAAGGGGGGCTAGGGTAGATCCCCAGCAAGGCTTGAGTGTCCGATTCCCCCCTTATCAAGGGGGGCTAAGGGGGAATCCCCAGCAAGGCTTGAGTATCCGATTCCCCCCTTATCAAGGGGGGCTAGGGGGGATCTTCCCAGCTTGAAACACCCACCCACAAACCCTCGGATATTCTCTTGGGGTTTCGGAGTGATCTGGAGATAGCTGTCATTAATTAGCCGTCTTTTCTTCTTTCCCAGGCGTGTTTTCCCATTCCAGAGTAATTTCAAAATTGGCACTCCCAGAGCCACGAACGACCGCCGCCATCAGACTCCCCTCTTCAATGCCAATTTCCAATCCATACTTCACCGTGGCTTTGTTGGGCTTTACCTTTTGAATCGAGCCAGCGACGACTTCTGCCACCTTTGTCATGCCTTGCAACACCCGAGTAAAGGGCAACCGGGTTCCCCCAGAAACCTCTTGCAAGCCCGTGTTACCCACTTCAACATCCATCTGCACAATTACCCCATCGCCCAAATCCACCTGCACCCGTTTCACGGTCGGGTCGGATGGGCGGCTGCCACTTGCTGAGGTCGTTTGCATCATCCCGTTCCTGGATAAATTTTGACAGCACAATTATAGTCAGCCTGATGTTGAGTTGGTTGCCTCAGCCCAAGGGGTCGGGTGCCTCGGCTCAAGGGGTCAGGTGCCTCGGCTCAAGGGGTCGGGTGCCTGCGTCATTCCCTAAATGTGAGAACAACTCCTGCTAGGCACCCGAC
>JADEXA010000087.1 GCA_015207365.1 Vacuolonema iberomarrocanum LEGE 07170
CAGCAACAGGCGATCGCCCTCTTGTCCCAGTGGTTGACTTCAGACGATTGGCAAGCCTTGGCTGATGTCGCTGCACGCTCGGTCTCGTCCCACGTATTAAAGGCAAAGCAAGCTGTCTCAGATGTCGCCTAAAAATCACCGCGCGATCGCTCTCGGTTGAAGCATTGAACAAGCCCCTCTGACTTCGGCAGAGGGCACTCAGACGCGCATTCTCTCTGCGCGATCGCGCCCCCAATGAAGACCCGATCGCTCTGGCTACTGCTTCAAGGATATGCCTTCGCCGTCGTCCTCCTCTCTCGGTGGGCGATCGCTCCAGATCCTTGTGGGCGAAACCTCAAGGGGTGCCAAAGAAGTTGGATGGATTATGAGGCAAAGATTCGAGAGACTGAAGAGGCAAAAAAACAGGGTGGCGCAGCTAGACCCCCACCACTTCCACGGGCACCAGACCCTAGCCGATGGCACCCAGCTCTACAGCGCCGTGGTTTGGTCGGTTTGCTTTGCCTGTGCAATTCACTTGCTCTATCTGCTCAAACCAATCAACGGTGTCCCCCACTATGCCCTGCTGTTCTCAACCGACACGAACCTTATTGCTCTTGACATCTATCAGTTCTACAAGGCACGCTTTCAGATTGAATTTATCTTTCGCGATGCTCGACAGTTCACGGGATTAGCCGATTGCCAATCGCGCCACTCCCAGGCGCTCGATATGCATGTCAATGCCAGTTTGACGGCGTTGAATTTGGCCAAGGTGATCTAGCGACGCACCCACGCAAGGGACGACGTACCGCTGCGGTTCTCTATGGCTTCCCTCAAACGTCAAGCCTTCAATCAGCATTTACTGGAGCGCTTTATTGACACCTTTGACCTTCAGCCGAGTTGGATTAAATCCCATCCAAAGTACCGAACCCTCCTCGAATATGGCTCTCTCAGCCCATAATCTGTCCGGAGTATTGAACCTCTATAAATCAATCATTTCAGCCTTAGCGTGGGTTTCTGTTTCAAAACGACTCAAACCCCTGTACCTAAAAGATCAAATGATTGGCTTGTCAGGTCAGTGAGAGCCGATGGTTCAGCAATTTGGATGGCGTTTAAGAAGTTGTTGTTGACCAGGTCAGTGTCAGTTCTAAGGTCATCTTGCCAATTATCGAGATAGCCAATTAACTCGTCTAGTCTTGCCGATGAGTCTGCTTGGTTAAGCACATGTTCAATGGTTCCTGTGAAAGACACAATAGGAGTCGCGTCTTCGGCTTGGTCGTGCTTGCGCAACACGGCTTCGCGGGCACTTAAACTCAACCTTCCTTGGGGTAGAGCGTAGACAAACTCAAAGGCAGGGGCTACGGCTGCCCCCTTAAATTCTTGCCAGGAGCCGGGAGCCAGTAGGGTTTGGGTGAGATAGTGCTGGATAGCTGTTTTGCCTTCCGAAAAAGGGACATAGCCGATCGCATTAAAGCCAAAGGCACGATAGTTCACCTTGGGTAAAGCCGTGGCGAGCTTGCAGGCAATTTGGGTACATATGAGGTCATCGCTGAGTTGATCTTCAAGAGCCTGGGCCACCACGATGCGATTGGGTTGAACGGTCACGGTAACATTCGTGTTGTAAGCAATTTGGGCTACCTCTGCGGTGTAAACAGGCTGGCGGGTGAGCTCCCAATCGTCGGGGATGATGCCACTGTACTTGAGGAATTCGGCATTGACGACGCTGGGGGTCTGGCCTTGAGTGGCCAGGATAGCTACGATTTCTTGAACGGTTACGGTACGGGTCATGATTTTTATACTTCTCAAAATGGGTTAATTGGGGACATTGATGTGAAATCAGGCGATGCTGAGGATCTTTCTACTGTTGCCTGGGTGTTTTTTGACCAGCCCAGCGGTTCACTCAGCTAATTTGATGAGACTCGACGGATGGTTGTGTTCAGGGCTGAGAAAATCTTACTTAGGGCTGACTTGCGGCTAGGCGGCATTGGGCTCCACTTCAGATATCCTCTGTGCCGCCGTACATGCACCCTAAAATCACCACGGGAGGAGAACTGAAAATGTTTTTGCCACCGCTTGGCAGGCTGGGTAAAGACCTACTTGCAACCCCTAGCATCTATGCGAAAGGTCTTTACCCAGGTTTGCGGTTGCGCCAGAGCTAATCAGAGGCTCCATTGGCTTCTGCTTGCATCAAAGCGTCTCGCTGTTCCTCAGTGAGCATAGCAAGCAGGTCATCGCGGTTCACAATAGTCGTTTCATCGGTCGTCTCGTTGTAGATTTGATAGTACTGCGGCGGGTTGTGATCACCGGAGTTAGCAGGTGGCTGGCTCCCACCACCGGAACCGCCCCCGGCGACAACTGAGTTGAATATAGGAACATCAATTGCCCCTAACGATGCCTCATCGCTGTAGATTGTCCCCCAGAAAGATTGGAAGTTTTGGTATCCGCCCAAGATATCAACTTGGTCTTGCCAGCTTTGTTGAGTTTGGGCGAGGGTTGCTGCTAGCTGGCTTCTCTCTGCTTCAGACACCTGATTGTAGTTGGCATCATAAGCCGTGGGATTGCCAAATTCCGCGTGACGCGATCGCATCCATTCAGTTGCCGCTTGCTCTAGGGCCGTGATCTCGACCTCAGTTTTGCCTTCGGCTTGCAGGTCTGCTCGTTGGTCTGCGCTGTAAGTAAAGGCATCGGTTGCTGGGTCAAAGGTATCGCCCATCTGGTTGCGAATTTGCCAGTATTGAGCGTACTCAGCTTGTTTAGCAGCTTCAATGGCCGCGAAATGGTCATCCATGGCCGCTGCGGAGGCAAACTCTGTGAAGTCAGTCAACAGCGTTTGATACTCTGCCTCAACCGTGGTTTGCCCTTTCAGGAGCGTGCCTTGAGATTCGCCATTGAGGTAGATGCCCGCTGATGATGAGACTTGATGAATCTGGGGCATGCCCGTCAGGTGAATTTCGTCTTTCGCTTCGGCGGTCAGGCCAGTGGTGGCGCTTTCACCTGTGTTGACTGTGGCTGTAATCGCCCCAGCAATGGCCGCTAAGGTAATGTCGTTGCCTGTGAAGGTACCGTTGATGCCTGCATGTGCTGTGAAGGTAACGTCGCCATTTTGGGCCGTTAGGGTAGCCTCATTGACCACACTATTGAGGTACGTCAGGTTTAGATTGCCGTTGGTCGTGGTCGCCTCAACGGTACCGCCATCCGCAGAGCCTTCAATGCTGAGGTCGATGTCATTCTGCGCTGTAAGGGCGACTTGGTCACTCCAAAGAGAGCCTTCGTCAGTAGTGCTGATGGCCTTTGCCGCAATGGTAGTGTCACCGCCAGTGTTGCTGAGGATGCCGTCAAGAATGACGGTGCTTTGGTCAGACTGGACATTGAGGATGCCTTCGTCATAACCAATAAAGTTGATGGCAATAGCCCGGTCGGCATCAATGCTGTGGCGATGGAGTTGATAGTAATGTCGAAATTCTTCCCAATCCCAGTGACGTCTGGTTGAAGCACTATATACCCCACTATATCGTCGGTCAGTACTCCAAGAATCCACAGTCACTTGATTGAGGTGCTCAAATTTGTAAAGCTCATCTTGAGTAATATTTGACACTAATTGCCCACGGCCACCCCTTAGCTCTACTACATCCTCATTGGTTACTGTAAGATCATCACGCTCGTAGGTTTTGTCTGACGTTACTATTCGAAAGAAACTACTACCAAGCGCAGTTCCCTTTTGTTTTCTCCTCATATATTTTGTTTCCAGGCGTAGTTGCTCGGTCTCAAATCGGTAAACCTGGTTGGCTTTGGGGTCATAGGTGGTGGTGCGCCCGGTGGTTTCTACACTCAACGCCCCATTGACCGTGGTGTGAATGGTGTTGCCAAGGCGCTCAATTTCGGTCACGTGGAATCCATAGGGGCTGTTGCCAGAGCGGCTGGTATCGGTAATCTTGATCTTGCCTTCGACCTCGTTGTTGGTGAGGGCATTGAGCTTGAGGTCATAATCCGTATTATTCTCAATCTGAATTTGGGCATACCCATCCAGTGCCTTCAATTGGCCATTGCCCGTACTAAAGATTTGACCGTGTAGTTCCAAATAGCCCCCGGTGACATCCAGGTTATAGGCTTCAATTTGCTGGTCACGGGCATTCCACTGGAGCCGTACCTGCTTATGGTCATTACCAGCGGTGGTGATGCCATGGCCGGATGCACTGAAATCAAACAGATGCTGACCGTTGTTGCTGGCGTACTGCTGATTGAAGTTGGCAATGGCCTGTTGGAACTGAGTATTGTCGGTAATAACGACGCTGTGGTTTGCACGACCGGCCTGAATGGTGCCGTTGACATTGATGTGTTTTCCGGCAATGAACACGTTGTCGCCGATGATCGTAGAATCGCTGTTGTCGCTGCCTTGGTTTTCTTTCTGGCCTGCCAGGGCTGAAGCTTCTGCTGTTTGCCACCATTGACTTTCGGGCGCACCGCCTAGGTAGCGGTTGCCAGAGATGTAGCCCTGGATAACGCTACCGCCCGTGGCAATGTCAATGGTGTGGGCGCGGAGATTGCCGTTGACGATGGTATCGCCGATCGCATTGTCGGCTCGGATGGTGCCCAGCAGGTTATTGATGTCGCCATCGAGCTGAATGCTTGTGCGACTACCAGCGGTATTTTCAATATTTACTTCGGGTCGACCCTCCGTTGCCAGGGTGTTCACTGCAGCAAAGTTAGCACCATTGCCTTTATTCGCTGAGTTAATCGAGGCGTTAATCGAGGCAGTGGTGTCGGTTTCATTAGTGCCCAAGGGGACGTAGTTAAAGTAGAGGCCACCGCCCGTATCCGAGAGATCAATA
Source organism: Vacuolonema iberomarrocanum LEGE 07170 (assembly GCA_015207365.1). Classification (GTDB taxonomy): domain Bacteria; phylum Cyanobacteriota; class Cyanobacteriia; order Elainellales; family Elainellaceae; genus Vacuolonema; species Vacuolonema iberomarrocanum. The sequence goes on from JADEXA010000087.1 coordinate 4,806, forward strand.
TCGTTGACGTGCAAAGAGGCACGGCTGCTATTGAGGATTTCGAGTTTGCTATTAGCGGCGGCATCCAGAGTTCCAGTACCGTTTAAGTAGCCTCCAGCAACCAAAATCCGGCCCAGGTCAAGCCCCGTATCTGCTATTTCGATGATGGGGGTATTGCTAATCGCATCGGTCGAGAATTGCTCCCGGAAATTGGCTTCAGCCTCTAATGCGTCTAGTGAAGCCTCGGAAAAACCATGCATGATGCTGCCAGCGTCATTACCGTCGACGTGTTGGAAGACATCAGCATTGCCATCCCCATTGAAATCGCCCATGTGCAACCGACTCTGATTGCCGCCCAGAATATCCGCTAACGATTCAGTGCGATCGCGTTGGGCAAATGAGCCATTGCCATTGGACAAAAAGACATCAGCCGTACCATTACCGCTTTTGGCTTGGCGCATAAAGTCGTCTTTGCCATCGCCATTGAAGTCGCCAACATAGAGGTTGGTCAAATCCCCTTTGAGGTTGAAGTTTTCAGGAAGGGTGTGCTTAGCAAATGAGCCATTGCCATCGGACAAAAAGACATCAGCCGTGTTGTCACTGCTGTTACCAATCTTTTCTTGGCGGATAAAGTCGTCTTTACCATCACCATTAAAGTCACCAATATAGAGGTTGGTATTATCTCCCTTGATAGCAAAGTTTTCAGGGAGGTTGTGCTTGGCAAATGAACCATTGCCATTGGACAAAAAGACATTGCCAGTATTGCTACTGTTATTATCCCAAGCACCTTTTTCTTGGCGGATAAAGTCGTCTTTGCCGTCATCATTGAAGTCGCCGATGTAGAGGTTGGTTAAGTCCCCTTTAAGCTCATTCGGCAAATTATGCTTGCTGAATGAACCATTGCCGTGGGACAAAAAGACATTGGCGGTATTATTATTGTCATTATCCCTACTGCCTTTCTCTTGGCGGATAAAGTCGTCTTTGCCGTCGCCATTGAAGTCGCCAATGTAGAGGTTAGTTAAGCTTCCTCTAACTTTGAAGTTGTTGGGAAGGTTGTATTCGGTAAATGAACCATTGCCCTGGGACCAAAAGATCTGAGCCGTGTCGCTACTGTTTGATTGACTTAGGAAATCGTCCTTACCGTCCCCATTAAAGTCACCAATGTAGAGTGTGGTGCTGTCCCCTTTGAGTGCAAAGCTTTCCGGCAAATTATGTCGGCTAAATGAACCATCGCCTTGGGAGATGTAAGCTTGAGCCGTATTGCTACTGTCATTATCTCGACTGCCTTTTTCTTGGCGGATAAAGTCGTCTTTGCCATCACCATTAAAGTCGCCGATGTAGAGGTTCGTTAAGTCGTCTCTGAGCCCCAGGGTTCCTGTAACAGTCACCATTTCGCCCAGGGGAGTCTTAGGGGTGCCCGCTGCCCCTGAGGGATTAGTTTGATTTTCATAGCGATAGCCAATGACAGAATCGGGGTCGTGCAAGATTTCCAGGCTGCTGACCTGATTGTTGAAGCTGCCTAACTGGGCAAGATCGGTATCCGACTTGATGACAAGGCGATCGCCCTGGAAGTTGGCCTCGGTGTAGAGCACCGCCTGGTAACCTGCAGCCACCTTGAGCGCACTAATGGCATTGTTAAAGGCAGCCAGATCTCCGTCGGCCAGGTTGGCATAGCGACCGACGCCCAGCACGGTGCGATCGCCCTGGTAAGCTCCCTGATAAAGGGTGATCCCATCCGGTGGAGTGATACCCACAGTTTCGGTGCTGCCTAGCTGCATCACCTCGCCATCGATAACGGCCTGGTGAACGGCTTGGATCGTGCCATTGGCACCTTCCTCAAAGGTGATGGTTTTTGCTTCTATTCGGCGGCTGCGTACCGTGCCATCCACTGTTACCCCAATGGTGTCGGTTTGGGAGACACCATCATCAAAATCTTTAGCTCCATAAAGATGGTGGATTTGGCCCTCTTCTGCCACAGTCGGAGACCCTGCATGGGCAAATAGACGAGTATCCTTTGCACTCGCAATTTCAGCTCCATTGTTTACGGTAATCGTATGAGTCCGGTCATAAATCGTTTCTACATCGGAGGCATTTCTGGAGGTAACAGGAGCCAGAGCGTAGATTGTAACGTTAGCGTTGGCCCTGACTATGGATTGTTCGCGGCTATCGCTTTCCTCGGTGCCAGTCAGGTCAGTCCCAGAAATCCCTGCGGTTAAGGCAACTTCGCCATGGGAGAGTAGTTTGGCATCGTCATGGAGGGTAATGGTGTCGTTGGGGGTGACGTGGGTCTTAGTGGTTACTTTGCCACCGCTAATCACGCCGCTGGTACTCACTTTGCTGACCGTGTGCGCCTGGTTGTAGCTGTGGCTATTGAGATTGATATCCCCTGAGGCATCCAGCAGTGACCCTTGATCCAGATCAATATCGGCATCGCTATTAACGATAATCTCGGCTTTGCCTACACCTCCACCTGAAATAATGCCGTAGCTTTTAGCTGTCACGCTCTCTTTAACGTCAATGACGTTCTTGGCTTTGATGTCAATTCCATCGGTTGCCGTGGGGCTATTTTGCCGCAGGGCCGCACCGCTGCCCACCTGCACATCCGTATGGTGGGTAATGTCGGTGCGACTCTCAAGTTTGGCCACACTCAGGCCAAGGGAACCCGTGGCGCTGCGGAGACTGGTTTTATCTTTGTTGAGTTTGCGGCTGGTGTTGAGGGCATCGACTTGAATATTGCCCGCTTCGATTTGGAGGTTGTTGCTAAATTGAGCCTCGACGGTGGAGTCAATCGTGTGTGTAGCATTGGCTCCGCTGCCAGCAAAAAAGATAGCTCCAGTACCGACCACCAAATCCTTGTCAAAAGTATTGGTGTAGCGAGCATTGAGGTCAAAGACATCGAACACCTTGAGGCGACGAGACGCGTTACCCTCACCGATATAGGCACGGGTTGTGCTGGTGCTCTGGGTCTCGGCGTGGCCCGCACGACCAGCGATACCTACTGCTCCCCCAAAGGTCACACCTGCAACGTTCGCCTGGTTTTCGCCTTCAGCTTGCAGGGTAAGATTCTGGGCCACCAGGGCAATGTTGTTGCCGAGGTAGGCTTCGGTGATTTTGTTGCTATGGGTATCGGCACGAAGTTCACCGCCAGTGACTCCAATGTTAAAGCCGCCATTGGCCACACCGTCTTTACCCGCAAATTGTTGAGTGTTGTTGATGGCTGCGACCGTGACATCGTTAGCGGTAAAGATGCGGGCATTGTCATCAATGTAGGCTTTGACCGTACCGTCAGCATGGGCATCGGCGTAGGTAAAGCCCAGGGATAGCCCAACGCCACCTTCGCCTGTGGTGGCGATCGCGCTCACCGAAGCGTCACTATTTTCTGGCTTAGCTTGCTCGGCCTGCACCGTGAGATTATCTGCTTGGATAGTGGTGCCTTCACCCACATAGGCGGTCACCATGGGATTGATAGTGGCGGTCGCTTCACTTCCGGCTCCGGCTAGACCAACACTAGCTGCGACACCGACAAAGAGGGCATCGGCAGTCGCTTTCGGGGTGGCAGTGGCAGTGATGTCCACATCCTGGGCCTTGAGCACGGCTGAGTTGTCCAGGTCAAAGTAGGCGGTGGCCTGGCTGTTATCCTCAACCGTGGCTAAGCTGGCCCCGGCCGCCGCTGCCAAAGCGGCAGCGTTTACAGCCCCTCCATGAACCTTGACTGTACTGTCGGTATTGCTATCGGCGGCAATGGTCAGGTCGCCGACCGACCAGTCTTGATTGCCTTTGGCATAGGCTTCGGTTGTCGAATTGAGGGTGGTCTTCGAGCTGGCTCCGGCCCCGGCCAACCCGATAATGCCTGCCCCAACACTGGCAAAGCGATTATCCGTGGTGAGGGTGGCGGTTTCTGTGGCTTGGATCGTTACATCGGGTTGGCTACTGCCCGCCCAACGCACATTATCCATATAGGTCTGAATTGTATTATCAACGGTGTTTTCGGTGGATGCAACGGCAATTGAGATCCCCGCCAAGACCCCAAAGCTACTGCTACCTAACCCATAATCGGCCTCTACCGTGCTGGTGTCTGAGGCGGTCACATCAATCGTGTCGGCAATTTCTAGCATGCTGCCGTTACGAACCGCCGCCTCGACGGTATTGCTGATCGTGTTATCAGCTATGACACCACTGCCAGACACCCCAACGGCAATGGGGGATGCGGGATTCACCGCAACGGCAATGGCCACACCTGCCGTGACGACTTTGGCGTCAATGTCGGTGTCAGATGTCGCAGTCACATCTAAAGCTTGAGCCTGGATGTGGCTGGAGTCTGGGGTGTTATCCCCATGACCGACAAGGGCTTTAACCTGACTGTTAAGGGTGTTGGTGGCTTTGGCAATGCCAACCGTCCCAGCCCCAGCGCCTGAACTTCCCCCAGCAGCGCTAATGCCCACGACGTAAGATTTGGCATCAATTTTGCTCTGGTCCTTGGCATCCAGACTGACTTTACCTGTATCACTGGTAACCTGGCTGTTTTGGATGGAGGCTTCAATGGTGTTGCGAAGGGTGTTGTCGGCACCAACACCGGCCCCGGCTAAGGCCACACCTCCAGAACCCCCGATCGCCCCCGCAACGCTTGCCCCCACACTCACCGCCTCAATGGAGGCAGATTTAGACCCATCGGCATTTTGAGTGGCGGCATTGATGACGACATCTTTTTCAGCAGTTGCGATCGCCTCATCAATGCTGGCTTTAAGCGTATTTTCCAGGGTGTTTTGGGCAATGGCGACGCCTATACCGAAACTACCGCCAACGCTACTACCGCCGCCGAAGGCCAGGGAACCAGCGCCTCCATCAGCTTTAATGCTGGAGGTGTCGGTAGCAGTCAGATAAATCGAATCGGTCTCAGAAGTCGCCTCTGCACCCCCTTGAATGGCGGCAGCAACCGTGTTGCTCAGGGTGTTGTAAGAGCCAATCCCGGCACCTGCTGCACCCAGTCCGACACTATCAAAACTAACCCCACCAGCAGCACCCACACCAATGTTCAAAGCGTCGATAGTGTTGTCGGCTTGCGCTTCAACGGTGAGGTCTTGATGCGCCCTAACGGTTGCATCATTAATGGAGGCTTCTAGAGTGTTCGTCAGGTTATTCTCAGCGACAGATGCCCCAATCGCAGCGCCAACACCGACCCCACTAGCTGCCCCGCCGAGCGCTAGGGAACCCGTCCCCCCATCCGCCTTAATCGTCGAGGTATCAGTTGCCGTTAGGCGTACTGCACCCGTTGCAGCAGTAGCCTCGGCACCCGCCCGAATGGTGGCAGCAACGGTATTGCTAAGCGTGTTGTAGGAGCCAATGCCAGCACCCGCTAGGCCAATACCGCCGCCATCCTGACTACCCCCACCAGCAACACCCACGCTAATATTCAAAGCATCGATATCGTTGTCCGCCTGAGCCTCAACAGTTAGATTTTGATGCGCCGTGACAGTTGCGTCATCAATAAAGGCTTCTAGGGTGTTCGTCAGGTCATTCTCAGCGACAGAGACCCCAATGGCAGCGCTAATGTCAACTCCGCTACCTAATCCAAGTGCCAGAGAGCCAGCGCCCCCATCAGCCTTAATCGTCGAGGTATCGATTGCCGCTAGGCGTACCGCCCCCGTTTCAGCGGTGGCCTCGGTGCCCGCTTGAATGGTGGCAGCAACCGTGTTGCTGAGGGTATTGTAGGAACCAATGCCGGTACCCGCTAGGCCAATACCGCCACCATCAGAACTACCGCCAACAGCAGCGCCCACGCCAATATTCAAAGCGTCGATATCGTTGTCCGCCTTTGCCTCAACGGTGAGGTTTTGATGCGCTTTGACGGTAGCTCCACTAATGTCAGCCTTGGTTGTGTTGGCCAGTTTATTTTTGGCTACGGCTGCGCCGATGGCAGCACTAAATCCTAAGCCTCCAGAAGCCCCTCCAATAGCTAGGGAGCCTGTTCCTCCATGAGCTTTAAGGTGGGTCGCATCGGTGGCTTTCAGGGCCACATTGCCAGCCTGACTGGTGATATTAGCACCGTTAGTCACTGACGCTTCAGTGGTGTTGTTAATCAGGGTGTTGTAAGAGCCAATGCCAGCACCCGCCAAGCCAATGCCGGAGCTGTTGCCACTCCCCACACCGACTCCCAAGGCCACACCAAAATTGGTGGTATCTACAGCGGGACTAAAGTCTGCCGTTACCGTAATGTCATCGTTAGCTGTCACCGTTGAATTATTGATGGTTGCTAGGACAGTGTTGTCCTCAACATAGTTTCTGGCAACTGAGGCGGCTACGGCCAGGCTACCACCCAGGTTTTGACTCCACGCAGCGGCGAGACTGGCTGAGCCACCCACGGTGTGAAGCGTGGAGGGGGCTGTATCGTCTACTTGGCCGAGCAGGGCCTGAACCGACACGATGCCCCCATTTTGAATGCTGGAACCGTCTTCGACCGTAGCGGTGACGGTGTTGCTCAAAGTACTGTGGGCCGCCGAAACGCCCGCCGCAATCCCTAAGCCCAGCTCACCTTGGCTGCTCCCCGCAACCGCCGCTGCCCCCGCCACATTGACACTTTTAATCTCGGGTGTCGACAGCGCTTGGAGATCTACATCGACCTGGCCGTTATTACCCAGACGATTAATCGTAGAGGCCCCCTTGATGTTGGCATGAACGTCATTCCGAACCTCATTCAGGGCCACAGCGACGCCAGCCCCAACCGTAGCGGCGCTCGCTGTGGAATTGAAATTCAAACCAGCACCAACAGCAAGCCCAATGGCATAGGACTTGAGCTCGGTTTCATCCAGGGCGTGAATGGCCAGTGCCCCGGTGTAGATTTGAGCATCATCAACCTGGGCGGAAATGTGGCTGCTGCCATAGTTGCCCGTCCCGGCCCCAGCCAGAGCAAGCGCTCCGGACCAGCCATTACTAGATTCATTTGCCGAAGTCCCAGCACCCGAGCCAATAATGGCGTAAGCCCCTGACTCGGCAGTTGAACTGGCAGTGAGGTCAACAGTATTCGCCGACACTGTACTCTGGCTCAGGTAAGCTTCAACCGTAGTATTTGCAAAGGTGTTTACGGCAGCAGATGCCCCAATGGAAAGGGCGATGGGGGTATCTTTATGGGTGATGGCGCTAATGCTCAACCCACCACCAATGCCCAGAATATGGCTACTATCTTCGGCCTTGACGGTCAGGTTTTGATTGGATGCATCAATCGTGCTGTCGCTGACGTAGGCTGACACGGTATTTTGCTTAATCTCATTAATAGAGACTGCCCCCACCACAGCGCCAGAAATGCTAAGCCCACTACCTCCTGTGTGATTCATGCCGGTATTCGATGAGACGGCACCGGATAGGGACAAAGCAACACTCTCAAAGTCAGCAAGCGCCGTGATATCAATTTGATTGTTAGGGTTCGTGGCGCTGCTGAGAACTGTCAGGGATGATTGATCGAGATAGCTCTCGGTCGTGCTGTTCACCTCGTTGAAACCAAAGCCAAATCCTAGGGTTCCAGTCCCCTTGTAGTTGCTGCCACTGGTTAACACACCTAAAGCTAGGGCACCGCCTGCCGCATAATAGCGAGACTTATCCGTTGCCGCGAAGGTGGTATTGCCTTCAACCTGGAGGGTGCTATTTTTGGCGTAGCTTTTCGTGGTGCTGTTGACTTGGTTGAGGGCGACTGCACCTGAGACGTTGGCCGTAAAGCTTCCTTGGCCAGCGCCGGAGGCCGTAATGGATGGCGTGATCGCTAAAGCCAGCGTCCGGCTACCCTTAGTGCGATCTTTGTCCGCCGTGATCCGCAGCGCATTGGCCTCAACATCAACCCCTTCGATGAAGGCTAAGGTGGTGTGGTCAACCTGATTAAATCCAGCCCCGAGGGTAGCCGCAACAACGTTCTGATTTTCAGAAATTCCTGGGTTTCCCCCTGCAGGGTGAGCTGCTGTTAAGAGAGCCCCGAGGGCCATCGTTAGGGTTTGATTTTCACTCTTAACCTTGAGGTCTCCCCCCTGACGCGCTTTGATGTGACCGTTGCCTTGAGCATCATAGACATACGCCTTGACCGTTTCCGTTTGCACATTACCGGCAATCCCCCCAGTCACGCCGGTCAAGTTTTTGATGGAGTCCGGTGATACCACGTTAGTTTCCAACGGAACATAACCCGTCGGTGACAACCAGTTAAATCCCAGCGCGGCACTCACCACAGCCCCAGTTGTTTTAGCATTAACCTCGATATCACCCACTACATCAATCGAGGTGTTTGCCGTCAGCTCTGCATTGCTCTGGTAAATAGCAAGCACCTCATCATCGGCTTTGGCATCCCCAATGACGGCTCTGACATGGCGATCGCTCTCATCAATCGCCACGGCAAAACCCACGCCAGTGTTTTTGGTATTAACCAACGTCATCGCCGAATTTACCCGAACCACATCACTATGAGCCTGGATGCTGAGCGGGCCACCCGTCACAGTGACACCCGATTCGAGCTGGGCGATCGTATGGCTGGTATGGTCAAAGCCTGCCCCCGCACCCGCCAAGCCAAATCCCTCTACCTGGGCTCCTGATTGAGTCAGGGCAACAAGAACGACATTCTCTTTAGCGTTGACATCCAGCCCTGCCCCTTGGGTACCGGTATGAATCTGGGCTCCCCGCTCAATCTTGGCAATGGTTTTGTTGTTGAGCAGTTCTGCCAAAGCAGACACCCCCACCCCATTCTGGGCTGTATTTCCCCAAGGATTAAAGACCGATTGCCACCCCTTCTTTTTCACACCCGCCAGGCCTGTATCTAAAGCAAAATCCATATGGAGAATGCCCACCAGACCCACCAGCAACATATCGGTATCTGCCTGCACATTCACCGACTGCTGCTCAGTCTGGTAGGCCGTATTTTGATTAATCTGAGCCCCGGACTTAATCAGCGCCTGCGACACATTGTTGTAGTCATTCACCGCAATGGTGCCGTTGAGGCCAACCGTCCCACCTTTAATCTGGCCTTTGTCAATCTTGCCGGTATTTTTGGTATTGGCAAAGGTATTGGTGACCTGGGAAAGCAGCAGATTACCCCCAAAAAGACCCTGGATACCAATAATTTCCGCAAGCTTGAGACCGCCCTCAATATTCTCTTCTTTATCAAGGTCGTTCTTTGGGCCAGGTAGCTTATCGGTTGTAAATAGGAAAGGATATTCAACCTTCGAGGTGACATCAATAGTGTCTGTAGCGTTGAGTTGGGCATTGCCATGAACGATGGCCTGGGCCGTATTGTCATATTTACTGAAACCAATGGCCAGCCCCAAGGCCCCTCCTGACTCGGACTTGCCAGTGGCACCGCTAGCGCGGGTTTGCACCTTCTGTTCAATCCCGGCGTGAACTCGAATATTCTCATTGGTGTTGAGAATGGTGTCGAAGTCGGTGCCATTCTCGTCTGAGCCCACTTCAACCCGTACCTTGTGGTCTACCAGGTTGGCGGCAACACCCAAGCCAACGGAGTGCTTGTTCGTCCCGCTAATTTTATCAAAAGGTCCTTTCTTACCCTTAAGGATATCGCTTGCCTGCGTCTGATCTAAGAGCCCGCCCCCGCCGCCAACAAATAGGTTAGCAATCAGATCGGGGTTTTGGAGGTAATCCCTGATTTTCGGAGTGGAACGGGCAGCCCCCGAAGCATTCGCGCGATCATCGGCCTCTAAAGTGGCCTCTAACGTAATGCCCGGAGGGAACTCCGACTCCTGCGGCGCTAAACGATGGTTGCCGCCAAAATCAGCCCCGTCAAAATCGACAAATTCCGCGTTAACGGCTTCTTCTGGGGTCTGGGTGAGTCGGAAAGTGTGGTCGTCAATGACGCTGACGTAATACACCTCAGCAGCCTCTAAGCCACTGATTTCCCGGTCTTCTACCTGTACCACTTCTTTCCCAACACTAAAAAGCGTATGGAAAGACCCGGTGCCGACGGCGGTTAAATCAATGGCTTCATTGGCCAATGCTTGCTCTCTCGACGCGGCAAGTTGGACGGTCTCATCATCCAGTTTGATTAGGTAGTATTCTGTATTACTGGTTAACCCGCCAATGGCCTGATACTGGGCACTCTCAGCATCCAGGGCATAGGCCGCCTGGTACGTGACCTTGTCCCCGGTTTCCAGGGTTTGGGCCGCAATGGAGAGGGTATTATTGGCAATATCCACCTGTTGGCTAGGGTCAAGGGTACGGTTGATGGCCACCGGAGCTTCGGTCGTAAAGGTGGCATCGGTGTCGTACACCACCGCATCCCTAGTTTGGAAACCGTGATTGTTGACAGTAAAGACATCTTTCTCACTATCAACGGCGGTTTTGGCCTCAAACCGGGTAGCGTTTTGGATGCCCGTAAGCCGATGATCAGTGCCACTGCCCTGAGTGGTTAAATCGATGGCGACCCCATTAATGACGTCCTGCTGGGTAGCGGCCAGTTGAATCCTATTACTGTCATTGACAATGACGAAGTAGTACTGTTCATCGTCTATCCCTCCCATCGGGTCGCTATTACCGGAGCTGTTGTAGCGAACCAATTGACCGTTGTAGAAGCCGTGGTCGTCTAGCGATAGCGTATCGGCATCTACATCGATCACGGTTCCGGGGACAAATTCCTGAATTCGTTCCTCCTGTTCGTAGAACTCCAGTTCGTAGGTGTTGTCGCTAATCCCAGTGGATTCAAGGTCAATTTTTTGCCCAGCGGCCAGTTGGTCGATGTCGCCTGCTAGTTCAATGGTGTTCTCATCCACCACCCGCACAAAGTAGGAAATCTCTTCAAACAGACCGTCAATGCCTTCCTCTTCATCTGCATTGGATCGGTAGATGACCTGTTGCCCCGTAAGCAAGCCATGGTTCTCCAGGGTGATCTGGTCCGTTTCGATATCGACCTGGGTAATGGTTTGAGTCCCCAGGCGACTGAGGCTATGCATGGCCCCCTGATTTACTCCGCCAACCCCCACATCGAGGGCTGGCCCCCTTGAGAGCTTAATGGTTTGATCATCTTCCAAATGCACGGTGTAGATTTGCCCATCGGTTAACCCTGCGATGTCTGAGCCATTGCCTGCGTTCTGGTAGGTAACTGTTTCACCCTGGCCAAATCCATGGGAGTCCTCAAAGGAAATCGTATCGTCCTCACCATTGACGTTGTCACTCTCAATCTGGGTTGGTTCCGCCTTAGTAATGCTTCCCGCCGCCGTAATGTCACCCTGGACGAGGGTTTCCACATTGGTATCATCGTGATTCACAGCAACGCTGGATGCAAAATTACCGGTGGTAAAAATACTTGTTTTTGCCTTGGCTTTACTGGTGACTTTGCCTCCAGACATAATCGCCACATTGCCCCCAGAGACAATGCTGCTATCTTCATCGAGCGTCACTTTTGAGGTGGTATCGGTAATCGACACCGCCGCTGCAAAGCCCCAGTTAGTACTACTTGCTCCCTGGCCAGCTACCTGCAGGTTGCCAAAAAGTCTGGCGTCGACAGCCGCAGTCGTTTCGATCGTTGACGTCAGCGAGACATCTGCACCGGCTGTGATGGTGGTGCCTTCAACCTTGGTGACGGCATCGGTCTCAGCGTAGCCCACAGCCACTGCAAAGTGAGATAAGAAATTGTAAGCTTGCGCTCCCAAGGATTGAGACGATTCAGGCGTCCGGGTCGCACGGATAGATTTGACACTACCGTCCGCAGTTGCTTCTGTGCTGATGGTGACAGCACCACTGGCTTCAATGGTGCTCCCAGTCACGGTAGCCTCGGCGTGAGACCTGCGGAATTCCACAGAGGCAGGTAAAACCAGACCTTGCAAGAATGCAGCCCTACCTTCCAGTAATGGATCGATGACGACCTTATCAAGGAACTGCACGCCAGGGAAGTCGATGACATCACCAAACAATTTCGGGTCTAGACCGCTGGCAGAAACCGTTACATCGTTGCCTTTGAGGGTGGCTCCATCAATGTTGATACTGGCAGACCGCTGGGGCTGGGTCGGAATGATTGCCAGACCGGTTTGAACCGTTTCGTCCAGGACGGTAATTTCGATGTTTCCAGCTGTTTCGGTATCGTCGCTGCCAACATGGGTAAATAGTTCTGCTCCTGCCTGGATCGTAACAGCATCGTTCACTCCTAACGTTAGGTTTCCAGAATCGCCAGTCGATAAATCTGTGTCATAGTTACCCCCCTCAATAAACCGAGTGGAAATCAGTGAGGTTCCCTGAATTTCAATCTCACTAGCATTAATGGTGATGTTCTGTAGACCCCCGCCAAAAATGTCTCCTGCAATGGTGACTTTGCCAAAGGCGTTAATAAATAGGCTATCCCTTTCTCCCTGAGCATCACCAGCGATCTTAAAGTCACTACCCAGGGTAAAATCACCCACATTCAAGATCACATCACCATCCAGGAACAGGTCGCCATCGACCGTCGTATGATCGGTAAAATCTCGTGTGCCCGTTAAGCCGCCACTTAAGCTCGCCAGGGTTCCCTCGAAGCTGTTGAGGCTATCAACCGCAAAGGGCACGTGAGCTTCAATGGTGCCGGTAGCTGCTTCCAGGATCCAATCGCCCTTTAGCTCAGCCTGCCCCGTCAAATCTGTCGAAGCGGCAATATCCGCTCCGGTGAGCGTATCCAGCTGCTGCATAAACGCCTGCCCCTGCTCCCCTTGAGCGACGTTGCAGCCAAAAAATAGTAGGTCAGCCTCTTCACTTAATGCCTGGGACCATCCAGACAGCTCTTGACCATAGTCATCCAGAGTCTCCAGGCTCAGGACGGCCGTCCCCAAGTCCAAACTCCCCTCGCTGCCATGGGAGACGATGTAAACGGCATCAAGATTTTGATACTGCGCCAGGGTTTCGCTAATTTGGGTCACGCCATCGCGACTATTACCCAGATGATAAATGCTAGTATCGGCCGCAATCCCGGTAATTAGATCTGCGGAATCTTGAACTTGAGAATCAATAAAAACAACACTGTTGGCATTAGACATTGCACTAACAACCTTGAAACATTATTTATCTGCAAAGGAGGATGCACGAGGAGATCGCACCATAGGATGTAAATTTTGCAGACTAAAACATCAGCTCAAGTCGTTGGAGGAGTAAGGGTATGACCGTTAAACTGGCCAACCTTATCCAACTGTGATTTCAAGTCCGCCCCAATCGTTCACTCTGTTACTAGTTACCAGTGAGCTTCTCCATTGGATTTAAATGTTTCAGAATTAATCGCCCAGTCGAGCCCAAAGCACCACATCAGCGACATCTTGTTCACTGAATCTCTAACTCCGCCAGCTTTTCCCACACGACATCAGTCTGAACTTGAATCAGGGGCAAAATAATTTGTATGCCTTGCAGCGTGACCTCAAAATAGTCGGTTCTGCCGCAAGAATCTGCAATATCATCCAGCCATCGTAATCCTCACCACAGCATCTTCACCCCTGGGTCGCCATCCCCTTTTCGTCCCAGCAACCTACCCAGCTTGGCAATCCAGCGAACACACTAGCTGATACTCGGCGGTTCAAGCCCAGCGACTGCGCCGACGGATCTTTGACGAGCTGGTGTGTGTGCCGCCACCGGAACCCAAAAGGATGAAGATTTCCCCGGAATCGGATTGGTTTTAAGGGAAGCGGCTTTACTCTGACGGTGGGATTGGTCGGTGAACACGGTGGTTCCTGGATCAACAATCCGAGGAATTGTCGCTCCGCCTATCGCAACTACAATACGTCCGACAACGCCAACAACAATATTGGCTTCCGAGTCGTCTGTGTTGCCCCGAGGGGTCTTTAGCCTCCCACAGGTATCCCTTTTCCCTTTTGCCCTCTTGCCCTTTTCGCGGCGAAAAGGAGGCAGGTGGGTGGATGAGTAGGTAAATAGATGGATTAGGCGATAGGGCGTTAGGGGAAGGCGAGGAGAATGGTGAGGCGATCGCCCTCTCAACTTTAGTTTGTGTCCGTTTCCTTCAATCCCCCTAAATTCTGCTCCGCCCAGGCGATCGCCACAAAAGAAAACAGCCATCCAGGGGGATGACTGCTATATGCTGATGCATTGGCCTAACTCAGCAGCGTTACGACGGCATCAAGAACGGCTGGACCGCGAGCCTCATCGGTTGGAACGAAGACCCGTCGCCGCCAAGAGAAGATCTCAGTAAAGCACTCTGCGGCCTTGAGCTGCTCGCACAAACCATCGGAGATCGTCCCAGAGAGCTCTAACCGCTGCTCATCCATGAGTGAGGATGAGCGCAGCGACAAGCCCCCCGGCAATGGAAGGTGCTGCTTCTGCTTCAGCACGACCTCGAACATCTCGGCGGCGGATAGCTCCACTTGATGAACCCCCAGAGACTTGGCAATGGCCTGCATCTTATGGGGCTCAATCACCCGTCCCAGTAGACGTTCTCCTGCATCAGTTTGCAGACGATACACCCGCATATTGTCAGCATCAAGCGCCTTCCAGATAGGCAGCAAAAGGCCACAGATCAAGAAGAATCGATCCGTAGAGTATTCCGGGATTTGGCTTACTTCCGCCTCCCAGCCGCGCTCCCAGTCAGACTGAGAAATCTCTTCCCAAGTACTACTTTCCAGCTCTGGAACCGTCATCTTTGTGCGGCTGACAGGACGCACGAGAGACACACGCGGAATGACCGCACCGGAATCGCTGATATCGGATGAGGTGGGTACCACAACCGCCACCCGCCCAGATTTCCGGTTGAGCATCAATCGACCGTCCCACTTGGCTTTCAGTTTCAGGGCTGATTGAACACTCAGAAACTCTGTCCTCCAGCTTTGCTTAACTTCTACACAGAACGTCTCACTACCAGAGGCATGGGTATAGACCACATTGCGGTCAACAACTTCTAGCTTCTCCGCCTGAATCGTTTCAACGCCATTCTCAAACGTTCCAGCCGCGATCGCCGCTTCAACCCGCGTTTCAACCAGCATCTCGAAGACCTCAAAGAGGTCGTTCTGGAGCTGAATCGGCAGGGCAAGGATGCGGTTGAGGAACTGCTGCATACTTGGCAGCTCCTCTCGCAGTTGTCCCTCCTGGGTTGTGAGGGTTAACCCAGTTGACGATTCAAACTGCGCCAGGGAGCAACAGCCAACAGACCCTTTGTAGAGGAGTACGAATAGCTCATCTAGAGCGGCTTTGGCATAAATGGACTCCAGGTTATCTTTCGAATCAAAGAGTCCCTGTCCTCCAGTTTGGCGTTGCCCACGGGTCAAGGCTCCCAAGTCCCCTTGATGGGGTTCGGGCATCGAGTCTCTTGACCGGGTTGCCCCTTCACTGAGTCCTCGGCTTGCGCCGCCTGGGTCGCCCCAGACTTTGTTTACTCCTGGCTGCTAGCTAGGGGCGCTACCCTCCACCTCCAACTTCCTCATATCCCAAAACGCCACATGCCCCTTCGATGCCCGCAGCCGCGACCACTCCTCGCGACTGTCAGGGTTCGCAACGCCTGTACAGTACAAAGCAAGAAAGGAGTTACCCCAATGAACTACCCCGTTCCTATCTGGAGCGGGGTAGTTCATGCAACTGTTCAAGGGTGAAAATCTTGTTAATCCTGGAAGCGTTCTGTGAGTTTATCGGCTAGAACTTGGCCGGATGCTTCGACGATTTTGCCGACGATGGGATGCACGATGACGCTGGTGACGGCGCCTGTGAAGGTAGGGAGGTATTTGGCGAACCAGTGTTTGATGTGTTGCATCCGCGTCAGATCGGGTTTTCCGGCGGTGATGGCTTGTTCTAGCGCATCGACTTGGGCGATCGCCTCTCCTTGCTTCTCGGTTGGGGCATAGGCACGGAGGATTGCTTTGAGGGTGTCAAGTTCTTGCCGCAGTTGGAGCCATTCGGTATCCGACACAACCTCTGCTTTGGGATTCGTAATCTGGGTTTGTTTGATGGTGTGCCCCATGGCGATTTGCTCCCCGTTTAGATTGCCGCCGATGCTGATGTTGACAGAGCCGGATCCTGGGGAATGGGAGGCATTGGACGGGTTCATAGGAATTACTCCTTGCTAGAGGTGAGAGTATTGCATCAAGTTGGCATGGAAGCCAGATGACTGCAGGGGCGAGGCTTACTCAGATAACGGGCGGGATACACCGCGTAAAGGTGTACCACGGTGAGGGAGCACTTTCGTTGCCTGCCCGATCGATGGCCGAGACCTGCCAGCGAAATCGATAACTACTGTCAACGATGTTCTGACTGAGACCGAATTGGGGTTCTGATACGATGTCTCGCTGCATTGTTTCCCAGAATTCGTTTTGGCGCTCATCAAATTGCTGCCGTTCTACGATGATGCGATAGCGGATGGGGGAACTGGGGTCAGTGACATTGCTCCAGCGCAAGACTAGCGGAAGTTCGCAGAGAGAGGCACCTGATGGGGGCGCTATGCCTTGAGGAATTGGGGGTGGGGTGGTGTCGGGCACCATCACTTCCAGGCGCACGGATGCTTGGGTGGTGGCTCCCTGGGCATTGAGGGCGGTTAGCTCGTAGCTGGTTGAGGTGCGGGGAGAAACGATGAGGCAATCGCTTGGGGCCTCTAGGGTTCTGTCGGATTCGGAGTTGGCGCGCAGGGTGATGCGAGTGGCGTTACGGGTGGCGTAGCACAGCTCTGTGCGATCGCCCTGCTCGATCACATCCGTCTCCAGGCTCAGCCGAACAATTTCGGGTGGTGGGATGGCAACGCCTGTGCCCTGAATGGGGGTGGTGCGGGGACTGCCTGCGGCGGAGTCTGTGATGGTGAGCGGGGCGGCATGGCGTCCGGGGGTTCCTGGGGCAAACCGAATTTGGATGCCACAGCGCCTATCTGGGCCGAGTGTGGTGTCGCGGCAGGCATCGTTGACGATGGCAAAATGCTCACTCGGAGCCAGCGCGACATCTTGTATCCGAAGAGGGGCTGGGCCAGGGTTGGTCAGGGTTAGGGTTGCTTCGCGAGCCGTCCCGATTTGCTGTTCGCCAAAGTCTAGCGGCGAGAGGATGGGAGGTGGCGAGAGCTGACTGCTGCCGCTGACGGGAATCTGGTGGGGGGTGGCGATGGCGTTGCTAAAGACGCGCAAGGCCGTGGCGATGTCGCCAGCGTTACGGGGGGAGAATTGAATTTGTACCTCGCAGCTTTCGTCCGGGGGAATGGCGTCTTGGCAGGTTTGGTTGACGATTTCCAGCCCATCGATAGCTTCGCTCCAGTCGATATTGGCAATGCGGAGGGGCGATCGCCCCACATTGCGAAGGGTCACCGTGCGGCGGGCAGCGGTTCCGATGGACACAGCATCAAAGAGCAGGTCAGCAGGTTCAACTTGCGGTGGCGGCAGTTGTCCCAGCCCCGTCAGTTCACCGTCCCAGGCCATCCCCTGTGTCGTGTCTTCTATGTGCAACATGGCCTGAAATTCTGCTGTATCTGGCGGCAGGAATTGCAGGGTGATAGTGCAGGTGGCGTCGGGGCGCAGTGAGGTGCCTGTGCAAGGATTGTCGCTGATGACAAAGGCGTCAGCTTCGTTGTCCACCAGCGCAATGCGATCGAGGGTAATGGTAGTTCTTCCGGTATTTTGCAACGTGATGGACTGTGTCGGAGGTTCCGCTGGATTGGTGGGGGTGGGTTCGAAGGCGAAATTGGCCGGACTGAAGGACAGGCGGGTATTTTCGACGTGAGGAATACCCTCGCCTTGCAGGAAAACGGTGCGCTCAAATGCGCCATGTTCCCCTTCGATCACAAGCTGGGCAGTGCGATCGCCCACCTCCATCGGCTGGAAACCGACTGAGATGGTGCAGTGGTCATTCGGGAACAGCAGACTATTCAGACAAGTGCTGGTCACGGTAAAGTCTGACTCCAATCCGGCAGCAATACGTACAGAGGTAATGAATAGCGGTTCGTCGCTCGTATTTCGAACGGTTAAGGTTTGCGGTGGGCTGGGTTCATCCAGGGGTTGTGCGGCAAAGGTCAGCGCCTCAGGTTGCACCGTGAATAGCTCCGGAGTCCCTGGTAGTAAGAATATTGCGCCCACCACCCCGGCTGTAATAGACAGGCCAAGGCCAATGAGGGCTTTCCACGGTAATGGCGGCCCCGGTGGGGTGGATGGGGG
>JADEXA010000088.1 GCA_015207365.1 Vacuolonema iberomarrocanum LEGE 07170
GCTTCTTTAACGTAGATATCGATAATCTTTTTACGGAAGTCAAGCGAATAGGGTTGCACCTCAAGTCGTCCCCTAGGAAATAAACATTCTATTCTAAGTGTACCTCACTAGAATAGGAAACGCTATAAACCTTGACAGCTTCCTATGAGTCCTCCATGCAGGCAACCGATTAAAACACCGACAAGAAGAGCTGAAATAGCAGAAGTAACTTCTACAATAGTGCTAGACTCATCTGGACGGACACTAACTTCTGGAAATGTCAACGATAATAACCAATAGAGGACAACAGTTCCTATTGCAGCGGTACCGCCACCTAAGGTGCTGCCAAAAATCCAGGGAAGTAAAGAGTTCATGAGTTAGGCAACGATAATAAGGCCAGGATGAAGTTAAGCTAATTGTCTGAGATGTTAGATTTTGATGAGCAATGCCCATACTAATATTCTTCAGCATTATATGAACGAATAATTTGAAGGATCAAACCAGATGGTAGATTTTACAAAGGCTTCTTGGTTGTTTGAGCCAAAAGAGTATGAAGTGACAAGTAGTAGAGTCACCATAACTACTGAGCCTGGAACAGACTTTTGGCAACGCTCATATTACGGTTTTAGAAATGACAATGCACCAAGTTTACTGCTGGACTCTAGTAATAACTTCAGTTTCACTGCGAAGGTTGGCTTTGAGTATAAATCTAAGTTTGATCAATGTGGTCTAATTATCTATTTAGATAGTGATAACTGGTTCAAAGCATCAGTCGAGTTTGAGAATGAGCACTACTCACGACTTGGTAGCGTGGTTACTAATATGGGTTATTCAGACTGGGCGACAACAGATATAGAGTTGCCATCAAATATTTGGTATCGGTTGAACCGAAGAGGTCCTGACTTTCTAATAGAGTCGTCACTTGACGGTATCTTATTTAAACAAATGAGAATCTTTCATTTGCATCAATTGGGTGAGACGACTGAAGCAATGGGAAAAGTGAATCCACCATTACCGGCAGAGTCATCTGTGCGTTTTGGTGTCTATGCTTGTAGCCCTTTAAAATCGTCGTTTACAGCTACATTTTCCGAAATGTGTCTAGAGTCATGTAAATGGCTGGCACATAGCGTTGAGTAAATTCATATAACAAATCGATTGAGAGTGACCGTATACCTATACAGCACTTTATCTCCATCGTTATGCCACAAGCCTTTAGTAAGGTTGTTTTTTTGAAGCCTGTTTCTTAAGATTCGAGATTGAGCTATCTTATAGCGCTATGCGCGTTAGTTAAGTACGTTTGTGTGGGGCGCGACGCGCCCCACACAAACGTTGCTGTGCTTAATGCGGTTGCACACCGCTATAACTCTATCTATAGCAGGTGAAGCAGAATGTTGGACGGCTTCACCCGTTGGTTGGGGTGTAGGTTGGAGGCTGTTTGTTAGTGTTCATAATTCGCTATCGAAAGTTTATGAATGAGGTAGTATTTCTGGGTTGTTTGTAGGGGGAAGGATGAGTCCTCGAAAATTCATTACGCAGGGAGAAGGGCTACCTCAGTGGTCTATGCCCATTAGCCATGCAGTGGTGGCAGGTAATACCTGCTACATCAGTGGTCAAGTTTCAGTTGATGTTTCTGGAGAATATGTGCCGGGTTCTGCGCGTGAAGAGGCAGAGCGTTCTTTTGCCAATTTTTTTGCTGCGGTGAAAGCGGCTGGTTTTTCAAACGATGAAATTGTCTTCGTCGATATTGCTTTTATTGACCTTGCTGACCTGAATGAGGTAAACGCATTATTTGCCGAGCTATTTCCAGAAGGCAAACGACCGGCTCGAACGATTTATCAAGCCGCAGCGTTGCCATTCAATAGCAAAATTAAAGTAATGGGTACTGCTG
Source organism: Vacuolonema iberomarrocanum LEGE 07170 (assembly GCA_015207365.1). Classification (GTDB taxonomy): domain Bacteria; phylum Cyanobacteriota; class Cyanobacteriia; order Elainellales; family Elainellaceae; genus Vacuolonema; species Vacuolonema iberomarrocanum. The sequence goes on from JADEXA010000088.1 coordinate 1,868, forward strand.
TAAAAGATGAATAGTGTAAGTAGGCCTAAGCTTCAAGGGTGAGGCTAAATCTAGAGCATAGATTGCAGACAAGAGGTCAAGGGTTACTCGACTCTTGCCGATGTGAATACTGCTACCTTCATCCCAATGGAAAGGTGGTAGGGTTGCAAGAGATTCAGCTTTATGGCATTAAAGGCATTTGGTCACTGATTGGCTTCCATATAGGCGCGTAATAGTGCGTTAATTTGCGCTTGATAGCTTTGCCCCTGGGATTTGAACCAGTCTAAAACATCACTGTCGATGCGAAGTATTACCTGGGTTTTCTTCTCGACAACAGGTAATCCCTTCCGTACCACTGCATTTGCGAACATTTCTGGTGTCACTTCAGGACAGTCAGAAAAATCAATATCCTCATCACTCATAGTGTCTAGACGCCGCCAATCAGTTTGAGAACTGTTCGAAGAAGACTCGTTGTTCATACTTAGTGGCCTTTCTTGCTGAAATAATACGAATGCGATCCTCACGTTCCGTGTGAACGACAGCAGTCACGCGCCCCTGCAATAGACCAAATGTGATGAACCGCTGCTCACTGTAGCTATAGCGAGTATCTTCAATAGTTAGAATTTCCCCAGCAAATAAAGCAGGGAGATCTACAAAATCAATTCCATGCTTACGAAGATTCGCTAATCGTTTTGCTTCGTCCCATTCAAATTCCATGACTGTGTAACAGCCACATAGGCTAATTGTAGTTAATCCTGCTGCGGATATCTGCGAGGCATTGTAGCTTCAACGCAAGAAATCACTACAATGCGCCTGCTGCGGTCTTGTCCAGGACGCCGGAGCCGAAGTGGGTGGTGATGTTGAGGGCTTGAATCATGGGACGGCGATCGCTCCCTTTGGGATAGTCGATGACGCTGACGGCTCCATTGCCCTGCTTGAAGCTCCAGAAGTGCTTTGGTTCCAGCCCGGTGAGGTAGCACAGCAGCGCTTTGTTGATGGCATCATGAGCCACAACAAGAATCGTGGTGGGACGTTCGGTGTCTACACTAGCGAGAATATTTTCCCAAGCGGCGATCGCCCGATCCCATACCTGTTGTAGGTTTTCGCCCTCTGGCATCTGCACTTTTTCTGGAGCAACCTTCCACTGGTCTAGGGTTTCGGCATAATCTGCTTCGATTTCGGCTTCCAGCTTGCCTTCCCACAGCCCATGGGCAATTTCCATGAGCAAGGGTTCCGTTTCCAGAGTGATCTGGGGATGATGCTTCAGAATAATTTCAGCCGTTTCCTTCGGGCGCAGCATGGGGCTCGTCACCGCCGCGTCAATGGCAACATCCTTCAAGAATGCAGCCACTTTGTCAGACTGGGCTCGTCCAGCATCATTTAGCGCGACATCAATTTGCCCTTGAAAGCGCTTATCGCGGTTCCAATCGGTTTCGCCATGCCGCACCAGCAGGATGCGTGGCCCCTTGTGGCCTTCGCGGGGTTTCGGCAGTGGCATGCCTAGATGGCTGGTGAGATTCACCGACTCTAGTTGCACACCATCATCCAATTGATTTGGGAAGTTCAAGACGCTAATGGCGCAGTTGGTTTGATGGATGACATTGTAGTGGTCGGGCGGTACCCCGGCGGCAACGCTAATGAGCGATCGGTTAATGCCGCTGTGGGCCACGACCAGCAAGGTTTGGCCGGAATGGTGTGGCAAAACCGTTTCCCAAAATTGTCGGGCTTGCTCGCGCAAATCCAGCACTGGGAAGAAGGATTCCGTTCCCGTATCGGTGGTGCGCTGCATCTGCAGTTCGTGGGGACGCTCACGCCAGATTTGAAAGCCGTCTGGAAAGCGTTCCTCCACTTCGGCAAAGGTCATGCCCTCCCATTCCGCCAGATTGATTTCCTTGAGTAAATCGGTGAATTGGGGCGTTGGAGGAGCGTCCAGTTGGTTGCAAATGATTTCGGCTGTTTCCCTTGCTCGCTTGAGGGGGCTGCTATAGACTGCGTCAAACCGTAAGCCGTGCAGGGCTGCCCCCGCTTGTTGGGCTGTCTTTTTCCCTTCATCGGAAAGGGTGGAGTCGTCGCAGTGTCCTTGTACCCGACGCTGCAAGTTGTAGGTGCTGAGTCCATGCCGCACAAGAATAATGCGAGTAGCCAGAGTTCTGTCCTCCGTTTGTTGAGTATGAGAAGGAATATGGAACGAGCGAGAGCGCGTTGGCTGGGGCTGGAGCAAGAAACGCTTCCTTCGACCCGTTGCAGGCGATGAAACCGCCCACAAACAGGAGCATTTTACCCCGCCATCGGAGCCAGAGTGCGATAATGCCAAAAAGCTGTACGAAAATTCGAGGGTTCACAACTGGGGATGACAATTAAGCGCTTAATCCTGAGCCTACTCACGCTGGTCGTGGTCGCACTGGTCGGCAGTTCGCTGATCACCAGCTTGGGTCAACCACAGATTACCAATCGATTGGAGTTGTATCAGACGAATTTAGTCCTACTGGCAACGGAAACCTCGCCCCAGACAGAAACGACTGAAACCACAGCCAGTGCCGACCCAATGGATACGGCGCGATCGCAGTTACAACAGGCCGTTTTGGGGGATAACCCGCTAAAAATGGCGCTGGAGAATTATCAGTCGGTGCGTGACGATGCCCAAGAAACGCTGACGAATTTTGAAATCCGCATGGCGGAAAGCAATTCGGCACAATTCTCAACTCTGGTACAGCAACAGGAAGCCTTGTTGTGGCAGTTGGATCTGCGCATTGGGTTACTGCAAGCGGTGCAGGGCAATATCGATACTGCACAGAGCACCTGGGATGCCTTGCTCAACCAACTGGAGCGCAGAACCGCAGGCCGAGCGATCGCCGAAACCACCACAGTCTTACAAAATCTATGGAACGATCCACCCACGGTGAGCGATAACGCTGAAGCCACTGAAGCCACGGTGCGCGAGAACCTAGAAGGATGGTTTCAGAGTGAAGCCTTGACGCAGCTTTATACCGTTGCGGAGAATAGCACCGCGTTGACCGCTCTACAAACCCAGCGGATGGCGATCGCCCGCTCGACCCTGTTCAAGCTAGCCGTTGTCGGGATCTTGCCAACCATTGCGGCGATCGCGGGCATCGGCTTAGTCATCTTTCTGTTGGTTCAGCGTTTCACCCAGGGAAAAGAGGCCCTGCTAGCCGTAGGCGGGCAAGCCTGGGAAACCCCCTGGGAGGCAGAGATTATCTGGCAGGTGTTGATTGTCGGGTTCTTCCTCATCGGGCAAGTGGTGTTGCCCTTGCTCCTGAGTTTTTTGCCGATCTCCCTAGCAGACAGCACGAGCCGTGTCCGTGCGTTTTATACCCTGGGCTATTACGTGACCATGGCAACGGCAGGGTTATTCATCCTATTTCTCTCGGTTAGCTCATACCGCCCCTTACCCAAGGATTGGTTTCGCTTTCAGCTCAGTGGGCGCGGGCTGTTGTGGGGCGTCGGTGGCTATCTGGCTGCCCTGCCGCTGATGCTGGGCGTGTCTATCGTCAATCAACAAATTTGGCAGGGGCAGGGCGGCAGCAACCCGCTGCTGCAAATCGTGCTAGAGGAAAACGACCCCGTTGCCCTCGGCATTTTCCTATTCACCGCCGCTGTGGCGGCTCCCGTCTTCGAAGAATTGTTGTTTCGAGGATTTTTGCTGCCTTCGCTGACCCGCTACGTTCCCGTATGGGGTGCGATCGTCCTCAGTGGACTGGTATTCGCGATCGCCCACCTCAGCCTCTCCGAGGTGATCCCACTGGCATTGCTGGGCAGTGTGCTGGGGATAGTATATGTGCGATCGCGCAATCTGCTAGCACCCATGCTGCTCCATAGCCTCTGGAACAGCATCACAATGATTGGGCTGTTTATCCTTGGCAGTGGCAATTAGTTGCAAGCCCATTCAAACAAGGGGGGTGCAGAATCCTGAACGGGCGTTGCTACGGCTCTCTACTGCATTGCCTCGGCTGTTTTCCCTCGATCGATTTTGAACACTACAGTTCCAAGCGGTGGTAAACATAGATCCAAGGAATAGGGCTGATGCTGATAGGCCCACTCCTCTGTCCACTTACCACCCAAGTTGCCCATATTGCTGCCGCCAAACTCGCGGGCATCGCTGTTGAACAGTTCTGTGTAAAACCCTTTTTCCGGAACCCCTACTCGATAGTGGGAGTGAGGTTGAGGGGTGAAGTTGCATACAACCACCACATGCTCCTTCCGATCCTTTGCCCAGCGGACATAGGACACAACACTGTGGCGATTGTCGCTGCAATCAATCCAATTAAAGCCTTCCTCCGAAAAGTCCTGTTGATAGAGGGCTGGCTGGCTAGTGTAGAGCCGATTGAGCTGACCCATGAAATACTTCAGCTTTTGGTGAGGGGGAAACTGTAATAAGTGCCACTCCAAATCACCCCATACATTCCACTCATTCCACTGCCCCATTTCATTGCTCATAAACAACGTTTTCTTGCCGGGGTGCGTGAACATAAAGGTATAAAGGCAGCGTAGATTGGCATACTTTTGCCACTCGTCTCCAGGCATCTTGCCAATCATGGCACTCTTGCCATGCACCACCTCATCATGGGAATACACCAGCATGTAGTTCTCTTTGAACCCATACATGATGCCAAAGGTAACGTTGTTTTGGTGGAACTGGCGGAACCAGGGATCCATGTTGAAATAATCTAGGGTGTCATGCATCCATCCCATGTTCCACTTCAGGTTGAAGCCCAACCCACCCAAGTAGGTCGGCCAGGTAACCATGGGCCAGGACGTCGATTCTTCGGCGATCGATAGGACGCCAGGAAAGTAGCCAAAAATGAGGTGGTTGACCTGCCGGAGGCAGTCTGCCGCTTCAATGTTTTCTCGGCCACCATACTCGTTGGCGACCCACTCTCCGGGCTCACGGCAATAGTCGAGGTACAACATCGACGCCACTGCATCGACTCGAATACCATCAATGTGATACTTGTCGAACCAGAACAGGGCATTGGCAACTAGGAAATTGCGAACTTCGTTGCGGGAATAATTGAACACCAAGGTTCCCCACTCCTTATGCTCACCCTTGCGCGAGTCGGCATATTCGTAGAGGTGGGTGCCATCAAAGAAGGCAAGTCCGTGGCCGTCCTTGGGGAAATGTCCGGGAACCCAGTCGAGGAGGACGCCGATGTTGTTTTGATGGCACTGATCCACAAAGTACATAAAATCTTCGGGGGTGCCATAGCGAGAGGTAACGGCGTAATAGCCGGTCACCTGATAGCCCCATGACCCATCAAACGGATGCTCAGCAACCGGCAGAATCTCAATGTGCGTAAAGCCCAGTTCCTTGACATAGGGAATCAGTTGATCCGCCATCTCGCGATAGGTCAAAAACCGCGCACCGGGCTTCAAGTCTGCAACGGGAACAGGCGGGTACTCAGTCCCATCTGGGTAATGGTAGGGTTCGTTGGCCGAGCCATGGAGCCAGGAGCCCAGATGGACCTCGTAAACGGAAATCGGTTCTGTTAGGGGATCATTGTGACGACGATGCTCCATCCAAGCCTGATCGTTCCAGGTGTAGGTATCCAGATCCATGACGACGGAGGCCGTTTTGGGGCGGACTTCTTGCCAAAAACCGTAGGGGTCAGACTTCTCGTAGATATGCCCGTCGTAATTCTTGATCTCGTACTTGTAATGGACGCCAACACCCAGTTCCGGGATAAATAGCTCCCAAACGCCATTGCCGATGCGCCGCATCTGGTGCTTGCGCCCATCCCACCAGTTGAAGTCGCCAATCAGGGAAACGTTGCGAGCATTCGGTGCCCATACTGCAAAATAGACCCCGGTTAACCCATTGACCTCTGTGACATGGGCTCCCAGCTTTTCGTAGATTCGGTGGTGGTTGCCTTCCGCGAAAAGATGGATATCGAAATCTGTGAGTTTGGGCGATCGATAGGCGTAGGGATCGTAAATCACCCGCTCATGCTCACCTTCTTGAATGCGGAATTGATAGTGGCTCAGTTCTTCGACATCCAACGCGCACTCAAAGAAATGAGGGTGATGAGTCGAGTGCATCGGATGTTCGGTGCGCTCGTCTGGCAAAATAACTGACACTTTGTCAGCTTCGGGCAGATAGGCACGAATGTTCCAGACGACCTTGTCGCCTTCCTGAATGGGGTGCGGCCCTAATATCTCAAAAGGATCGTGGTGCTGATTCCAAACAATCCGGTCAATTTGTTCTGGCGCAACAGTCATGGATACCCGGTGTCTAAACGATATGGTGACGAGGCTTATTCAGTAGGAGCGAGCCAGCAAGATGCTTGCAACTATGCTGACGATTTGCAGACCGATTGGCAATAACCTGAGTAGAAGGTTTCTGTCGTTCAGGAGGAAGATAGGGAAGGCGATCGCCCAACGCGATGAAGACCTTTAGCAAGCGATCTCAGCACCGGGACTTCCCTGCCCACCCAGTTATTGCATGAGGTCTCTTGTATCAAGGAACCAAGTTATGAACATATGTTAACGATCTTGGTGCCTACACGTTATCAGAAAAGCCTGCCTCACCAAACCTCTCTGATTATTCCTTGGCCGATCTATCAGTTATATCTATAGAGTATTTCACGGAAGCGTATCCAATAGGGAAAAGCCCTAAGTACAGGACAAAAAATTAGAACCCTTCTGAAACCCTTGATTTTGGGTAGCATTGGCAGTGTCCGAGCCACCCAAAATCAAGGATTCTCTGGCTTTATCTTGTACCCTGGGCAAAACCCGGCACTAAAGTAATTTCTAGATACAAGGCGAATGAGATATAAGGCGAATGAGCTGTATGGGTCAGCAGGTCAGTTCATCTATTTCGGATAATAAGTAGCTCGGCACGATGAAAAACCAGACCCTAAAAACCTGTGCCGCCCGCGCTGCGGGCGGCACAGGTTTTTAGGGTTTTAGGTTTAATTGCACCTGCCAACTTAGCCTCTGAAAGCAATGCCTCCCTATATAGCAATCCGAAATCAGATGTGAAAGGTGGGGAGGGCAATGCCCTCCCCACCTTTCACATCTGATTCACAAATCATTTGAGATCGCTATACCTAGGGTAAGTTTTTCGCCAGACCGTCCAATTTCGCAAATGAACAGCTTAAACTTGCTACAATAACTAGCTACGGGCGATTAGCACAGTGGTAGCGCACTTCCTTCACACGGAAGGGGTCACTGGTTCGAATCCAGTATCGCCCATCTAAAAAATGTCCTTGGAAGGTAGCGTTCGAAGCCTTTCAAGAAAAGCGCTAAACGATTTGAAGCTACTTGCTCCTTCTGTAAGCTGATGTGAGGATCGGTGGTTCTAGGCATTTTTTGCCTATTGTGGCTATGGTTTGACTATTGAGAACGAACCAATCTTCTACTTCTGATAGCCATACCACCGTGTTTGGTCTGCTCCCCCTCGCTCTAAGCGGCCCCCCAGTGGTATCCACTTTGTATGGCCATTATCTTTAGTCTCGTGTCGGCAGCATTGATTGCTCTCTTGGTTGTGCCAGGTTTGTACTTGCAGTTAACCAAAGCTCGGTTGATATTGGCGTCATATTCAGATTTAAGCTTGCTTTGCCGCTCTCTATCAACAAATCAAGAATGATCCAGGCAATGCTACTCCTTATAGTTTCGCAGACTCATATTTCTTTGCAGCACGATCGACTTTAAAGTTAGGTGATTTAGCCCATGTCTATTGCTGAGGCTAATGACTAACATAGAAAGGTTTTCTCCCCTATCCTTGTCGGACAACGGGTTAGTTGAAAATTACCAGATGAGTCATATTCGAGTGCCTAGGATACTGAGATCGGGTCTTGAGTCAGGTTTGTAGATTTCGCGACGGTACCCATGGCTGTATTGAATAATTTTCAAAAGATGCGAAAACTCATCTTTGGCTAGATGGGTAGCTTCAATGTTCGTAGGATGCGTTAGCGCTCGTGTAATTCATCGACATCCAGATGCAGGGTGCGGCTAGATGAAGCCATAACCCACCCTACATCAGAGTTTATTGGTGTCTACCTACCAGTCTCGCTCAAGATAGCAAACTCAATATATTCACTGTGCTTAATATTTGCAATCAGAAATGCAGTTAAAATCCACTAAAGTTCCCCTTCAACTTATCCTCATTCTTGCTTTCGTGTTTCAAGTTTCTGTCGCCGTCGGATTGACAGGTTGGTTTTCTTTACGCAATGGGCAGAAAGCAGTTCAGCAGTTAGCGGATGATCTATATCAAGAAATTGATTCTCGAATTCAATTGCATCTTGAAACCTATTTTGAAAAACCTCATATTGCTAATCAGATCAATCAGAGTGCTCTACAATCAGGAAGAATTACTTTAGATAATAAAATCGATTTACAAAATTATCTATGGTATCAATTACAAGCTTTTCCATCACTTTCTTCCACGGGAGTTGCCACTGAAACGGAAGATATGGTCTCTATCGGACGCATTGGAGAAGAACAATTTGTTTTAGCTCTGATTGAAGGGCTTTCAGACGAGTTCTATTTTTATAGCTTGGATGAGCAGGGTGATAGATCTGAACTCCTGTGGCAAAGATCCGGGATTACGCCTACCGATTATCCCTGGTATACCGCTGCCGAAGAATCTACACAAATTACCTGGAGTCCGATTTTTTTGTGGACAGCCGAAGAATTTGAAATTGGCATTATGGGAGTCTCACCTTTTTATGCAGACAATGGAGAGTTACAAGGTGTGCTGGCTTCAGGGTTGGTGCTAGATCACATTAGTGATTTTTTGGAAAATCTAGATATTTCTGAAACAGGCACAACTTTGATCGTAGATCGCTCAGGGATGTTGGTTGCAAATTCTACTGGAGAAGAGCTCTTACATTCTGCCAATGGGGATGAAGAAAGGCGGCGTCTCCATATCTCGGAGAGCTCAAATCCTTTAATTCATGCTGGCTATCAAGCTATCCAGGAAAATGTGGGCGATCTTGCAGGCGTTAATCAACCAGAAAAATCAGTCTTTGATTTTGAGCAAGAGAATTACTTACTGCAAGTTTCTCCATTTCAAGATGGCCGAGGTATTGATTGGTTAATTGTGACAATTGTGCCCAAATCTACTTTTATGGCACAAATCTACGCCAACACACGTTTGACAATCGGGCTATGCTTTGGCGTATTACTGATCGCTCTGGTTTTGAGTGTCTTAATTGCACGCAGAATCGTAAAACCAATCCGTAAGCTTCAGTACGCCTCTGAAGCGATCGCTCACAATCGGTTCGGCCAAGCAATTGAAGATAGTGCAATTTCAGAATTCCATGCTCTAGGACAATCATTTCAAAGCATGGCTGAAAAATTGCAAAATTCGTTTACTGCCTTGGAGCAAAGTAATGAAGCATTAAAAGATCGTACCATGAAGTTATCTCAAACTCTGGATGATCTTAAAAAGACCCAAGCACAGATGGTTCAGGCTGAAAAAATGTCTAGCCTGGGGCAATTGGTCGCTGGCGTCGCCCACGAAATTAATAATCCTGTCAACTTCATTTACGGCAATCTCAAACACGCAGAAGAATACACCGATGACTTACTGAAGGTTGTCAAACTCTACCAAAAGACATTCCCAGCTCCAGGCGAGGAATTGGAAGAAGCGATTGAGGGTTTAGAAATCGATTTCCTTACTGAAGATTTGCCTAAACTGTTGAATTCCATGAAAGTAGGGGCTGAACGCATCCGTGCTATTGTGTCGTCCCTACGCAACTTCTCTCGCTTGGATGAAGTAGACCTCAAGGACGCCGATCTCCATGAAGGCATCGACAGTACCTTGATGATTCTGCAAAATCGCCTGAAGAAGCACAGCGATCGCGTCAGAATCATCGTCCATCGCAAGTATGGCGATTTGCCTGAGGTGGAATGCTTTCCAGGGCAGCTCAATCAGGTTTTTATGAACATTATCAGCAATGCCATTGATGCCCTAGAGGACGGTCTAGACCGTCAAGCTATTGAACAACCTGAAATCACAATCAACACCTGCTTGGCGACCGATCAAACCGTAGTAATTTCCATCGCCGACAATGGTTCTGGTATGCCCGAATCCGTCCGCCAGCGCATCTTCGAACCTTTCTTTACCACTAAAGCTGTGGGTAAGGGAACAGGTATGGGGCTTGCCATCAGCTATCAAGTGGTAGTAGAAAAACACGGCGGTACCCTGACCTGCAATTCTATGTCTAGCCAAGGGACTGAGTTTGTCATTACACTTCCCCGCCGTCAAGGGAGAGAAATCTGAGGACAGGACAGAAAGTCGAGCCCCAGCTCAAACCCTTAATTTTTTTTAGCGAGGGCGCGGTGCCCTCGCTAAAAAAAATTAAGGGTTTTCTGGGTTCTGTTCTGTCCTCAGGTCTTGCACTCAAGAGTTATGAGTAATACCAATTCTACGAAAACCAAAACCAGATCATTTTTTGAAAGCCCCGCAGTGCGGGGCTTTCAAAAAATGATCTGTAGTGGATTCTTAGCGAATTGGTATAAATGGGACTATTCGTAGTAGGGCAAACAGCTGTCAACATCACGATCGCGCTGGAGAAATTTAGCTTCAATTGCCTCTGCTCTAACCGGTCTAGAAAAGAGATAACCCTGGCCAAACTCGCAGTCGAGCTGCTGCAGTTGTTCGAGTTCCGCAACAGTTTCTATACCTTCGGCGGTAACCGTTAAATCCAGATGATTGCCCAGGGTGATGATGGTATCGACGACTTTGTATTGAGACTGCTGGGGTTGAATCTGTGTGATAAATGAGCGGTCGATTTTGAGGTTATCAATCGGAAGTTGATGCAAATAGGCTAGAGAGGAATAGCCGGTACCAAAGTCATCAATGCTGATTTGAATCTGGCGCGATCGCAGTTGCTCGGCGATCGCAATCACAGCTTCAATATTATTCATGATGGCACTTTCCGTAATTTCCAACTTCAAGCAGGCTGGATGGATGGATGTTTCTGCCAGAATGCGATCGATGTCTTCGACTAGGGTCGGACAGGCAAATTGCTGCACCGAAAGGTTCACACTCATGGTTAATTCCGTCCAGCCCTGCTGATGCCAGCGGTAGAGTTGCTGGCAGGCTTGTTTGAAAATCATCATTCCCATTGGCACAATGAGGCCCGTCGTTTCCATGCAGGGAATAAACAGGCTGGGGGAAACCATCCCTCGTTCTGGATTTTGCCAATGCGTCAGTGCCTCTAGCCCTACAATCGCCTGAGTTTTGAGATTGATGATGGGTTGGTAATGGACAATAAACTCTTGACGCTCCAACGCGCGCTTGAGATCGTTTTCTAAGGCCAGACGATCTATCATCTCCTGGTGCATTTGAGCATCAAAGACGTGATAGCGATCATTCCCGCTTTCCTTCGCGTGGTACATCGCAATCCCAGCATCTTGAAAAAGCTGGGCGGGTGTTTTGTAAGTGTCGTTGCCAAGGACAATGCTGGCACAGGCGGAGACAAAGACCTCAAAATTGGACACAGCAAACGGTGGGTCAAAGCTGCTCAGAATCTTCTGGATATAGGGCTGGATACTCGTTTGGTCGTCAACGCGATGGAGCAACAAGCCAAACTCATCTATCCCTGTACGCGCTAGGATATCTCCCTCACGCAGATAGGGTTGTAGACGTTCGGTAATGGCGATAAGTAATTGATCAGTAATGGCATCACCAAAGGAGCCCAGCAGCCGTTTAAACTGGTCGCAGTCAATGGTAATCAGGGCGAAAGACAAGTCTCCAGACTGTAATCGCTCGGCTAGTTTCTGCGTTAAGAAGGCTCGACTAGGAAGTTGCGTTAGGGCATCCTGAAACACCATCTTTTGCAGTTGGGCAGTGCGTTTCTGCACGGTGGCTTCTAAATGCGCATTAAACCCTTGCAATTGTTTGTATTGCTCGCGGATACGTAGCATCGATCGCACTCTCGCAAGCAGCTCCAGGCTGCTCACTGGCTTACTAATAAAATCATCAGCACCCGCCTCAAAGCATCGGGCCAAATCCTTCTTTTCCGTCAAGGATGTCACGATGATGACGGGAATGGGCGACCATTTTTGCGATGCTTTGAGGCGGCGACAGACCTCAATTCCGTCCATACCCGGCATCATCACATCCAGCAAAATCAGGTCGGGCTGCAGTTGGTCGAGCACCGCGATCGCCCCTTCCCCCGTATTGGCATAGTGCAGGTTGTAATCCTGAGCATTGAGCAGCGTTTCAATAACGTCAAAGTTGTCCGGCTCATCGTCGACCACGAGAACGGTTGCTGGGTTCATGGTTTCTGCTGGCTGGGTCATACTTGATTCCCGGAGTTTAGGCGGAGGGTAAGCGTCCCGTCTTACTGGCTCAGTAGGTCTTGAATCGTGGTCACTAAGTGCCGGAGCTTTACAGGTTTACTTATATACTCATTGGCTCCTGCTGCGAGGCATTGTTCGCGATCGCCCTCCATCGCTAACGCCGTCAGGGCAATAATCGGCACCTTTGCTAGGGCTGGATCGCGGCGTATGTGTTCTATAGCTTCTAGGCCGTCTATTCCTGGCATTTGAATGTCTATCAAGATCACATCGGGTTGCTCAGCTTGGGCAACGGCGATCGCCTCTTCGCCATTACGGGCTATCAGCACTTGGTAGCCTTTGGCATTCAGATAGCTAGACAGAGTGCTGATGTTCGCTTCTTGATCCTCGGCTAGCAAGATACGCTGGGGGATGGCGGGCAACTTAGGCGATTCTAGGGGTGTTTCGGGAGCGCTGTCAGAGCTGATAAAAGGCCTAGGAGCAGTTTTTGTCGTCGGAGTATAGGGCAAGTCGAAGCTAAAACAACTGCCGACGCCCACTTCACTGGTCAGATTGATCTGTCCGCCATGCATCTCGACAATCCGTTTCACCAGCACTAAGCCCAAGCCCGTTCCCTGGTGCTGGCGGTTGAGAGCACTATCAATCTGGATGAAGGGTTTAAACAGTTTGGCAATATTTTCGGGGGCAATGCCGATGCCCGTGTCGCGGACAGCAAAGCGCACATATTGTTGGACATTCTCGGCAGGCCGACGGGGTTCCAAAGACACGCTGAGAATAACGTTGCCCCCGTGAGGGGTAAATTTAACCGCATTATTGAGCAGGTTAATCAATACCTGACGGATGCGGCGCTCGTCAATGCAGAGTTGAGGCAAACTAAGGGGGCGCTGGATCTCCACCTGGATGCCTTTTTGGTGGGCTTGTTGCTTGATGAACGTTAAGCAGGATTGACACAGCGGGGCAATCGCGGTGGGAGCCAGGTCTAGCTCAATTTTGCCCGATTCGATCTTGGCCACATCAAGGATGTCATTGATCAATGAGAGTAAGTGATACGCACTCCGTTCAACAGTGTCCAGTGATTTGCGTTGTCGGGAGTTGATTTCGCCAAAGACCTGTTCTTGCAGTCCTTCGGTCATACCCAAAATGGCATTGAGAGGCGTGCGGAGTTCATGGCTGATATTGGCAAGAAATTCGTCTTTGAGACGGGTGGCGCGGAGGAGTTCTTCGTTGGCAATGGTCAGTTGCTGTTGGGCTTGCTGGCGTTCGGTTAACTCTTGCTGCAACTGCTCGAATAGATTGGATTGGTGAATAGCGATCGCCAGTTGGTTGGCGACCTGTTGCAGCAACTCTGCCTCGGACGCATCCCAAACCCGCTGATTCTGACAAGCATGAATGACCAGAATGCCCCAAAGCTTGCTGCGGTTATCGGGGGCAATCCAGCGATGCTGCTCGTCGTCTCGGGATTCCAAGAGAATGGGGGCGACAACTTTGGATTGGATTTGGCCCTCAATGGAATAATCCATTAAACAATCTGTCCAGATGTCGTCCATTACATCTGGTACGATGCGCGGTTTTCCTTGCCAGTAGATCTCCAGCAGCTCTTGAGCCCAAACTTCATCCTCCCACTGACGACCTTTGAGGCAGGGAAACTCATGGCTCACGGCTTCTTCGACAATTCGACTTCTGCCATCAGGAAAGAGGCGGAACACGATCACCCGATCGCCGCCCAGAACTGCTTTGACCTGTTCGGCAGCGGTGGCGAGAATGTCGTTGAGGTTCAGGGATTCCCGAATTTTTTGACCAATTCTGCCGAGGGCTTGCTGTTGTTGCAATTGCTGGGCAATTTTGGCTTCGGCCTGTTGGCGCGACTCTAACTCTGATTGGGTCTGCTCATACAATTCAGCCTGCCTGATGGCGATCGCCAATTGGTCGGAGAGTTTGTGCGCCAGTTGAATTTCATGGGGTTGCCATTGGCGAGGAGCAGCGCACTGGTGGATACAAAGCAACCCCCAAAGCTTGGATCCGCACAGCAGTGGATAGACCAGGTTGGCTCGCACCCCAAACTTGTCAAGGATGCGGCTATAGCAGGGACTTAGGCCAGCGCCGTGAATGTCATTAACGACGTAGTACTTGCCCTGAGTGTAGTATTTGGCATGGTTTTCACCAAAGCAGTGGTCGTGGATATGTACAGCCATGGCAGACGGCCAGCCTGCAACCATTGACTCGGCAACAAATTCACCCTCGTCACAGCCAGAGTCGGGGTAAAACTTGAAAATGCCTACGCGATCGGCCTGGAGTGCGTGGCGAATTTCTTCGCAGGCCGTCTCAAAAATGGTTTGCAAATCAAGGGATTGGCGAATGCGCTGGGTCACTTCCAGCAACAGCGCCTCCCGTTTGGCCTGCTGCTGAATCAGGGCTTCGCTGCGCTTACGCTCGGTAATGTCTCGACACACGCAAATCAACAACCCATCGTCTGTCAGGGTGAGGGACAGTCCTTCATCAAAGGTGCTACCGTCTCGACGAGTGGCGATCGCCTCTCCCTCCCACGCGCGATCGCGCGTCAGCACTGGAAAGATCTCTTGTTCAAAGCGGGTAAATTCCTCTGGGCTATAGAGGCGTTGCCAGGGCTGACCCATTAACTCTGAAGCATCATCGTAGCCAAAGAGGTTTCTGTGAGCGCTATTGAGGTACAGGTAGGTGTTATCGGCTGACAAAATGGCAATGCCATCAACAGCCGCTTCGATGGCTGCTAGTTGACGTTTGCGCTGTCTTTCGGCTTGTTTGCGCTTGGTGATGTCAATGTGGCAACCAATCATCCGGAGCGGTTGACCGCTCTCATCCCACTCAATCACCTGCCCAGAACAGATGACCCACACTGTCGATCCGTCTTTGTGGTGATAGCGGACTTCATTGTAAAACGGAACCTTGCCCTGGCTAGCAACATGGCGCTCGAAGGTCTGCCAAATTTTGGAGAAGTCTTCCTCAAACATCAACCGTTTCCAGGTCTCTGGACTGTTAACTAGTTCGTCATCCGCATAGCCAAACATCTTTTTAAACCCAGGGCTGAGGTATTCCGTCTGATTGACCAGATCCCAATCCCAATACCCTGCCAGCACTACGTCTAAAACTTGTTCCAGTAGTTTCAATTCCCGTTGGGTTTGTGCCATCCGCAGTCGTTGAGCTTCCGTCTGTTTGCGATCGGTGATATCCCAACCTTCTGGGACCAGCAAGACGACCTGACCTTCAGCATCAAAAATGGGCTTGATGGAAAAGTCAATAATGGCGATTTGCCCTCCTTGTCTTTGGATTTCGACTTCATAACGGATGCATTCTCCCGCTGCCGCCTGTTGAACCGCTGCCTGCAAGCGTCGTACATGCTCAGGGTTGCCACTCCACAGGGGTAGCTCCCAAATGGGTTGGTTAACGACTTGCGCATGGGAAACACCACTAAAATCTAGCGTGGTCTGATTCACTTCGATTGCCTTACCATCAGGCGTCATGAGCCCGGCAAACTGAAAGGTCGAGTTAAAAATGGCTTTGAAGCGCTGCTCGCTCTCTTTCAAGGCAGCTTCCGCGCGCTGACGTTCTATTAGCTCTGTTTGCAACGTTTGGTAAGTAATGGCTTGCTTGAGGGCAATTCCCACCTGCACCGATAAGGCTTGTAGGAGTTCAACCTCAAAGGATTGCCAATCCCGAGGTCGATCGCGATGACTGGCAACCATTAGACCCCACAGTTCTTGGTCAACCAGCATGGGCACCAGAGCCTTGCTGCGAATATCGAGACTAAGGAGCATGTCCTGATGGCACTGACTCATCGCTTCGGTGTAAATATCTCGCACCATCCGGACTTGGCCTCGAAGGTAGGGCTCCAAGCATTCCGTCGTCACGCAAGGATCATGGATTTTGCTATGGAGAAACGATCGCCCATCGTCGTTGATCGATTCGGCAATGACAGTACCGCTAAAATCGGGATGGAATTGATAAATCATGACGCGATCGCACTTCAGCACTTGCCGAACTTCGGCCACGGTCGTGTCGAGAATAGTTTGTAGATCAAGGGAATTGCGGATCTGAGTCGCAATATCGAGCAACAGTTTTTCCTGTTCCGCCTTGATCTGTAGGGTTGCGGTGCGGTCTTCCACTTGCTGTTCTAGTTCTGTGGCCCGACTGTTTAACAAAGCCACTTTCTCTGCTTCTAAACGGCAGACCTTTTGCTCTAGCAATTCAGTCAGGTTGTACAGTTCCAGAGGATTCAGCACCTGCAAGAGATTGGTCTGGGTCACGATCCCGATCAATTCCCCCTGGGAACCTGTTACGACCAACCGCCGGATAAAATATCTTTCCATCATTTGATGGACAACCCAGAGCGACTCCTCCGGTTTTACAGAGAGAACGGGGGTACTCATCACCATCTGCACCGGGCAGGTCGCCAGATCCAATGCTAAGGCTCGAAATTGCACTAAATCTCGCTCAGTAACCACGCCCACTGGCATCTGAAGGGATGTGGGTAGGCTGTCTGCTGTGGGCAGGCTGTCTGCTGACTCCTGTACCAGAACGATACAACTAACACAATGCTCTGCCATGAGCCGCGCCGTTTCCAGTACGGAAGCGCTCGCATCTGCTGTGATCACTTCAGATACCATGACGTCAGAAACCGTTCGGAGGCGCATTAAGTCTACGGGGCGCGCCGTTTGTTGCAGGGTTTCGTGGGTGACTAACCCAACCAGATGGTTCTCTGCATCCACAATGGGCAAATGTCGAATCCGATGGCGTTGAAGTCGATCCAGCGCGACAAAAATATCGGTAAACTTCGACTCCTGTAAGGTGATCACAGGACGCGTTAGCACCTCGCAGATGGGGAGATCGTCTAACACATCTGTCTCGACACTCAGCCGTACGATATCCCGTTCGGTCAAAATACCAATGAATTGCTGGTTCTCTATCAGCAAGACACAACTGGAGCGAGCCTCGATATGCTGCTCATCCTGTCGCTGCTCCGGCGATCGCACTGCAGCACAGGTACCTCGCATCTGGCTCATCTGTGCGATCGCCTCACCGACCGTCGTTTCAGGTGCCACACATAGCGGATTGCGAACAATAGCTGATGTGAGATCAGTCTGTGCCAGGTTTGTGGGATGAGTGAACATAACGTCGCGCAACCTAGATATCGTTTCTATAATGCCCAGCGGGATAGTACGATCCCTCTCAATGCCGTAAACCTTTCGCTTTGCACTGAATCCGTGAGAACGGCTCAAAAACAACCGTAAGGGAAAGATCGTTACCACGTTGTGACGGAACGTGATGTTACGCGAAGCATCCCCAAACGTTTCCGCAGGAGTCAACCGATTACTGTAACCCATCGAAACGGGTTACAGTAGACTCCCTGCGACCGAATAAGGTTGCCAAAAGTGACAGAGACAGGGGTCATATCAAATCCGGTTAAATAGCCGTAGAACCCAACTATCGTTTGTGCCCGCTGCAATGCAGCGGGCACAAACGATAGTTGGGTTCTTCAACCGGATTTGATAGTATGTAGCGCTACGCGCTGAGGTAAAAACCAATCAATTGTTTGAAAGCCTCGCGCTACAGGACTCTCAAACAATTGATCCGGCCTAATCTCAATACGTAAAGCTGTACTAGGGAATGAAGCTAAATTCGATCGCTTTCTCTTGCACCGCTTGGTATTCGCTGGAAGAGAGCGCTTCCGGGACGAGGGATATGCCAAAGGTATCTTCTGCCGCTGTGGTCAAGAGGGGAATGAGGGTGGCAATTTGCTCAGCCTGGATGCCGGGAATGGGCAGAGGGGAGTGGCGGAGTGGTGTTTCGAAGATGGTGGCGAAGAGTGCAGGGTCTGGATTAAGGCGCATAGAGCCATGCTGCAAAATCGTGTTGTCGCGACGAAGCTGGGCACTACCAATGAGTTTGGTGCCGTCGGGTCGCACCAGATCAGCGGCAGTAGCCGTGCCGAAGCAGTTGGGGTTATGAATGTAGCCTCGCCCTGAATCGCCAAAGTGGAGATCAATGGAGAGCGATCGCCAGCCTCGAATTAGAAACTCGCACAGCTCTCGGTAAACCTGCATTCGAGACCCCTCAAACCCAGACGCCACCAACGCATAGGTCAGATCACCCTGATGCAGCACAGCTCGCCCCCCGCTGGGGCGTCGCACCAGCTCAAGCGGCTGTCCCCGCCAGGTGAAGTGATGCCAATGACCAGGGATGCGTCGCTGATGGTAGCCCAGGGAAAGAGCGATCGGGTTCCAACTATAAAACCGTAGGATCGGTGGTAGGTTCCCTGCGGCATGCTGCTCAAGCAGCCACCGATCCAATGCCATCTGAAATGCACCTGACGCCTCCAGATAAGGAATGAGTCGCCAGGTAGATGGGATATTGAGTCTACGATTGCCCAAATTCTTCTTGCAGTGCTTCGTCGTAATTGTCGGCGATCGTCGCCACCACCGTAATGTTGCGAGAAACTTCCCCTGGGGAGAGTTCTGCAACCGTACGCTGAGCTGCCACGACAATCTGATTATCCATAATGCAGAAGTGGGACTCGAAGGTCGACGACCAGTTCAGCTCTAGGAGCTTCTGCATCAGCTTGGCATCGTCTTTGGAGGGCAGAGGCAACACAGGCGACCACACAACTAACATGTCGTCTTCCGATTCGCCTGTCATTTGTACAAACACCTCAACGCTGCCGTACTTAAACTTCCAGAACCGCCCCGCTTCTGACTGACTGACCATCGCGCTCTGGTCTTCTTCCAGGCTAGAAATGACCGTCTCGATCACCTCTGCGTGACTGGCATACATATATTCTTCCGTCTTCAAAACTTCTGATCCAGTATCCATGAGCCTTTCCACATTGTCAGAACATCGTGAGTTTTGAGCAACCCGTCTCTAACTCTAGCCTTTTCAGCTGAATTCGTCCGCATTTTCTCAATTTTCTTCGTTTTTTATCTCCTTTTCAAGTGATGAAAATTACATATGATCTTACATCTTTCTATAGACAAATTGAGAAAACTAGCATCGTATAAATGCATTAGTGGCTATTCTAGTGAACTTAAAATAAGGAAGGCTCCAATATCTGCAAAAGATAGAAAGATCAATCCTATAAATGAGGAGCGATGCTCCAACGGCTGACGAGCTGGCAAGAGTTTAGAGCACTACGATCCAAAGGCTATCAAATGCCATACATTCGGGCTCAACGAAAGATCTAGATAGAGAACTTGATGTAGCTGCAAAAGCGATCGAAATTGAGTTGCCCAAAGGGGTTTTGTCGGGAACATTTCGAGCATAGTCTCCCAGCATTCGACTTAACATCACTAGCAATCTATCGCGACAGGTAAGATTGAATCAACAGCGAAAATCAACGGTGATTCAAGACTAGGTTGAAGGTTGTGAATTCTCTGAACGATTAGAGCACGTTGCTGTCGCACGTTTGCGATCGCTATCAGGATTTTAGTGATTGTGTTTGGTTTCGCTTTGCTCAACATCAACCTAGGAGAAATCCAGGGTTTCACGAATTTTGTTGATCAATCAGGCTGAGGATAGAAATTGTATCTATAGGAATCCTATTTGATTTCTGAGAACTCTCCGTACAGGTGAAGTTTGGGGAATCAAAGGTCGTGTTTTGCACAAACCACTCAAATAGCCACTTGAGCCGAGTAAACGACTGGGCTAAGCCGCAAAAGCGGCGAACCCACGTCTTCGTGGCTAACCAGATATCCTCGATCGGATTTTG
>JADEXA010000089.1 GCA_015207365.1 Vacuolonema iberomarrocanum LEGE 07170
CTAAAAACCTGTGCCGCACGCGCTGCGTGCGGCACAGGTTTTTAGGGTCTGGTTTTTCATCATGCCGAGCTACTTAGCATTGTGAGTGGGCTTGGAGCAGCATCACATGGTCGCTCCTCGCTCCAGTGCAGTACAGCACGGTAACTCCCTATGGCTTGACGTCGAGTGACTGGGATCAGATTGTCCGTGGCTCGTCGCTTACCTTGGGTATCATTTCACTAATTGGGATGGCGCTCTTATTACGCCGACAAAACAATCCGTCTGTGCTCAAAGGGTTTAGTCTCTATGGTGGGCTTGGTGGCGTTGCCATAGCCTTCTATCTATTTGCTTTCGCCTTGTTGTGGTTAGGATACGTGGACTGAGGTAATATCAAATCCGCTTGAAGGCAATTCGCTTCACGATCAGAAAAACCGGGCAGCAAGCCTCCAATCCCTCAATGGATTTCGATGCACGTAAACGCTTAATTTTCTTTAAGGCGTCGGCTAACAATCAACGACGAACTTACGAAGCGCTGCTTGACTCTCTTGAGTCTCCCCTGTCGGAAGCGCTTCGTTTTGCGCGGTGCATTTACACACCGGAATCCCACGACATCATCACCACTTTTTTGCCTGCGATCGCCACAGGCATCGGTGCCCAGAACAATATCCAACCCCCCGGCTATCACTACACTGAGGTCGCTTGGCCCAGCGAGGCATTGGCTTTGGTTCAGCAAATACAAGGTATTGATCCAGCAACCTCCTGTTACTTGCTGCTCACACTACCGAACGTAATCCGTCAGGGTGAGGTTGGGTACTGGGTTTCAAACTATCCGCTCTTTGTGGTTGATTTTGCTTTTGCTAAGCAAGCCATTCCACAGCTCTGGTCAGTAGCTGAGGATTTCCTGGCGATCGTCGGTTGCCAACTCGAATTTGGTCTAATCATTGACCATTACAGCGGTTATTTGGAGCATGATCCTAATCCGTCCGAAATCGTCTATCAGGTTGCACGGTGGCCTGCCGATGCTGTTTGACACCAATTTTACAAACGCTAAAACCCGGTCACTAATTGGAACCTTTTGCGCCGTGAAGGGTTCAAACTAATGATGGAACGGAAGTTCTTCGCGATCGCCCAAGGAAAACCTTTACGAACAATGGCTGTGACTGAACAGAGAAGCGAAAAGCGCGTTGCCCTTGTGACAGGTTCAACATCGGGTATTGGCAGGACGATCGCCATGCGGCTGGCTGAGGATAGCTTCAGCGTTGTCTTTCATTCCAAGTCTTCCGTAGCCGCTGGGCAAACATTGGCAGCAGCCTATCCAAGCTCGTCCTATTTCCAGGCGGATCTCGCTGATCAAAACCAAACCTGTGGTTTAATTTCTGACGTTCTGGCACGCTATGGTCGTCTGGATGTCTTGGTCAACAATGCAGGCATCAGTGCAGCGATTCCCCACACCTCATTGAAGGAAGCGTCTCCAGAAATTTGGCGATCGCTGTATGACGTCAATGTCATTGCGCCTTGGACGCTAATTGCCGAAGCCGAAACCGCTCTACGGGAGGCCGCTAGCCCGGAGCGCCCGAGTTGCATTCTCAACATCAGCTCCCATGCGGGGGTTCGGCCCAAAGGTGCTTCCATCCCCTATGCCGTCAGCAAAGCCGCATTGAACCACATGACGAAGCTGTTGGCGCTGAATCTCGCACCTCTGATTCGGGTGAATGCGATCGCCCCCGGTTTAGTGGATACGCCCATGAGCCGAGACTGGACGGCAGCACAAACCCTCTGGGCAGAGCGATCGCCCATGGGTCGCGGTGCCCAACCCGAAGAGATCGCACAGCTCGCCTCAATGATTGTTGCGAGTCATTACCTGACAGGGGAGATTATTATTTCAGACGGTGGACTGCATCTTACGTAATTGCTATTCGTGCACGACAATGAGCGAGTTGCGGTTTCAATCGCTCTCGTCCTCTAATGCACATAGGTAATGAATCACTCGCATCTTCCGGAATCGGCTTTTGTTGATCCTCGCGGGGGAAACAGAGCGGCGGTGGAGTACTCGCCCAGCAAGTTCTCGGGCTGGTTTTGGCGCACCTGCACACGGCAGGCGATCGCCCCCCTCTGCCCCAAACCGTTCAGCTTCCCGAAACCGTTGCCATCCCAGACAACCCGACACCAGAGCAGGCGCTTCTTGCCTACCTGCAAGCTATGCTTTCCAGCTCCATGAATGCGGCGCATCCTGCCTTTATCGGCCACATGGACTCGATGCCCACCACCCTCTCCTTTTTGAGTGAACTGGTGACGGCAGCAGTCAATAACAACATGCTGAGCCTTGAAATGTCGCCGCTGTTTTCGCGCCTGGAGGCACTTTTGCTCAAAGAATTTGGCACGCTGTTTGGCTTGGGAACCCAGTCCGGTGGCGTGATGCTCAGCGGAGGCAGTTTGGCGAATCTGCAAGCCCTAACGGTTGCCCGCAATGTAAAATTCAATGCACTGAAGCAAGGCATCACTGCACTATCCCAGCCGCCCGTTCTCTTTGCTTCGGAGGTTGCCCATACCTCCATCCAGAAAGCGGCCATGCTCCTTGGTCTGGGTGCAGATGCGGTCATTCCCATCCAGACCAATGCCAACTCGCAAATGGAGGTTGATGCACTGAAGGGAGCGATCGCCCATGCCAAGCACGAGGGCAAAGCTCCCTTCTGCATTGTGGCAACCGCTGGAACCACCACGACTGGCAACATTGACCCGCTCTCTGAAATTGGTCAGGTGGCTAAGGAGCATGGGTTTTGGTTCCATGTCGATGCGGCCTACGGAGGAGCGATAATTCTGTCGGACAAGCAGCGTCAGCGACTTGTCGGCATCGAGCAAGCCGATTCGATTACCTTCAATCCGCAAAAGTGGTTGTATGTGGCAAAAACTTGCGCGATGGTTTTGTTCCGCGACATGACAACCCTGACGAACGCTTTTCGCATCCAAGCGCCCTACATGGGTAGTGCTGAGGACTTTATCAACATCGGGGAAGTGAGCGTTCAAGGCACCCGCCATGCTGAAATTCTAAAACTATGGCTATCCCTCCAGCACATTGGTAAGCAGGGCTATACCCAACTGATAGACGAAAGTTATCGACTGACAAACTACTTTTTTCAGCAGGTCAAAAGCCGCAGCTTCTTGGAGGTGGCAGGAGAACCCGAGATGAATCTGATTTGTTTCCGTGGCGTCCCTTCTTGGATCCCAACCGATGAGTGGGATGGCTGGAACACAACCTTACAGACGTATCTGTTACAGCAAGGCAATACGTTCTTATCGCTGCCAACCTATCGGGGCGATCGCTGGCTACGAGCCGTTTTGCTCAATCCCTACGCAGAGGAAGAAACCATCGACCATTTGTTTGACCATATCGATAGCTTTGCGAAGCAGAGCTAGTGATAACCAAACGATTTGTGATGAGAGGTTTGCGCTTTAGATAGAGGACTTTGAATCTATTACTGAGGTGTCAATATACCAATGCAGATGATTGACAGCATGCTGGAGATACGTCGTGTCATCGTACAAAACGCTCAGTAGCATTGCGCCTTCCAATGTCGAGATAAAAATGGCTGCTACAACATCAGCCTGCATGGTTTCGGGCAATTCACCCCGTTCGATCGCCCGATGAACTGCTTTCACAATCAGGTCTCTGAGTCGATTCATAGCTTCCTGCGCCTTCTGTCGTAAAGGAAGCATTTGCCGTTTTGCCTCAACTGCTGTGTTCAGCACCTGGCAGCCACAAGGAAACGGTGAATCTTGGATATAGAGTTCTGCAAAAGTGGTTGCAATGGCTTTTAGTTGATCTAACGCTGTTTGCTGATGATGAATCCCTTGCAGGAGGCGTTGCGACAAAATGGAGCAGGCATACTCAAATGTCTCCAAGGCTAGCGCTTCTTTACTCGCAAAGTGGTTGTAGATGCCGCCACGCTGGATGCCCGTCACCTCTGTAATGTCTTGCATAGAGGTCGCTTCGTAACCTCTCTCGTTAAAAAGAACCGCCACCTTCTGCAAGATGTTTTGCCGAGTTCTGTCGCCTTTACTCATAAAAATACCGATTGGTCGGTATTATATTACAGTAATGTTGGCTAAATTTGTACTCTTCTTCAGATCATGTTATGGATACCCGAGAACGGATTGTGGTGACAGGATTGGGGGCGTTGACGCCCATTGGTCTTTCAGTTGACACCTTTTGGAAAGCAATGATGCGGGGAGAGAGTGGTGCAGCTCCAATTACGCACTTTGACGCCAGCACCTTCAAAGTGCGCTTTGCTTGCGAGCTGAAAGGGTTTGATCCCTTGAGCTACATGGATCGGAAGCAAGCCACGCGGCTGGATCCGTTTTGCCGATATGCCCTGGCATCGGCGCAGCAAGCCGTTGAAGATGCCCAATTGCAGCCGGAAGCATGCTCGCAGGAGAAGCGCGATCGCATCGGAGTCGTATTTGGCTCGGGTATCGGGGGCTTGCAAGTGCTTGAAACGCAAGCCAAAGTCCTGCTGGAGAAGGGAGCAAATTCACTATCACCCTTCATGATTCCGATGATGATTGGCAACATGGCTTCTGCCATGATCGCGATGCAGTATGGGTTTAGGGGCCCAAATCATGGCGTTACCTCTGCTTGCACAACGGGCAATGATGCCATCCAAGATGCGATTCTGTTGTTGAGGCAGGGTTATGCCGATGTTGTTGTCTGTGGCGGAAGTGAGGCTACCATCACACCGCTGGGAGTGGGCGGATTTGCTGCCATGCGTGCCCTTTCAACCCGCAATGATGCACCCCAAACAGCAAGTCGTCCCTTCGATGCGAACCGGGATGGATTTGTTGTTGGGGAAGGTGCAGGAACGCTTGTGCTCGAAACCCTCAGCCATGCCCAAGCGCGGGGTGCCAGGGTTTATGCCGAAGTACTGGGGTTTGGAGCCTCATCCGATGCCTATCATTACGCAGCACCGGATCCGTCGGGCACTGGGGTCGTTCTCGCGATGCAACGCGCCCTTAAAGATGCCAACGTGAAATCCCAGCAAGTGGATTACATCAACATGCATGCCACCTCAACACCATTGGGAGATGTAGCAGAATCCAACGCCATCAAGCAAGTCTTTGGAACACATGCGAATGCGCTTAAGCTCTCTGCAACCAAAAGTATGACCGGGCACCTGTTAGGAGCCGCAGGGGCGATTGAGGCGATCGCCACCATCCTTGCCATCCAATACAACATGATTCCTCCAACGATTAATGTGAAATCACTCAGTCCCGATTGCGATCTCGATTACACGCTGGCCGAACCCTGTGCCAGTAAAGTCAACATTGCTTTATCCAATGCCTTCGGCTTCGGAGGGCATAATACTGCCATCGTCTTTCAAAAATTCGCAGTTTGAGAACCCGCCTACGCGGGTTTCGCTCAGCTAGTTGCGGTTTCAACCACCGGATTTGCTTTGAATAAGATCTTATTCCCAATACTCACTAGCTTGGTAGGCATAGGATAAGATTGAGATTTTGCGACTCCGTATGGATTACTTTCGTTCTGCTATTGACCGCATGGCGAGCTACGTTCCTGGCGAACAGCCACAGCCAGGAACCAACGTTATTAAGCTGAATACCAACGAAAATCCCTATCCCCCTTCTCCAAAGGTGATGGAAGCCCTGCAATGCTTAGATAGTGAGTATCTACGGCGTTATCCTGATCCCTTTGCCAAAGAATTTTGTCAGGCCATCAGCGACACGTTGGGCGCACCCGCCGACTGGATCATTGTTGGCAACGGCAGTGATGACTTACTGAATGTTCTGGTGCGGGCTTGTGCAGAGGGGCGCGATCGCACCATTGCTTATCCTACACCTACCTATGTGCTATACCGCACACTGTCGGCGATGCAGCCAGCCAGCGTTGTCGAGATTCCCTATGCCGACAACTTCGAACTCCCTGTTGCCGAACTCATTCAAGCCAATGCAGCCATCACATTTGTCGCTACCCCGAACAGCCCATCGGGGCATGTCGTTCCTTTGAGCCAACTACGAGAACTCGCCCAAGGTGTGTCTGGCATTGTCGTCATTGACGAGGCATATGTTGATTTCGCTGAGTTCTCCGCCCTTTCATTGGTTCAAGAGTTTGAGAATGTCATTGTGCTGCGAACCCTGTCGAAAGGGTATTCACTAGCGGGTTTACGACTCGGGTTTGGGGTGGCCCATCCAAAATTGCTCGCGGGCTTGTTCAAAGTAAAAGATAGTTACAACGTTGATGCGATCGCCATTCTCGTAGGAGCGGCTGCCATTCGCGATCAGGCGTACAAAGAGGCATGTGTCGAAAAAGTCAAAGCGTCACGAGCAACGTTAACGACAGATTTGAAGAACTTAGGATTTACGGTGCCGGAATCTCACGGGAATTTTGTTCTGGCAACTCCCCCAGCCAGGAATGCAGAATCTCTCTATCTGGCATTGAAGCAACGTGGAATCTTTGTGCGCTACTTCAAACAACCGGGCTTGGACGATAAGTTGCGAATTTCCGTTGGCACAGACAAGCAAAATCAAGTATTGGTAGAAGCGTTAGCTCGTTTGATCAGTGGGAGTGAGCCGAGCGATCGCACCGAAACCGTTAGCGACGAATTAGCATCAAGTAAAACTTAATCAATATCATCCAAGCCAATTCATCAAAAGGTGGTTGTCATGCCGCACGTAGGCATTTTGTTGATTTTGTGGCCGCGACGCGGCCACAAAATCAACGAATTTACTCAGGATGACGCATGGTTTGCGTAAGTCCTGTCCTCTTAGAGAAATTCGACCTGAGTAGGAAAATAAAAGAACCGAGCAAACTCCTTGTGGTGGCTCAATTCTTTTATTAGCTCAGCTTGTAGAAGGTCAGTTTTCTGGTTTTTAGAAACTTAACGGGGACGATCGCCCCCATGGTTAGAAAGAGCGCATAGAATGGGCTTAGACCATCCATCTTGAGGAATGGCTGCCATTCGTTTGGGCGATCGCCCCATCATCCGCTAAAAATTTACATTAACGTCGCAGAATGCACCGATCAGACCGTGTCAGGGCTGGATGATTTGGTTGTCGTTCGCCACAATAGAGGCGTTAGGTAAGCGGCTGATGCAACGTGCAGTCGCGCCTCTGTCCATCAGCAAAGGAAAACTGAGTCATGGGACTGTTTGATCGGGTCAGCCGAGTTGTGCGATCGAATTTAAATGCTGCCGTCAGTTCGGCAGAAGATCCAGAAAAAATTCTGGAGCAGGCGATCATCGACATGCAAGAAGACCTGGTGCAACTGCGCCAGGCGGTTGCCAGTGCGATCGCTAGCCAAAAGCGAATGCAGCAACAATACAATCAAGCACAGACTGAAGCCAACAACTGGACCCAACGGGCACAACTAGCGCTCAAGAAAGGGAACGAAGATTTAGCTCGGGAAGCGCTCGGACGAAAGAAAAGCCAGGTCGAAACGGCAACCGCCCTCAAGGCTCAGTTGGATCAACAGAGCGCGACCGTTGATACCCTGAAGCGCAACCTGATTGCGCTGGAAGGCAAAATTTCTGAGGCCAAAACCAAGAAGGATATGCTCAAAGCCCGTGCAGGGGCGGCAAAAGCCAACGAGCAACTGCAAAAAACGATGGGCAACATGAGCACCAGCAGTGCCATGGGTGCGTTTGAGCGGATGGAAGAAAAAGTGTTGCAAATGGAGGCGCAATCGCAGGCCGCCGCTGAACTAGCCGGTGCAACGCTAGAAACCCAGTTTATGGAGCTGGAAGCCGGAAGCGATGTAGATGATGAGCTGTCCGCTATGAAGGCACAGCTATTGGGCGGTACTGAAGGACAGGCGCTACCCGCTGGGGCCGAAAGCAGCGCTGCTCCCAGCGATTCTGCTGTGGATGATGAACTGGAGCAGTTGAAGACTCAACTCGATCAGCTCTAGGCTCACCTAAATTACTGTGCCGACGTGGTTGTTCTGGCACAATGCATAGGCTTTGTTGGACGGGGTAGATTCTCTTCACTTTCCGGCAAAGTCTTTTTGATGGGCGATCGCCCTCATTCTTTGATGGCCATAAAGTTGCGTAGGTTGGGTTTCGTCCCTCAACCCAACCTACGCGAAAAATTTGTCAGACAATCTGCTCCCTCATCAAAGAAAGACTTATGTCAAATCCGGTTAAATAACCATAAAACCCAACTATCGTTTGTGGCCGCTGCAAAGCAGCGGCCACAAACGATAGTTGGGTTCTTCAACCGGATTTGATATTAAATCATCCCAAAGGCCCCGCCAAAATGGTGCGCGAAATCGCATCCATAATTCGGCTACCATCTTCAGTCTCCAGTTCCTTGTACCAGCTTTGGGTTTGCTCCGGCTCCTTACCGTGGGTAACATTCGAGCGCTTGCGGGCGCGGGACACCACATCAGCCACACGCTCCTTGCGAGCGACCTCGTAACGCTTGAGGGCATCCTCTACGCTCAGGTTGGTGGTTTGCAGCATCGTCGCTAGCACCAAGGCATCCTCCATCGCCTGACAGCCCCCTTGCCCCAAGTCGGGAGCGGTGCTGTGTCCGGCATCCCCCAGGAGCGCAATCCGCCCTTTCACCAGGGTTTCCAGGGGTGGAACATCGTGGATTTCGACGCGGTTGGTTTTGTGAGGATCGAGGCGCTGAATCAGCGTTTGAACGGGTTGTGCCCAGCCTTTGAAATGGCTGGATAACTCTTTCTGATAGGTTTCTGGTTGGCTTTCCGTGCCTTTGGGTAGGGGTACATCTAGGAAAAAGTAAAACTGACCGCCACCGACAGGCATCAGGGAGGCTCGCTGGTGTTGCCCCACATAGATCACCCAACTGGTGGCCGGGGCAAGGTCATCGCTAATGGGAACTAGGCCATTCCAGTTGACATAGCCAACATACTGCCGCTCGACCTGTTGCCCTAACACATAGCTGCGAATAATGGAGTGGGTGCCATCCGCCGCCACCAGCACATCCCCCGTTTCCTGTCGCCCATCCTCAAATATTGCGGTGACTGAGGTTTCGTCTTGCTTCACAGCGACGCACTTGGAATTGAGTTGCACCTCATCTGCGCCAAAAGCATGGAGCAGCATGGTTTGTAAATCTGTCCGCGAGACCGGATAGGGGCGCTGCCCTACCGCCTCCACTAAAGGTTGCAGACTAAAATCCGTCAGCACTTCCCCGGTCATGCAGTAATAGGCCATCCGATCCATCTGCCCGCCGATGCCAGCGATCGCCTTGCCCAAACCCAGACGGTTCAGCACCTTGACGCCATTCGACCAGAGGGAAATCCCAGCGCCAGCGGGGCGGAGTTCGCTAACGCGATCGTAGATCTCAACCGTATAGCCAGCTTGTTTGAGCGCAATGCCAGCGGTGAGCCCGCCCATGCCTGCACCGATGATGATGGCCTTGAGGTTCTCCAAAACGCTGATTCCTCCGCTGACTTCTGCTGATAGACCTTTGGGCTGATCGTTAACGGGGCGATCGCCCTCCACGAAAGCATTCGAGCTGCAAAGTGTAATTACCCGCTCAAGTTTTCGCAGAATGCGTTCGGTATAGCCACAATGCATCAAACCCTTGAGCACCCTGCATTACTAGCCTATCCCAACAGTATCAAAGCATATGGAAAAGGCAGCCGTTGCTTGCTATGTTACGGCGCAGATGCCCGACAAAACGTTGAGTTGTGGCGGTTGAAACCGCTGCTAAGCAAGCGAAACCCGCCGTCGCGGGTTAGTCGGAGTCCGCGCAGGCGGACTTTGTAGCGATAGACGCGGTTTCAACCGCCAGTTGCGATCGTTGATCAGGCAAACCGCTCGTCAACTAACAACTACACAGGCTCCTCGAACCAATCCATCAGTTCTTGCCAAAAGCCCGGAAATTGTTGGCGGCTTTGCTGCAAGCGATTCATCCGTTCCGCCGCACTAGGGCTATCTTCAGAGTCGGCATACCAGCGGTTTGCAGTGATCCAATACCCCGCCGTCCAGCAGAAGGAGCGTAGCGCCGGAAACGGGCCAAAGGCGGCGAAGTGGCGCGCAATCCGGTGAGCCAAGTCAGCATCTTCAAGGGCGTCATAGTAACACTGGAGGAAATAGTCGCGATCGCCCTTGGGCAAGTGGTAGCCCTGCCGCCGCCGCACCGTCACAGGGGACAGGAAATGCCCCAAATCCCCCGCCGGAGAGCCAACTTCTGCCCATTCCCAATCGATCAAATGGGCGCGCTGCTCGTTGATTACCCAGTTCTCATAGGTGTGGTCGCCATGCACCAGGCAGAGATGAGGATAATCGCTCAGCAGATGTTCGGCACTCAGGCGTTGCTCAGCCTTTGCCAGCGCCGATCGCAACATCTCCACCACTTCGGGTTCCGCATCGGGAGAATCGAGATAGGGCTGAGCATAGTCGCGGGCTTCCTCAAAGAAAACGGTGAGCGGTTGGGTAATGAGGGGGAGTTGCGATCGCACGCTATCCAGCTCATAGCCCTTTACCGCTGGCAACCGATGGAGTTGCGCTAGGGTTTCAGCACATTGCCGCAGATGGATCTGGCCATAATCCAACGCGCCCCCTGGCAAGAAGTTGGTAATCAGGTAGGTGTAAGGAAAATCATCGCTTGGCGTCAGTTGGCTGGCTTGCAACTCATGCCCAATCCCTGAGCCTTTGAGGTAGGTGAGGATGAGTTGCTCGAACTCCGTCACCC
Organism: Vacuolonema iberomarrocanum LEGE 07170; assembly: GCA_015207365.1. Classification (GTDB taxonomy): domain Bacteria; phylum Cyanobacteriota; class Cyanobacteriia; order Elainellales; family Elainellaceae; genus Vacuolonema; species Vacuolonema iberomarrocanum. The sequence continues at coordinate 10,651 of JADEXA010000089.1, forward strand.
GTCGAAAATCTCCATCAAAGCGCTTGTTGGGCGTATTGACCGCCACACGCACCAGGGCGCTTTCCCCCAGCCGAAAAATTAGGTTCGCCTCCCCATGGGCTAGCAAACTGAGGGTAGCAGAGTCATCATGCCAACCCCGGGCAAACAGATGTTTGCCGAGTTGGGCTTGAACATTCGCAATATCCAAAGGACGTGTTGACACAGGCAAAGGCTCAGCTAAGTGGCCGCAGCAAACACTTGAATTCTACGCAAATTAAAAATATTTTTGCAGCCAAATTTTTATGCAGTGCAGCTATATGCATTTGCAGGGTCATTCAGTCAGAGTCAAGACGATCGAGAACCTCGCAACCCCGTGGGGATAGCTGATAACCTCCCCGTGCAATGCTTTCAGTGAGCCCCATCTCCTTGAGTTTACGCACCTTTGCTTTAAGTGCCTGGGTCTCTAGTGAGACCAAAGCAGCAAGCTCTTTGGCATACAACCCTGGATACTGTTTGATCAATCGTAAAACAGTCATCGTCCAGGGATCGTCTTGACTTTTTAGGTCGAGCCGTGTGAGCGTTTGACGGACTTCAGCTAGTTCGTCCTCCGTGAGATTGACCTGCTCTCTCAACATGTCACGAGGATCTTGTCCGGCGAAGTGAAATTCGATGCGATAGACGACACCTTCTTCACTTTTTCCGAGGGCTTGAAGTAGCTCTGAGTAAGAGGCATAGCCAGCCTTTTGAGCCGCTTCTTCGGTAATCTCATCAAGGTTACCAACAATCGTCACTGCGTCGATCGCCAAAAGACCAATAGCTGTTCTAAGCTGCCCTCCTGTTTTTACCGTCGGACGTTTCCAGCGGCGAAAAGCTAAGGTGACGCTTCCATCTGCAATGCGCTTCAGAAGGTGATGTTTAATCAACATGATGCTTAGAGTTTAGTTGAAGAGCTGGATTTTCATCGGCAATGCGCATGAAAAATCGACTCCTCCTGGAACTGTTCAAACAGCCTCTGAAAAGCTGAGCTATTTGACTCGATGGACCCATTGGGCGATGCGTTGACCAAAGTTCTCACAGCTCAGGCGATCGCCTGGGTGCAGTTTGGGTTCTTCGCGTTCAAAATCTAAAGATGTCTGCCCCATCACACCCAAATAGGAGCCAAGGCGATTGGTTCCGTCTGTTGTGCCTTTTGCGGTACAGTCAATTTCTCCAGGATTCACCCACACCATTCCATGCTGCGCTGCCAGAATACTGAAATAAATGAGTGTGTTGAGCTTATCACCACTGAGGGCAGCACCATGGGTAAACCCCCCCGCTAGTTTGTCTTTCCAAGATTCGGCAAACCATGTTTCGCTCGTGAAATCAGCAAATGCCTTGAACTGAGCCGCCGCCGCACCCATATAGGTCGGAGAGCCAAATATGATCGCATCAGCCCGATTCAGGCATTCCATAAATGCTTCATCAAACCATCGCCCGTCTTTGATTTGGGTTCCTTCGATTCGTAGTACATCAACATGGGTCTCGGCCTGACGACGAACCCCAGAGGCGATCGCTTCGGCCATGAGATGCGTATTGCCCGTGGCAGAAAAATAGATGATTGCAACGCTACCTGACATGAATCCTTCAGATTAATTAGTGCGGCTGGAAATCCACGGCTCATTATGACGCAGCCTAGACTCTGACGGATTGTAAAAAAATGACCTCAGATTGTTATGTAGCGACCACATCCGATTCCAGATTGCTAAGTTGGCAGGTGCAATTAAACCTAAAACCCTAAAAACCTGTGCCGCCCGCGCTGCGGGCGGCACAGGTTTTTAGGGTCTGGTTTTTCATCATGCCGAGCTACTTATAGCTCTAGATGGAAACGAAGAAAACCACGCTTTGCCACATATTCAGTAGGGGTACAATTCACAAATGTTTGAAAGTCATGGATTAGGTGAGATTGATCAAAGTAGCCGCAGGTAGAAGCAATATCCACCCAGTTGATTGACTCTTTACCGTCTATGAGACGAAGGACATGCTGCAATCGTCGAACGCGACAATATAGCTTTGGAGTTAGCCCCACGCGATCGCGAAATAGCTGATTAAAGTAGCGAGGGCTAAAACCAATCTGCTCCATCACTTTGCTAATTGGAGACGTTGGCAATCGCTCAAACTCACGCAAGGCAAATTCAACGGCTGGATGGCGATCGCATGGCTGCATCCGACTGCATAGAAACTGTTCTAATACTCGAAATCGCTTTTCTAGGGTCGTTGGTGAGCGCAAGCGATCGCGAAGGTCTGCAGCACTCCCTAACCATAGTTCTTCGAGGGAAATGATTTGGTTGTGCAATTCCCCAGCAGGAATATTGAAGAATACAGCGCTTGCCCCTGGCCTAAGATTTGCCCCAATAACAGAACAGTTTTTATTCTTCTCGATGATAAATCCCTCAGAATGGACGCCACAAACCCTTGCACCTTTAGTCGTGCCCGATAGAGCTTGTGTGGAAAGTTCAAAGAGTGGTATCTCATCTTCATGAAGATCGATAACCAACTCCATCGAACCAAGCGGCAATATGCATGATCGCGACTTGGGCGAATCATCTTCTTCCCAGTACCACAGAAATCTAACGAACTGTGAAAGTGGCGATCGAGGCTGATAAGTTTGATAAATCATAGGCGTTGTCGATGGGGCAGCCTCAATGAATAAACTTTAGGCTACCGCACTCAACCTACAAATTGAGTTGCCTGATGCCCTAAGCTGAGCAGCCTGGGCAAGTTACCTCCACCCAAAATTATTTCATGCGCGTGATTCTTCCAGCACGAGGTTGGGCAAGAATCTTTTTTATTTTGCGATGTATTATTAGTTTCACGCCCTTTTCTCTCAGGTTCTCTGACAAAGTGCACGATCTGAGTCAAGTTACTGGGATACGATAGTGTCGTAGCTATTATCCTCTATCAACATTGTTTTTGTTCGATAGAATGGCGCTTGCAGAGCCCTTTGCTCTGAAAAAGATTGGTGATTTCGATCGCTCAGAAGGTTGTAGCTGGAAAATCGCGCTTTAACGTTGCTGCGATTGAATGCACATAATTGAGCGCTCGAAATTGAACCGTTGAAACTGAAATTGTCGAGACGATATAGATAGTAATGATGAAAGAATTATTTTCTCGTACTCCTGCTGCTCTCTTGTCAGGGCTATTGTTGCTAACGGGTCTAGCTGCCTGTGATAACACTGCGGAGACGCCAACTGATGCTGGAGGCGCTGATGAAACCCCGACTGAGTCAACAACAGGGGCTGCACCGGGTGAAGGTGTCAGTGTGACCCCGGCGTACAATGTGTTGGAAGAGCTTTTCCAAACTGAAGTTATCAATATTGGTTTGGAGCAGCTAGGGTATACGCTTGAAAGCCCGAAGGAATTAGAACCTTCAACCATGCATGTTGACTTGGCTAACGGTGGGATCGACTACATTGCAATGCATTGGGAACGATTGCACAATGACTTTTTCGAAAATAGTGGTGGAGACGAACAGCTAGAGCGGGTCGGCGTTGTTGTGCCGGATGTACTTCAAGGGTATGCGATCGATAAAGCAACCGCTGACGAGTACAACATCACCAGCCTTGATCAACTGACAGATCCAGAAATTGCTGCACTGTTTGATACCGATGGCGATGGTCGCGCAAATATGACGGGATGCAATCCGGGTTGGGGTTGTGAGCTCGTGATTGAGCACCATTTTGATGCGTACAGCTTACGCGATACGGTGCAGCACGATCAGGGTCAGTATTTTGCGCTGATCGCAGATACAATTACCCGCTTTGAACAAGGTGACCCCATTCTGTACTACACCTGGACTCCACTCTGGCTGGGTGGTGTACTGGCACCAGGTGAAGAGGTAGAGTGGTTAGCTGTTCCCTATACAGACTTACCTGAAGCCCAAGGGGAGGTCTCCGAAGAAGATACAACCGCTCAAGGTGTAAACCTCGGTTTTGTGGTTGACCGGATGCGGGTTGTGGCCAATCAAGAGTTCTACGACAATAACCCAGCAGCAGTTCAATTATTTGAGTTGGTCACAATTCCCATTGATGCCGTCAGCGCCCAAAATCAACGGATGCAAGATGGTGAGGATAGTCCAGAGGATATCCGTCGTCATGCTGAGGAATGGATTGCAGAAAACCAAGACCTGTTTGATAGCTGGATTGAAGAAGCACGTGCAGTGGAAAGCGCATCTCGATAAGAGTACTCCATGGAAAAAGTTATTCAACGGCTAGACGGGCATCGGTGCGATATTGAAGCTGCTTTGCTGCTACTGATCACATCTCAGCACGGTGGTTATATCAAATCCGGTTGAAGAACCCAAATATCGTTTGCGCCCGCTGCGTTGCAGCGGGCGCAAACGATATTTGGGTTTTACGGCTGGCTATTTAACCGGATTTGATATTGGATTTAGCACTACCAAGCTTTCCGAGCCATACAGATGCCAAGCATCAGCCACCACAGTAGGGTCAAGACAGCAAGAATAGCAAAGAGGCTGAAAAGGCTTTCGCGTCCGGTGAATGTCATCACTATACCCAGGAGCCATCCAGCCATACCGAGACTTAACCCTATCCACCCCAACCAGCGAGGATAGATAGCGCTAAGAACCATACCGATACCCAGAAAGAAAAAGGCCAACCAATTGACCATGACATTCATAGGAAATAGCCCTCGGCCAAATCCGGCAGGTGAAAGGACAGTGACAACGCTATATGCCACTGCCTTATCCGTATCCGATGCCGCCAACCAGTTGAGGATCGCTGCTGGGTAGGACACATCGAGAGACATGCCAACCGTCCACAGAACAACGCCCACAATGTGGAAGTAGAAGCCCACATATGCCCAGGCATGACCAGATGCTCCCCTCTCAACAATGGAGCGGTAAACGCCTACCATACCCATCATGACGGCCCAGTAACCAAACGTGATGATGAGGGCACTGGCTTGCAGTCGGACAGCTTGTTCGCCGAACGTCCTCTGTGCCTCCAATATGTTGCTAAGGTCGGTTGTCGGCAGCCAGAGGCTACCAAGTGCTATCAAAATAGCCCCAACAATGAATCCGGCACTGCTCAGTTTTGAGAGTGTGTCTCCTTTCACGACACCTTGTTCCTGAGCCATAGCGTTTTCCTTAGACATCTATTGCAGTAAGTAGTGAGGAAAGCCGACTAACGCCTAAGATAGCCGAGCAGCAACCAGCAACTCTAACTGCTGGTTACTAGCCAGAGCCAACGCTCGTATCGAATTGGATGGAGTAAGCCCGAGAATACACAGCGCCTTCGCTACTGATCTGCTTAAGAAAGCGGATATCCAGGCTTGGGAGTTTGGTTCAATACAGAGCTGTCCAAAGTGTTCCGCCGATGACAACATTATCTTCACCGACGGCGTGCGATCGCACGGACTCAGCAGCATTCCAGAGACCTTAATGCTCAATCTCCTGGCGAGTGGGATCATTCTTCCACAGTACATAGGAGTAGACAACTAAAAACAGCGTGATGCCAATGGATCCACCCAGAACCAGGATGAAAAACAACTGATTTGCATTAGCTAGAGTTGCGAGGATACAGCCAATTCCTAACCCAAACAGCAGCCGACCTCCCAGCCTGTTGGTTCGATTCCAAGAATACTCACTGCTGAGTGTCCAAGGGGTACGAATTCCAAAGAAAAAGTTACTGCGAACCTTGCCCAAATAATTACCAATAACGACAAAAAGAACACCAACACCCACTGAAACGATGGCAGCTACATCAATTGACCAACCGATCGCTTTGAGAACGGTTGCAACATGGAGCGCACACAATAACAAGATCGATGCCAGCCAAGTGATGGAGTAGGCTTTTTGAGAACGAATTAGGTTTTGGGCACGGGGTTCAATGCGAGGCAGGAAGGTAAACAGCATCGTCAAAGCAGCGGCAACGATCGGAAACAGCAGCAATCCTTCAAACTTCCCACCATAGCGATCGGGCGTACCATCAATGCCGTAGTGAACGGGAATTGGAGAGCCATCAGGAATCACTCTCCATGCCCATGCCGATAGCACCCACATTCCTAAGACAATTAGGCTATTGATCACGAAAGTATTTTTGTTGTTCATTGCATTATTCATTGACATCCTCCACTGAATTGAAAGACTGCGGCGATGGAAGGTTGAACGTATTCATTAATGACAGAAGAGACTCTTCAAGCACGGAAATGTTGAGGTGGTAGATGATAGTTGTGCCAACCTTGTCGGCTTGAATCAAGTCTGCGGCCTTGAGAATGGAAAAGTGTCCTGAAAGGGTGGGCTTTGCAAGACTGAAGTGCGATGCAATCTCACCTGCGCTCAGATCACGTTCACGCAGGAGTTCCAGGATTTTGCGCCGAGTTGGATCGGCTAATGCCTTGTACACGAGATTCATATTTGCTATTTTGCTAAATACCGAAATAGATGTCAAGCCCAATGTTAAGCATCTTAGAATTTACGCAATTTGATGAGTTTTGGGTCGCTCTGCGACCCAAAATTATTAGAGTCCTATTTGCTGTCGACTGATTTTGCTCTAGCCACCACTACGTACCACATATTGTTTGGGAGCGTACGTTTTCGCAAAATATACTCCTCTAAATCATCCTGCTGCAAAATTTCAATATCCTGAAATCCCTTCTCTTCTAACCACGCTTTCATCTCGTTGCCATACATCCCAAATAGATAAGGCTCCCCGATCTCGACAAGCCGATCGATACTTTCTGCAACGCCGGGAATCTGGTCATTCTTGACGGTCATTAGGGGCGAGCAACAATCAAATACCAACACTGAGTCTGGTGTCATTTGGGCTTTAATGAAGTCCAAAACCTGCGACACGCTCTCCTTTGGCAAATAATAACTGACCCCTTGCCAGACATAAGCAGTTGCGAGGGTCTTGTCAAAACCGTAGTGATAAATCCGATCGAGATCGTCATGATTAAAGTCAAGCGGAACCAGGGTTAATCCTTCAGGGAGCTGTCCCAGAGCATCAATTAAATGCCTTTGCTTATCTGCAATCGTTTCAGGTAAATCAACTTCAAACGTGGCGATCGCATTCTCTTGCAAAGCAGGAATACGAAAAAACCTTGTATCGTACCCTGATCCCAAGAGCAGTAGCTGTTTACAGCCTGAGGCGATCGCATCAGCAATAACGCTATCTCCGTGTTTTTCTCGCAGAATAATGTACCAATAGGCAGTTTGAAGAAATCGCTGGGTGTCATTCGTCGGTTCTGCACGAAGCTTCAAACCGTCGTCTTGGAGAGCGGCTGCAACAGTGTCGTCAAAGAACCAACCGACATATTCATCATCCAGAATGACATCCGGCTGAAACTGATGCGCAAACTTCAACATGGCCGTGCCTTTGTTGGTCGCCTTACCCAGATCGAGACTCACGAACTTACCTCCAAATGTGACGATCGCGATCGTTGTAAACAGCGACAGCTTTTGCGATCGCATCTGTTTCGCCTTCTACGCTAGATTCTATCAGCCGCCAAAGATATCAAACTAAGGCTGTTAGCGATGCGATCGGTTAGTGGAGATTGTGATGACTCTTACTGCTGATTCACCGTTTCAAGCGCAACCTCAATTGCCCGTTCTTTTTGAGGATCAGTGCCTTGCGCGTATTCGACAACAAAAGGAACCTCAATATCCGGTTCGACACCAACCCCTTCTATCCGCTGGTTGTCGTCTACATGCACATCGACAACTGCTAGATACAACACGCTCCCGTCATCCATGACATAGGGGCGTCCGCCCACGACAGCACCAGCGGTTTTAGAACCCACCACAGGGCCGATTCCATGCTTACGAAATCCATAGGCGAGAAGTTCCTTGCCACTGCGGCTGCCCTCATTCACCAGCATCACCACTGGCTTGCTCCATGCTGAGTTGGATGTAAAGGAGGTTTGATCGCGCATCGTCCCAGTGAAGCTGAGATTATTCGGATTGTATAGGTTGAGATAGGTCGCAGACGCCCCGCCCCATCCATCTCTTAAATCGAGGACAAAGCTATCAACATCCTTCAACTGACCGGAAAACAGTTCATGTTTTAGCTGGTTGTGAACTTGTTCTCCGGCGTAGGACCAAATGTGTACGTAGCCAATCTGCTTATCGCCTTGCTCAATCACCTGAACGCTGGCTCTCATCGCATCCAAGAACATCCCTGTGCCGTCCAGCAGTTGTGGCGTTACTATGAGTTCTATTTGGTCGTCGAGGGAGCGTTGCACCAGCAGCTCAACGGGTTGCTCCGCTTTGCCTAGAAAGGAGTTGATGGGATGAAACGGCTGACCTTCCACGCTGAGGAGGCGATCGCCCACAAGCAATCCCGCCTCAGCCGCAGGGCTACCTTCGAGCACTCCGCTGACAAACAGGTCGTCACCCTGTTGTTTGGTAAAAATTCCAATCCCGCTATATTGGGGTTTGCCATCAGGCAGGTAGTCTTCTATCTCCTGCTGTAGCTCTGGAGATAAGGGAGAGAAGATACCCAGGAGTTGATAGTAGGCGGGTTCTTCGGAGGTGTAGAAGCGGGTATGGGAGGTTTGTAGCTCAGAGAGCATTTGATTGATGACTTGCGCCAGTTCAGCTTGCGATCGCACTTGATTTGCTAGCAGTTGATACTCATCTTTGATGTCAGCCCAATTAACACCATTGAAGTCTGGATCGTAAAAGTCCTCGTTGACAGTTTGCCAAACTTGCTCAAAGGTATCGGACAGAGAGGGTTCAGAGTTAGACAGAACAGGGGCGATCGCCAGCCATAGAAGCAAAATGCAGGTACTTATCGATGCGATCGCGATGAAGCGGATCCGGCGTATTAGGCTCAATTGCTGCATTCAACTCCTCAGATCTTGGCCTCTTATTAGACCCTATGCTGAACTGAATAGTTCCAAAACTTTGTCGGTATTGGGATGGTACAGCTACTGTTAATTATCTTGAACGTCAACGCCAAGATCAGGTTGGTCGGTTCCTCCGAGTGGATTGTTGCAGGGCTATCCAC
>JADEXA010000008.1 GCA_015207365.1 Vacuolonema iberomarrocanum LEGE 07170
GGTGACAGTTTATCTGATCACAAGACTGTTTTCAGCTCTTATTGAGAATGGCTGAAAACCAGTCCACCAAACAAGACCAGCTTCCACCAGGAAAAACCAGCTTGGACAGTTTATCTGATCACGGACAGTCAACGCTGGATGACTTCGACGGTTGTGGCTGGATTTAGGTCGTTGTTTGGATCGGTGAGATAGCCTGCGAGAAATGAAACAGAAACGGGTACATCAGTTGTGTCTAGACAAAGCTCATGGTTATTGTCGTTATCGGCTAGGTCTCCTAGTGCAAACGGAGTAATATCAGTCGTTGAACCATCAGCGTTCTTCACAGTAACGCTATAGGCATTACGCTCCAAGTCTTCCGGTTCCTCGTTGTTGACGGTCGTCACACCACCTGCCCAGACAACGCGCACAATTTGTTGAACCTCCTCGGTGGGACATCCTGTGCTAGAACCGACTCCGCCATCGGATTCACGTCCCAATCGCCATGTCGTTTTGGGTAACGTCTCAGCGAGGATCAGTGTCGGACCTGGGTCCAATGGCGTGACCTCAGTCGAGGCTCCTTTAAAGTTGACTGTGTTGTCAATTGAATGGAGGTTTCCAACAATCTCAACGGTGACGGGTGGGTCAGTTTGAGCAGAACCATAGTCCCCAACCAGCAGCACGGTCCGCAATTCACCGAGGTCAATTGCAGGCAGCATGGTCACACAGATTAATTGACCTACATTGCCGCTGGCCGTTGTCACGCGAAAGTCACCGGGCTGTAGCGTGTCAACATCAAGTTCGTGGGAAAAGATAACTGGCATCCCATCAGCACCCATTGCACCTCGACAGACGCCCTCAGACCGTGGAGGCAATCCATTATCGAGACCAAAAAAAGCAGAGAGTAACTCAGCAGAACGCCCATTTAATTCTCGCGGCAGATCTGAATTGGCAGTCGTGTCCCTCTGTTCTGTACTGGTTAGAGGTGCTGTAGGAAGTATGCGTTGACAGCCAATTAGCACGATTGAATTGAGTAGCAATACTACGATAACTATTTGCCATATGAGAGTTAGCATTCGTAAATTGCTCAACACGATTTCTCTCTAGTGATAGCCCTTTTGTTTGACAAGATAATTACTGTGAAGTATTGGGGAAAGTTCCTTGTTTTTCCAGGTTCAAAAGTCCCAATTAAAGTGCCAACTCTTTGTTAACGGTACTAGTACCCTCCTATTAAAAATATGACCTTATATCAATTAATTTAGTTAGGGTAGGACGATGTGCGAAGCGTGCTTGATGTCTAAGGTGGGAAATCAAGTCCTGCAACCATTCAAAATATGCAATCCAACCTGCATTCAACAGTTGTCTTATTTATTTGTGGTGCGCTTCTAGCTTTAGCTACACCGTCCAAGGCAATGGCAAGAACAGTTGTCGCAAAAGCTTCAGCAACGGAGGTTTTAACCGTTGGAGCGATCATCATAGCAGTCGGGCTGATTGTCATTGCGGTGCTCATTGCCATTCTGCTGCCAAAGATTATGAAAGCCCTCGGCATGCATCCCGACTATGACGCGGGACAAAAATATAACTTACAGGGCAAAAAAGCGCTGGTGGTCACGACCAGCCACGGTGTACTGAGTAAACCCGGTGAAACAACGGGTAAACCCACCGGGGCCTTCGGCTCCGAAATGACCGTACCCTATTATGAATTTCTCGACGCAGGCATGCAGGTGGACGTGGCCAGCATCAAAGGCGGCGAAATCCCCATTGACCCCCAATCGTTTTACTACTTCCTAATTACCCACGAAGACAAACGATTCTTAAAGGATCCGGCCTTTCAGGACAAGATCAAACACTCGCCCAGCATCGACGACGTTGACTTCACCGACTATGACCTGATTTTCTTCGTGGGAGGGTGGGGGCCATCCTACGATTTCGCCCAGTCAAAACGGCTGGCGGAAAGGGTGAGCGAGGCCTACTACGCTGAAACGCCGATTATGGGCTCAGTTTGCCATGGTGCTCTGGCCTTTGTCAGTGCGAAGGATGCCGACGGCAAGCCGCTGGTTGCCGGACGCAAGATGACCGGCGTGACCCAGGGACAGCTCGATACCTTTCGCATCAAATTCACGCCCAAACATCCGGAAGCCGAACTCAAGAAAGCTGGGGCGGATTATCGCGCCAATCACCATCCGGTGGCCGACATTTTTGCGACCGTGACGGTCGTGGATCATGAACAGCGCTTTGTCACCGGCCAGAACCAGAATTCCGGGCATGAAACCGCCCAAAAGATGATGGAACTGCTCTCGCAAAGGAGCGCAAAATGATGCGAAAGATCAGACGATTACCCCTGGTGCTGGCTTTCGCCGTCGCCTTGATTCTGAGTGCAGCACTGGCCCAACACACAGCGCTAGGCAGCGCACTGCACTCCAGTCAGCACCAAACTCAGTCAGTATCCGATTTTGACAACTCTGGAGTGCAGCACGATCGCCCACAAGACCTGCTGGCTTTTCGAGTTGCTGAGGCAACACAGAAGGCGTCACAAACACAGACCGCCGAGGCGGTGGCGATAGATACTGAGGCACAGCAACCCCCCAACTTTGTCGTCATTCTCGTCGATGATTCAGGGTTGATGGACTTTAGCGCCTTTGGCGGTGAAGCCCGCACGCCGAACCTGGACCAGCTGGTTCAAGATGGCACGTGGTTCAATAATTTTCACACCTCTCCGGTCTGTGCGCCATCGCGGGCGATGCTGGTCACCGGCAGTGACAGTCATTTGACCGGCGTGGCCAATTTGCCGGAAATGCTGCCGGAGGGCTATGCGGATCAGCCAGGCTATGCCGGTGAGCTGAATGAGAGCGTAACCACCGTGGCTACCCGGCTAAAAGCCGCAGGCTACGAGACCTACGCCACGGGCAAGTGGCATCTAGGACACAGCGAGACGAATTTGCCGACCGCACAGGGCTTTGATCACTCTTTCATTCTTGGGGGCTCTGGAGCCAATAACTACGACACCCGGGGCTATGTGCCGATGAAGCCCGAAGCCCATTGGTATCGTGATGGTGAAGAAACCGATTTGCCCCAGGATTTTTATTCGTCCAAGGACTATATCGAAAGCACCATTGCCTTTCATGAAAGCCAGAGCGACCCCAACGCTCCATTTTTTAGCTACATCGCCTTTCAAGCCATTCACGCGCCGATTCAGGCACCCGAACGCTTTGTAGAGCCCTACCGAGAGGTTTACACAGCGGGCTGGGATGCCTTGAGACAGCAGCGCTATGAAAAGGCGAAAGATCTCGGCATCATCCCGGCGGATGCGGCCCTGAACGACATCTTTCCACAGTTCAGACAATGGGAGGAGATCAGTCCTGGGCTTCGGGCCGAATACGTCACCGACATGGCCGTGACGGCGGGCATGCTGGAGGCCATGGATTTTTACATTGGCGAGTATATTCAATATCTCAAAGACAGCGGGCGCTTTGACAACACCGTCTTTTTCATCACGTCTGATAATGGTCCCGACGGGGCCAACTACAAAGTAAGCTTGGCCCAGATTTGGCAAAGGATGATGGGCTACCACAAAGACCCCGACCGCGTTGGCGAGGCTGACTACTATGGGGACATTGGCCCTGAATTCGCTGCGGCGCTGTCTTCGCCTTTTTCATTTTTCAAGTACTACACCGGCGAAGGGGGCGTGCGCACGCCCCTGATTGTCTCGGGGCCTAGCATTCCTCAGGGGCGTACCAGCGATGTCTTTTGCTTTGTTACAGACGTGGTGCCCACCATGCTGGATCTGGCCGGACTGCCGACCCCCAGCAGCGAGGAGGCAGTGCCCATCACCGGCAAGAGCCTGCTGGGTCATATCCAAGACCCAGAGGTTTCGGTCTACGCTGAAGACGAAGGGGTGGGATTGGAAGCGGCTAATTCCGCCGCTTATTTTCTCGGCGATTACAAAATCGTGAAGAACAATATTCCCCTGGGAGATAACACCTGGCACCTCCACGATCTTAAAACCGACCCCGGTGAGACCCGAGACCTGGCTGAACAAGAGCCGGAACGATTTCAGGCTATGGTGGCTGCCTATGACGCTTACGCCCAGAAAGTAGGCGTGATTGAAATGCCGGAGGGCTACTCAGCTGAGGGCGAAGTGACACGCAAGTCGGTGATGTATCTTCTCAAACAATACGGCCCCTTTGCTCTGATTCCGTTGTTCTTGCTGCTCCTGGGCGTGCTTTGGCGGTGGCGGCGTCAGGCGAAAGGGCGTCAGCACAGTCAGGTGAAAGCATGAAAGCGGTAGCGGGTGTTCTGTCGGCCAAAATTCTCGCGACTGTGCTATTTGCTTGGTGCTGTTGGGCTTTGTCTATGCCGATGGCGATCGCAGGCGAAGCAATTTCTGCCTGTCCCAGCGACATGGTGTACATTCCTGGAGGTCGCTTCACCATGGGGTCTGATAACCCTAACTTTGTCGAAGAAAAAATAGCAGAAGATGTCACCGTTAGCAGCTTCTGCATTGAGCGCCATGAAGTCACCAATGCCCAATTTGCCAAGTTTGTTAAAGCAACCGGCTATGTTACCGTCGCTGAGCGTCCTCTCTCGAAAGCGCAATTCCCCCATCTATCGGACGACGAACGATCGCCCGGTTCCCTGGTTTTTAACCCACCGGAAGACGGCATTCAGCAGGTCGCCTACCTAGGCTGGTGGCAGTGGACTGCCGGTGCCAACTGGCGACATCCCTTCGGTCCTGACAGCGAGATCCAGGGTAAAGACAATCATCCCGTTGTCCATATTGCCTATGAAGATGCTGCGGCCTACGCTGACTGGGCAGGGCGAGAGCTGCCCTCCGAAGCCCAGTGGGAATACGCGGCTCGTGGCGGCAAAGAGGGTTGGATCTATACTTGGGGCGAGCAGTATACCGCTGAGAAAGCCAATACCTGGCAGGGTCTGTTTCCCTTCTTCAATACCAAGGAGGACGGTCATCTGGGCACCGCTCCCGTGATGTCCTTTCCGCCTAACGGCTATGGTCTTCACGATATGACTGGTAATGTTTGGGAACTGACCGCTACTTGGTTCACGGTGCAGCATGATGACATCGCCCACAGTACTGACCCTGCTGGCCCGACGCGGGAGGTCAGCTACGACCCCAAAAAGCCGATGGATGGAGCCATGCACGTCATCAAAGGCGGCTCATACCTATGTGCCAAAAACTACTGCAGCCGCTATCGTCCGGCAGCTCGCGAATCTCAAGCTTCAGACACCGGCACGACCCATGTCGGCTTCCGCCTGGTGAAGCTTCCATCAGGGGGTTCAACCGCAATGAAGATCCCTTGAATCATAGAAGCGGCACTGCTCCTGCTCCTCCGGTCGTGTTCCTGGTGGTGAAGCGAGAGCAAGGGAATGATATAGGCTTTACATAACCACCACTTACCTATAACACCCATGCTGCGCCTGTTTGCATTGCCTCGTATATTGCTTATCCTAGAGTGGATTTTGCTGGGAGTTGCCATGTTTCTAGCAAGCATTGCTGGGGTAATCGATGTATTCCCTCAATTCCCTGTTCTGACAATGGTTTGCATAGGCGTTTTGACGGTATTGGGGCTAAAACCACTCAAGAATAACCGTTTCTATACTGTTGGATACACTCTGGTGGAATTTGGGCTAATCGGGCTACCGGTTTTGGTTGGCAAGTCAATTGTCCCATTTCCAATTTTAGGTGCGGTGCTTGTACTCCGAAGTGCTCAACGATTTGACCTATTGGGTCGTCTTGGAGTGGTGGTAGGTGTCTATGCTCTGTTTATTTTGAACCTATTTGTCTTAAATACGACCTTTATCAATCCGCTTAATTTGTGGTTGGGTAGCCCTGTTCTGTCTGCTGACACCAATATCTTTTTTTTCAAGCTTTGTTCGATTATCTACTATGGCATGATGCTCTCCTTTGTTTGGTTATTTGTGAATGCCCTAGTATCAGAACGCCAAGGTCGTGAACGTTTGTCGGTTACATTATCTCAACTACGAGACTATTCCCTACGGATTGAAGATCAGGCTACCCTGCAGGAACGCAATCGCATTGCTCGTGAAATTCATGATGCCTTGGGACACACGCTTACAGCTCAAAGTTTGCAGTTAGATAGTGGCTTGCATCTATTAAATACACATCAAACTGAACAAGCAGGTAATTTTTTTAAGACAGCAAAATCGCTCTGTGCTCAGGCCCTACAAGAAGTTCGACAGTCAGTGACGATGCTGCGAAGTGACTGGTTGCTAGGCAATTCCCTGGAAAGTGCGATCGCAACCTTAATCAAGGAGTTTCAAACAACAACTGCCATCACCCCAGCGATAACCATTGATCTACCCCAGTCGTTTTCCGCAGAAATTAGCTCATCAGTCTATCGTATTGTCCAGGCTGCGCTGACCAATGTTACTCTCCACAGTCGTGCGACGGAGGTTACGCTGCAGATAGCTGTCCATAGTCATACGCTTTACATTGTGATTAAAGATAATGGTCAAGGGTTTAACCCAGCCCAAAATTCAACCGGCTTTGGCATACTCGGGATGCGAGAACGAGCATTGGCGTTGAATGGAAAATTTAATTTGATCAGTGAACCTGGAGCAGGCTGTCTGATTACGGTGCAGATACCTATACCGGGGGCAATAACATGATTCGGTTGTTGCTTGTGGATGATCAAACTCTGGTCCGTCAAGGGTTCAGGGTTTTGCTGGAGGCTCATGAAGATATTCAGGTTATTGGCGAAGCAGAGAACGGCACTCAGGCAATTCAACAGGTCGAGGCGTTACATCCTGATATTGTGCTGTTAGATATCCGTATGCCAGAGATGGACGGTGTCGCTGCAGTCCAAGCCATTTGTCGACAGTTTGATGATGTAAAAGTATTGATGCTGTCAACATTTGATGATGCAGAATATGTCCACCGGGCAATACGATTCGGTGCCATTGGTTATTTGTTGAAAGATACAAATGCAGAAGAACTTGTTCAAGCGATCCACATGGCTTACCAGGGTTACACCCAATTTGGCCCCGGCTTATTTCAACAGGCCATCAGGTGCATGCAAAGAGATCCCGTTGACACACTACCTGTTGCAAGTTCCTACTCACTAACACACCTACCGCCCGAACTTCAGAGGTTGACTAAACGAGAACAGGAAGTGCTATGTCACATTATTACTGGAGAAACCAATCGTCAAATCGCTAAGGCTCTGTTTATTTCAGAGCGCACCGTCAAAAACCACGTTACTAGCATTTTAAGTCACCTGAATCTGCCAGGTCGCGTTCAAGCAGCCATGTTTGCTAGCCCGTTCTTACCACTCCTTCAATCTAGACATGAGCAAACTTAGATAAAGGTGTCAGAGGTTATCTCGCCACTTTTCTTTATCCTTGTCGAAACTGAACTGGTGCCTTTTGCAACCGCGGATCTTGGCGACGGTGACAAGGATCATGAACTTTGCCTTGATCGTGCTGGCTTGCCTCTGAAGGTGAGTTTACCTGCGGGGGCTCGTCACGGATCCGCGAGAGGATCTGAACCTGGCTAACAGCGTGGATGTCATGCCAACTTAGCTTTGGGACACCTCAAGTTTAAGCCATTGGGATAGTTCCCAGACGATCGCGAACTGGTTTTTGATGATGCGTTGTTGGCCATAGATAGCACCCACTATCGGGATCAGAGTGAAAATAGCTCCAGTAAGAATGCCAACGATTGTAACGAAAGTGTTGAGGGGTCCAAGCCAATCGCTTTGCGTGAGGCTTGAGACGTCTAGTTCTGTCCAACCCACTCCTTTGTCCCCTGGTCCCACCCGTTCGAGTCACTTCACCACCATATATGCTATTTTCAGGGGTGAGAGGATACTGTAGCACCACCGTGGGACAGACTAAAAATATCTGGAGAGCTGAAAATCCTCGTGTCGGCGGTTCAAGTCCGCCTCCTGGAATCATTTCAGCATTTTTTCTTGATAGGAAATGGCTGAGTTTTCAAGGGTTGTAACTAATAATTTAGAAAGAAATCTCATCAGTTTTTTCTTTGTCCATCAGGCTAAGAGTCTTGTCCAGGTTTCTGGCAACGACCGCATTGTTCTTAGTGGTATCCGCATTGGGCAACTCTCGATTCAGCAACGCAACACTGATGTGCTGATTTCTCGAGGTACGGAACGCTTGCTGCTGTTGCAAAACACCGACGTCGGTGACATTAACGAAGCGGATTTTGCCTAAGCTTGCCATCAGTTCCCTATCTTCTCTGAGTGAAAGCACCTCAGAAATAGCGGTTTGAGGATCACCCAGTATTAGCGGTTCAAGTCCGCTTCCTGGAATTGAATCGCCTTCTGGGAAATCCTTGGTCTGAAGAGATAGCTCTGTTCTGTCTAAAATTTTTATCAAGGGTGAGGCTCCTTCAATCCTGCTACGCTGGACGTAGAGCAAGCCCCAATGTCACTGATCCATCTGAATCTAGAACGCTTCAGGCTGAAAACTATGGGAACAGAAACGATTACTCTCGAAGTCTCACAGGATATGTTGGCTGCACTGAAGATGGGTGCAACCGATTTGGGCGATCGCATTCGTTTGCTGGCAGCCATTGCATTTTTTCAGGAAAAGCAGCTTTCCCTGGGTAAAGCCGCAGAGTTGGCAGGCTTAAATCGTCTGGAATTTATGGATCTTTTAGCTCAAAAGGGAATTATCGTGTTTGACTACGATGCGTCTGCCCTCGCAACCGATTTAGCAGGGATTGCTGAACTAGGGAATCATGGCTGAGATTATCAGCAATGCTACACCGCTGATTGCCTTTGCCAGAATTGAGCAACTCCCGTTGATGCAGAAGATCGTTAGGCAGTTGGTGATTCCGAATGCTGTTGCTGAAGAGCTGATGAACTATCAGGGCACCGATGCGGGTCAGATCCGCCTTGAGCAAGAATCCTGGATTCGGGTTGAAATGCTGCGCTCTGAAGCACAGATGCGGCTGCTGTTACCTACCCTGGATAGGGGTGAAGCTGAAGTGATTGCTCTAGCTCTGGAGAAGCAAGCACCACTGCTATTGATGGACGAGTTAACGGGTCGCAAGGTCGCTGAATCTTTGCAGCTTAAGGTAACCGGATCCATTGGTTTGCTAATTCAAGCAAAACAATCAGGACAGATCAGTGCCGTGCGACCATTGCTAGAAGCTATGCATGAGGCTGGGATGTATTTCAGTCAGCGGTTCATAACGGCAGTTCTTGAGCATGTTGATGAGACGTAGCCAGTGATTTCACCCACCACATACACTATTTTCATGGGTGAGAGTATAATGTAACGCAGGCGTAGAGCAGGCTCAGAATTTTCCGGAGGGCTGAAAATCCTCGTGTCGGCGGTTCAAGTCCGCCTCCTGGCATCATTTCAGCGTTTTTTCTTGATAGGAAGTGGCTGAGTTTTCAAGGATTCCAGCTAATAATTTAGAAAGAAATTTCATCAGTTTTTTCTTTGTCTATCAAGCTAAGAGCCCTGTCCAGATTTTTGGGAACGACCGCATTGTTAGTGGTATCCGCCTTGGACAACTCTCGATCCAGCAACGCAACAATGATGTGCTGATTTCCCGTGGCACGGAGCGTTAGCTGCTGTTGCAAAACACCAACGTCGATGACATTAACGAAGCTGATTTTGCCTAAGCTTGCCACCAATTCTCCATCTTCTCTGGGTAAAAGCGCCTCAGACAATAGCGATTTCATGGTTGTTTTGGGGCGCGACGCGCCCCAAAACAACCGTATTCAAGCAATGCGCCTAGTGCTATAGCTCTGTTCTGTCTAACATCTTGATCAGAGGACCGACGCTATTATGAAGTTGGGAATATCACCCAATCTAGGGCTCAACCATGACTATTTCCCAAGAAAAAGGCACCCCATTGATCCACCAGCAGTACACCGCGACCTGGCAGGATTACATTGCCTTGCGAGATAGCAAGGCAGCAGACTGGCGCAAGATTGCTTTTTATCAAGGATGGTTGTGGGCTGACATGGGCAAAGAAGGACCGAATCATGCCTCCTTTAGTGATTTGGTGACAGCCATATTTTTTATCTGGGCTTTCTTGCATCCGGATGAGGGGTTTCAATCTTATGGACGCTGTTTGATTGAACAGCCAGAGACTCAGGCTTGCGCCCCTGATTTGGTGCTGTACAAGGGTGGCAATATTCCGAAATGGCAATCGGGTGAGCCCCGGCGCATTAGTACAACCCGTCATCGACTACCGGATTTAGTCGGTGAAATTGGTGACACGACCCTGAGCCTGGATTTGGATGAGCAAAAACAGTTGTATGCCAGTTTAGGGATTCCTGAGTATTGGGTGATTGATGTCAAGGGAATGCGGCTGTTTGGGTTTGGTTTAAACGAAGCAGGGAGTTATCGACCCATTGAAGTCTCGCAGGTGTTATCAGGACTATCGCTCTTGCTGGTGGAACAAACCCTAGAAAGGCTAACCACAGAAACGAATACGGCAGCGGCCAATTGGTTCAGGCAGCAGTTGGAAATCTAGACTCCTGGTTGGGGCGATCGCTTCATCGGGGACTCTGGCAATGACCGTGTGGTGACAGGTGGAGGTGCGATCGCATCGTTATCCGCTCGGGGCAAGGCTTCGATCGTGTGACTGACTTCAGCAATGGACTAGACAAAATTGTTCTTGGTGGCATCCGCTTTAGACAGCTCTCGATTCAGCACCGTAACAATGATGTGCTGATTTCCCTTGGTACCGAGCGCTTGCTGCTGTTGCAAAACACCAACGTCGGTGACATTAACGAAGCAGACTTTGCTTAACTGATTCGGCTGAATCGTGTCGCCTTACTCAAAGGCTCCCGGTGTTGCCAAAACACCGAGAGATCAACCATTTGGCATCAGTCGGGCTTTTTGAGTAGGCTATGAAACTGAGCAGGGACAACGCTTGCCATAGCTGTACGGTATTTATTTATAAGGTCTAAAATGGTTTCTATAAGCCACTTCCGAGGTTGAGAGAGTCCTGTGGAACCGGCGTGAGACAGGCTAAAATTCTCTGGAGGGCTGAAAATCCTCGTGTCGGCGGTTCAAGTCCGCCTCCTGGCATCGTTTCAGCGTTCTCACCCCGCCGAGAAAAAATAGATTAGCTCAAATTTTATCGCTTTCTACGCTCCCAGTGGGTTAGCTATCATGGCTTGCAAAGTTGATCATAGTTAACTCACCGATAGCTTTTAAGTTGATCCTTTTGTAATACAAAAAATGGAACATAATGGTTCAACAATATTTTCAGTGTGAGTTCATACTTGTTGGTTTGCCGCTAAGACATAAGCCGACTGATGTAGAGCGCCAACTCGTAATAGCTAAACTGGATTTTGATCCCCATCTACAAGTACGTGATATAGTCCAAATCAATGATTCTGCTCTTGGAATAGCGACAAGACTGGATGACGATCCGAAGTCTGATTCTTTTGGTTCTTCCTATAGGATTAGGAAACAAAACGCTCCAAGATTCGATTTTCAAGCGCAAGTAGTCGACAAAAAATATCGTCTGAATGTGGATTTAGTAACATCTCGTGGTGTCACAGATGAGCTTACTATTCTCATTTGGCTTGAAATAGCCGATAAGGAGTTAATGTCTAAGATGGTTGAAACTATTGTTCAAAAATATCCTGAAATTTATGAATTTACTCCTGATCGAAAAGGCATGGATAGTTAGTTTCTAAATCTTTTGCTATTAGGAGTGGCTGCTTAGAACGGCAACTATTCAGAATATCTAAGACACAATAACTGTTGATTTCCAGTACTAATTTATGAGTTTCGACCATCCTCCCCGCATTCTGTTTCTGTACGGATCTTTACGCGAACGCTCCTACAGCCGCCTTTTAGCCGAAGAAGCAGCACGCATCATCGAAGAAGATTTTGGGGCTGAAGTTCGCTTTTTCAACCCCCGAGGACTGCCGCTACACGGAGCTGAACCAGAAACGCATCCCAAGGTGCAGGAGTTACGAGAACTGTCGCTGTGGTCAGAGGGGCAAGTGTGGTCCAGTCCTGAACTGCACGGTAATATCTCAGGATTGATGAAAACGCAGATTGACTGGATTCCGCTGAGCATAGGAGCTGTTCGCCCAACTCAAGGACGCACTTTAGCTGTTATGCAGGTTTCTGGGGGCTCCCAATCCTTCAACGCCGTCAATACCATGCGAATCCTGGGACGCTGGATGCGGATGTTTACCATTCCAAATCAGTCCTCTGTGGCCAAGGCATACCAGGAGTTTAACGAAGATGGCACGATGAAGGAATCAGCTTACCGGGATCGAGTGGTTGACGTGATGGAAGAACTGCACCGTTTTACTCTGCTACTACGGGATAAGGTTGATTATCTAACCGATCGCTACAGTGAACGTAAGGCAGCAACGGCACAGCAGGTTCAAGCGACGGCTCAAAAAGCGCTTAGCTGAATCAGGTGAGCAAGTATGATAAAGCCAAAAACTGCGCTACGGGCAAGCATTTCAGATCCGATAGTTGTTGCATTGTGCTGTGATCTATTGCCTAGACACGCAACTATTCAGAGGATTTTCCGGGCTTTCAGCCTTCGTTGACTCTGATAGAGAGCAACTTTTGTATGTTTCGGACCATAATCGGAGATCGATTAAGTCCAAATTCAGTTCGCTAGGTTTGTGACGCTCTGTTTTGAGGTAGCGTCGCTGAGGCGATCGCTGGCTTCTTGCGGTTCAGTATTATGAATGTTTGGTGGGCTACGTCACATTCGGTATCAATGGCTTCAACGTTCCGTCTAGTCAAGGTTTGATGGGTGCTAATTTAGCTTTAGAATTGTTGGTTCTGAGGCCATTTGCACCGTCTAGTTGCTAGTCGCAAATGGTTTAGGCGCATTTGCCGTTGCCTCAGACTCATTTCTCCTCTCAAACCTCTACTGCTATGTCTGTTACGCCTCCATCGGTTACGCCTCCGTCCGACCCTATCTTAGGCTTTTATCGCTCGCCCACGATTCATCACGACACCATCGTATTCACCGCAGAGGGTGACTTGTGGTCGGTGGGCGTGGAAGGTGGGTTGGCGCGTCGTCTGACGACCCATCATGGCGTTGAGTCTCACGCAGCGATTTCGCCAGATGGTCTGCGCATTGCTTTTTCGGCTGAATATGAGGGGCCTGTCGAGGTCTATTCCATGCCGCTGGGGGGTGGCTTACCTGTCCGCCATACCTATGAAGGGGAGTTGAGTCATGTTGTGGGATGGACGCCCGATGGAAAAATTCTCTACAGCACCGAACATTACTCCACCCTGCCCAATGCTCAACTGGTGGCGGTTGACCCAGCGACGGGCGATCGCCAGCTTTTGTCGTTGAGTCAGGCAAGTGATGGGTGCTTTACCCCCGATGGACAAACGCTCTTTTTTACTCGTCTGGCCTTTCAGGGCAGCCACACCAAGCGTTACCAGGGGGGCACAGCGCAGAACATTTGGAAATTTGTAGTGGGTGAACCCGAAGCGGTTGCTCTGACCGCCGACTATCCTGGCACGAGCAAAGCTCCGATGTGGTGGGAGGGGCGAGTGTATTTTGCCAGCGATCGCGACGGCACCATGAACCTCTGGTCGATGGATGAGCAGGGGCGCGATCTGAGGCAGCATACCCAGCATCAAGGATGGGATGTGCAATCCCCAGCGCTCCATAACGGGCGGATTGTGTATCAATTGGGGGCAGATTTGCACCTCTATACCATTGCGGAGGAGTGCCATCAGCAACTCACCATCTTCTTGCCATCGGATTTTGAGCAGACTCGCGAACGCTGGGTGAAAAGGCCGATGGATTACCTCACCTCAGCCCATTTGTCGCCCAAGGGCGATCGCATTGCTCTGACGGCACGGGGGCGGGTATTTGTTGCGCCTGTTAAACAAGGACGACTGGTCGCCGCTACGCGGGATAGCCACATCCGTTATCGCAGTGCCCGCTTTCTGCCCGATGGAAAAAGTTTGATTGCCCTGACGGATGAACCCGGAGAGCTGGAATTTTGTCAGATTCCGGCGAACGGATTGGGTGCGCCCGAGGTTCTGACCCAGGATGGGATGGTGTTTCGCTATGCAGGGCTGCCGTCTCCCGATGGGGCGTGGCTAGTGTTTGACGACAAAGATCAGCGGCTCTGGTTATTTAACTTTGAATCAAAAGAGGCTCGTTGTATCGCTGAAAGTGAGGCGTGGGGCGGTTTTGATGATTGGAGCTGGTCGCCCGATAGTCAGTGGGTAGCCTATGTCGCCCCGTGTGATAACTTGTTTAGCCAGATTCGCCTCTATTCCCTCGCGAGCGGTGAAACCGTCGTCCTGACGAGCGATCGCGTGGATAGCTACAATCCAATATGGAGCCCAGACGGAAAATGGCTTTACTTCCTGTCAGAACGGTACTTTGAGTCGCGGGTCGCGAGTCCCTGGGGGCCTCGACAGCCGGAACCCTATTTCGACAAAACTACCAAGATTTATCATGTGTCGCTAGTGAAAGGGGAGCGATCGCCCTTTCAACCGATGGATGAGTTGTATCAGGCAGTGCTTGAGCAGGAAGAGGCCGAGAAAAAAGAGAAGAAAAAGAAGAAGACAGCGGGTAAGCGTGCAGAATATCCTTCAGATTCACCGACGGATGACGATGATTCGGAGAATGGTCAGGATGACTCAGACGACCCCTCCGAGGCTGTCACCGTTAGCATCGACCTTGAGGGCTTGCCACAACGGGTAATGGAAGTGCCCGTTGCGCCCAACAATTATCGAGCCCTGGCCATCAACGACAAGCGCTTGTTCTGGGTCGAGATCACCGTTGACGGGGAGCGGACTCAGAAACTGGTTTCATTGGAGATTAAGGCCGACCCCATTGAACCCAAAACCGTCATGGATGATATTCGCTCCTACGAGTTGTCGATGGATGGCAAAAAGCTCCTCGTTCGCAAAAAGAACATTTTCTATATTCTGGAGGCCGACAAAGATGGGCCTAAAGAGAAAGAGTTAGAGAAGAAAAAAGTTGACCTTTCCAACTGGTCGTTCTCGATCCATCCCCGTGATGAATGGCGACAAATGTTGTTGGAAGCCTGGCGCTTGGAGCGCGATTACTTCTACGATCGCAACCTGCATGGCGTGGATTGGGCCGGACTCCTGAAAACCCATCTCCCGCTGGTGGATCGGGTGACGGATCGGGATGAACTGAACAACTTGATGGCGCAACTCGTGGGTGAGCTAGCTGCCTTGCATACTTTCGTGCGAGCGGGCGATCGCCGCAAAGCCCAGGATCGCATTGGCCTTGCCTCCCTGGGGGCGGCGTTGACGCGCACCGAAGCGGGATACCGCATCGACAACCTCTACCAACATGACCCCGACTATCCCGAGCGGGCGGGGCCTCTGACTCGCCCCGAAGTGGCGCTCCAGGTCGGAGATGTGATCGAAGCCATCAACGGTGTTCCGCTCCTATCTGTTTCAGACCCGGCCATTTTGTTGAAGAAGCAAGCCGACCAGCAGGTGCTGCTCCAGGTTAAAGAACGGGATGCTAGCGACAGCCGCTCCGTGATTACAACTCCCATCTCCGTATGGGATGCCGCTGATCTCCGCTATGCCGATTGGGAATACCGCTGTCGGCAGCATGTTGATGCAAAGGGCGGGGGTAAGCTGGGCTATGTTCATCTGCGAGCGATGGGGCGCGATAACTTCACAGAATGGGTCGAAAACTACTATCCCATCTTCAACCGGGACGGGCTGATTATCGATGTTCGGCACAATCGGGGCGGCAATATTGATAGCTGGATTTTGGAGAAGTTGCTCCGCAAAGCCTGGTTTTTCTGGAAACCCCGTGTGGGTAAGCCTTTCTGGAATATGCAGTGGGCTTTTCGAGGTCATATGGTGGTGTTGTGCAATGAGCGCACCGCCTCTGACGGAGAAGCCTTTACCGAAGGGTTCCGGCGGCTGGGTTTAGGCACGGTCATCGGCACGCGCACCTGGGGCGGTGAGATTTGGTTGTCCCTCCAAACCTGGCTGGTGGATCGGGGCATTGCCTCTGCCGCTGAAATTGGCGTGTATGGCCCAGAAGGGGAATGGCTGATCGAAGGGCATGGGGTCGAACCCGACATCGTGGTAGATAACCTACCCCACAGCACCTTCAATGGCGAAGATGCTCAACTGGACTATGCGATCGCCCATCTCCAGGAGCGCATTCGCGAGCAACCGATCACAGTTCCCCCACCACCTGACTATCCCAACAAAGCCTTCAAATATCTGAACGATTAATATCAACCCCGGTTGAAGAACCCAACTATCGTTTGTGCCCGCTGCAACGCAGCGGGCACAAACGATAGTTGGGTTTTATGGCTATTTAACCGGAGTTGATATAAAAACCCCAAGTCGGAGGGCAGTCAATCATCAAGCCCACGATAGAGGTCGGCGATCGCAAACTCCAGCCCAATGCTTTTGAGGAGAATGCGATCGCCGCTCCCATACACGAATGTCTCCCAGGTATTGGCTGATGTGCGGCGACGACACTCAACACGCTGACTTTCCTGAGAAACTAAAACATACTCCTCTAGGGATTCGAGCTGTTTATAATCCTCGTATTTTTGGTCAATGTCGAAGGCTTCTGTGCTGGGTGAAAGCACTTCAACAATCAGTTTGGGATACCGCTTAATGTAACGATCCTCGCGATCGCGAGGGTCGCAAGTGACGAAAGCATCGGGATAGTAATAAAATTCCTCTTCATCATTAACTTTCACGTTACCCGAATGAAATCGGCAATCTGAGCCACCCAAATGCAAATTAATCAGAGTTAACAAGTTCAGCGCAATCCGATCGTGGTTGTCGGTGCCACCAGCCATTGCATAAACCAAGCCGCGCCGATATTCGTGGCGAATCTGGCTCTGACCCTCAATTTCGAGATACTCTTCAGGACTAATGTAATTTGGGACGGCAATCATAACGGTTTGTTCTGGATGCAATCGCGTTGGCTTCATTTTAGATCAGGCGTTTTCTTCGCCTCGACAGGTTGTGCTGTACCCCTATCCTTGGGTTGAATATTGAGGGCGATCGCACCTATTACAGCGATTCGCAAAGATCCAGCTAAGTTGGATTGGCTCGTAACCAGCTAAGCATTTGATCTTGCAGATGAAATGTGCCAGTTAAGCTTCATAAACATCCCGTCGATGGCCAACTTTAATGACACGCACGGCTAACCTAGCATCCTCAACGCTGTAAATAATGCGATAGTCGCCGACTCTTATTCGATACTGATTTTGCCGTCCTTTTAGCTTTTTACAGTTCGCAGGTCTAGGGTTGTCTGCAAGATGCTCAATTTGAGTTATCAACGCTTGTTGAGTGGTTGCTGGAAGTTTCTTCAGTTGTCTCTATGCTGCGGGCAAAATGAGGATTTGATAACTCATTCCAGTCCTAGCTCTTGTTTCAGGGCATCAAGAGGAATGGCTCCAGCTTCCTGTAATGCTACTTCTGCATCAAACCCATCAATTTCGTCTTCTAGTTGTTCCAGCGTTGCTTCTAAATCAAGCTGGTACTTAAACTGCAGATATTGCAGAAAGTCATACAACTCATCCAATGCCGCTCTTGGGAGTGCAGGAATTTCTAGCGAAACGGGTTGAGTGAGTGGCAAGGTTTTCATTTCAAATCGGATATTTGGCTATTGGAATACCTTTTATCTTAGCGATCGCCCACCTTAAGTCTCACCGTTATAGATTCAGGGATTCTTCCTTCTTGAAGATCAGCTCGGTACATTGATCGCCCCGTTCCAGATACTTTTTCTCGAAGTGGGTGCGGGGGCGATCGCTAGCGGGAATGAGGCGATCGCTCATGCAGGTCAGTCCCCAGTATTGTGTCAGCATCGCTTTGGCTTCGGCGTGGTAGAACGCCTGATTGGTGGCGAGGGTGAGGGTTCCGCTGAGTTTTAGGGTGGCGATCAGGTGGCCCATGAAGGGCATAGCGTGGAAGCGTTTGTTGCGCTGGCTAGCTTTGGGATAGGGGTTGGGGTAGAGGATGAAGCAGGCATCTACTGATTGCTCTGCAAGGAAGTGGGCGATCCAGTGGACGGCGTTGGCGCGAATGGGGATGACATTGGGGCAGGGGTTATGGGTGACGCGCTGCTGCAGTTGGGCAAAGCGGGTCTGGGTGCGCTCGATCGCAATCACCGTTGTCTCTGGGTGCGTTTGAGAAAATTGCACGGCAAAGAGCCCCTGCCCTGCGCCAATTTCTACGCAGAGGTGAGGGGTTTGGAGGGCGATCGCCTCTCCAGGGGGTTTGGGAATGGCGGCTTGGTTGAATGGACGAATCGATTCCGACGCGTTATGCATTTGCTAACGGCAGCCCAGGAGAAACTGATGATACTGACTCGGGAGTTTTACTCCGATTGCGGTAACTCTTCTTTTGATTGTCCCCAGTAGGCACTGATTGTCCATTCTTCATCATTACCCTTGATCTGAGAGGACCAGCGGTAAATCACATTGTTAGGATCGACCCCGACCTCCAGTAATTTTGCGCCCATGTAGTATTGCATCTGCTCCTTCTTCTGTTCCTTATAGTCTTTGGAGCGAAACTTTTCGATGCGTCGGGTAAGGTGTGCTTGAGTATGTCGTGCCATTTGTATCGGAAGAGTACCTAAAAAAACGAAGCTGTTTAGTTCTAACGTATTTTGCACAAACTATCGAGCCTCACCAATTGAATCGATTGGCTGATTGACCAGTGTACGGTGAATACAAGTTGAATGGTGAGCCGTCAGGCTTGGGTAAGTATTGAACCACAGAGGCACAGAGAGCACGGAGAGCCTACTCTGTGTCCTCTGTGCCTCTGTGGTTCAATATTCAACTGACGGCGTGGTGCTAATCGTTTTCGATGCGGTAGCCCAGGTCGGATAGGTAGAGGCGAGATTGTCGCCATTTGGGACGTACCTTGACGAAGAGTTCTAGATACACCTTGCCCATAATCAGTTTTTGGATTTGTTCGCGGGCGGCGGTGCCAATGTCGCGGATCATGCTGCCTTTTTTGCCGATGAGGATGCCCTTTTGGGAGTCGCGCTCCACATGGATGGTGGCGAGAACTTCAGTGATCTCGGGCTTTTCGGTCACACGGTCGATGGCGATCGCCACGGAATGGGGCACTTCTTCGCGGGTCAGTCGCAGAATTTGCTCGCGGATTAGCTCGCCCATGATGAAGCGCTCTGGCTGATCGGTAACCAGATTGGGGGGGTAATAGTAGGGGCCAGGTTCCAGGCTCTCAATTAACCGATCTTGCAGGGGTTCTAGCCCTTCGCCTGTGAGGGCAGAGATTTTTTGTACCTGCCAGTTTTGCTCAGCGGCGAGGGCATGGTAGCTCTCGTCGAGTTCGGCGGCGTCTTGGGGTTGCTGGTCGCTTTTGTTGATGCCGAGGATGACGGGGGTATCTGCTTTTTCCAGAAGTGTGGCGACAAAGCGATCGCCCCGGCCTGCCGCTGCCGTTCCATCCACCACGAACAGCAATACATCCACGGAAGTAATGGCGAGTCGTGCGTTTTGAACAATGACTTTGCCTAGCTCATGATGGGGTTTGTGGATGCCAGGGGTGTCTACAAAAATGATTTGGGCACGAGGCGTGGTGAGGATGCCGCGCAGACGGTTGCGGGTAGTCTGGGCGATCGGAGAGGTGATGGCAATCTTTTGCCCGACCAGCATGTTCATCAAGGTGGATTTGCCCACATTGGGACGCCCGACGATGCCCACAAACCCTGAGCGGAAGTCGGGGGGTGGGGTTGGCAACAATTCTGCGATGCCCGTAAGATCCATCTCACCTTCGGTGGGTGTTGATAGCGGTTCTGGAGTGCGAGCTTCGTTGGAATTGGGCTCAGAGAAGGTGGAGGAGTCGTCAGAATGCATGGAAATCGCCAGTCCTTATTACCCTGATGATGGATTGTGCCGTTGATGGCTATGGGGCGAGAACGCCAATGGCATTGCCCAGAGAAATTGCCAACATCTAAGCATAACGACTCGCACTCCGCTTCGGGGAGATGATGGTGGTTGGCGGAGGTGTGGTCTACCCAACTTCTCTGCCCGATGCATTGCGTAGGTGCGATCGCACATAGCTCCAAAAATTTGTACGGTTGTTGTTCCCAACCTTAAGTACAATGCTTAGCGGTAACGTGAGCATCGCTTCGCCAAGGCGGTTGCTCCATTCGTTTACTTTGGTGGTAGGATTTTTTGAATCCCAACCCTATTTGTCGACCATCATCACAGGGCGTAGGAATATGCCGGAATTGCTGGAAAGCTTGTCGGAATCAGAATCTCCCCAATCTGCATCGGTGTTGGGCTGTCCGATCCACCTACTACAAGACTATCCCCGCTGGCTCACCGAACGACTGCGCCAACATCAGGGTGCGCATGTGGTGACGCTGAATGCCGAAATGGCGATGCTAACGGAGAAAATGCCGTCCCTAGCTGAGATTATTCGGGAGGCTGATTTAGTGATCCCCGATGGGGTGGGGGTGGTGTTCTACCTTTGGTTGCGCGGCAAGGCGGTGCAGCGCTGTCCTGGTATTGAGTTGGCCGAGGTTTTGTTACGACAGGCGGCGACGATGACGCTGGAAAATGGCGATCGCCCCAGCGCTTTTTTCTATGGCGGGGCACCGGGCGTGAGCGAAATGGCGGCCCGGAGTTGGCAGCAACAGGTTCCAGAGTTGGCGATCGCAGGTACAGAGCATGGCTATCTCCAAGGGGAAGACCAAGAGGCTGTGAAGCAACGGATCAAAGCCCTCCAGCCCAACATCATTTTGGTGGGTATGGGTGTTCCCCGGCAGGAGTTCTGGATTGCAGAGAATCGAGTGCTATGCCCCCAGGCTATTTGGATCGGGGTCGGCGGCAGCTTTGATATCTGGTCTGGTACTAAGAATCGTGCTCCGGGCTGGCTACGTAACAATGGTTTGGAATGGGTGTATCGGTTATATCAGGAGCCGTGGCGCTGGCGACGAATGCTCGTGCTACCGCATTTTGCATGGAAATCTATCATTTCGCTGCTAGGGTAATTCAGTCCTCTACAGTGGCACAAATGCGTATTCGCCAATGACTCAAAAAAAATTAATGTTCAAACGGCTGCATTACGCTTTGAATTGACAAAAGTCCGGTATGATTGAGCGAAATTTTGAGGTGTCATTCTATTCTCCAGGCAAGAACTAAATTGTAGGTTGCATCCAGGAATACAACGTTAGACGTCCGATTTTGGAGCTTCCTGCCCGATCTCTTGCACAACTTCCTTCGTTTGATTTTTTGGTCGTCCCACTTTCGTGTTTACAACGTTTAGAGCAAAGTTTATAAATGACCACAGTTAGCGATCGCCCCCTGACTTCATTCCCCTCCCTGGAAACCCCAGTCTTCAACTTGGGGAAAGAAACGCAGCCCCATCGCCAATCTCGGATTATGGTGCGGTTTCACAACATCCAGAAGACCTATTCCAATGGGGCAAAGGCACTCATCAATTTGAACTTACAAGTAAAGCGCGGCGAGTTTCTCTTCGTAACGGGGCCTTCGGGTTCTGGCAAATCGACGCTGCTGAAGCTACTGTATGGTGCAGAAAAGCCGACGGACGGCAAAATTTTAGTGGATGGCACCGACCTGGCAAAGCTGAAGGGCGATCGCCTCTCCCTCCTCCGTCGTCGTATTGGCGTCGTGTTTCAGGACTACAAACTGATTCCCCGCCGCACGGTGTATGAGAATGTGGCCTTCGTGCTCTGGGCCCAGGGCTACACCCGCAAAGAGATTCGCCGCCGCCTGATCCCTACTTTGCGGATGGTGGGTCTGCAAGACAAGGCCGAATGCTTCCCCGAACAACTGTCTGGGGGAGAGCAGCAGCGGGTTAGCATTGCCCGAGCGATTGTTGGAACACCCCCCATTCTGTTGGCCGATGAGCCCACCGGGAACCTGGACTACGACAACTCGCAACAGG
Source organism: Vacuolonema iberomarrocanum LEGE 07170 (assembly GCA_015207365.1). Classification (GTDB taxonomy): domain Bacteria; phylum Cyanobacteriota; class Cyanobacteriia; order Elainellales; family Elainellaceae; genus Vacuolonema; species Vacuolonema iberomarrocanum. The sequence continues at coordinate 21,865 of JADEXA010000008.1, forward strand.
TGATCAAGATTCTGAAAAAGCTTAACTCGATTGGCATCACCGTCATCATTACCACCCACGATGAGCATCTGGTGCGCATGTCCGACAATCCTGTGGTGCAACTGCGGGAAGGCCGACTGTTTCACATGCTCTAATATCAAGTTGCTCAGTCGATGATTCCAAGACCATAGTTTGAGCCCCTCGCGCCGCGAGGGGCTCAAACTATGGTCTTGAGTCGGGGGCAGGGCTATCGCTGGAGTCGATCGCGGATGTTTCCTAGTCGCGATCGATTATTGATGGGCGATCGCGGACGCGGCAGCTCGTCATTTGGCCAGTTTGCCAGATCGGAGCAAGGACAATCCGCGTCCATCACGCCGAGGTCAAGCACGGGAACGGGCATCCCGCAGCGAGCGCAGGGAGAAATGTTCCATTGAGAAGACAGTAATTCCTCAATCGTTTGCGACGTTCCTTCGAGATAGCATTCACCGGAGTCGGGTGATATCAAACGTTGCCAGCAAGTTTCGAAGGCATCACTATAGCGATCGCCCTGCACCACTGGTTCGGGCAATACTGCCTCTTTGCCGTTGTGGAGCATGACACGCTTGCCTAACTGAAACCAGTAAGCGACGTATTGTTTGACCTGTTGATCGGAAGTCATAGAAGTCATTTGCAGATGTTTTGGTTGAGTAGTTGGGTAATGTATCGAGACTCAACAACAACCGCGATTTTGCTGTTGGCTACATTTCTTCTTTGTGGATGGCTCGAGCGGGATTCTAAACGAACTGGGGCGCAACTCCGCTGGGCATGGGAACCGTTCTTTCAGTCCACTGGATTGCCGTAAACGCGTTGGATCGATTGGATTTGATACGAATCATTGAAACAAGCTGACAAGGGAGGTTATAAACCCCGTTGTTTAGTGAAACCTTGGACGTTCGATGTACTTAGCTTGTTTTTGTACCCAATGAATTTCTGCCCAATAAAAATGAACCTTCAGTCTCGTGATGAACGGTTCGCGAATTATAGATAGCTGCGATCGCTGTCTATACTCCCGTATTGCAATCCTAACGTGCAGAAAGCGATCGCCTGTGGTTGAAAGGCGAAGTCATGCTTAAGTTTTGGTCTTCTAAGGTTTGGTTGATTCAACCAAACTTTTGTTTGGCTTGCTCATACACTTCGACGGTAATTTGAGCAATACCAGCATCCTGAGCGAACTTCTCAATCTTTTTGCGGGCGGCAGGGCGCACAAAAAAGGGGATTTCCTTGAGGCGAGCTTTGGCTTCTGCCGTCCATTCAACTGCGTTACTCATACAATTGGGATTCTGTTTTTAACACCCCATCAAATGTAATATCAAATCCGGTTAAACAACCGTAAGAACTCAAATATCGTTTGCAGCCGCTGCAGCGCAGCGGCTGCAAACGATATTTGGGTTCTTTAACCGGATTTGATATTACACTAATTTCGTGAAATTCAAAATCCGATTTTTGTTTGAAACCCTTGTGCTGCGCGGGTTTTAAACAATCATTGGGAGTACCTTTTTGACGAATTGGTGCAACCTGAAACCCACACTCTTGAATGGGCTGAGCTGGGCGATCGCTCGAACTCCAGCCTCGTTATACCAATTCTACAAAAACCAAAACCAGATAATTTTTTGAAAGCCCAGCAGCGTGGGGCTTTCAAAAAATTATCTGTAGTGGATGCTTCGCGAATCGATATTAACAGCACGACGGTGGAATGGGAGAGCCAGGTATGGCTGATTGAGGGTATGAATTTATAGCGGTGTGCAACCGCATTAAGCACAGCAACGGTTGTGTAGGGCGCGCCGCGCCCCACACAACCGTTGCTGTGCTTAATGCGCATAGCGCTATATTTTGAGAAGGTAGGCGGTACGCACCTTCTCAGAACAAATTCATACTTGGATTCTGTAGCCCCTAAAGCCAGGGATGGCATCTATCGGGGACCAGTGGCGATCGGTAGTAGTAGGCGACTGAGAATGCGGCCATCCTCCAGTTGGAACAGGTTAAATTCCCCGTTCAGTTGAGCCATGAGGGTTTGGCAGATAGCCAGATGTAGCCCAGGGGGGCGATCCAAAATCGACGGGGCGAGCCAATCGGCAGGGCGTCCGTTCGTCAATTCCTCCAGCAGCAATGGCTCAACCATGCCATTGTCGGTGATGGAAATTTCTAACCAGTGAGCATCAAGCGGGCGGCACCAAATGTCGAGTCGCCCCCCAACTGGGGAACGGAAGCAGGCCATTGTCAGAATTTCGCCCAGCACCAGTTCGATCTTGTGGATATCACCGCCAATGTCCACGACACTGTCGTTGTGTACCTGCGACCAAAGCTGCCGCTGATGAATCAGCCCTTCAACCCGCTCCATCGATCGCTTCAACAAGCTGGTCAGGGCGATCGTGCCAAAGCTGGTCTTCATTTGCCACTGCTCGTGTTTCAGCAGGGGAGCCATGGTCGAAAGCATATTGCCCAACTGCCGCAAAATCTGGTGATAGCGCATACTAGCCAGGGCGTCTTTTTGATGGCTCAGCTCATTCAGCCGTTTCACATTGACACTCAAGGCACGGAAAATTTCTTCGATGCGGCGATGCTTGTACCAGTTCAGGCGCTCCAGGTGAGCGCGCTGCCCGCTCAGGGTGTTTGTCATCAGTAGGTGGCGGCGAGACCATGCCAGTTGATTGCCCAAAGCGGCCAGGGCATTGAGTTGCCGTTCGGGCCAGTAGCGGTTGGCCTCATCGGCCACCACAATTATCCCCGTCACCTCATGGTCGGATGCGGTGTGCAAACCCAGAGCAAGTACCTGCCCGATTTCTACCCCATTGAGCCATTGACGGGTTTCCGCGTCGATTTCACCTCGGCTCACGGGTACGACACCTTCTGCTTGCACCGCCCAGTTCAGAAGCGGATCCGTTAGGGTCGGGATGGAGGCGTCTAAGTTCACCCCAAATTTGGCATTGCCGATGATGGCGGCCGAAATTTTGGCAATTTGATGGCGGGTGGGCCAAGTAATTAGGACGGCCAGCGGGGCATCTAGTACCCGTGCAATTTGTTCCATGGCCGCTCGTTCCAGGACTTCCAGCAGTGGCGTTTGCTGCAGTGCCGTGATCCCCCACTGGATCATTTGATTGACATGGTTTTGTTGCTCAGTTTGGCGCTGAAGCTGCCACTGATGCAAGGTAATGCCCAATTGCTGGCTGACAATCCGTAACACCTCGCGTTCGTCTCGGTTCCAGGTACGGGCAGACTCTTGCCCGACCACCAGCAAGGCTTCTAGGGGATGCCCTGGAGCTGTGCTACATACCAGGATCGATTGCATTCCAATGTTGAGCAGGTCGCTACGCCATGCCATCAACTTCAGGTCATCTTCTAGATTCTCGACGGCCACGGCACCTGCGCTGCGCTCCAGCATGTTCCAATCTACTGGGTTTAGCCCATTCAGGTAGGCTGGCAGAGCTTGGCGATGGGGGGGACGATGTTGGTGGCAGACTTCGAATAATTCTTGGTCAGGAGAGTAGAGCAAAACCAGAAAATAGCTGGCACGGAGGCGCTGGCACAAAATTTGTGCCGTTTGCTGCAAGGTTACTTCCCAATCCGCCTCACTAAAGATTGACTGGGCAATTTCAGCGGTCAGGGTTTGATCGACTTTGACTTGCTGAACGGTTGCCTCCATTTCGTCCAGCGGAGCGGTGAGGGCAATGAGTTGAGCGACGCTGCGCAGGTAGGTTTTCTCTTCTTCGCTCCAAATGCGGGGCTCTTTGCCTTCGACAGCGATAAAGCCGAAGAGCTCGTCGCGCAATAGGATAGGCGCTGCCAGGAGCGATCGCGCCTGGATTTTCTGCATCAACAGTCCGGCCATGTCGGCCTTGAGAGAACTCTGAGCCTCCCCGATGGAGACAATCTGATCGGCGGCCATCGCCTGATAGAAGCTGTTGATTTCTTGAGCCGTAAACCCGTTGGTGGTCGGTTCTCCCAGTCGTTCCTTGCGGTTGCCCGTACGCCACCAAAAATAGCGCCGATCGGACTCAAACCAATACACATTGGTGCTAGTAGGCGCAATGAAGCGATGGGTTTCGATGACGACCGCATCGAGTCGGGCTTCCAGATTGGGAAGCGATCGCAGCTTGCCCATCAACGTCATCAGCGGCTCGGCAGGGCGCTTGGCCTGCTGACGGATAGAGTCTTCCTCTAACTGGTACAACGCTGCCGCCAACGTACCCAGCAAAATCGACAGACGGGCTTTTTCCTCGGCATGGGGTGACACGCCCCATAGGGCTGATCCCAGCAGAATTACACCGAGGCAGCGATCGCGGTGGCGAATGGGAAAAATGATGGTGCCCTGGATGCCATATTTCTTTGCTAGCCTGCGCCAATCCCCTGCACGGGGCTCTTCTCGTAGGTCGGGCACCCCTATCGGCCGCTGTTGAATGACCACCTGTTCCAGCAAATCACCGGGAGCCAGCGAAAACGGTTGTTTGATCGCCGTCATTTCGCTCCCTACGATGCTGCCGCCCTTCCCAGTAAGGCGATGATTGGCTAGGTCGTAGCGGCCAATCCAAATCACGGTGTAGTCCAGTTCTTGCTTCAGATAATGCAGCACCGTATCCAGCAAAATCTCCTCTGTTTCTGCGTCATGCAGAGCCTGGAGTGTTTGCTTTAAGACGACAAGCTGGTTTTCGTGATTGGCGGGTTGTTTGGGAGACCCCATCGATTTGCTCCTGCGTTCCCCTTAGCGATCGCCCTCGAAGCTAGATTCAAGACGACAGTCTTGTAACCAGCAATAGTTGAACCGAGGAAATCGCGTACAAAAGATTGCCTTGCACCATTGGTTTGGGCTAATGGCAGGCGTTTTTGGCGGTTTGGGGCATGTGGCGATACTCACGATCGTGTCATGTAAGGTTACCCTGGCTGGCGGCCACTCCTTTCAATTCAAACGGAACGACCCCTTGCCCAAGAGAAAAACAATCTTGAATACAAGGAAACTTTGGACTGTTCAAGAGGGTTGAGCCTGGTGAAACCTCGGAAAAAACACTCAGAAATATTAGAACGAATGATGCAGCCTGAATTGAATGTAAACCACGTCGCGTGTAGACGGAGTGAAATTGCCAACAGTTCACAAGCTTGTTGTAAACATATAGGGTCTTGCATCAGGACAGGCTTGCGTGTCTAATCAACTATGCAATTTTCAACCCGATGACGCGAACGCGCTCGATGCTAAACCACACCAGGGACTGAACATGTTCCTAGAGGGTAGCTAAAAAATGCTATCCGCTCCACCCGACCCTCTACAGGATTTGGCGTGTGATTTGTTACTAATATTCCCCATTTGCCCAGGAATGTATCGAAATGTAAGCAAAATATGGCAGAACCTTGTTTGTTTGGCTTCAGCCTTTTGTTTTCCGGTTCTGTTTGGCAGAGAGATGGGCGATCGCCCCACCGCTGCTGTCCGCTCCCATCTCATACATGGGGGCACCCAGTCCTTGCAATTCGCTTATTCTACGGCAATTTTTATAGCGCTACGGGCTGAGTTGGAAATCCAAGATGTTTTGAGAGCCCCGCAGCGCAGGGCTCTCAAAACATCTTGGGTCCTCATCTAAATGAGTAAGGCTATCATTCCCAACCCTGATTCGGCTTTTGGCAAGTGGGGAGGCCGTGCGGCGACTAAAAGGGAGCCAATCGTTGTCAGGGGAAGGAAATGCATCATACCTATGGATAGGCAAGGTTCTTCGAGGGATCCCCTAATGCATCTAGCCAAATGTGGAGCTGTTCCATCCCCAGAGGTAGCCTTTGGCATCGGCAAACTCAATGTAGATGCGATTGGTGGGAACGCCGGTTGCTGCGCTGATTTGCTCGCAAAAATCTTGGCTCATGGTCTTGGTTTGGTCGGGGCTAAAGGAACCGACGCTTTTGACCTCGACATAGCACACCGGATCGGTGCTGCCACCAAAGGTCATGGGAACATTTCCTTCAAATGCCGTCATCACGTAGGATTCTGGCTTGTGGGTATGGCTGGCAAGGCTGGCCGAAAGCTGCTTAAGCATTGTTTCGACATCAGACTGTTCGGGAGAGGGAAGGGATGTTTGGACTTTGATCAGGGGCATGAGTTGTGGATCGTAAACGGCAATTCAATAAAGACGTTGGGAGGAATTTTGGAAAACTGGCGATTTGCCATTTGAGACGAGGGAACGGAGGGTCTGATCCGCAGAACCGTGAACCAGAGAGACGATCAGGAAAAGATGCGATCGCATCTTCCTAATTCCATCCTCATTTTTGATCATTTCGCCCGTTTTACAGCGGGATTCCCTGCAGAACTTACACATTTTGTTGATGGTGTGGTCGCGTCGCGGCCACACCGTCAACGGATTCCATCAGAACCTACGCAAAACATGCTCAAGTCCTCTCCTCTTCGAGAACGACCCAAATTTGGCATGATGGGGGAGTCGGCACAGCGGGGAAGAGACCAGGATGCTACAACACCTATGGACAGTGATCATGACCGTCTTGCTGTTTTGCGGATGGGGGTGGAATAATTCTCCAGCGATCGCGATTCCCGTTGATGCCGCTCCGCCTACGGTTATTGAACATGTCCAGCAGTTTTTGTCCCAGGAGGTGCATGTTGCTCCTTCTCAGAGCGAGATCCAGCAGGTGGAGAGCGTCACCTGGCATGATGCCTGCCTGGATTTGGCAGAGCCGGGTGAACTGTGTGCTCAGATGCTGACCCCTGGCTATGCGATTACCGTTAAGACGCCGAAGGGGACGATGGCGTTGCATACGAATCAGCAGGGGACGTCGATCCGTCCGGAGCCGATGGTAGGGGAGACCGCGCCAGCAAATATCCCAATGCCCCCACCATTGGGATGAAAGAAATTGCCCACCAAAGCGAACGGGATGACATGCCTCGCTTCGCCATGTCATCCACCATCAACACCGGAAACAGCAGCCACAACATGCAGAAATCTAGGGTCATCACATGGATGAAGCGGCTAGTTTGCCATTGTTGAAAGAACGCAGCCCAATCTCCCTGAAGGATGGCAAATCCTAGCAGCGGCAGGGCTCCCAGGGTGAGAGCTAGAGCTAGCCAGCGCGAATCCTGAATGGCCAAAAACCAGTTTTTTTCACCCACAAAGGGTTGTCGAGGCTGGCGGAGTGCCAAATAGGGCAATAAGGCAAAGGCGCCAACGGCGAAAGCGGCGATCGCAAAGGGGAAAGCCCATATCCGTTGGCTCCGCCCGTCGATAAACAGCACGCAGCCATAGATGATCGGCCAGATTCCCATCAGATTGAATAACGCCACAATGACGGGATTGATGCCCTCGATATTGCCCGTAGAAAGATTTTGGATGAGAGCCCAAGTTTCATCGGGATTGTCTGGGGGCGCCAGCAGGAAGGCATAGGCGACAAAAGCCACCCAGAGCAGCCAAAAGGGAAGGGAATAGCGCATAGGAAGCGATCGCAAGAGTTGTTGTCAAGGTTTGTTTACACAGATTCTACCAACCCACTCCCCCATCAATCTTGATTTCTAGAGAACGTGATATCAAATCCGGTTAAACAGCCGTAAAACCCAACGATCGTTTGCGCCCGCTGCAATGCAGCGGGCGCAAACGATCGTTGGGTTCTTCAATCGGATTTGATATGAGTCTCCATGGGAGACTCACGCTCTCTAGAAATCCACACTCAACTGGATTCCATTTTTTCCATCCTGTGTCGAATGCATCTCACAGGGGAACCAATTTGCGGTATTGAGTAATACGTTGACGGTGTGTTGATCGCGATCGCCATCAAACCTACGCTCAACCATTCCTCGCGCTACGAACCTCTCCTGACGCTTTTCAAACCTTTTCAAACCTGTTTAACTACTGCTTTACAAGAAGGAGCATCGAACTTTGGAAAACGAACTGATGGAGCCAAACCAGGGATCTCCGGGAAGCCCTCCAACAGAGGGGATATGGGGGGCGATCGCCCGCTACTTTGATTTCGCGGCACACCGCACCACCTTTCGCGCCGAAACCCTGGCCGGGCTGACCACCTTCATGACCATGGCCTATATCCTGGTGGTTAATCCGCTGATCCTTTCTAATGCTATTTTTCTGAACGAATCTGGAGATTTATTTGCCGAGTTGGTGATGGCAACGGCGATCGCGGCGGCGATTGGGACGCTGCTGATGGCACTGATTGCTAAATACCCGTTTGCAATGGCACCCGGCATGGGAATGAATGCCTTCTTTGCCTTTTCGGTGGTGCTGGGCTTGGGCATCGACTGGCGAGTCGCGCTGGCGGCGGTACTGGTCGAAGGGATTCTATTCATCCTCCTAAGTGTGACCGGGGCACGGAGTTATTTGATTACGGCGGTTCCCGAAGCCATCAAAATGGCGACTACAGTTGGCATTGGCTTGTTTCTGGCCTATATCGGGCTGTCGGGCAATGTCGAAACCGGGGGAGCGGGGCTGATTGTTGCAAGCGAAGGAACCCTCACTGCCTTTGGTAGCTTGCGTGCGCCCCAAACCCTGTTGGCCTTGTTTGGCTTGTTCTTCACCGTATTTTTGATGGTGCGGCAAGTCCGAGGTGCATTGCTCTGGGGCATCTTGGGCACTTCCATTTTGGGCTGGGTGCTGCAAGCATCGCCCCGTCCGGATGGGGTGTTTGCCATTCCCACGCCACCTGTCGATCTCGTCGGGCAAGCCTTTGTCGGGTTCAGTGGCATTGGGGCGAACTTCTGGGATTTTGTCGTGGTAGTGCTGGTTTTTCTGTTTGTGGATATGTTTGACACCATCGGCACATTGACTGGGGTAGGAACTCAAGCAGGGTTCATTGATTCACAAGGACGCTTGCCTCGTGCCAATCAGGCGTTGCTAGCGGATGCGATCGCCACTACCTCGGGTGCAGTTCTTGGCACCTCCACCGTCACCACCTATATCGAGTCGGGAGCCGGGGTTGCCGAAGGCGGACGCACTGGCTTTACCTCCGTCGTTGTGGCGTTGTTGTTTACGCTTGCAATCTTCTTCACGCCGCTGTTCCAGGCGATTCCTGGTTTTGCAACGGCCTCTGCCTTGCTGTTGGTGGGTGTGCTAATGATGACCTGCATCACGCGCATCAACTGGAATGACCTGAGCGAAGCGGTTCCTGCTTTCCTCACTATTTTTCTGATTCCCTTCAGCTTTTCTATTGCCGAAGGTTTGGCCGCAGGCTTTATTGCCTATCCGTTGATCAAAGTCTTCCAGGGACGGCAGAGTCAGGTGCCTGTGGCTACCTGGGTATTGGCTGGCATTTTCTTAATCCGATTCATATTTAAAGGATTGGGGTTGGGATAGGTTTTGCCATGCTTGTCGTTTCCTGAGGTTGTAGCTCTCTCTTTTTAAGCCGATCTCTGCTGACATTACAAACCCTTGCGAGATCCCCCTAAATCCCCGGCTCGACTGAGCTTCGCCGAACGTCCTTAAAAAGTGGGACTTTGAGCTCAGTTTCCCCTTTTTCAGGATAATTTTGCGCCTGATTCCCCCCTTTTTAAAGGGGGGCTAGGGGGGATCCAACCTCGAACGGAGTTGGTTCGAGGGACTGATATACAAGACTGATATACAAACAGTCGCTTGATCAGGAGGGTGGGGGCTCCCAACCAAGGCTTGGCGTAAAACATAGGACTTGTGTCAACGCGATCGCCCTATATCCCCGCTCCACCTCTCAAGTCCCTTGCCGACGTGGGATATAGAATCTGTAACTGATGCGATTGACCTTGGTTGGGTCGGGTGGGTTCCCCCTTAAAATATAAGTTTTTGCACCCTCTAAGAGCTGATGCCAGCGCTATTCGGTTCCAGCTCCCGTCAAACAATTTCTTTACGCCCGTGCTCTGCTATGACGTCTTCTCAACTTTCTGGTAAACATGCGATCGCCATTCGCGGTGCCTTTCTCGATTTGGTTAACGACCCATTTCATGCACCTGAGACGGAGTGTGTTCGCTATCTACCGGATGGATTACTGGTGGTCGAGGATGGCATCATTCGAGCATTTGGGGCATACCAGGCATTGCAGGAAACCTATGGGCAATGGCCCACGGTTGAGTATGGCGATCGCCTCATCCTTCCAGGCTTGATCGATTGCCATATCCATTATCCCCAGACCCCGGTTATTGCGTCCTATGGGGCGCAATTGATGGAATGGCTGGATACGTATACTTTTCCAGCCGAGGGAAAGTTTCATGATGCCGAGTATGCGCGGGCGATCGCCGATTTTTTCCTGGACGAATTGCTGCGGAATGGCACAACCACCGCATTGGTGCTCACGACAATCTTTCCTGAGTCGGTAACAGCCTTTTTTGAAGCAGCAGAGCAGCGCAATCTCCGGATGATTGCCGGACAAATGTTGATGTCGCGCTATGCCCCCGACTTTTTGATCGATGACCCACACACGGCTGCAGCCCAGACCCGTGAGCAAATTCAGACCTGGCACAACAAAGGGCGGTTGCGCTACGCGATCACGCCCCGCTTTGCCATCACCTCCACCCCCGAAGAGTTGATGCTGGTCGGAAAGCTGAAAGCCGAATTTCCCGATGTCTATGTTCACACTCACCTGTCGGAGAATGCCCAGGAAATTGAGTTAACGGCAGAACTTTTTCCGGAATGCAAAGACTACTTGCAGGTATACGAACAGTTTGGATTGGTCGGCGATCGCTCTATCTTCGCTCATTGCATTCACCTGAGTGAATCGGAACTGGAGCGGATGGCAGCAGCGGGCGGGGCGATCGCTTTCTGCCCAACCTCCAACTTGTTTTTGGGGAGTGGTTTGTTTCCCCTCGAACGTGCCAAGACCGATATCCGCGTTGGACTCGCAACAGATGTGGGTGGAGGGAGCAGCTTCTCGATGTTCTACACCATGACCGAAGCCTACAAAATTGCCCAGCTACAGGGCTATAGCCTCTCCGCCTTCCGCGCCCTTTATCTGGCCACCCTGGGCGCTGCCGAAACCCTAGATCTCCAAGACACGATCGGTAACTTCGAGGTGGGTAAAGAGGCTGATTTCATCGTGCTCGATCGTCATGCCACCCCTTTGTTGGCGCTGCGGAATGCTAAACCTTTGCCCCAGACACTGGCTGAGGTAAGCGAACAACTTTTTAGCCTCATGGTGCTCGGAGACGATCGCCTAATCCATGCGACGCATATTGCCGGTCAACGAGTTGGAATTTGAAGCACGGAAACGAAGGAGAAGCTCTGTCTGTGGTTTCTGAGTCGTTGTTGCATGGGGTCCCAAGTGGCAGGAGCGCATCAAAGGCTAGGAAAAGAGTCGTGCGATGCGTCGATCTTGTTCCCCAGAACGGACATCGTTGCTCATGATTGGCTAAAGCTTTCACCAAGGAGTAGCTACAACATCCCATGCGCTTTTTCCAGAAACGAACATGTTTTTTTTGCTGTCTTGAAAATGATGAATGCTTCGTACCTTTATTGAGTAGAGTCTCAGATTTCTTACTTCTGCCAAAAGGATTTCAGAGGCACATTTTGAATAATGCCTCGAAAGTACTTGATACTTCTACTTCGGCTAATTTTCGATGATGAATTGGTTGGCTGCAATAAGTAGACATTGCTTGTCTCAACCGTACAAATCAATGCATCAATGAATGGATGTCTGCGTATTTCATGTATTGTTTTAGACGACGAAAAAGTAAGCTACTAAAGTTCATGATTAACATTTTATGGATGGCTTGTGACCTGCTTGATTTAGAGAATCCGCAATAAATTAAACGGGAACAAACGAGTAGGAGGTGCGTCAGCGAGGGAGAGATGCGTCAGTTTGCATCATGTGTGGACAACCTAGACGCGGCTGTGTAAGATTGAGGCGAGCTGACGTTTTTATACAGTTAAATAGTTCTGTGCAGCTCAAGAGATTCAATGTTTCTAGAAGCTCAAAGCCCCTTCTTTTTGTCTTTTGTCGTTGCCCCCAATTTCTTGCTTCCCTGTCCCGATGGCAGCCAATTTCAATTATTGTGCTATCGCCATACTCATAAATTTTCTGTGCCTAATAATTCCGGATTTGTGAGTTTGACTCGGTTAACGTCAATAGTTACGAAGTGAGGTCGAAGATGAGTGAGCGAGTACCAGAATTATCACGCTCTTCGTCAGAATATATCGAAGAGATTGATTTTCAAAAATATTGGCTCGTTCTGAAACGCCGCTGGCTACCCGCTGGCATAACGTTTGGGACAGTGGTAGGACTAGCTGTTTTAGCTGCCACCACAGAAGACTCTGTTTACGAAGCAGAAGGACGAGTTCAGTTTAGAAATGACCGTGCACCTGCCCTGACAGGTTTAGAGGATGATTTGGGTCAGGTAGAAGTTTTAAACTTCCAGGCTGAACCCCTCGAAACCCAGTCCGAAATTGTTCGCTCACGCTCCATCATGGAGACGGTTATTACACGATTAGACTTGCGAACAGCTGACGGGGAACCTCTCTCACCTAGCCTTTTGGTCAACGCTGTCGATGTTGATCCGGTACCGGGGACGGAAATCCTCAGCATTTCCTTCGCATCGGACGATCCGGAAGAGGCCGCAGCCATTGTCAATGAGGTGATTGCTGCTTACCAGGCGCAGAACATTGCGAGCAATCGCCAAGAAGCCGCATCGGCTCTAGAGTTTATTGGGAACCAACTGCCGACAACGGAGGATAATCTTCGGAGGGCAGAGGAAGAACTCCAGGCATTCAAAGAAGAGAATGATGTCATTTCTCTCGAAGACGAAGCGTCGAGTTCGGTGGAAGTGCTCTCTGCGTTTGACCGGGATATGACCCAGTTGCAATCACAGTTGGCCGAGGTCAATGCCCAGGTCGGTGAAATTCAACAACGACTTTCCATCAGCTCGGATGACGCGATCGCCCTCAGCTCTGTCAACCAATCGGAGGGTGTACAGTCAGCGTTGGAAGAATTGCAAACTGCACAAGCCGAGCTAGCCTCCCAGCAGTCTCGTTATCGTGACGGACATCCAGCCATTGATGAGTTAGAGCTGCGAGAGTCGCAACTCGAATCCTTACTACAAAATCGCATTGCAACAGTATTAGAGAGGCAGAATCGCTCTGCTTCGTCGATTTCCCCCGGTGATTTGCAACTCGGTGAGCTACGGCAAACCTTGATTGCTGAATTAGCCAATCTGGAGGTTATGCGAACGGGGTTGGCCGATCGGATGACACAGCTAGCTCAATCGCGAGCAAGCTATATCGGGCGGGCTAGCAACTTACCAAGATTGGAAAGACAACAGCGGGAACTGGAGCGTACGCTAGAGGCCTATCGACTGACCCACGAAACACTGTTGACCCAGCAGCAAGAGACTCGTGTCATCGAGAATCAGACTGTTGGTAATGTGCGAGTAGTTTCCTTGGCAGAAGTTCCCAATTCTCCGATGGGCTCCAACAGTCGGTTGTTTGTAGTCGCTGGGGGCTTTGCTGGAATTTTGCTCGCCATCACCGTGGCCTTCCTGCTGGATCTGCTGGATAACTCCGTGAAAACGGTTAAAGAAGCCAGAGAACTGTTGGGCTACACGTTGCTGGGCATTATCCCCAAGGTGGAAGATTCGCCATCGCGAATGACCGATCCTAGCTATCCGCGCTTGCTCGTGCATCAGACCGATCAATTCAGGGCGCGAGAAGCTTATCAAATGCTGCAGGCCAATCTCAAGTTTCTGCAATCGGATGAAGAGCTCAAAACCTATGTAGTTACGAGCTCGGCGATTGGAGAAGGCAAATCAGAGGTCTGTGCGAATCTCGCTGCGGTATTAGCACAGGTTGGCAAACGCGTGCTGGTGGTCGATGCGGATATGCGCTACCCACGCCAGCACCATGCGATGGATGTGATGAATAGCCTGGGGTTAAGCCATGTCATTGCCGGTCAGGCACGGGTAGATTCGGCTATCCGCCCCGTCATGAAGAATCTGGATATTCTAACGGCTGGTGTTGTTCCTCCCAATCCCATTGCACTGCTGGATTCAAAACGAATGGAAGCGTTGTTGCAGTCGTTTGCGCGCCAATATGACGCTGTGATTGTGGATGCGCCTCCCCTGGTGGGGTATGCGGATGCTTCGATCCTGTCCAAAATGGCCGATGGGTTGATTTTCGTTGTGCGCCCAGGCTCTGTTACCTACGAGCAAGGCCGCGCGGCAAAGGAAATCATCGAGCGATCGAACCAGCGTGTCCTAGGCATGGTCGTCAATGGCGTGAGTACAAAGAGCGAACCGGGCAGCCGTTTTTCCGAGATGGCGGTTCGTACCCCTGCCCCAGTCAGCCTACCCGCCGGATAAACACCAAACTCTGCTTTCCCCCCTTCTGTGTGTCCTGAGAACGAGGTAAAGACCTCACGAACATGACTTGTAAACCAGCGCGCGAAACCAAATTCGGACTGAAGTGATATTGCCCCCTGATGAATTTCAGGTTTTTAGAGGGTCCCAACAATTAGTCCTGAGTAAGACAGGAGTCGCATCTCCCTTTACTCATCTATCTGACGGTAAGTTTTCATGATCTTCTTGACAAAGTCACTCCTTCAGTTGCGGTTCCGCTATTGGATGGCATTGCCAATGGCTCTGGGTTGTTGCCTCCCGGCTATCCCAGGGCTGGCTCAGGAGCGCCCTGTCTCGGTTGCCTCCGCTGAATTTACAGACGCCCGCTACATCCTGGAACCCGGCGACGAACTTTCGATTACCGTTTACGGGTATGAAGAATACACTGGGATGTATCCCGTTCGTCCAGATGGAACGATTACGCTACCGGTGATTGGTACGGTAACGGCATCGGGTCATACCCTGGAATCCTTGACGCAGGAACTGAGCGACCAACTGAATGTCTATCTAGTCAATCCGTCAGTTGCGGTTGATTTGTCCGCTCAGCGTCCGATCAACGTCCTCATTTCTGGGGAAGTGTATCGGCCAGGGCCTGTCCAACTCAATATCGAAGAAACGAGTCCCAGCTTGCTAAATGCCATTTCAGAAGTTGGGGGAATTACGCGGCGAGCCGACATTCGAGAGATTACCGTGCGGCGACCGCTGCCAAATGGAGAGGTCTCAACCATGACGCTCGATCTGTGGGAAGCGCTCTGGCAGGCAAACGATAACCCTGACGAAGGCGAACCCTCTCCTCATCCCATCGGCGACCTTGTGCTGCGAGACGATGATGAAATTATTGTGCCGCAGCTTGACCCCAACGATGAATCGATCGATCGGCGGTTGGTGTCTCAGTCAACCCTGGCTCCAGATGTTGTCAGGGTACGGGTTGTCGGCGAGGTGACGCGCCCTGGAGAAATTGAAGCGACCCCCAACAGCTCTCTTTCCAGTGCGATCGCCATTGCCGGAGGGCCAACGAATGATGCCGCGTTGAGCCGTGTCGAGTTTGTCCGATTGACCGAGGAAGGTGCAATTGAACGCCAGGAAATTGATTTGCGAGATTTGAACGATGAGATTCAGGTGCAAGATGGCGATGTTGTCATCGTGCCGCGTCTCGATTCTGCGTCCGTCCTCGATTGGGCGGGGCGAGTTCTGAGTCCGTTCAGCTCTCTATTAGGCATCATCGAGCGTATCCTACGTTTTTAATGCCATCTATTGGTCCAGTCGTCTGTGGGTCAAACTGTCTGCTAGTCAAACAGCCAGCCATTCAAATAATGGTCATCCGCCAGTCATAGTATCGCGAGCTGCTGTACCTGGCGACCCAATGCCAGTCTCATAGGTTTGGTGCGTTACGCTGCCCTAAAACGCATCAAACCCAGCCCCCATCCCTTGGAGAACAAGCGTTTAGCATTGTGGATTTAGAGTTATTGATGGTGTCCTCTAGATCTTCTCTGTCACGATTTTGGGACATAGGTTTTTGTTCTGATTGTTCTTAGCCCCTATCAGCATCTATCAAAATACTGGAATCTGTTTCAATGATGGGTTTTGATGGAGGCGATCGCAAAAATTATGTCGAGCTTATTTGCGAAGCTAGTTTTGACAATGTGGTGCGCAGAAAAGTAACGTTTCTCGGAGATTTTTGAGTACTGTTTTGTCAATCGGTACTAGAATTGCAAATAGTCAAATCGGAGAGATTAGCGATCGTGCCGCATAAATTTTGTAGTGAATAATACAAACAAACATTATTCGCGTCGCTGCAAATATCTTCGAGAGAACATGAGAGAACAGTGCTGATTTTTACAGATGTCTGATGTTTGCTAAAGCACTTTAGACCTAGCATCATGTATGTCTCTGATGCAGTCTGAATGCTCTAACTATAGATGCTGTGTCCGCATCACGAATAGCGATTCGGTTCTCAAAAAAAGCTGACTTTTTATACTGCTGCATTTCTCAAATTCTATTAACTTTGGCTAAAGTTATTCCTGATGAGAGAATGTGATACCGAAGTAATATAAAGAGTTATCTCTACAAGTCCTAGGCGAAATTATCTGACTTCCTTCTAAGTATTCCTGTTCTGATCGCTATACGTTTGCGTTCTCCTAATCTTGCTATCAACTGAATAAGCTCCAATGCACTTGGAGCTCTCTATTCTCTGGAGTTTGGGCTTCGATGGTCGCTTGATCTCAGTCCCTCCATGCCATCTTTTTGCGCCAAAGTTGTCTTTGCCCGCAGAAAGTTAAATGACAGGATAGGTGTGACCAAAATTGGAAGCGTTCAAAGTCATGGATGATGCTTACCCAAGCCGTCATCCAGGCATCAATGATAGTTGCGTAGACTTGAGTCAGATATATTCACTACTCACTGACAATGCAGCCGAAAAATATTAGAGCATGGGCTTAAGAATGCAACCAATTACAACTTTGTTTTCTATTGGAAGAATGATTGGAAACCTTTTAGGGCGATCAGAGTCAGTGGTAAAAGCCCCTTGCCAATTGTTCTATAGGTTTGTTAATTTAGTTCCGAATTACAGCCCCTCAAAATTGTCTGGCGCAACCTGAATGACGAGATGACGGATGACATATCCATACTGTTGATGGTTGCAAAATTTGTGAGAAGGAATAGCCTTACTTTTGCTATATCCACTCAATAATGCCAGTGATTTATATCGGAATTACTCCTGATGAATCAGCGTGAGATAGAAGTAATACAAAGAGTATTTTCCGTGCACCCAGGCAAGTCTTTTTAACTTTTCTAAAGGTTTTTTGAACCTGGCTTCTACAGGTTTGTGTTTCCCTCATTTTTCTGGTAATTGAATAAGCTCTAACGTATTTAGAGTCTTTATTTTTTTGGAGCTCGGGCTTCGATGGTCTTTATGATCTCAGTCCCTCCACCTCAGCCTGCTGATCGGAGGCTGCCTTTGTCTACGGGAGGTCAAAATGCAGAGAAGGCGTGACCGAAATCGGAAGCGGTCAAAACGACGGGCGATTTATTGTCCAACGCATCAATGTTATTTGCATAGCGTCAGTCGAAAATATCCACTGTTCGCCGATCGCCCAGGACAACTCCAACAACGAGGCGTTAGCCGCAAGAACGCGCTCATGCTAACGGCGAATTACAATGCTGTTTCGTTACCAGGGGAATGGTTAGAAGCTTTCTGGTGCGACCAATGCCAAGAAACCATCTGGTATCACGTCCAGAAAATCAGCGATCGCTCTTATCAAGTGAAGCCGGTTCCACAAGACCTGTGGCAACAGGTCTACAACGTCATTCAACCCTCTGGCAACCCCTCCGTTGGGGAATTTACCCGTCGCCAGTCGCGGATGGTGGGCTTCAGAGGCGCCAAAGATTTTACGTTCATCCGTTGATAGCAGCCGTTGACCCTATACAAACGATCTGACGCATTCCATGAAACAGCTCAACAAGCGTAAGCGGCAAAACTCTTTAATCCACAACATCTGGCAATTGCTGGGCTACATGGGCCATCGCAAGCGTCAGCTGAGCGTTCTCATTGTGCTGATGGTTTTGTCGGCATTCAGCGAAGTCGTTAGCCTCGGAACGCTTCTCCCCTTTTTGAGCACCCTGAGTGATCCGCAAGAGCTTTTGTCCTCTGCTCAATGGCAACCGGTTCTGGAATGGTTGCAGATCACGTCGCCTTCACAGCTCATTACAACGCTATCAATTGCCTTCATTACAACCATTGCCTTCACAAGCGTGATTCGCCTGGTGACCTTAAAGGCGAGAATCAACCTCTCAGCCGCGATTGGCAGCGATATTAGTGCTCAAATTTATCAGAAAACATTAAATCAGCCCTATCAGTTTCATCTCTGTCACAACAGTAGTGACTTGATGCAAACGTTGGTGGACGATACGAATCGTTTGATGACGTTTATATTGATGCCAATACTGGCGGTGTTTACCGAAAGTGTGTTGGCCATTTCGTTGATTGGGGCGTTGGTACTGATTGATGCGCAAATTGCCCTATCCGCTGCGATAGTGCTGGGTGGCAGTTATACGCTGATTTATCGAATGCGCCAGAACCTGCTCAAGCAAAATAGCAAGATTGTTACCTTGGCAGGGCAGCGTAAAATCAAAGCGGTTCAGGAGGGCATTGGCAGTATCCGAGATGTGATTGTCGCCAATTCCCATGAGTTTTTCCAAGGTGCCTATCAAGAGGCCGAGCTTAGCTTTAAGCGCGGGCAAGCAAAGAATGCGTATATTGCCCAGTCGCCTCGATTCATCCTTGATGGCATCACGATGGGAGGAATTGCCTTGTTGGCACTGATGCTGGGGCGTAATGGCGACTTTAGCCAAGCGGTTCCCATTCTAGGGAGCTTGGCTCTGGGCGCAAAACGATTATTACCGTCCCTGCAAGGAGTATTCACAGGGCTGGCGCAAATTCAAGGTGCGAGTTCATCACTCGATCGCATCCTCATTGCGCTGAGCCGTCCGGTCGATCCGCTGCTGCTCCTGCCCAAGACGAAGGGCTTTCTGCCTCTGCGAAAAGAGCTGAGGCTTGAGAATATCTGGTTCCGCTACAGCGAAGCCGACGAATGGACGTTGAAAAATCTCAATTTGAGTATTGAGGCGAAAACAACGGTCGCGTTTGTGGGTAGCACGGGCAGTGGGAAAAGTACAACGGCCGATTTAATCCTGGGTTTGCTCAAACCCCAACTAGGTTTAGTTTGGGTCGATGGCCAACCGTTGAAAGGTGAAAAGCTCAAGCAATGGCAGCAGGGCATTGCCCATGTGCCCCAAAGCATTTTTCTGACCGATGCGTCGATCGCTGAAAACATCGCCTTTGCCGTTCCAAAAGATCAGATCGATTTTGGGCAGGTGCGCAAGGCCGCAAGGCTCGCGCAAATTGATGACTATATTGAGAGCTTGCCAGCCGGGTATGACACCTATGTTGGCGAGCGTGGCGTTCGGCTTTCGGGTGGGCAGCGGCAGCGAATTGGAATTGCCAGGGCGCTGTATGGCCAAGCCTCGCTGATCGTGTTTGATGAAGCAACCAGTGCGCTGGATAACTCGACCGAAAAGGAGGTCATGGATGCCATTAATGCACTTAGCCATCAATACACGGTCATTCTGATTGCTCACCGACTGAGCACCGTTGAAAAATGCGACAAGATCTTTGAATTGAATGAAGGTTCGCTGATTGCTCAAGGAACATTTGAACGGCTTTCGGAGGAAAGCCCCAGCTTTCGGGTAATGGCGCAACAAGCGAAAAACTAGCTGATGCTTGCTCTGACTTGTCTTGTCTAGAGCACAACTTTGTCCCAGGATGACCCCTTCAATGTCAAATACGTGAAGGCCATTTCTGATGAACAGTAGAAACTTAGGATTGGATGCTTTAAGGGTAATTTCGATACTCTATATCGTTGGCTACTGGCACTTATTCAACTACACCGATGCTTTTCCGGCATACAACAATTTTGTAACCCTACGAATCGCCAAGATATTTCTGGGCGTTTTTGTCTTGATGTCTGGCTATTTCTCAGGACTGAGCTTAGCCAAAGGAAACAGCAAAAAACAGTGCTGGGCCTTTTATCAAAAACGATTGGTCAGAATTTATCCGTTGTTCTTGGCGGCGATATTCACGTATTTGCTGCTGGGGCTATCCACCCCAGGAACGCTTTTGAAGGCAAGCATGCTCCTCTCGATGTTCCTAAAGCCAGCGCCTCAAACGCTCTGGTTTGTGACCCTGATCATGTTGCTCTATGCGATCGCCCCATTCTTGATCAATCTAGCCCGCAATAAATGGAGCGTTGTTTTATTCCTCCTATCTTCAATCTTGATTCTCCACACCTATGGCTTGGTGACAGAGCGGCTGGATTCTCGCATTCTGATTTATCTGCCCATTTACTTCGCTGGGATCTATATCGCGAAGACCCGGCTCTTTTTAGAAGAGGACAAGCGGCAACCCGGTAAGTATAAGGTTCTGCTCGCCGTGTTTGTTGGCTCCACCGCCATTGAAGTGGTGCCCTCTCCTCTACAGCAGTTGGCGATGACGCTGATGATTCTTTCGGCGAGTCTCCTACTGGCCGAAGCTTTCATGCTGCTGAATACCGAGATCCGAGCACGACCTGGTATCAAAAAACTACTGGGCTTTTTGAGTTACTCCAGCTTTAGTCTTTACCTGTTTCATCGACCTATCTTTGAGACCTTGAAGGTTTACTATGCGTCTCTCACTGGGGCTCAGCAGGTTTTGGTGCTCATGCTGGTTATCTTGCCCATTTCAATTCTGCTCTCTTGGGTGATTCAAAAGCTCTATGATGCGGTGCTCGAAGCTGTTGCCCGTCGATTCTCAAACATGGCGTAATCCCTATGCAACCCTTCAACATGCCAGAAACGGTTCAAGAGAATGTTTCGCTAGCGGACTATACCTCATGGAAAGTAGGGGGTGCGGCTCGTTGGTTGGCTGAGCCGACAACGGCTGAGGTGCCCGAGCTATTGTCTAAAGCCTATCACCACGGCATTCCCGTCTATTTCCTAGGGCGTGGCTCCAATGTTTTGATTGATGACGCTGGGTTGAATGGCTTAGTCATTGTGACCCGCAATTCGATGAACGAGCTGCAACGAGACGGTTACCGAATTGTGGCCGAGAGTGGCGTTTTTCTGCCGCATCTCTCCCATTTTGCTGCCCGACAGGGATATTCTGGGTTTGAGTTTTTGGTTGGCATTCCCGGCACGGTGGGTGGGGCGATCGCCATGAATGCCGGATTAACCGTCTTTCGCCCACGAGAGCTGGTTTCGGTGGTCGAGAGCTTCGATGTCGTCAATCTGGATGGGACGGTTGAAACCCTGAAGATGGGCGACATTCATGTGGGCTATCGCAGAACGGATCTGTTGGATGGAAAGCGACTCATTCTACGGGCACGTTTTCAGCTAGAAGATGTGGGCAATCCGGAAGAAATTCGTCAGAGCACCCTAGACCATCTTGCCGAACGGAAACGGAAGCAACCGCTGGATCAGCCGACAGCTGGCAGTACCTTCAAGTCGCCACCGGGCAGCAAAGGTGCAGGCTGGTATATCGAACAGGCGGGTTTGAAGGGGTTTCAAGTCGGCGGCGCAAGAGTCAGCCCCATGCATGCAAATTGGCTTGAAAACGTTGGCGGAGCCACGGCTTCAGACATCCATCGATTGATTGAATATATCCAAAAAACGGTTGAATCCCGCATGGGAGTCACCTTAGAGCCCGAAGTGCAGTATTTACCTTAGACGCAGGTTTAACCCACTATGAATAATCTTGTTGTTTCCCCAACATGCCTTGTTGGAGAAGTCAGAGTTAGCGGAGCAAAAAATTCGGCTCTAAGGCTACTGGCAGCCTCTTTGCTGACGGCAGAACCCGTTTGTTTAACGAACTACCCCAGCACCCTGCTCGATACGCGCATCCATGTCGAGATGCTCGAAGTCTTGGGCAAGCGGTGTCGGTTGACCCATGCCAACCAGTTGGACATCACAGAAGACACACCGCCTCAATCTGAACTTGTGTGGGAGAAACGCTCGATTAGGAATACGCTCTTGATCTTGGGTGCTTTGACCGCACGAACCGGGAAAGGAAAAGTTCCGCTGCCTGGGGGGTGCAAGTTGGGCGAACGGAAATACGACATTCACATCATGGTGCTAGAGTCTCTGGGGGCTCGGGTGTGGGAAGAAGACAACCACCTTTGTGCGGAAGTGCCCGGTGGCCGTCGATTGAAGGGCACCGATATTTTTCTCCCCATGCGCTCCACTGGCGCGACCGAAAACAGCATCATCTCGGCCTGTTTAGCAGAGGGAACAACGCGGATTTGGGGTCCTCACATTCGTCCTGAAATTCTTGATCTCATTCAGTTTTTACGATCCCTTGGAGCCAAAATTACGGTGCGGGGTCAAGAGAGCATCATTGTTGAAGGGGTTTCGGAACTGGGCACAACGACCTATTCGGTCATTCCCGACAACATTGAAGCCCTTACTTGGGCGATCGGGGCGGCGGTCACGGGTGGAGATGTCGAAATCATTGACTTCCCCTTCGAGCACCTAGAGGTGCCGCTGATTCATTTGCGAGAGAGTGGTGTGCGGTTCTATCGCCTCGACAATCGCCTAATCGTGCGAGGCGCGGATTGCTACCCCGTTGAAATTAGTACGGGGCCTTATCCTGGCATCAACTCTGATATGCAACCGCTGTTTGCGGTGTTGGGAGCCATTGCTAAGGGCGAGAGTCGAATTATCGACTTGAGATTTCCCGGACGATATGCCTACGCCGAAGAACTGGCGAAGATGGGTATGGAATATCGCACCAAGGAAAACCTGCTCCTTATCGAAGGGGGGCATAAGCTGCACGGCGCTGAGGTAACGGCTCTTGACCTCCGGGCTGGGGCGGCGTTGATGACCGCTGGCTTTGTGGCGGAAGGCCCAACCACCATTACCAATGCCTGGCAAATCTATCGCGGCTACGACCAGCTCGACAAAAAGTTATCCCAACTTGGGGTCAAGGTGCTGAGTGAAGTCTCTGCTTAGTCTCTCCGCCCTACCAAAACATTTAAGCCTCACCACAGTTTGTATTTACCTTCACCTAAGCCGATAGAAACAGGTATCTGTATGGATGGAAGTTCCGTGAAACCCAAGCTATTGACGGTTGTGACCGCTTCATACAACAAGGGCGATCGCCTGTATGAATCGACCAAGAGCATTCTGGATCAGACCTACAAAGACTTTGAATACATCGTTATCAATGATGGGTCTCGCGATCACACCAAAGAGATTTTGGATAGCTTTGATGACGACCGATTGCGCGTGATTCACCAAAACAATCAAGGCTTTGTCAAAACCATGATTGCTGTCATGGAACAGGTGAAAACGCCCTATGTCGCCATTCATGGAGCCGGAGATATTTCACTACCGGAAAGGTTGGAAACACAAATTCGATACTTGGAATCCCAGCCAGATGTGGCGGTTATTTCCTGCGGCACCTACAAAGTGCTGGGTTCGCAACCCGACTATATCAGTGAGGTACAGAAACTGGCTGCAAAGGGAAACAGTGATACTGGGAAGGAGCTGAAGTACACAACCGTTGAACAGATGATACGAACCAACATTGTTGACCACGGCGATGCCATGGTGCGAATGGTCGCTTATCGTCAGGCGGGCGGCTACCGACTCCTCTTTCGCTATTCCCAAGACCGGGACCTGTGGCTACGAATTTTAGAAAACCACTCCGTCCTCAATATTGGGAAAAAGCTTTATGTCAAAGTGATTAATCCAGGATCTGATATCACGGGTAACCCGGCTAAGGCCGAGCAGCAATCCTTCTACAGCTTGTTTGCTCGCCACCTTGCTCGGCATAAATGCGTAACCGGGAAGGATTTGCTCAAAGAGCATGGAAACAGCGAATTCGATCGCTTTGTGAATAACCTTGGCATTGCAGAACGGACGGAAATTGCCAAGAACATCCACATCAACATAATGCTCTCCAATTTCCAGCCAGAGGCCATAGATACGGCTTGCCGCTTGATCCGGCAATATGCACCCGACCACTTCTACTATCGGTCGGTGCGGTCATTAAAGTTTATGCAGAAAAACGTCCCCTATGGGGCTTCCATTTATGCCTGGTACTACCAGCAAATTGTCAGGCGGCTAGCGGGCTGGAAACGGAAGGTTTACAAGATTCCCAGTAAGTTGGGCATCGTCAAACCCTCCTCTCAAATGCAAGTGCGCAAGTATGGATAGTTGCATGGATACTCCTGTTGTTCTCATCATCTTCAAGCGTCCAGATACTACGCAGCGAGTGTTGGACGCCATTCGACAGGCCCAACCCAAACAGCTTTTTGTCATTGCGGATGGGCCTCGACCCGAACGGTTGGGGGAAGATGAGCAATGTGCCAAGACGCGATCGCTAGTTGAGCACATCGATTGGGATTGTAAACTTTATACGAACTATTCCGATACAAATCTAGGCTGTGCGACACGGGTTATGAGTGGCTTGAACTGGGTGTTTGAGCAAGTCGATCGCGCCATTATTTTGGAAGATGATTGTCTACCTCATCCCACCTTTTTTGCCTTTTGTGAGGACATTCTTGAGACCTACAAAGATGACTCTCGGGTGTTTTCTGTCACTGGTCAAAACGTTCAATTCGGCCAAAAACGTGGGGCCTATAGTTATTACTTTTCGCGCTATAGCCATTGTTGGGGGTGGGCAACCTGGAAACGCGCTTGGGATTACTTTGACTTTGAAATGAGCCTCTGGCCCAAAGTGAAGGAAGACGGCGTTTTGAACTGGGTGCTCGATTCCCCCATTGCTGCCGAGCGCTGGGTCAAGCTGCTCGACTGGACCTACTCCGGCCAGATTGATTCATGGGCTTACCGTTGGAGTTTGTCGGGGTTTTTGCAAAATAGCCTGCATGTCATTCCCAACGAGAACCTAATTTCCAACATTGGGTTTGCTCAAGCCTCGACCAATACCCACAGCCGAACGAGCAAGCTGGCCAACATTCCAGCTAAAGCTCTCGATCAACCCTTGATTCACCCTCCTTATGTCGTGCGCCATGCCGACGCCGACCGATTTACTCAAGCGATGGTTTACGCCCCCAAAGGCAAAAAGGCAAAACTAAAAGCATTGGCTCGCCAAGTCACACCGTTTTTGCGATGAAGATACTGCATATCAACGCGTCAGATGTTAAAGGTGGAGCGGCTCGCGCGGCTCACCGCTTACATACCGGGTTACAAGCCTTGGGTGCGGACTCCCGCATGTTGGTGCAAAAACGCCTCAGCCATGGCCCTGATATTTTGGCATCGACCAACAAAATATCGGAAGGTTTCGACACCATGCGGTTAAGCTTCGATGCGCTGCCGCTCAAGTTCTACAAGCAGCGGCAGAAAACCGCCTTCTCCACGCAATGGCTCCCCGATCGCGTCTTGCCGAAGATTCGCCAGTTCAACCCAGACATCATTCACCTCCATTGGATTAATCAGGGCTTTGTACAAATCGAAACCCTGGCAAAATTGGGCATTCCGATGATCTGGACGCTGCACGACATGTGGCCGTTTACTGGGGGGTGCCACTATGCAGAGGACTGCCTCGGCTATCGCAATGCCTGTGGCACCTGCCCCCACCTGGGGAGCGCTAAAGCAAACGACTTGTCTCATTGGATCTGGAAACGCAAAGCCAAAAGCTGGAACTCCATCGACCTCACTGTGGTCGCACCGAGTCAATGGATGGCTGACTGCGCCGCATCGAGTTCGTTGTTCCAGCAGCGCCCGATAGATGTGATTCCCCACGGCTTAGATTTGGACGTTTACAAGCCGATTGATAAAAACGTCGCACGGGATATCCTTTCCCTGCCAACCGATGCCAAGCTGGTTCTGTTTGGCAGTGCCCATGGCACCTCCGAAAAACGAAAAGGCTTTCATTTTTTGCTGGACGCTCTGACAAAGCTCAGTCAGCTTAGTGAGGGCAGTCCTCAAATTCAGTTGGCGGTGTTTGGCCAAAAATCCCCCGATCGCCCCATTGATTTTGGCTTCAAGACCCATTATTTGGGTACGTTTCAGGATGATCTCTCCCTTAGCCTGGTCTATTCGGCGGCGGATGTCATGGTTGTGCCCTCATTGCAAGAAGCCTTTGGCCAAACAGCGTTCGAAGCGATGGCCTGCGGTGTGCCCGTCGTTGCCTTTGACGCGACGGGATTAAAGGACATTGTGGAGCATAAGGAAAATGGCTTTTTGGCTCAGCCCTTCGACACCACCGATATGGCGAAGGGATTGCACTGGATGCTCAGCGATCCAGCAACGATGAATTTCCTGGGACAGCAGGCCAGGAAGAAGGCCGAAGCGGAATATTCGGTTACCCTGCAATCCGAGCGCTATCTTGCTCTGTCAAAGCGTCTTAAATCCAAAGCGTCTTAACGACAAACATTTAACTTCGAATTCCATAGGGTATATAGCAAACGCGTCCTTGGGTAGTCCCAAAAGCATGAACTGATTTTTGTAAGTACTCTCTTTCCCAGGAGGTTTGCCTATGTTAATCAAGGTTTTTTCTGATCCGTGTTTCTTACCCAGCAACATGAATCCTGATCCAATCTTGATTCCTTTTTGGGGCGATCGCTTCAATAAATCACTTTATCCATCGGGTACAAGTTTCACCTACGACGCTCACAACACTTATCGCGAAATCGGATCGTCACTCTTCGAGATGACATCTTTAGAAGAGGCCGATATTGCACTCATGCCAATGAATTGGCGAACAGTGCGCGGTGGTTCATGGCGAAGTAAGCCCGACAAAAATGCCATTGATTTGGCGTCTCAATTTGCAAAAAAGGTGCATCAAGCGGGCAAACCATTGATCGTGTTCTTTGCCGGTGACTGCTCAGATGAACAAATCCCCATCGATAATGCGCTGGTTTTTCGAATGTCAGTTTACCGCTCAAAAACTCGCTCCACTCTTCCTGTTCCCCCGGCATTCATTGGGGATCAGATCCAGCAGCAATTTCAAGGAGAATTACCCCTCCGCCACAAACAAACCCAACCCGTCGTGGGTTACTGTGGCTTTGCACGTTCCGCTTCACTCAAGCAAGTTGCTCGCACAGCACTTTATCACACCACCATGCTGGCAAAACAGCGGCGGTTAGGCGTTTCACCTAACAAGGGGCAGATTTTGCGGAGTCGGGCCATTCACCGCTTGCGCCAATCACCCTACGTGCAAACAAATTTCATTGTGCGTGATCATTCCTTTTTTGATTTAAAGAACAATCCAACCCTTGCCCGTCAGAATGCAGCGGAGTATTTCCAAAACATTCTCGACAGCGATTATGTACTTTGCTGCCGCGGATCGGCAAACTATTCAATTCGTTTATTTGAAGTTCTCAGTTCAGGGCGAATTCCTGTCTTTATCAACACGGACTGCGTGCTACCGTGGGACGCTTCAATCGATTGGAAGAAATATTGTGTCTGGGTCGAAGAAAATGAGCTTCACCTGATTGGAGAAAAAGTCATGGAATTTCATCAACGCCTCTCACCTGGAGACTTCGTTGAATTACAGCATCAGTGCCGCAAGCTCTGGAGAGAGTGGCTTTCTTCTGAAGGGTTTTATACCCACTTCCATCAGTACGTTCGTCAATATCTCACCCAACCCCAGCGTGCCGTGCCGTTCGACTCCTGATCTTGTAGGGTGGGTTCCACCTTATAACTCCTGATACTCGACCTACTTTCCTAAGAGCGATTTACCTGACGACGGTTGTCCTCCGGCTTAATTGATGACAGACCCTAACAACGTCCAACAGTTATGCGATTGCCCATAAATTCAAAAACTTGGCGAATAGTCGAAACACTGATCGTAGTGGCTTGTCTCGTATCGATTACAGGGAACCTCTGGCCCCCTATCATCGCGTCTTTATTTTCAGTACTCAATTATGGACTCATTATTATCCTGGCGCTGAGCAACTGGAAAAAGCTATTGTCGCTTCTGGTTCGCGACTACTGGATTTTGGTTTTGGTCTTTGTTGCCTCGATCTCATTCATTTGGTCGGCAGATGTAGTTGTCACCAATGACCTCATCAAAGCCATGATCCGCTCCACGTTTTTGGGGCTCTATGTTGCCTCTCGGTGGGATCTGAAAGATCAGCTAACGCTGTGGCTTTGGGTTTTTGGATTGATGGGGTTGTTGAGTGTCATTGTGGCCGTTATCGAGCCATCCAGGGGCACCCACTTTATTAACGGTTCGACGGCTTTGAGAGGGGCGCTTCCCCACAAAAATGAATTTTCGCGCGTCGTAGCCCTGGGTTTCTTTACCTTTTTTGTCGCGGCCTTAGATAAAACTCGACGATTTAGAGGACTCTGCTGGTTCTCTGCCATTTCAATGCTGGTTATGTTGGTGCTCGCTCGCGGGGCAACGGCTCAGGTGTCTGTGCTGCTTTTAACGCCCGTTTTGCTAACTGGACTGGTTATTGTAAATCGCCGCTACAAGCTGAAGACTGCTCTTTTCACGCTGGCTCTTTCTCTCAGTGCAATTTCGACGCTGCTCGTTGTATTTAACCTGGAATTTATCGTGACCGATATTCTCGGCAGAGGGATGGATTTGGGGCGGGTTGAAATTTGGCAACTCTCCATTGAAAAAGGCTTAGAACGACCCTGGTTAGGCTATGGCTACTACGGCTTTTGGGGATCGGGCGAAGCCGTCGAGATTGTCAGACAAACTTGGGCGAGGGGCAGTGAGGCTACTCTGAATGCGCACAACGTATTTGTTGGGATCTTTTTGGAGCTGGGTCTCGTCGGGGTAACGCTCGCTGGTGTTAGTACCTTTGTCGTATTCAAAAGCCTGACTCAACTTGTTTTTAGATGCCGAGAAATTGAGTATTTCTGGATGCTCATATTATTTCTGGCACTGATATTTTTCGGGATGACGGTCAGTGGCCCATTTTTATCGCCGAATAGTATTTGGACGATTTATGTGAGCATTTCCTACACCTGCATTTTGAAGTCTAGGCAGCTCAGAATCGCACGATCGACCCCCGAATTATCAACACGAGAGCCTGTCTATCCGAGATTTACCTAGAGCCGCATTGTTGTTTACTGTCAAGCTGCTTAACGGTTGCTAATATGTCCTACTCTTTCCTTTCGCGATCGCGACTTTCACGATCGCGACTTCTTGTTTCGATCGTCAAAAACCTGAGAGATTCCTTACGATCGCTCTTCGCTGACCTGTTGTCACAGAAACGGTATCAATGGCTATCGATTACAACCCTCGAAGACAAAGACTATCTACAGCGGTTTAAATACTTTGCGTTTGGCAGCGATGAGACGATTCGGGTTGATACCCCTCCGGTTACGGAAGATGCGGTGACCTGGGAATTTAAGGGGCGTCTGGGAGAGTACGTCGTTCCGGCTCCCAAGGTGGCAGCCATCAAGCATGTCGAGCTGGTTGGTCCCTATGCCACCGGGTTTGATGCCCAAGGTGGCTTGATTTGGGAGACGGCATTGCCCCAGTTCTATGGCGTCAAGCCATCCATTTCGGTGAGAAGCCTGGCTCAGAAATTCAAGTCCGCCACGTTCGATCGCACCCATTCCTCTGCCCGGCATGTGGAGCTAGCGGCTTCGTTGCTCAACCCCTGGCACACCAACTACTTTCATTGGTGTTTGGATTGCCTGACGAAACTGGAGGGCATCGAGCACTTTAGCAAGATGACGGGCTTAAATCCGCAGATCATTGTCGGGTCGCAGCCCACCCGCTGGCAGCTCGAATCGCTTTCGTTGTTAGGCTACTCGTCCGAGCAACTCATCCGCTGGCCATCGTCGGCCAACCAGCTTCGGGTGGATCAGTTAGTGGTGTCCTCCTTCCGACGGGCGTCGCCCCAGGGTATTTCTCCTTCGGTCTGTCGCTTTTTGCGCGATCGCTGCCTCGCCAACATCTCGGAGCATTCCATTGCCCATGCCGATGCCTTTAGCAAGCGCGTTTTGATTTCGAGACGCAAAGCCAATCGCCGCCGGGTGGTCAATGAAGAGGAACTGGCTGATGCATTGGCTCCACTGGGATTTCAAACCTACGTGTTAGAAGACTTAAGCTTTGCCGACCAGGTGAGATTGTTCGCCCAGGCCGAGTTTGTCATTGGTCCCCATGGGGCTGGGATGACGAACATGATTTTTGCCCATGACCTCTCGGTCGTTGAGTTCTTCTCGGGCAATTGCAGCTACTTTCAACCGATTTTCTTCAGCCTGTCGCAGGCGCTAAATTTCCGCCATGGCTATGTGGTCGGGGAAAAAGAACGACTCGGCAATCTATCGCATGTAGAGAACATCTGCATCGATCCACAAAAGATGCTGAACGTGGTCAAGCGATTGCTCTAGATTCCTTACATAGTGAGACCAAACATGAAAATAGCGTATGTGACTCAGCATGACCCAAAAGACATTGCTCAGTTTTCTGGGGTCAACTACTACATGGCCGAAACCCTGCGAACCTATAGCCAAACCTATGAACCCCTGGGGCCTCTCGATATGAGGCTGTTTAAGCTCTTAAAACTGAAGGAATTCTATTATAAATCGGTGGCTCACAAGAGCTATTTGCGCAATCGAGAACCCGCCCTGCTGCACTATTATGCCTGGCAACTGAACCAAAAACTGAAGCAGGCAACAACGGTTCCCGATGTCATCTTTAGCCCCGAAACGGTGCCCGTCGCCCATCTAGATTGCCCGCAACCGATCGTGTTTTGGGTTGATGCGACCTTTGCGGGTATGCGAGATTTCTATGGGAAGTTCACCAACCTTTGCTCAGAAACTATTCGGCAGGGGCACCGCATGGAGCAGAGGGTATTAGAGCGTTGTAGCCTCGCTATTTATGCATCGGACTGGGCGGCGAAATCGGCGATGCACCACTACAACGTGCCGCCCGAGAAGGTAAAAGTCGTTCCCTTTGGGGCCAATATTGAATGCTCTCGCTCTTTCGATGACATTCAACAGATTGTTCAATCCCGCGACAAAATAGTGTGTAAGCTGCTGTTTCTTGGGGTGGATTGGGTCAGAAAAGGCGGTGACGTTGCCCTACGGGTGGCGCGTGAGCTGAACGCGCAAGGGCTAAGAACGGAATTGACGGTAATCGGCTGTCAGCCCCAGATTGAGGGAGCGTTGCCTGAGTTTGTGAAGCCCCTGGGCTTTGTCAGCAAAGCAACCGAAGCGGGTAGACGCACCATTCAAAACGCCTTAATGGAATCCCACTTTTTGATTTTGCCTTCGGTGGCGGAATGTTTTGGCATTGTGTTCTGTGAAGCTAGCTCCTATGGTGTGCCGTCGATCGCCACGAAGGTGGGTGGCATTCCTACCGCTGTAAAAGACGACCGCAATGGCAAGCTCTTCCCTCTCGATGCCAGCATCCAAGACTATTGCACCTTCATCATCGATACATTTTCTGATTATTCACGCTACACAGACTTAGCCCTCTCTTCCTTTGATGACTATCAAACGCGCTTGAATTGGTCGGTTTCCGGAAAAGCCGTTAAGCAACTCATCCACGATCACGTCCTCTGATCCCAATGAGCATGGCTTCGAGGCTTTTTTGAAGGCCAATCGTAAAGACCCTATGTTTTGAAGACCCTACAGGGATTTTTTGACCATGATGCAATCCTTACAAAAGACAGCACCCACCACCCAGAACAGTGCGCCGACCTTTATTGTCGGTGCGCCCCGCAGTGGCACGAGTATTCTCTACCGCACCTTGCAACTGCATACGAGCTTTAAACCCGACCATTGCACCCATGCGTCGGGAGTCGAGCTGACGGAGACCAACATTTTCAAAGCGCCTTTCAGCCTCTATGACGACGCGAATCGTGATACGAAAGCCTACATGCTGAATGATCAGGCATCCCATCGGCAATTCCTCGATTCTGTTCAAGCCATCCAGAAACGCCATACGCTGATTCCTGGGCGATCGCTCCTCTACAAGGCCATCCCCAAAATTGGTCTGCTGAGCCCGGCCATGCGAGTGTCCATTTGGCGAGCGGCGCACAACGACCAGTTGATTCGAAATTACTTGTACTATGCCCAGCAAGCGCGGGGCACCAAACGCATCCTGGAGAAGACGCCCCAGCATATTGCACTCCTGCCCGAAATCAAGGCGACCTTTCCCGATGCCAAGCTGTTGTACATGCCGCGCCATCCCGTCGATGTCTACTCGTCTTATCAAAGACGCCTACAAGATTCCATCAAGCTGGAAGCCAGTGCTGCCGAGATCAAGTGGCTGAAGTTGTCTCCTACGGCCTTCTGCAAAAAATATGCTGCTTCGACCCAACTGGCCTTGCGGGAAAGCAACCGCAACCCCAAGCAGTTTTTGATCGTTCGCTACGAAGACTTCACGAAAGACACCAAAACGTCACTTCAGGAAATTCTGACATTCCTGGATGAACCTTACGAATCGCAATGTATTCCCCAGGACAAGCCGCAAAAGTCTGGCTGGCAAGCCGATCCGCACCTGTTTGGCGGCATCAAAAAACAAACCAAAAGCTGGCGCGACTATGTCTCAGAGGCGGAGGCGCAATTCATCGAAAAGCGCTTAAAGCCCTTCATGGAAGAGCTGGGTTACACCCGCTATACCTAATGCCTGATGCCTATCCATCATGGATTCCAAATCAATGCCTAATGTCTTAGTTCTCACCACCGTTTTGCCGCGTCAACAGCGCATGGGCAGCGAAGTGGCGTCTCAATGCTTTATCGATGCCCTGGAAGCGATCGGCTGCAATGTTACCGTCGCTGGATATATGCGCAAGGACGATCCATTCGAAACGCTGCCGCAGGAAATTGTTGTTGGGAAACGCTATATCGAAACCAAGAAATCTAAGCTCAATACCATGATTTGGCTGTCTCTTAGCTTTCTCCTAGGTTGGCCTTATTCGGCGGCCAAATACCAATCGAAAGCGTATCGAGGCTGTCTCTACGAATGCTTGGCGACGACCCCGTTTGATCTGGTGATTGTCGATCATCCCCAGTTGGGTTGGTTGCATCGCTTTGCTCAACGGATGATGCCAAAGCGGGAGTATAAGGTCGTGGCGATCGCCCACAACATCGAGCATGAAATTTACCAGAGTAATGCTGAGGGTACGCAGAACTTTCTGGCGCGATGGATTTATCAGCGAGAGGCACGCCTCATCAAAGGGCTGGAAGATGAACTGGCGATTCAGGTCGATCAGGTGTGGACCCTGACCGACCATGATGCCACCTACTTCAACAGACGCAGTCCATTGATTCGTGCCAGGGCTTTTGCTTTGCCGCCCGGTATGACTGCAGAACCGCCTGCTGAGGCACCATCCAAAACCTTTGATGTTGGGTTGATTGGTAGCTGGGCCTGGAAACCCAACGAAGAAGGGCTGCGATGGTTTTTGCAAGAGGTGTATCCCCTCCTGCCTGATCATTTCACGATCCAAGTGGCCGGGCGGGGAGCCGATTGGCTGGCTGAGCAATATCCCAACATCACGTATGTCGGATTTGTTCCCAGTGCCCAATTGTTTATGGCTCAGGCGCGTGTTGTCGCCATTCCGACACTGAGTGGTGGCGGTATTCAAATTAAGACCCTGGATGCGATCGCGTCCGGCTCAAAAATTGTGGCGACTCCAGTGGCCATCCGGGGAATTTCTGACCCTCCTACGACGCTAAGTGTGGCTAAAACAGCCAGCGAATTTGCCAAGCAGGTAGCTCTCTCAGTGGATTCAACCTCCAATGAAACAAATTCGTCTGAAGCATCCACGTGGTTAGCCACTCGACAAGCCAAATTCACGGCTGAGCTCAGCCAGTCCCTGGAGAAACTCTTAGGGAAGCATTGAACCCTCTAAATCCTTACTCGCTTATTCCCTTGCATACAATGAACTTGAAATTCTCAATCATTACCCCCGTTTTCAATGCTGCCCAAACGCTTGAGAAGACAATTTTGAGCGTTATTGGGCAAACGTTTGATGCCGAACTAGAGTACATCATCATTGATGGGGGCTCTACGGATGGAAGTCTGGAGATTATCGATCGCTATCGAGACAGAATCAGCCTTGTTATTTCAGAAAAAGATAAGGGCGTTTATGATGCCATGAATAAGGGCATTTTGAATGCAACAGGTGATGTTGTAGGGATTATCAACTCCGACGACTGGTATAACGAAGGAACCTTGAAAACAGCTGAAAGGAAGTTTCGAGAACATCAAGATCTCGAAATTTTATACTCGCCCGTCGATACTTACTTCAACGGCAAGCATCTAATTAAATTTCTACCCGGTTCCTTAGATAATCTGAGTTACAAATTCACGATTAATCATCCCAGCTGTTTTGTAAAGAAAACGGTCTATAACCGGATTGGGATGTTTGACTTGTCCTATTCAATTGCAGCCGATTATGACTTCATTCTCAGGGCCTACAATGCTGGCATGGAATTTGCATTTGTTGAAGATCCACTCGCCTCTTACTCTTTGAACGGGTTGAGCGGTAAACCCCTGGCAAAATTTGAGCAAATTCGGCAAAGTTGGATTATTGGCTCTCAATATATATCGAATACCGATAAAGCACTTCAAGCCAAGCGACGCTTTTTCTACCTGAAGTGGTTGTTAAAAGAGATGGTTGTATTTCCCGTCAAGCCATTCCTCAATCCACATATTTCCCGATCAATCAAAAAGCAGGTTAGAGGGCTGGTGGGAGGTCGGCTTCCTTCCGATAAGTATGGAGCCTGGTAGTTCATTTTATTAGGACTTTTCAAAGCTTTTAGATGATAGAGTTTCTTTAGTGTTTGCAAATGAAGAACTCAATCGAGGTTTGACGTCTTCCACAACCTCTCTGGTGCAGCTTACGAATGCTATCGCCTATTTAGATGGCATGACATTCAATTGCGGATATTACTGCATTTCAATTGAATGAAAGATCGATTGCTTTAGAAAAGTCATCATGAGAGAGCTTTACTTGTTGCCAGGGCGATATCACCTGCCCTGTCGATTCATTTATAGAAAATTGACATCTAAGCTGGATGCTTCAATGTTCTATGTACAAAGTATTTTGACCTCTAAAAAGAGAGCGATTGATATCGGAGCAAATGTTGGTATTTATAGCTATTTCTTTGCAAAGAGCTTTGACTGGGTTGAAGCCTTCGAACCTCAGTTGACCTGTGCGCGTGAAATATTGGACTGGGCAAGTTTGAAATCCAATGTTCGCGTTCACTGTACAGCCTTATCGGATCAAAATGGTGTCTTACCGCTTCATATTCCTTTTGATGATGGACGACTGCACAGTGAGTTAGCGACCTTAAACTGCAACATCAGCGTAAAACAAAGCCAACGCGTTTATGTACCTGCAAATCGCCTGGATGACTACCATTTCCAAGATGTGTCTTTAATTAAAATCGACGTCGAAGGCTATGAAGACAAAGTCTTGAGAGGTGCTGAAAAGACCATTCGTAAGTATAAGCCTGTGTTGCTAATAGAAATCGAACAGCGACATATTGGCAATAAACCGATCTTGAACGTTTTTCAGCAAATTCTTGAATTAGGCTACTCTGGCTATTTTTTCTTAGACGATAAGCGGTTTCCCTTGTCGGAGTTCTCCTATGAAATTCATCAAAAGCCATTTCTGATTAAGCCTGAATTGTTTGACCTTGCGCCAAATTATCAGCAGGGTTACGTCAATAACTTCATCTTTGAACCCATCTAGTATTATGACAACCCAATTCTCCTCTCCGTCTCAGCCAGAGCTCGTCAAGGATTCTGGCTTTCCGGAAGTTGTTGTGCTTCAAACGAAGTTTCATCAACTGACCTGTTGCGATTTGATTGAATATGTCACATCCGTCGCCAGAGACTCCACAAAGAAAATTGTTGCGAATGTGAATGTCCGGGCGATGAACTTTGCCTGCGATTTGCCCTGGTATCAAGAATTTATCAACCGCGCTGACGTGGTTTTTTGTGATGGGTTCGGTGTTTTGCTGGCCGCTAAATTAAACGGCTATGATCTCGAATCTAAACACCGCATGACCTGCCCAGATTACATCGAAAACCTGGCAAAGACCTGTGAAAAGCGAGGCCGATCGCTATTTTTGTTGGCGGGTCAGCCGGGTGTTGTAGAGAAGGCGATCGCTCAACTCTCGGCGATCGCCCCTGACCTAAAGATTGACGGCCACCATGGCTTCTTCGAGAAAACGGGCGCTGAGAATGACGCGGTGATTGAGAAAATCAACCAGTTTAACCCTGATCTTCTCTACGTCGGTTTTGGGATGCCTACCCAAGAACGTTGGATTTTAGACAACATTGACACCATTGACGCGACCGTTTTCCTCCCCCTCGGAGCTTGCCTTGATTTCTACACGGGCACCGTACGACGAGGCCCAAAATTTTTAACTGATAACGGCTTCGAATGGTTATCTCGTCTGCTGATCGAACCGCGTCGTCTGTGGTCTCGCTACATCGTTGGCAACACGCTGTTTTTCTATCGCGTACTTAAGGAACTTGGCTGGAAAGCATTCGTATCGAAATCCTAAGTCCCAACAGATTTCATCGTTCAAACACCTGTTGCTATAACCACAAGATGGATCAGGAATCATCGTGCTTTACTTTGTTGGAATTTGGTTGTTTCTATCGATCAACTGTCTCATATTAGGAAGCCGCATACTGGGTATTTTAGGGAGTAAATTGAAATTTGCTCCGAATAGCATCTTTCTGTCGATATGGCTGGGATTGAGCTTTCTGCTGGGCTTGCTCACACTCCTTGCTCTCTTTATTCCCCTTTCTCCGCCCATCGGTATTGCCATTATTACGCTGATTTCAATGTCATGCCTGACCGTGCGAAAAACTAGATTGGAGCTCGATCACTATCTTGCTGCCTGGAGAGGTAGAGAAGCTTTTATCGTGCTGAGTATTTTTGTGCTGGTTGCCGTCTTTTTGAATCAGAGAATTGAATGGTTTGACACGGGGTTATATCATTTGGGGTTGATTAGTTGGCTCTCTGAATTTGGAGCGACTCCTGGGATTGCGCTGATTAACTTTCATTTTGGTAAATTCTCATCTTGGTTTGCCCTTTCAGCGCCCCTCATTTTTGATTTGCCAGAGAACCGTGTGGGTGCGGTCACCAATGGCTTTTTCCTACTCGTTGCCTGCTTACAGCTTGTGATAACGCTCAATGCTTCGAGAAAGATCACAAAGCTATCGGATATATTTCTTGTCTCCTTTCTTTTTCTCTACATCGCCAACTTATTATTCTTGCAACCGCTCTTCACCTCATCTAACTTGGCGATCGCCATTTCGTTCTCCCCCGATATGCCCGTCAATTTGTTGATTGGTATCATCGCCTGGTCTATTCTGGTGATTCATGATGAATCGGATGCTGACGCTTCGCCAATATTTGGAACCAAGAATCAGTCATTGTTAGATATTCGGTTGATTCCTCTCATTCTGGCTTCAGCCGCCGCCACCATTAAAGTAACGGCCTTCCCGCTTATCATTTTCAGCGCTTTATTTTACCTGGCGACAAATCCAAGACAAACCCTACGGTGGATCCTGGCTGCGTTAATTCCTTTTGTCTTTTTATTGCCTTTCTTTGCCCATGGCATTCTTGCGTCTGGCTGTCCGCTGTCCCCCTCGCCATTTATGTGTTTCGATCTGCCTTGGGCGCTTGGTTCAGAGCAGAGTTCGGCAGAGTTAGAACGGGTTACAGGGGGCAGTTACGAAGCCTCTAGTTTTTGGAGCCTATGGTATGAGCGCATCAAGGACTCGACGAAATTGCAGTTAATGGCGATTCTGCTAACTCTTTCAGCCGCTTTAGGGGTTTATATCAGTTACTTCGGATTTGTCATGGCGAAACGAAAAGACTTTCTCTTTATCGTTGGCCTGGCCTGGAGTGGGATGGCCTTTCTTTTGATGGTAAGCACAACTCAAATTCTTAGGTTTGGCCTGAGTTATTTCTTTATTGTTCCCTGTTTATTTTTCGCCATTGTTGTCTTACAACGGCCCTATTTTTGCAGGTTGAAACTGCCAGTATTGCGCCTCCATCAATCCTTAATATCACTGAGCGCATTGGGTCTCATTACTGGCTTAATCATGAGCCATAGCTACCAATTTGGTCATCCGGGTGAGTTTAATTGGATACTGCCTCCGCCCTTGCCAACCCCGAAGAATTACAGAATTTACGCCGAACAAGGATTAGAGGTTGACGATCTGGTGACTCAAGAAGTAAATGGAATTGTGTTTACCTACCCATCGGCTGGAAACGCCAAAATCTGTTGGTCAGATATTCTTGTCTGCAACAAACCCAGGGAAAACGTTCATCTACGTCGCCCTTCCGTCGGTCTTGCGGGCGGGTTTGTCAAGAAATCTTGAACCAATAGTCATCAAGAATTAAGGAGCTAATAACACGTGAATCAAGATAAACGAGCGCTGATTACAGGCATCACCGGCCAAGATGGTTCTTATCTGACCGAATTCCTCCTCGAAAAGGGTTATGAAGTGCATGGCATTATTCGCCGCACCTCGACCTTCAACACCGATCGCCTGGATCACCTCTACCAAGATCCGCATGACCCGGCAGCCCGCCTCTACCTCCATTACGGAGATCTGACGGATGGTACGACCCTGCGTCGGATCTTGGAGACGGTGCAGCCGACAGAAATTTATAACCTGGGCGCTCAGTCCCATGTGCGGGTCAGCTTTGACTCGCCTGAATATACGGTTGATGCTGTGGGTATGGGGACCTTGCGCTTGCTCGAAGCGGTGCGCGATTACCGCCATCGCACGGGCATCAACGTGAAGTACTACCAGGCGGGCTCTTCTGAGATGTTTGGTAAAGTCCAGGCGGTGCCGCAGTCTGAGACGACGCCCTTCTATCCCCGTAGTCCCTATGCCTGTGCCAAGGTCTACGCCCACTGGCAAACCGTCAACTACCGCGAATCCTACGGGTTGTTTGCGTGTAACGGCATTCTCTTCAACCATGAATCGCCTCGGCGGGGCGAGACCTTCGTGACGCGCAAGATTACCCGTGCCCTAGCTCGCATTCTGGCCGGGAAGCAGGACAAGCTCTATCTGGGCAACCTGGATGCGAAGCGGGACTGGGGCTATGCGAAGGACTATGTCCGGGCGATGTGGCTGATGCTGCAGCAGGATGAGCCGGATGACTATGTGGTTGCGACGGGCGAAACCTACTCCGTGCAAGAGTTTCTCGATGTTGCCTTTGGCTATGTCAACCTCAACTGGCGCGATTATGTGGAGTTTGATGAGCGCTACCTGCGTCCGGCAGAAGTGGAGCTGCTGATTGGCGACCCAACGAAAGCTAAGGAAAGACTGGGTTGGACGCCGAGTGTCACGTTCCAAGATCTGGTGAAAGTGATGGTGCAGGCAGATATGCGATCGCTCGGCTTGATCACTGTGAATGGGGCTTCGCTTGAAGAGCATTCAGAAAATGCTACGGTTCGAGAAGTGTTGTTGGCATACGACCGTTGAGGGGTTAGTCGCGTCGCAGTTTAGCAGGTAACTGAATAATGGATTTGCAGTCAAAAATTTTTGTTGCCGGACATAACGGCCTCGTCGGCTCTGCCATTGTCCGTACCTTGAAGGCACAGGGTTATACCAATCTTTTGCTCCGCTCTAGCAAAGACCTCGATCTACGCCAACAACAAGCTGTAGACGATTTCTTTGCCCAAGAAAAGCCAGATTATGTCTTTTTGGCTGCGGCGAAGGTCGGCGGGATTCAGGCGAACAACACCTATCGGGCAGAGTTTCTCTACGAAAATTTGATGATTGAGGCGAATGTGATTCACAGTGCCTATCGTCATCAGTTGCAGAAACTCCTGTTTTTAGGATCGTCTTGCATTTATCCCAAACTCTGCCCTCAACCGATGCGAGAAGAGTATTTGCTGACGGGGTTTCTGGAGCCCACGAATGAGCCCTATGCGATCGCCAAGATTGCAGGTCTCAAGCTCTGCGAAAACTACTATCGGCAATATGGGGTCAACTTTATCTCTGCCATGCCAACGAATTTGTATGGCATCAATGACAACTTCGACCTGGCGAACTCCCATGTGCTGCCAGCGTTGATGCGAAAGTTCCACGAGGCTAAGGTCAACCAATCACCGACAGTAACCGTGTGGGGGACGGGCGAACCCTTGCGGGAATTCCTGTATGTTGATGACCTGGCCGATGCGCTGGTCTTCTTAATGAAGAACTATGCCCAGATGGAATTCGTCAATGTCGGCACGGGAGACGAGGTGTCTATCAGAGAACTCGCCCTGACCATCAAATCGGTGGTGGGTTACACCGGCGAGATTGAGTTTGATACCTCTAAACCCGACGGAACCCCTCGCAAGCTGCTTGATGTCTCGCGGCTCCAAGATCTCGGATGGCAAGCCCAGACGAGTTTGAAAGAGGGAATCGAGAAAACCTACGCCTGGTTTCTCGAAAACTCCGATCGCATTCGACGTTAGAGTGGCTACAGCCTAACCCCCTTAGATACGGATAGCTGACGAAGGGAAAGCCCCCGCAATGGGAGGCTTTCCCTTCGCTTTAGGCGACTGCCATACAATCCAACTCTTTCGTTTTGGACAGGGTAACTTGGACGCTGTCCAAAACGTGAGCACTTAGTTTTTCTCACCTATTCCCAAACGGTTTCAATCACGTTTCCTTTATCGATCGTTCGACCGCAGCTCATCGCTTAGCGATGAGCTGCTTTTTTTGGGGATGAACAACAAAGGGTGCGCACGTAAACCCCAGGCGCGCGTCGGAATTGTTGACTATTCATCAGGATTCCTATGACTACTGCAAAAACTACACACCAAGACTTTGCCCAAAATCTTCAAGATATTCGGCGCATTCCCGGAATCGCTGAGCTACGTCGCGGCATCGTTTTTTGCTGGCTACGTCG
This sequence comes from Vacuolonema iberomarrocanum LEGE 07170, assembly GCA_015207365.1. GTDB lineage: Bacteria > Cyanobacteriota > Cyanobacteriia > Elainellales > Elainellaceae > Vacuolonema > Vacuolonema iberomarrocanum. Next base: position 62,509 of record JADEXA010000008.1, read on the forward strand.
GATTAGTCTACTTGTCACCGACATCACACTCATTGGTCTTGCCTGGCTCCTAGCCGAATCACTCTGCATGTCCACGACTCAGCCATTGCTGAGCATTTACGGAATCACGGTCACACTCATCCCGGTGCTGTGTATTAGCATCAGTATCTTTGCGGCTCGCAACCTCTATAACGCCGGAGAGCCTCGCCGCGACTATTTAGGGCTGATCAAAGCGCAGAGTCTATCAGTGATTTTGCTGCTGCTTGTGAGCTACTCTTACAATCCCAATCAGTTTATTTCGCGATCGCATTTCCTGCTGTATTGGGTCTTTAGCTTGATGTTTGTCTGCTTCGGGCGCTTTGCCCTCGATGCGGGACTCAACCGCGTGCGAGGCAGCGGAACGATGCGTTATCCCGTGATGGTAATTGCCTCTCCAGAACATCGCGCCGATGTCCTCAATGTCATTCATGAAGAAGGACGCTACCGTGTCGCGAGTTTGCTGGATGCCTCGGCTCTGGATCGATACAAACGCGACTATACCTTTCAAAAGCTACAAAGTATGGGAATCGTGGAAGTCTTCGTGGCTTGGGATGCGATTCGCAACCGGATGTTTCTGGGGCAGCGGTTTCAGTCGTTGGGCTTGACCTTGCGCGTGATTCCCGACCGCAACAATTACTCCTTTGGTAATGCCAAGATGCATATGCTCAATGACGAAGTCCCCTGCATTACCTTTTTCCCTCCAGCTGTTGCGGGCATCAGTTTCTGGACCAAGCGCCTGTTTGATATCTGCTTTGCCCTCGGGTTTATCCTTCTGGCGTCTCCCATCTACCTGGCCATTGCGATCGCCATTTACATCGACTCGCCCGGTCCCATTTTCTACAAGCAGACTCGCATTGGCCTCCATGGTCAACCCTTCCAAGTCTGGAAGTTTCGCAGTATGGTCACCAATGCCGATAAGCTGCAAGCCCAGCTGGAACAACAAAATCAGAACAAAGATGGCGTGCTGTTTAAGATGAAGGATGATCCGCGGATTACGCGCTTTGGCCACTTCATCCGGCAATACAGCCTCGACGAGCTGCCTCAGATCTTCAACGTCCTGCTGGGCGAAATGAGCCTGGTTGGCCCCCGTCCCCTGCCGCTGCGGGATGTCGAAAAATTCAGACAGCATTATTTCATTCGCCAAGATGTTCTACCCGGCATTACGGGCATGTGGCAAGTTTCTGGGCGATCGGACATCGACAACTTTGATGATGTACTCAAACTGGATCTCGACTACATTCAGCATTGGTCGCTGTTGCTCGATCTGAAAATTCTGTTTAAGACCTTCTCTGCTGTCCTACAGAAGTCTGGTGCTTACTAAGGACGATGGAATCTACAGCGACGACAAACAAGAGTACGTATTAACGAATCATGAGCCCCGAAATGCATCGAGATGTACCGGATATGCGACAGCATCTGCTTAATCGGATGAGAAACCCGGCGGCTTCTGTTCGACAGCCTCCTGTTCGACAACAAGAACGTTAGAACGGCTTAGCCCTCAAAGCCGGGTTTCTGTCTCCACACTTTAGACGTAATGCACAGACCAACGGTCTAAACGAAATCCGCTTGAGAAATTTGCCCCACCTCCAGATTTTGCAACAGCAGCAACCCTTCGCCACCTAAGGAGATATTCACATCGTTGCCCTGTTGCTGAAGGGTCAGTTGCCCAAACTCAATGTCGCCCAGGACGATCCGATCCTGGCCATTGGCGAAATCCGTTACCCGGTCGAAGCCTTGACCCGCGCGGATGACAATGCGATCGCTCCCTGGCCCCGTTTGAATCAGGTCACTACCGGCGTCACCCATCAGGCGGTCATTGCCTGGCCCACCGCGCAACACATCCCGGTCAGCCCCGCCGCGTATCACATCATTGCCGCCTTGACCGTTGAGGCGATCGCGCCCGTCTCCACCAAACTGGCGATCGGCACCTGCGCCCCCATTCAGCAGATCGGCCTCCAGATTGCCCCACATCAGATCGTTGCCGCCTGTCCCGAGGAGGCGATCGTCCCCTGCGCCGCCAATTAGGGTATCATCCCCCACACCACCGAGTAGGGTGTCGTTGCCATTGCCACCCATCAAACGGTCATTGCCTTCATCCCCAAAAAGTTGGTCGTTGCCGTTTTCGCCCGCGAGGCGATCGTTGCCGCCTAGCCCCCGCACGATGTCATCGCCTTCCATGGCAGAGATCACATCCCGCGCGTCTGTGCCCGTTAGGTTGTCATTGTTGGGTGACGGACGAGACCCCTCATCATCTTGAATCGTGCCAATGCCTTCGCCATCGAGTAGCTGTGCATTGGTGGGATTGCTGAGGGTCACGGCAAAGGTTTTATCCCCTTCTGGGATGGCATCATCCAGAATTGCAACCGGGATGTTAGCGGTGGTCTCTCCGGGGGCGATCGTTAGGGTGCCGCTGGTAGCGGTGTAATCTCTACCGGCAGTGGCCGTGACATCAGCGGTTCTAAAATCAACCGTAATGGTTTGCATACTCGCTTCCGAGAGCGACACCGTAAAGGTTGCTATGTTGGGTACGGTGCCGATTTCATTTACTTGAACGTCATTGATACTGATGCGGGGAGCCGAGCGACCAAACACGACATAACTGGTGCCCGCGCCATCGTTCCCATTCGCGTCGGCAGCCGATGCGCCGACGATCAAGTCGGAGACCCCGTCGCCATTGACATCCCCGGCGCCACTCACCGAAATTCCTGCAAAGTCATCTTCGGCCACGCCATTGATAGCAAACCCATTGCTGCCATCGAGGGTGGTCAGGTCGAGGCTCGGGGAAAAGCCCTCCCGGCTGCCCAGCACCACATAGCTGGTGCCAGCGCTGCCGCTCCCACCGAAGTCGGCAGCGGCGGCCCCGATGATCAGGTCGTCGATGCCGTCGCCATCAATGTCTCCCGCTCCGCTCACGGAACGACCCAAGCGGTCTTCCTCAAGCAGGCCATTGATCACAAAGCCATTGCTACCATCGAGGGTGGTCAGGTCGAGATTAGCGGAGAATCCCTCGCTGCTGCCAAACACCACATAACTGGCTCCAGCGCTTCGGTTACCATCGGGGCTGGCATCATAGGCTCCGATAATAATGTCATCGATGCCATCGCCGTTGATGTCTCCGGCCTGGCTCACGGAACTTCCCAAGCGGTCAACCGCAGCCAGACCATTGATCACAAAGCCATTGCTGCCATCGAGCGCTGATAGGCTCACAATGGGTGCAAACCCTTCATTGCTGCCGAACACTACATAACTGGCTCCAGCACTGCGATTTCCATTGGGGTCGGCACCGTTTGCTCCGATGATGAGGTCGTCGAACCCATCGCCATTGATGTCTCCCGCCCCACTCACAGACCCACCCGAGAAGTCATAGGCGGCGGCCCCATTGATGACAAAGCCGTTGCTGCCATCGAGCGCTGACAGATCGACGTCCGGAGAGAAGCCTTCACTGCTGCCAAACACCACATAACTGGTTCCTGCAGCCGTTCGTTGGTTGGGGCTGGCACTGAAGGCTCCAACGATCAGGTCATCGATGCCATCGCCGTTGATATCTCCCGCATTGCTTACGGCATCACCCAAGCGGTCATCTTCGACCACGCCATTGATGACAAAGCCATTGCTGCCATCCAGTGTGACCAGATCGAGGCTCGGGGAGAAGCCCTCGCTGCTGCCAAACACGACATAACTGGCCCCTGCAGAACGATTCCCGCCAGGGTCAGCGGCGGGTGCCCCGATGATCAGGTCATCGATGCCATCGCCGTTGATGTCCCCCGCGTCACTGACGGCAATACCCGAGCGATCGTACGCAGCCACGCCATTGATGACAAAGCCGTTGCTGCCATCCAGTGTGGTCAGATCGACGCTGGGGGAGAACCCTGCACTGCTGCCAAACACCACATAACTGGCTCCTGCGGCACTGGTTCCATTAGGGTCGGCGGCGGATGCCCCGACGAGCAAATCGCCAATGCCATCGCCGTTGATATCCCCCGCAGCACTAACGGAAACGCCGGAGCGATCGCCCTCGGCCACGCCATTGAGTGCAAAGCCATTGCTGCCATCGAGGCTAGAAAGATTAAGGATGGGGTCAAAAAGCATAGAGGTTGCCTCCTCAACAATGGTTTAGAAAAATACGCACCGGGACAACAACTCGACAAGCAAGCCTTCAGGACTGACATGTTTTGTTGATGGTGGGGCGGCGTTGCGGCCCCACCATCAACGAATGCACTCAGGATGATGCAAGTTTTGCGTCAGTCCTGGTCTTGAGATGTGAATGGAAAGGTAAAGACGGAAACCCATCCGCTAATTTAGGTTTGCAAGGCTCGATTCTGGTAGAAGACCCCGACGTTTGTAACGTTGAGGGGCAGCTATTCAGGCTATGCAATGTTGGCTGTGGACAGCGAAAAATCTCCGCGCCAAAGATAAATGCTCTCGCATCCTCTTTTGCCGCACTCAACCTACCCTGATTTGCTGGATTAGATGGCATCGACTCTGATTATTTTTTTTAATCAGTTCCGATGCCTTCGAGCGTTTCACTATCTCCATCTGTGGTTTTTGAGCTATCTTGAGGGGCATTGCATTGGCGTGATGGTGCCACGGGAGAGTTGGGCGTGAACCTGCGAGTCTTGTTTCCGGTGTTGGACAGCTCGGTGAAAGAATGGGCAACCGAAGCGCGGTTGTTGCGGTGGTTCACGCTGCTGTGGTTGGCGATCGGGTTAGTGGTGTTGTTTTCGGCCTCCTATGCGATCGCCGATGCTGAAACCAGCAACGGGTTGTATTACCTGGAGCGGCAATTAATCTGGGTGGTCGTCGGGCTGGCCGGCTTTGGCGTCGTGATTCATACGCCCCTGCGCTACCTGCTGGGTATTGCCGATTGGTTGATGTTGCTGTGCCTGGGGTTAGTTCTGCTGACGCTGGTTCCAGGCTTGGGCACCACGGTCAACGGTGCCAGTCGCTGGCTGGCTTTGGGACCGCTCCCGATTTTGCAACCCTCGGAACTCATCAAGCCCTTCCTAATTTTGCAAAGTGCCCGCATCTTTGGGCAGTGGGAACGCCTGTCCATGGGCGTGCGACTCACCTGGATTAGCTTTTTTGCGTTGCTGCTAGCCGGAATTTTGCTGCAGCCGAACTTGAGCACGGCGGCGCTGTGCGGCATGTTGCTGTGGTTGATGGCGCTGGCGGGAGGCTTGCCCTTTCGGCACCTGGCCGGGACGGCGATCGCCGGACTGCTTACCGCAGGCATTAGCATTGGCTTCCGCGAGTATCAGCGGGAACGGGTGATGTCTTTCCTCAACCCCTGGGCCGACCCCTCGGGCAATGGCTATCAACTGATTCAGAGCTTGCTGGCTGTGGGATCGGGCGGTTTCTGGGGCGCGGGCTTTGGGCAATCGCAACAAAAGCTATTTTATTTACCCATCCACTACACCGACTTCATCTTCTCGGTGTTTGCGGAAGAATTTGGGCTAGTGGGTTGTACCCTCCTGCTGGGGCTGCTGGCGGTATACGCGACCCTGGGCTTGCAAGTTGCTCTCAAGGCGCAGAAGCCTGTGCACCAATTGGTGGCGATCGGAGCCGTCGTGCTGCTGGTAGGGCAATCGCTGCTCAACATCGGCGTCGCGACTGGAGCCATTCCCACCACAGGCTTGCCGTTTCCCATGCTGAGCTACGGTGGCAGTTCCATGATTGCCAGCCTGCTCTCCGCAGGACTGCTCATCCGCGTTGCCCGCGAAGGCAGCGAAGCCAAGGTTTTGTCGCTCACCGAAAGATTTGGGCAGCGCCACCCAAACGGCGCGGGCAAAAAAGCCAAAGTTCTTCCACCCGCACCTCACCCCAAACCCCTTCCGAGTAATCGTCGATAAGGGGATTGGGCGATCGCCACCCAATCTCCCCAAAAAATGCTCTAAACGAAATCGGCCTGCGAGAGTTGCCCCACATTCAGGTTTTGCAACAGCAAGAGGCTTTCACCCCCCCGAGACACGCGCACATCATTGCCTTGCTGCCGGAGGGTGAGTTGCCCAAACTGGATGCCCCCTAAAACAATCAAATCTTGCCCATCAGCAAAATCTGTGACTCGGTCGAAGCCTTGACCTGGGCGGATGACAATGCGATCGCGCCCGACTCCCGTTTCAATCAGGTCATTGCCCGCTTCGCCGAGTAAGCGGTCATTGCCTGCCCCACCGCGCAACGCATCATCGCCAAGGCCACCCCGCAGCACGTCATTGCCGCCTTGCCCGTTGAGGCGATCGCGCCCCGCTCCACCGAACTGACGATCGACGCCTGCGCCGCCATTGAGGGTATCGTTGCCCAGGTTGCCCCGCATCAGGTCGTTGCCTCCGGCACCCAACAGGCGATCGTTGCCTGCCCCGCCAATCAGCGTGTCATTGCCGACACCGCCGAGCAGCGCGTCATTGCCATTGCCACCGATGAGGCGATCGTTGCCTGCGTTACCAATCAGGCGATCGCGACCATTGCCGCCCAGGATGCGATCATTTCCTGACCCGCCCCCGGCTCTGTCGTTGCCTGCCCCGCCAATCAGTCGGTCATTGCCATCGCCACCCAAGAGGCGGTCGTTGCCGTCTTCACCCGCGAGGCGATCGCTCCCCCCCAAGCCATTGACGATGTCATTTCCTGCCAGGGCAAAGATCACATCGCGCCCGTTGGTACCCGTCAGATTATCGTCACCGGGAGTCGGATCATCATTGCGGATAGTGCCAATGCCTTCTGCATCAAGCAGAACCGCATTGGTAGGGTTGCTGAGGGTCACAACAAAGGTTTCATCGACTTCTGGTTGTGTATCACCTAGAACATTGACGATAAAAGTAGCAGTGGTATCTCCGGGGGCGATCGTCAAGGTACCGCTGGTGGCCGTGTAGTCGCTGCCACCAGTAGCAGTCGCATTGGAAACGGTGAAATCAACGCTGATCGTTTGGTTACTAGCCTTGGAAAGGGAAACCGTAAAGCGAGCGGCTGTCGTTCCAGCATCCCCTTCATTCACCTGAGCGTTGTTGATTCGAAGACGGGGGACTGGACGGCCAAACACCACATAGCTGGTTCCGGCAAAACTATTTCCATTGGGGTCGGCACCATATGCCCCAATGATCAGATCATCGATGCCATCACCGTTGATGTCTCCTGCCCCGCTCACGGAACGACCCGAGTTGTCTCCTGCAGCCACACCATTGATCGCAAAGCCGTTGCTGCCGTTGAGTGTGGACAGGTCGAGGCTCGCCCCAAACCCCGTCTGGTTGCCGAATACCACATAACTGGTTCCGGCATCAATATTTCCATCGAGGTCGGTACGAAATGCCCCAATGATCAGGTCATCAATGCCATCACTGTTGATGTCCCCCGCCGAACTCACAGAAATACCTGAGCCGTCTCCTGCAGCCACACCATTGATCGCAAAGCCGTTGCTGCCGTTGAGTGTGGACAGGTCGAGGCTCGCCCCAAAGCCCGTTTGGTTGCCAAACACGACATAACTGGTTCCGGCAACACTATTGCCATTGGGGTCGGCACCGCCTGCCCCAATGATCAGGTCATCGATGCCATCACCGTTGATGTCCCCCGCCCCACTCACCGAAAAACCCGAGCTGTCTCCTGCGGCCACACCATTGATTGCAAAGCCGTTGCTGCCGTTGAGTGCGGACGGGTCGAGGCTTGCCCCAAACCCCGTCTGGTTGCCAAACACGACATAACTGGTTCCGGCAAAACTATTTCCATTGGGGTCGGCACCAGATGCCCCAATGATCAGGTCATCAATGCCATCACCGTTGACGTCCCCTGCCCCGCTCACAGACCCACCCGAGCTGTCTCCTGCAGCCACACCATTGATCGCAAAGCCGTTGCTGCCATTGAGCGCGGACGCGTCGAGGCTTGCCCCAAACCCCGTCTGACGGCCAAACACCACATAACTGGTTCCGGCCTCAATATTTCCATCGGGGTCGGCACGGTATGCCCCAATGATCAGGTCGTCAATGCCATCACCGTTGATGTCTCCTGCCCCGCTCACAGAACGACCCGAGCCGTCTCCTGCAGCCACACCATTGATCGGAAAGCCGTTGCTGCCGTTGAGCGTGGACAGGTCGAAGTTGGCTCCAAACCCCGTCTGACGGCCAAACACCACATAACTGGTTCCGGCAAAACTATTTCCATTGGGGTCGGCACGAAATGCTCCAATGATCAGGTCATTGATGCCATCACCGTTGATGTCTCCTGCCCCGCTCACAGAACGACCCGAGTAGTCTCCTGCAGCTACACCATTGATCGCAAAGCCGTTGCTGCCATTGAGCGTGGACAGGTCGAAGTTGGCTCCAAAGCCTGTCTGATTGCCAAATACCACATAACTGGTTCCAGCACTAATATTTCCATCGGGGTCGGCATTACTTGCCCCAATGATCAGGTCATCGATACCATCACCGTTGATGTCCCCCGCCCCACTCACAGAAAAACCCGAGCCGTCTCCTGCAGCCACACCATTGATCACAAAGCCGTTGTTGCCATCGAGGATAGAAAGATTTTGGATCGGTTCAAAAGGCATAAAATTTGACTCCTTAAGATCGGTTGAGAAGTAAATAGGCATTCGGTCAATGCCTCGAAGCCTCTTGCAAGGCGAACGAGAAAAGGGTTAAAGAAAAGCGGACTGTTTTATCTTTGGCGAGAGGAAGCGATCGCCCTTCACCCTCTCAAACAAAGGGTCTAAACGAAATCAGCCTGCGAGAGTTGCCCCTCATTCAGGTTTTGCAACAGCAATAGGCTTTCACCCCCCCGAGACACGCGCACATCATTGCCCTGCTGCCGGAGCGTGAGTTGCCCAAATTGGATGCCGCCCAACACAATCAGATCTTGTCCGTCGGTGAAGTCGGTCACTCGGTCGAAGCCTTGACCTGAGCGGATGACAATGCGATCGCGCCCGGCTCCAGTGGCAATTAAGTCATTGCCTGCTTCGCCGAGTAAGCGGTCGTTACCCGCTCCACCGCGCAACGCATCATTGCCAAGGCCACCCCGCAGCACATCATTGCCACCTTGCCCATTGAGGCGATCGCGCCCTGCGCCACCGAACTGACGGTCAACGCCTGAACCGCCATTGAGGGTGTCGTTGCCTAGGTTGCCTCGCATCAGGTCATTGCCCCCGGCACCCAACAGGCGATCGTTGCCTGCCCCGCCAATCAGCGTGTCATTGCCCACACCGCCGAGCAGTGCGTCATTGCCATTGCCACCGATGAGGCGATCGTTGCCTGCGTTGCCAATCAGGCGATCGCGACCATTGCCGCCTAGGATGCGATCATTTCCTGACCCGCCCCCGGCTCTGTCGTTGCCATTGCCGCCAATCAGTCGGTCATTGCCATCGCCACCCAAGAGCTGGTCGTTGCCATCTTCACCCGCAAGGCGATCGCTCCCATCCAAGCCATTGACGATGTCATTGCCTGCTCGGGCAAAGATGACATCGCGCCCGTTGGTACCCGTCAGGTTGTCATTACCAGGCGTAGATTGGGATCGGCCAAACACCACATAACTGGTTCCGGCACGATTATTTCCATTGGGGTCGGCAGCACGTGCCCCAATGATCAGGTCATCGATACCATCACCATTGATGTCTCCCGCCCCACTCACCGAACCACCCGAGAAGTCAGATGCAGCCACACCATTGATCGCAAAGCCGTTGCTGCCGTTGAGCGTGGATAGGTTGAGGCTTGCCCCAAAGCCGGTCTGACGGCCAAACACCACATAACTGCTTCCGGCACGATTATTTCCATCGGGGTCGGCATCGTTTGCCCCAATGATCAGGTCATCGATACCATCGCCGTTGATGTCCCCCGCCGAACTCACAGAATCACCCGAGAGATCACTTGCGGCAACACCATTGATTGCAAAGCCGTTGTTGCCGTTGAGTGTGGACAGGTTGAGGCTCGCCCCAAACCCCGTCTGGCGGCCAAACACCACATAACTGGTTCCAGCATTATTATTTCCATTGGGGTCGGCAGCACGTGCCCCAATGATCAGGTCATCGATACCATCACCATTGATGTCTCCTGCCCCGCTCACAGGACGACCCGATAAGTCATTTGCAGCCACACCATTGATCGCAAAGCCGTTGCTGCCGTTGAGCGTGGATAGGTTGAGGCTTGCCCCAAACCCCGTCTGGCGGCCAAACACCACATAACTGGTTCCAGCATTATTATTTCCATTGGGGTCGGCAGCACGTGCCCCAATGATCAGGTCATCGATGCCATCGCCGTTGATATCCCCCGCCGAACTCACAGAAACACCCGAGCGATCACTTGCAGCCACACCATTGATCGCAAAGCCGTTGCTGCCGTTGAGCGTGGATAGGTTGAGACTTGCCCCAAAGCCGGTCTGACGGCCAAACACCACATAACTGCTTCCGGCACTATTATTTCCATCGGGGTCGGCACCAGATGCGCCAATGATCAGGTCATCGATACCATCGCCGTTGATGTCCCCCGCCGAACTCACAGAAACACCCGAGTAGTCAGATGCAGCCACACCATTGATCGCAAAGCCGTGGCTGCCGTTGAGAGTGGATAGGTTGAGGCTTGCCCCAAACCCCGTCTGACGGCCAAACACTACATAACTGGTTCCGGCAGCACTATTTCCATTGGGGTCGGCACCAGATGCCCCAATGATCAGGTCGTCGATACCATCACCGTTGATGTCCCCTGCCCCACTCACAGAACGACCCGAGTAGTCAGATGCAGCCACACCATTGATCGCAAAGCCGTTGTTGCCATCGAGGATAGAAAGAGTTTGGATCGGTTCAAAAGGCATAAAATTTAGCTCCTTAAGATAGGTTGAAAAGAAATGTGCGTTCGACCAATGCCTCGAAGCCTCTTGCAAGGCGAACGAGAAAAGGGCGACGTGAATAAAGGCTTGCGGTCTGGGCTAGAGCCTTTCATGTGGGCGGTTTGCACAGCCCTCGCGTTAGAAACAAGGCATCAAAAAGCGGCGGCCAGGCTCCCATTGACAGCGATGAATGGGCGTTAAAATAAAGGAACCGAACAAAATTGAGTCGAGTGCATCCTGATGGAGCGAGGCAATAGTGAGGCAGATGCTCAGGGGCGATGCATAAACTGGTTGCAGAAAACTACAGCAGTAGGTGTAGAAAACTACAGCAAAGACAACAAGTCTCGATTCGTCTTTTTCGGATTTCACCTACGTTGATCGCGTAAATTTAGTTGGCAAAAGCACCTGATTTCTGAGTATTAAGTAGCTCGGCACGATGAAAAACCAGACTCTAAAAACCTGTGCCGCCCGCGCTGCGGGCGGCACAGGTTTTTAGAGTCTTAGGTTTAATTGCACCTGCCAACTTACTAATTGAGACGATTATTCTTTTCTAGAGGGAGTATGTTGTGCTTTTTTTAGGAAAGAATAATGACTGGATTTTGTAACCCCAATTTTTACGGCAGGGTATTGCCCACTTCAGCAAAACTATTGACTAATTCTTTTGAAACGCCGCGTACTGCAAAGCTTTCAAGAAACTTATCTGGTTTCAGGCTAGCGGCATAGATTTTGGTTTGTGTTGCGAAGGTTAGCCGTAGCGTCTACCTTGGCAGGCGTATGATGGCTCTGAAATTGTGAGCTTATATCAAATCTGTTAAAGAACCTAAATATCACTTTTGCCCGCTGCTGTGCAGTAGGCAAAAATGATATTTGGATTTTATGGCGATTTAACCGGATTCAATAGTTCGTCAATTTTGTGACCACGACGCGGCCACAAAATTGACGAATTCACTCAGGATGAAGCAGGTTTTATTGCAGTCCTGTCGTTGTCGACGTCATTGTTTTGATAGCGTCTGGGCGATCGCCCCAGAATCAGACGAGACGACTTCACAAGATCCTTTGTCTCAAGACGCAACCGAATACCTTGCTCACGGAGACAAACCATCGACATCTGAACGCTGCATTAGAATTGAGACATGGTTTGGTCGTCAAAGGAAATTCCTATGCTCGATGGTGTTCGGCTGAGTGGAATGAAGCAACGAGGAATCGTCCGCAAAGATGGCACGATCGAGATTCAAATGCCAGAGCTGGCAGAGGGAACGATTGTTGAGGTGATTATCTTGGTTGAGCAGGAGGCGATCGCCCCCGAGTCAGATGCGATCGCTTCAAACGATTCTTCAACCCAAGACACAACCGAATACCTGTTATCAACGGAAGCAAACCGTCGGCATCTAGCAGAATCTATTCGCAGTGCTGAATCTCGGTCGAACCTGATCAGCTTCACACCTGAGGAGTGGAATGAGGAACATAACCTTCACTCCTAAAGCTTTTGCAGATTTCACAGGGTGGGCAGTCAAAGATAAGAAAATTTACCGCAAAATCGTTATCCTTGTTGAAGATATACTCCGCCAGCCATTTCAAGGGCTTGGTAAACCAGAGCCTCTGAAACATCAACTGAAAGGTTATTGGTCACGGCGCATTACGGACGAACATCGCTTAGTCTACAAAGTTACAGATGCTGAAATCCTGATCTTGAGTTGTCGGTTTCATTATGAGGATTGAGGAACTTTCTCCTCTCGGGTATGGGCGAGATCGCTCCACTTACTCACCCGACCATTCATCCGTTGGCAACTGTTCGCCGCGAATCGACATATCAAGCAACTGCATGGGGTGGAGCACTGGGACAACCCGCCCCTGCTTTTCCAGGTGTTTGCTGATTTGGACGAAGCAGCCGATGTTGGCGGAGGCAATGACCGACGCTCCGGTATTGATTAGGTTGGCTACTTTTTGCTGCCCCAACTCTTCGGCTACCTCCGGTTGCAGGATGTTGTAGACCCCAGCGCTGCCGCAGCAGAGCGCCGCATCAATGGGCTCGCGGAGCGACACACCGGGAATTTGGCGCAGCAGTTGGCGCGGTTGCAAGCTAATTTTTTGCCCATGCAGCATATGGCAAGCATCCTGATACACCATCGTCAGAGGGGCTTCTTGCAGGGGAGAAAGGGATGCTGTCAATCCCACATTGGCCAGGAACTCTTGCACATCCTTGACTTTGGCGGAGAAGGCCGCCGCCTTTTCGGCATAGGCTGGGTCATTCTTGAGGAGATGGCCGTAGTCTTTGAGAGTATGGCCGCAGCCAGAGGCGTTTACCAAAACGGCATCGACCTCGGTGCCCTCAAAGGCATCAATCAGTTGACGGGCAAAGTCGCGGGCTTGGTCTTCTTCTCCCTGATGGTGGGAGAGGGCGCCGCAGCAGCCCTGGGTTTTGGGAATGATGATTTCGCAGCCATTGGCGGTTAGCACGCGGGCGGTGGCATCATTCACTTCAGGGTTAAACAGTCGCTGCACGCAACCCAGCAGCATTCCCACCCGGTAGCGGGTCTTGCCCTCTGCCGGAATCCGCTCGGGCAGGGTGTCCTGAAACGCTTTGGGAGAAAGGGGCGGCATCAGCGATTCCATGGCTGCCAGTTGGGGGGAAATCTTAGGGAGCCAGCCCAACGAACGGATCAGCCGTTGCAGCCCAGTGGTCTGATACAGCGTTACCGGACGCATCAACACCCGCAGTCGGTTGGGATAGGGGAAGAGAGAAAAAATCAGGTTGCGCAGGAGGCGCTGGGGTAAGGAGCGTTCGATGTTGCGGTTGATTTGGGGGCGAGTGGCTTCAATCAGGCGATCGTATTGCACTCCCGATGGGCAGGTGGTGACGCAGGCATAGCAACCGAGGCAGGAGTCGAAGTGCTGTACGGTGGCATCGGCCAAAGGAGCGTCCCCTTCGTTGATGGCATCCATTAAATAAATGCGACCCCGAGGCGAATCCATTTCTTTGCCAATGACGCGGTAGCTGGGGCAGGTGGCGAGGCAAAACCCGCAGTGAACGCAGGCGTCGATTAGCGTTGGATCCGGCGGATTATCGGCATCAAACCCATTGGTGAGGGGCAGTTGGGAAAAGGATGAGGGTTGCTGTTCGGGCGTAGGTGTGGAGTTTTCAGACGTTTGCATAGGAAAGGTGGAGGGCGACAATAATTAATCAGCAATCCGCTACAGCATCCGACCCGGGCTGAGCAGGTTTTGTGAGTCAAAGCGCTGTTTAAGTCCTTGCATCAACGGCAGCGTTTCAGACCGGATACCCCAGATATCGAAGCTTTGTTTCAAGGGAACAGGGGCACGCTGGATGGTGAGATACCCGCTGTGGGTTTCGCAGAGCTGGCGGATTTGTTGCAAAATGCTGGGCGATGCATCAGCGGGGAGGTGCAGATACCCCAGCCCGCTTCCAGCATGGAGGGTGGCAAGGGTGGGTTGTACGTCTTCCAGTTTTTCGAGCGCGCTGAGTAATTCAATCGCGCGGGTCGGCCTTACTCCCATTTTGCAAGTGATGGCGTCGCTGTGGGCGGGCTCATCCCATTTTTCTCGTAATCGTTTCCATAGGTCAGCTTCGGCGGCGTCTTGCAGAAGTGTGGTGGCAAGTCCGACGGATTCCGCCTGCTTCCGGACGCTCGCGCTTTGCTGCTCAACGCTGGCAGGAATGCTCTGAAAGCGCACGAGTAAGCCAAAATTATTCGATGCGCTACTCTCCAGACCGAGAGATTGGGTGGTGACAGGAGCCAGCAATTCTAGCGCCGTCGGGGTGAGGGAGGAGAGGAGGATGGATTGGGTGAGTTGGGCGATCGCCTCCCCATCTCCCACGGCCACCACCGTCGCCCCGGCTTCGGGCAGAGGATAGGTGCGAAAGATGAGCTGACTCAAGACGCCCAGCGTTCCATAGGCTCCGGTCATCAGCTTCATCAGGTCATAACCCGCCACGTTTTTGACCACCTTGCCGCCGCCCCGTGCCACTTGGCCATCGGCGCGCACAAAGCTAATGCCAATCAGCAAATCGCGAACGCCGCCATAGCGCTGGCGTAAGGCTCCCGAGTCGGCGGTGGCGACGATACCGCCCAGGGTCGCTCGCTCGGGGTAGGCCGGATCGAGGCTGAGAAACTGGTTGGTCGGGGCGAGGGCAGCTTGCAGATCGGCGAAGGGCAGTCCAGCTTCGGCGATCACTACCATATCGCCTGTGGCATGTTCGACGAGGCGGTTCAGCCGCTCGGTCGACAGGATAACCTGAATCCCTTCTGTCAATTTCCCCCAGTCGAGCTTAGAACCGCTGCCACAGGGCAGTAAGCTGATGCCGTCTCGATGCGCCCAGGCCACAACTTCTGCTAGAGCTTCCTGGGAGTCGGGGCAAATCATGTATTCGGGGAGAGTGCCGGGGGCGATCGCCCCTTCATAGTGCTGGCGTTGCTCGGCGGGCAGTTCGCTCCAGGCGGTTATCCCTGCAGTTCCGATGATTGATTCGATCTGGGAAGCGATCGCACCCATCACATCTATCCTAAAGTTCTGTTCTGTATTAACTGTAAGCGTACAGGGAGGATGGTAAGAACGGGTAAGATTGTCAGAATAACTATTTGGAAAGTCTCGTTTGGCGACTTTTTCGCGTACCGTTTTTTTGCGTACCCATATGCGCGCGATTTCCAATAGATTTGGTGATACGTTGCTTACGTTCTTACCCGAAGACTGTTCATGGAAGGATTTG
Organism: Vacuolonema iberomarrocanum LEGE 07170; assembly: GCA_015207365.1. Classification (GTDB taxonomy): domain Bacteria; phylum Cyanobacteriota; class Cyanobacteriia; order Elainellales; family Elainellaceae; genus Vacuolonema; species Vacuolonema iberomarrocanum. The sequence continues at coordinate 78,044 of JADEXA010000008.1, forward strand.
TCGTTTCCCTGGTTATTTTTACTGCCATCTTCACCCTGTTTGGGTTGGGGCTAAATTTGCAGTGGGGCTATACCGGGCTGATTAACTTTGGTCATGTGGCGTTTATGACCATTGGAGCCTACACCACGGTGTTGCTGAGCTTGCGGGGTGTGCCGCTATGGTTGGCGGCCATTATCGGCGCGGTGGCCGCGTCGCTATTGGGTTTGCTGATTGGCTTTTCGACCCTGCGATTGCGCGAAGACTATTTGGCGATCGTCACTATTGGGGTGTCAGAGATGCTGCGCTTGGTTGCCATCAACGAAGAAGAGGTCACGCGAGGCACGTTTGGGTTGCAGGGTTTTCCCCTGCCACTTGAGGACTTAAATCCCAACGGGTTCGTGCGGCTGTTGATGATGGCGCTGCTGACGGTTGTCATTGGGCTGGCCTACTGGCAGGGGTTTCGTTGGCTACGGCAGGTCTGGAAACAATCGCCAACCTCGGAATTGTTGAGTAGCAGTCGCGTTGCCCTGGGCTACATTCTCTCGCTGGTGCTGGCCGTGGTCGGGGTGGGTTTCCTGTCCAGTCAGCTCAAGGCTGGAGAGGTTCTGCCTCCCTGGGTGTTGGGTGCGTTGCTGCTGGCCGCCTGTGTGGGCATCGTGTTGCTGTTTGTGTGGTTGGGCGATCGCGCCACCAAGCGCATTGCAGGCTGGACGACTGGCCTCAGCATTGTCATTGCCATGATCGCTGGACTGGTTGGCATCTGGGCCTTTGGCTATTCTCTGACAGCGCTCTATCATTACAACGACAATCCCAGCAAAAACGGCCTGATGCTGCTCTCCGTGCTCTTGGTAGCGCTCGTATTTTTGGGGCTAGATCGGTTGGTGCGATCGCCCTGGGGGCGCGTTATCAAAGCCATCCGTGAGGATGAAGAGGTGGCTCGTGCGTTAGGCAAAAATGTCTTTGCTTACAAGTTGCAATCCCTTATGCTGGGCGGCTTTTTGGCCGGGTTGGCCGGGGCGCTCTACAGTTGGCAACTGACAACGGTTTATCCCGACAACTTCCGTCCACTGGTCACGTTCAATGCCTGGACGATTGTAGTGTTGGGGGGCGCAGGGAGTAACCTGGGCACCTTGCTGGGAGCCAGCATTTTCTGGGCCTATGACACCATCACCCGCTTTGTGTTGCGCGACATCGTGCCATTGGAAGACGCCCGTCTGGGTGCCTTTCGGGTCATGATCATTGGCTTGATACTTATGGTGTTGATGATCTGGCGTCCCCAAGGGATGCTGGGCAAGAAGGAGGAACTCACCCTTGGTCGATAGGTTCGCGCATCAGCCGACAGGTTCGGCAACGGAGCCGGCAAATGTTGCGGCTCCCTCTACTCCCCCTAGCCTGCTGGAAGCACGAGGGCTTTGCAAGAGCTTCGGTGGCGTTCGAGCAGTGAATAAGGTTGCGATTGACGTGCCTGTGGGTCAAATTACTGGGCTCATTGGCCCCAATGGTGCAGGCAAAACAACCCTGTTTAACCTACTGGCCAACTCGCTGCGTTCCGACAGCGGTACGGTCATGTTTGATGGCTCGCCCATCCAAGAGCTACCAGCCCATGCCTTGGCGCGTCGGGGGCTGGTGCGCACCTTTCAAGTCGCTCGTGTCCTCTCGCGGTTGTCAGTGCTCGACAACATGCTGCTGGCTACCCAACGGCAAACCGGAGAAACCTTGTGGAAGGTGTGGCTACAACCCGGAAAGATTGCATCGGAGGAACGGCGGGAGCGCGATCGCGCCTGGGAAATCCTCGAATCGGTAGGGCTAGCGGCCAAAGCCCAGGATTATGCCGGAGCCCTCTCGGGCGGCCAGCGCAAGCTGCTGGAACTCGCCCGTGCCTTGATGACCCATCCCAAGCTGATTTTGCTGGATGAACCTGCTGCTGGCGTCAACCCCACCCTGATCAATCAAATTTGCGACCATATCCGCACCTGGAACCGGGATGGCATGACCTTCTTGATCATCGAACACAACATGGATGTGATCATGTCCTTGTGCGATCATGTCTGGGTGATGTCGGAAGGCAGCAATTTGGCCAACGGCACCCCCATAGAGATTCAGCGAAACCCCAGAGTTCTTGAAGCGTATCTGGGTGACTAAGCGCACCCGGCTGCATGGAGGTGGGCGATCGCGCTCAAACCTAGTCGATTTGGGATAAATAGCAGGCGGCGTGGCCAACAAATCCACCAAAATCCTTGACGAACTTGTTGGTCTTGGGCAATTCTTTGGGAAATCTACATATGTGTAGTTCTTTGGATGCTCTCGTGTCTTCCCCCGATGCCTGATCGAGCGTTCAATGGTAGACGGATAATGGATGCGAGTTGCTATGGGCGGCTGCACCCGGCTGACCTGTTTTCTTCATCCTGAGGTTGCTACCATAACGGTATCGCTAATGTCTAACCTCGCGTCCTGATTGAGACAGTCGGCTTAGTCTTTGGGATCTGTGGGCATCTCCGCCAAGGAGTTGTGTCTTTGTCGTAGCGCTCAGCCTCATTTTGCAGAATTGAATGTCTCAAGATGGGCGTTCCAATCTGTAGGCCAGTAACTTTCTTAACCCCTCACAATCCTGGTCTGGATGGGACAGAGCGAAATGATGGAGTACCTTCTCCGGAATACCTATAGGAGACTCGCACTTCAGAGACTAGCGGATGTGGGTCAGTGATTTGGGGTTATTTCCCACTAAATTTAGTGATTAAATAAACTACTCAGAGGGTGATCCCCCTGAGGGGTGATACCCCTCTCTTAAGATCAAGTCATTCTGCGCTATCGGAGCATCGTTTTCCGGGATGTCAGACCCAAATATCGGTCGTGTACTGAATAACCGCTATCAACTGGTTGAGCTTCTAGGGCAAGGCTCGATGGGTCGTGTCTATGCGGCAAAAGACCTGCTTTTGGGTGGGGTTCCTGTGGCGCTCAAGTTCCTATCCCAGGCAATGTTAACCCAGAAGATGCGCGATCGCTTTGAGCGGGAGGCGACCACCTGCGCCTTATTGGGGCAACGCAGCATCCACATTATTCGCGTGTCAGACTATGGCATCGACGAAGATGGCATTCCCTTTTATGTGATGGAATATCTGAAAGGGAATAGCCTCAGCGAAATCATCATGCAGCAGGCCATTCGCTTGCCCCGCTTCCTCAACCTTAGCCGTCAGATTTGTCAAGGGCTCCAGGCTGCCCACAATGGCATTCCCATCAACGGAGAGATGTGCCCCATTGTCCACCGGGACATTAAACCCAGCAATATCTATATTCTGCTGGACGATAGCTATGGGGAGCTGGCGAAAGTTCTGGACTTTGGCATCGCCAAGGCGCTCCAACCGGATGCCAACCAGACAAATTGCTTCATGGGAACGCTGGCCTATGCCTCGCCAGAACAAATGGAAGGGCGTGAGCTGGACGGGCGCTCTGATATCTACAGCATGGGCGTGATGATGTATCAGATGTTGACTGGGCGGATGCCGGTCAATGCTGAAACCCACACATTTGGGAGCTGGTACCGCGCTCATCACGAATCGCATCCGCGCCCGTTGCGGGAGTCCAACACGAATCTGAAGGTGCCCAAGGCGCTAGAAAACTTGATCATGAGCTGTCTGGCCAAGGAGCCGGACGATCGCCCCCAGACTGCAACCGAGATTGTGAATACCCTGGCTCCCCTGGAGCAGCGATTTGGGAGTGGGCGCGAGATCGGGCGGCGGATCGAAGAGGTTCTGTCGAAAGTTCCCATCACAGAAAAGCCTTCTACCAAGCAAACGCCATCGGCTCCCGACGATATCTGCCGCTTGGCGTCGTGGCCTTCAGATAAGCCTCTGGGCGACATTTCCTTCCCAAAACCGATTCCTACGAGCAGCGGAACGTTGCCCGCGCTATGGGTCATGTTTTCCCAGGAAGAAATTAATCGCCGTCGCATCTGTACCCGCTATAACCAGTTTTTATTTGCCCCTGCACCGCATCCAGCGTTGCTATGGCTGACCGTCCTCTATACCAAAGAAAATGGGCCTCGGTGGCTGTCGAGCTATATCGACTTGAAAACCAAGTATGGACAACAACTGGTGCGTTTACTCAGCGAAGCGGGTAAGTATCGGATTTTGTTCTTTTCTAGGGAACAGCCCCAAAAGTGTGCCAATATCATGACCTCAACGATCGCCCCTGCCCAGTGCAAGATGTTTCGTAGTTGGGTGATGATGGCGCAATCGGGACACAATCCCCATGCCTATGGCACGACCAAAAACCAACTCAAGCAAGCCCTTGAAGGGTTGAAACCCAAGATTTTGCTGAAGCTAGAATCCATGTACACCAGCGACGGCGAGGATATTGCTGGTTAAGGCTGACGCCTGGTAAGTCGGTAGGTGCAATTCAACCTAAAATCCTAAAAACCTGCACCGCCCGTGGCGCGGGCGGTGCAGGTTTTTAGGATTTGGTTTTTCATTATGCCGAGCTATTGACTATAGCGCTGTGCGCGTTAGGTAAGTACGGTTGTGTGTGGGCGCGTCGCGCCCACACACAACCATTTCTGTACTTGATGCGGGCGCACAGCGCTATAAATCCAGATTAGAAAAGCCCAGTATATTTTCTGTGAAAGGTTTACGGAGCCCGCCTTTCACAGAAAATATGTCGGGAGGTTTGCTATTCAAACTTGGGATGAAACCTCAATTCAAGGCAATGGTTTGGCAGGGCTTTGGGAGGGTTTCGAGATAGGATGAAAAGCTGAAACCCATTCTATTAAACCTAAAACCAGAGATTTTTTTGCCCCCCTTGGTTGGGATGCGATGGTTTCAAAAATCTTCTGTTATTGAGTTTTGAAAAGTGGGTATGACAGATTTGGCTGAAGTGGGGCCGCAGAAAGGACACGATGAACTATTGGTTAATGAAATCGGAACCCGATGTGTATGGGATCGATGACCTGAAGCGCGATCGCCAAACGATTTGGGATGGCGTTCGCAACTATCAGGCACGGAATTTCCTGCGGTCGATGAACGTGGGCGATCGCGCCTTTTTCTACCACTCGAATACCAAACCCCCTGGTATCGTAGGGCTGATGCAGGTAACCGAGGCCAATCTCGACGACCCCACCCAGTTCGATGCCAGCAGCAAGTATTACGATCCCAAATCCACCCCCGAAAAACCTCGCTGGCAAACCGTCACCGTGGAATTTTTGGAAGTCTTTCCCGAAATGATTCCCCTCGATACTCTGCGAGATACCTTCTCCGATGATGAGCTGTGGGTGGTGCGCCGGGGCAATCGGCTATCGGTCATCCCCGTAGATGAAACCGTCGCTGAGAAGATCTTGGCGATCGCCCGACCCATGTAAGTCAGCTTTCACTGTTCTAAGACTTATACATTTTGTTGATGGTGTGGTCGCGTCGCAGCCACACCATCAACAAAAACACTCCGGATGACGCAAGCCTCTACAGTAGCGATTGTCTTTAGCGGTTACTCCTACAGTGCCTTCGCGTCCAGGGAGGAAGGCTTTCATCCGCTCCCACTGGTCATCCCGTAGTGCATAGCGGTGTCTCGTCATAAGTTGGCAGGTGCAATTAAACCTAAAACCCTAAAAACCTGTGCCGCCCGCAGCGCGGGCGGCACAGGTTTTTAGGGTCTGGTTTTTCATCATGCCGAGCTACTTAGGGCTGTTGCTTTTCTGCTCTCTCCTTCACTAGCTTAACTAATTGATGACATGCCCTAGAAAAATCATCTTTGGATTTTGCACCCTCAAAGCGGGGCTGTGAGACGAAGAGCAGTACCTTGAAATGGGGCACCAGTAAGGGCATGGCAGAATGCTAGGCTATTACAGGGTGTATTACTATTAACCACGCTGTCTCTATTGACACCTTGAGTAGCAAAAGCCACTCAAGCCATGTTGATCAGATTGAGATTCACCTAGCTGCCAACCTGAAAGCTTGCAGAATAGGGGAACGAACAAGATACAAAGCTGAGGCTGAGGGAACCCCCATTGCTTGGATTGCCAATTTTTAGAGTGAATGTTGGCGATTTTGGTAGATACCCTGTATTATGTGCCGAAGCTCCTCAAGACGAAGGATAATCCACTAAATATGGATAGTCTTTGTCTCACTACTCATTACTGATTTGTGCTATGTCGATGCCTCGACGCCAACTCATCACTGCAACGTCTCACCCACCTTTGCGGAAGCCGATCGTGCAGCATACTAGACGATTGCGTTTTGGCTGGGGCTTTTGGCTGAGCATGTCGGTGCTACTATCCTTGCCCATCGGTATTGTCGTATGGGCATTGGGTAACTTAATTTATCTGCCAGCCTTGCCTCGTTGCTTTAATGCTCGCCATGCACCGCCCGCCGACCAACTTTATTGTGCCGAGCAAATTGCCAGTGGGCAAGGGACAGAAGACCTGCGACGGGCAATGGTTGTCGTCAATGGCGTACCAAGAGATCATCCGCTGCGCGACGATAGCGATCGCCTCGTCGACTTTTGGGGTCGCGAAATTCTGCGCCGTGCTGAAGAAGAATTTGATACAGGGAACTTGCAAGCTGCTGTCGAAATTGCCATGCAAATCCCCCACCAAGTCGACATGCGAAACCGGGCTGTCGAAACTGTTCGCCAGTGGGAAGAAACTTGGGCAGATGCCGAAGACCTGTATCAGCAAGCCGAGGACTATCTCGATGCTGGAGCATGGTTGCGCGCATTAGAAACCAGCCGGCGATTATTGCAAATCGACAATCAATATTGGTCGACGACGCGTTACCAAGATTTGATTCGCACTATTCAAACAAGCCGCGAAACCCAAGAACGGGAAGATGAAGAGAACGACAAGGTCGCCCGCTCTGACATGCGGCAAACGGACGATAACGTTGATAATTTCATTGCCCGTTGGGAACAGGAGCAGGAGCAGGAAGATCAAGCCCGATTCCAACAAGCTCGTGAGCTGGCCGCTGCTGGAACAGTAGAGGGGCTGCGATCGGCGATCGCAGAAGCCCAGCAAATTCTTTACGGAACTGGAAGTTACGATCAGGCACAAGAGGCGATCGCCCGGTGGCGTAACGATATTGACCGGATTCAAGACCAGCCCTATCTCGATCGGGCGGCTCAGCTGGCCGATGCCGGGAATTGGGATGCTGCGATCCAAGAAGCACGCAATGTGTCCTGGAGCAGCGAATTGTATGAAGAGGCGCGCGATCGCATTAATGAGTGGGAAGACCAAGCAGCTGCTGCTCGACAACCGGAAGAACCTGTAATCCTACCTCCTGAACCGGAAGAAGCGGTGTTTCCTAGCCCCGTTCCAGAGCTTCCTGCTACACCCTCTGAGGTAGAGCCAGTGCTTGCACCCTTTATCGTGCCGGGCGATGAGCCCGTCTTACCTTCCCCTTCATCAGCGACTCCAGCAACCTCATTGCCTTCTGAGCCGGAGGACTAAATCTGTCAGCAAACCAGGGGCAGATAGTTTTTGACAGCCGCACGATGCACAGCTGTCAAAAAAATGTCGGTTTGACTCAAGGGGGTAGCGCTATGTTTCCTATCGACCTCTGGATCAAGGCAGCAAATTGACGGTATAGGGGGAGGGCTGTTGGCTTGTCTGCGGGGTTGGCGCTTCAGACTGGGTCAAAAAGATGACCAATGTGATGAATGCGATCACCAGCAACGCTGGGAAATCGTAGTTGGGTTTCTTTCTTTCAGCCGCAGAGAAATCGCGCTTAAAATCGTAGGACAAACATTGGTAGATATCAGAATTCCGCATGACCAGCGTTTTCTTGCCACATTTTGGACAATCCGTGAAATCTTTCATGTCAGGACTCCGAGGCAACTCAACGATGACGCTCTGTAACTAACCTCATAAGAACACCGAAGAATTACGTAAAAAAATGTCAAAAATTGATAAGAACCTGCCTGGAACCTTAGACCAGAAGGGCCAACGGGTTTTTCTCTATCGCTTGCATCCTCACCATGATTTTCATTGGAGTTGATCTGGGTTGGACATCCCAACCCACAGGATTGTGCTGCTTGCGATCGCACTTCGCAGCAGGCCATCTCAAACTGCAACTGGTCGAGCTCAATCGCATTGACCGGCTGGAGTCGGTTCTGGATTGGATCGACCATCAGCTTCCGCCAACGCAAATGGGGGGCATCGCCGTGGATGCCCCCACCCTCATTCGCAATGAGACCGGAATGCGAGAGTGCGATCGCCTCGCCCATCGTCACTTTGGGCGCTACCATGCGGGCTGCTATCCTGCAAATTTGGGGCTACCCTTTGCCCAACGCACCGTTGGTTTTGGGACAGCCCTAGAAGAGCGGGGGTTTCGCCACGCACCTAGCCTGCAGCCGCAGCAGCCAACTCGCTTTCAGCTTGAGGTTTTCCCCCATCCCGCCACCATTCGCTTGTTCCGACTGACACGAATTTTGAAGTACAAAAAGGGGCGGGTGGGCGATCGCCATCTCGCCCTTTCTCAGTTTCGCCAGCACATTTTAGATGCCCTCCCTTCAGCTAATCCTTCCCTCGCCATGGCAGACAATGCCTTGCCCACAATCCCAAAAACAGGCGTGGCCATGAAAGCGGTGGAAGACCAACTGGATAGTCTGATTTGCGCCTATGTCGCTGCCCACTGGTGGTTTTGGGGACAGGCACGCAATCAAGTGTTAGGCGACGAGGAAAAGGGGTACATCATTGTGCCCAATCCCGACCAGCTCCCGATCGACTAACGTCATAGTGGAAGCGTCGCCTTTCCAGATTTCTAGGTCAAAGCAGTTAAGCAGTGCCCACTCAATAGGAAGTAGCGATTACTCCGATTGAGAAGACGAGTCAGAGGTCGGGTCGGTAGGAGCTGGAGTAGCATCGGCAGGTTCCGCTGTTGCTGCTCTATCTTTCTGCCGCTGTTCTTTGCGCTTACGCTCCGCCGCCATAATATCTGCCATGACAACCTGTGCCTGGGCAAACTTATCGAGGTTACTGCGATACACTTCCAGATCTTTCTGCAGTTTTTCGGCAGGAAGCTTGAGCGCATCAGCCATGGGTTTGAGATACTTTTCCAGCATTTCGTTGCTTTTAACGACCTCTGGATTCATATGCTCCAGTATCGTTAGCAAACCAACGCCAAACAGACGGCTGTACTTGAACGTTTCACGATCGGCGATCGCCCGTAATTGCCCCATCAATCCTTCACCCGATGCCACAGACAGACTAGTCATCTGCTCTACAAAAGCATCAGGCGACATCATCGACGCTTCGGAGCGCAATTGCTCTGCTTGTTGGCGATAGTGGGTCGCGTCTCCACCAACAGATTGGCAGAGAGCTTGGAAAATAGAATCGATGTCGCGTTCGGGACGATAGCCCTGCATAAACTTGTCAAACACCGTAACGACTCCCAACGCGTAGAGGGGGTCGTATTGAAAACCGACATTAACCGACAGCAAGTGCATCTCAACCATCAACTCCTCAATCACTCGACGATAAATCGAGTTGATCGGGCGAGGATGAGCAGCATAGAAGGCTCGCTTGGTATCTGAGACTGTCCGAACGTCTTTCACAGGCAAAGTTAAAGAATTCATGTACTCATTATTCCACAGGAGCCTCACCGAAACCATCAAGGCTCCCCGAGAGGCTGTTTGGAAAGTCCTGAAAAGGGTTCATTCTTCGTGCTCTGAGCACAGGAAAAATACAGCGTCTCAAATAAATTCTAGAAGATATGATGCGACGTGAAGGTTGAGCCAACGTAAGAATTAGGTCGTCATCTCGCGAGGCAACTGCTCGAGTGCTTGTTCTTCGGTGTCAACAATTTCAAAGACTGAATCCATCATCGTCACTTCAAACACCAACCGAGCTTCGGGGTGAACGTTACAAATCCGGAAACTGCCTTTTACCTTGTCTGCATCTCGCATCCCTGCGACCAGCGAAGTGAGCCCAGAGCTATCAATGAAATTAACCTGCCCCAGGTTCACCACGACATGAGGACTCACACGAGAAATACATTCTTGCAGCTTCAACCGAAACTGCCACGCCGTTGTGATGTCTAACCGTCCACTCGGAGTCAGAATGATGATGGTTTTACCATCGTCGGTGACATGTGTTGTTTGCTCCATGACGGGCTTAGAACTCCCTTTTACTTGGTGTTGGTCACTTGCTTGTAGCAAGCGGTTCTAGGACGAGCTCAGGGGGTACTCTCCTGGTTGCCTTCCGCTCCCAACGCTGTACCGCATCTCTGACTGCTAACTTAGCTCATGTTTTCTGAGCCTACTCAGATTTTTCTGAGCCCTACTCAGGCTTTCATGAGGCCTATTCAGGCTTTTCTGAGCCCTAAGCTTTAGCAGTAATCGGCATGGGGAAGCAGACGCATGGCATTGACTGGGGGCGATCGCCATCTTTGCTCTCGCTTTAGTATGCCCAGGCTATTTGAAAATTCAACCTTCTTGCAGGTACTTTCATCATGTTACGTTCTACACCCCCTCTTATCCCCTTTCAAACAGCTTTATAGATGGCTCAAACCGTAGCTGTTTTCGAGGTCCAGTCCGCCCAATCCTGAGGCTTCAGGAAAACTTCATACAACTCTGCTTCTGGAGTATTGGGCTCAGGCGAGTAGCTATATTCCCATCGCACCATGGGTGGCAAGGACATCAGAATAGACTCCGTCCGTCCGTTGGTTTGCAGGCCAAAAATAGTACCTCGGTCGTAGATTAAGTTGAACTCTACGTACCGTCCCCGCCGATAGAGTTGGAAGTTGCGCTCACGATCGCCCCATTCCATTTCCCGCCGCTTCTCTACGATCGGCAAATAGGCCGGCAGGAACGAAGCGCCACAATCTTGCACAAAAGCAAACAGATCTTCCCAGGAACGAGGAGCCACTTCGCCAATAGCCTGACTCCGATTTGCAGCCCCACCCTGGCTATCAGGCCCGCGATAGAGCAGACCCTGTCCATCTTGATAGTCAAAGAAAATGCCGCCGACCCCCCTCGGTTCTTTGCGGTGCTTCAGGAAAAAATATTCGTCGCACCATTCTTTGAAAACAGGGTAGTAGTCAGAGTGATGGCGATCGCACGCAGTTTTAATCGTGCGATGGAAATGAGCCGCATCTTCCCGGAATGGATAGTAAGGTGTCAGGTCGATGCCACCGCCAAACCACCAGACTGGCCCCGCTTCAAAGTACCGATAGTTGAGGTGAACAGTAGGGATGTACGGATTGCGGGGATGCAGCACCATAGATGTCCCTGTGGCGTAGAACCCATGCCCTGCGGCCTCGGGGCGTTGCACCAAAATCGATGGCGGCAAGTCCTTTCCCCACACTTCAGAGAAGTTGACCCCCCCTTGCTCAAAAACACCGCCAGCCTTGAGAACGCGCGATCGCCCACCGCCTCCATCTGGTCGTTCCCAGCTATCTTCCTGAAAGGCTTGTTTTCCATCCACAGCCTCTAACCCCTGGCAAATCTCATCTTGCAGGGTCTTCATAAAGGTACTCACCTGCTGCTGCGAATCACTTGGAGGAGGTGCAGGCGTTGCTTTTGGGGTGGTCTCAGAATGAGAAGAACTGGTCATAGGTTTTGATAAACGCGATAACTCGTTGCTAGAGGAATGAGAAGCCGACAAAAGAGTACAAAATTATTGCGAAACAAAACGATTCCAAAACATTTTGTTGCAGAGCATTTCGCTGCAGACCGTGACTGCAAACCACGGATGGCTCAACGGTAGAAAAATGACGCGCTAGTGTATCCGCAGAAAGCCCTCGGTCATGCCGATCCGGAAGGCTGAAAGCCTTTCACGTTCATTCGCTTCCTAGCCTATCTTGGATTGGGAACGCCACTAACCTCCGAGATAGGAATGTAAAGAATGTTGATGTTTCCCCAAATTTCAGCTGATAGGGGACGTTTTCCCGTTTGTATTCAGTTTTCCATGGCTTTAGGAAGAAATGTAAACTTGCTTACAATTTGTGTCTACAATTCGTATCGATTGCACAAGAAGGCATGAAACGAGCCCTGCCAAAGGGGCGATCGCGTCCTCCTATCTACTCTCTCTACCAGAGACAATTCACGACGGATTTAACTGATTTAGAATAGGTAACTTGAAGGAGCGGTATCAGAACCTACGCGGGTAAAGCTTCAATCAATACCCCATTGCCATGCGACTGTGGAAGGAGTGGATCATGCTTAGCTTTTGGTGTAAACCAAGGCAGCGCAGCGAGTCTGGATGGGTACAGCCTCTTGTTCAGACCTTCTATGCCGCAAGCACGGCATCAGTGGATATGCTGTGGCAGAAAGTGACAAATTTGGCAGATGTGTCCTGGCACCCCATCATTGCCAGTACCAATGTTCCAAATGGGCTGATACCTAAGCCAGGTTTGATCTATCGGGCTGTTACCCGGCGCTGCCCCATACCCGTGCGGGTGTTTGTGGAGCGCGTCTTGCCGCATGAGCTACTCTCTGTTCGTATTTTTGCCTTGCCTGGGCTGGAGGAGCGTGTCACCTATCGGGTGGAATCAACCCTCTGCGGCACGCAGGTGTCTTACTCTGTCACATTGCGGGGATGGTTTTCACCGCTGGCCTGGTCAATTTTGAGACCCTATGCAGCCCGCGTTGCCAAAGAACTGGTGCAGGCAGCCGAGCAAGCCGAAGCCGAAGGCGGCGCTACAAACCGCTCTCGTCCTAAATATCCTGATATGTTTGCAGGTTTAGTGTTGACTCTGGGGCTGGGCACAGTGCTGAGTACAGCGCTCATGCAACAGATGCCTGGAGCGATCGCCCCCATTTCCTGACCCTGTCAGCTTATAGGAAAGGGTCGATTCATAGGAAAGGGTTTTGTAATCGTAGAGCGCACGATCCGAGTGCAAGACTCTGCCGCATAGACGTTAAAATTTTATTACCAAACGTAACGTCTGCCTGCTCTGAGAAAAGCTAAGGACAAGCTGGCTGCTCCGGAAAAATGACGCTGCGGCATAGAGGAACTCCACAACATCTCATGGTTAGTACCGACAAAATTTTGGAAGTCTTGCGCCCCGTTCAAGACCCTGAACTCCGCAAAAGCCTGGTCGAACTCAACATGATTCGCAACGTGCAGGTGAATGAGGGGGATGTGCAGTTTACCCTGGTGCTAACAACACCGGCCTGTCCTCTGCGCGAGTTTATCGTCGAGGACTGTGAGCGTGCGGTCAAAACCCTTCCCGGCGTCGAAACAGTGCAAGTCGAGGTAACGGCTGAAACCCCCAAGCAAAAAGAGTTACCCGATCGCCAGGGAATTAACGGCGTACGAAATATTCTGGCCGTTTCTAGCGGTAAAGGGGGAGTCGGCAAGAGCACCGTGGCCGTCAACATAGCCGTTTCCCTGGCACAGGCTGGGGCAAAGGTTGGTCTGATCGACGCCGATATCTATGGCCCCAATACCCCCACCATGCTGGGTTTGAGTACGACGCAGGTAAAGGTTCAGCAAGGGGCTCAAGGTGAAGTGCTAGAGCCCGCTTTTAACTATGGCGTAAAGCTGGTTTCGATGGGCTTTTTGATCGATCGCGATCAACCTGTTATCTGGCGCGGCCCCATGCTCAACGGCATTATTCGCCAATTTCTCTATCAGGTCGAGTGGGGCGAGCTGGACTATTTAATTGTCGACATGCCACCGGGAACTGGGGATGCCCAGCTAACGATGACACAAGCCGTGCCCATGGCTGGAGCCGTCATCGTTACCACCCCTCAAACAGTGGCCCTGCAAGATGCCCGTCGTGGTTTGCGGATGTTCCAACAGTTGAACGTGCCAGTGCTGGGGATTGTGGAGAACATGAGCTATTTTGTTCCCCCAGATTTGCCCGATCGCCAATACGATATCTTTGGTTCAGGGGGTGGACAGAAAACCAGTGAAGAGCTGGCGCTTCCCCTCCTAGGCTGCATCCCGCTGGAGATGACACTGCGGGAAGGCGGCGATCGCGGTGTTCCTATTGTGGTGGAATATCCGGATTCTGCCTCTGCCAAAGCGCTCAAGCAAGTAGCCCAACAAGCTGCCGCACGTGTTTCTGTGGCCGCCTTAGCTTAACCCCATCTAACCCATAGCTCTCCATGCTCAATCAACCCCTCCGCCGTTTTCATTGGAAAGCCCTTGTTCAACCCTGGCAAAATCTTGATGGAGTGTTGCTCGGTCTGGTCATTGTGCTCACCTTCATTGGTGGCTTGGCCATTCGCAGCGTCGAGTTGACCGAAACTCGGGCTGACTGGGTGCAGCACTGGCTGACCGGGGGCGTTGGTGTGTTGATAGCCCTGGCGATCGCCCGTTGGCGTTACGAAGCCCTTTCCCGCGCCTACTGGCTGATCTACGCCCTTACAAACTTGGCATTGCTCGTCGTAATTTTTGCTGGAACCACCGCAAACGGTGCACAAAGTTGGTTGACCCTGGGCAATTTCAATGTTCAGCCGTCAGAATTTGCCAAAGTCGGTCTCATCATCACCTTGGCCGGGGTTTTACAGGAACGTAGCGCAAATACGGTGCTCGCCGTCATCAAAGCGCTAGTTATTACCGCCATCCCCTGGGTGCTGATTATGCTGCAACCTGACCTGGGAACTGGGCTGGTATTTGGAGCTATTACGTTAGGGATGTTGTATTGGGGCAATGCCAATCCCGGATGGATCCTGTTGCTCCTCTCCCCCATCGTCGCGGCCATCCTGTTTGGAGTTTACCTTCCCAGTTGGTTTATTTGGGTTGCCCTGATGACCTACATCGGCTGGCGCACATTGCCCTGGAAATGGCTGGGCGCGTTTGTTGCAGGGGTTGTCAATCTGATTTCTGGCGGGCTTGGCAACTTTGCCTGGAATCTTTTACAGGACTATCAAAAAGATCGCCTGATTCTGTTTCTCGACCCCGATAAAGATCCCCTGGGTGGCGGCTATCACCTGATCCAATCGCGCATTGCCATTGGAGCGGGAGGACTTTGGGGCCGTGGCATTCACCAGGGAACCCAGACCCAGCTCAACTTCATTCCCGAACAGCACACGGACTTTATTTTTTCCGCTGTCGGGGAAGAAACGGGATTTGTCGGTAGCTTGGTAGTTTTGGGGATTATCTGGCTGATCTGTTTCCGCTTGGTCATCATTGCCCAAAACTCCAAAGACAACTTCGGTTCTCTCCTCGCTGCCGGGGTACTGTCGATGATCGTGTTTCAGGTGTTGGTGAACGTCGGCATGACCATTGGGCTGGCTCCCATCACGGGCATTCCGCTGCCGTGGCTCAGTTACGGGCGATCGGCCTTACTGACCAATTTCATCGCCATTGGCTTGGTGGAGTCGGTTTATAACTTCCGCCATCGCCTCAAATTTTGATGAACATAAGTACTCCTCTACTTGAGTCACTTTAGATTCGCCAACCTCATGCGGGCTTATCGGTGGTATTGAGAGAAGTATTGGCAAAACAGTAGAGGGCGATCGCCCCCACATACTAAGCTTGACCTGTACCCTTTGTTTGATCCCCATGGCTATGATTCTTCCTGGCTCAGCAGTTCGTGTAACCAATGCCGAAGATACTTACTACGGCTTCCAAGGATTAGTGCAGCGCATTAGCGATGGCAAAGCCGCCGTTTTGTTTGAGGGCGGCAACTGGGACAAGCTCGTCACCTTCAACCTGTCAGAAATTGAATCTATCGATGCAACGGCAGGACGGGGCAAATAAGCTCATATCTTCTGTCTAGCCTTGACGCCAACAGGTCTTATTGGCATATTTATTTTCTCTTCCAGCCATGAATCTCTCACCTAACGCCTTTTTAGATGCTGTAGGTGCATCGGCTCACAATATCTAAGAATTAACTGAGGACTACGTGAGGTTTGCCGAAGCTCTGACCCAAAATTGGTCAGGATTTGCGCAAAACTTGTGCCATCTTGCATGAATTTGTTGATTGTGTGGCTGCGCCGCAGCCACACAATCAACAAATTCATAAGTCCTGCTGGTAAATCTTTTGAATTGATCCGGTTTTGAGGATTCTTTGCTGTAATGGGAGCAATATTCCAGTCGTTGGAGTTGGCGCTTTCATGAATGATAGGCTACGTCGGCTAGGCGATCGCCATCTAAAAACTGTTTTGCGGCATGGCCGCGATCGCCTGTGGCTGATGAAACAACAAGCACAGTGGTCGTGGCGGCATTGGCAAGCAAGTTGGAAGCAACGGCAGTCGCTGCCGCTGTGGGTTTACATTTCGGTTGCGGGCAATATGCTCCTCCTGATTTTTGTGGTGCAGCTTTTGGCTCGCCAGCAAGGCTTGAATCGCACTGTTGCCCTGATGCAAACGACGCCCGCTTCCACCCACAGCTCCTTTACCTCCCCCTCTGAGCCAGATCTGGGGCCAACCCATCGTCTCACCTACGAGCAATGGGTTGAACTACTGGCAAAAGAGGCAGAAGTTGCCGCCGTCCAGCAGCCCGAACGCCTCACCGTTTTGCTGGGCGACTCCATTAGCCTGTGGTTCCCCAACGACCTACTCTCCACCAATCGCACCTGGCTGAACCAGGGCATCTCGGGGGAAAACTCTACGGGATTGTTGCGCCGCCTCAATCTTCTAGATCAGACGAGCCCTGACACTATTTTTTTGATGATCGGCATCAATGATTTGTTGCGCGGGGATTCGGATGACATCATTTTGAGTAATCACCGACAAATCATTAGCTATCTGCAAACTGTTCATCCCAGTACGCAAATTGTAGTGCAGTCGATTTTGCCGCACTCTGCCGAAGCCGCAACCTGGGAGGGGCGCGATCGCCTGCTGGCGATTCCCAACCAACGCATTGTTGATCTAAACCAAGAGCTGGAAGCGATCGCCACAGAGAGCGGCGTCGACTTTCTCAACCTCTATCCATTGTTCACGGATGATCGGGGTAATTTACCCATGAGCCTTAGCACCGACGGTTTGCACCTCAACCGACAGGGCTACACCGTGTGGCGATCGGGATTGCAACTGTATTTCCAAGAAATCGCCAGTCCCCAAGGCTGATTCCCCCTGCTTGCCAGCCTGCGGAACCTTTCCCAACGCGATACACTCAGAAAGGCAATCCTCAACAGTCATTGCACAGAACGCTATGCCCACCAACATTGATAACCTCGCGACTCAGGTTCAAGCAGCCGCCCAACGCCTCAGCATCGGTAAGTACGACATCTATGGCGCATCTGTAGATGACACCAGTGTTCAGGTGGATCAAGGCGAGCCAAAGCAGGTGAAAGCCTCCAATCGATCGAGTGTCACCGTACGGGTATGGAATGATGCCGGTCGAGTCGGCGTTACCTCTACCAGCGAGATCGATCCGGCGGGTTTGGAGCTGGCGCTGAAAACAGCCTATGAAGCCAGCGAGTTTGGGATCAAAGACAATGCTCCAGACTTTAGCCCCGAAGCAACCACAGAGATTTCTGCGCCTGGCGAAGATACTGCGCCGACCTCTCCCGTTGCCGAGCTGATAGAAAAACTGGTTGGGGCAGAAAAGCAATTGCTAGGTGCCCACGCAGCGATCGCCTCAGTTCCTTACAACGGGCTATCCCAGCGCGATGTGGATCGGTTTTATCTCAACAGCCAGGGCGCACGGCGACATGACATTCGCTCCGCAGCCTCCATCTACCTCTACAGCAAAACCGAGCAAGACGGCAAAAAGCCTCGCAGCGCCGGAGCCTTTAAAGTTGCCCGGAATGTGGCAGGGCTAGATATCGACGGATGCATTGAAGAGGCCGCAGAAAAGACCATCAGCCACCTGGCCTATGAAAAAATCAAGTCTGGTAAATATCCCGTGGTGCTATCGGCTGATGCGTTTCTCAGTTTGATGGGAGCCTTCTCCAATCTGTTTAACGCGCAGAATATTCTGGACAAGCAAAGCCTTTCTACCCAAGAGTCACTGGGGACGGCGATCGCCTCTCCACTGATTTCTCTCTACGACGATGCGCTCCACCCTGAAAATATCGGCGGCGAGACCTTCGACGGAGAAGGCACCCCAACACAACGTCTACCGCTGATTGAAAACGGAGTGTTGACCCATTTTCTCCACAGCGCCGGAACCGCCAAGCGGATGAAGGCTCAACCCACCGGGCACGCCAACATGGGATCAAAAGTTACCGTTGGGCGGCACTTCTTCCATGCCATGCGGGGCGAGCCTGCCGAGAAAACTTACAATCTGGATGATGCGGATGGCGTTATCTTGATCGATGACGTACAGGCTCTCCACGCTGGCGTGCAGTCTTTACAAGGTTCATTCTCCCTGCCCTTCGATGGTTGGTTGATCGAAAACGGCAAGCGCACCAGCATCGAATCGGCAACAGTGGCCGGGGATTTCCTCAAGCTGCTCAATTCCATCCTGTATGTGGAAGAGGAACTGGAATTGGTCGGCGGTGGGTTGGCCCCTCGTGTGTGGGTCGAAGAACTCTCTATCACCGGAGAATAGCCAAAACACTACCTCACTAGCGATTGATTTTTCACTAGCGATTATGGTCGGGATTTTGTATGGCGTAGGGGTGGGACCAGGCGATCCCGACTTGATCACCGTGAAGGGAATGCGAATTTTGCAGCAGGTTCCGGTTGTGGCATTTCCAGCAGGAACCGGAGGCAAGCCCGGAATCGCCCAGCAAATCGTAACGCCCTGGTTGCGATCGGGACAGGTGGAACTGTCCTTAAAATTTCCCTTTGTGCAGGATGAAGCTGTTTTGCAGCACGCCTGGCAGGTGGCGGCTAAAACGGTTTGGGATGTCTTGCGCCAGGGTCAAGACGTAGCCTTTGTTTCTGAGGGAGATGTGAGTTTTTACAGCACCTTCACTTACTTGGCACAAACGGTGCAATGCCTCGATCCAGCAGTGGAGGTGAAACCCATACCAGGGGTTGCCTCGCCCATGGCAGCGGCGGCAGCATTGGGGTTGCCGCTAACCGTGCGATCGCAACGGCTCACGATTCTCCCAGCCCTCTACACCGTTGCAGATTTGGAAACCGCGATCGCCCATGCCGACGTCATTGTTCTAATGAAGGTGAGTTCAGTTTATGAACAGGTCTGGTCGGTATTGGCAAACCACGGACTACTTGAACATAGCTACGTGGTTGAGCGGGCAACCCAGCCCCATCAGGTCATTTACGCTGATTTACGCGATCGCCCATCGCTGCAGTTGCCCTATTTTTCCCTGTTGGTGGTGCAGATAGCAGGGAGAGAGAAAGTAGAGAACATTGAGAAGAATCTGTGAAAACTTCCCGGTCGAACGATTTTAGAGGTTAGTGGGTTGCCCATTAGCGGGTTTCAGGCGCTAGACTTTGATCGGCTATTTTGAAGTGGTTGGGCTGAGCTCTCCTTTTTCGGTTCACTACCACTGTTCGATGCGGTGCGATCGCACCCTTGCTGCATTACCCCCCGTTGCGCTTATGGCATACACCAATAGTTATCCCGACGTTTCTCCCACTTCGCGCCCACTGTGGCACGACCCCTTGTTTTGGGGAACGGTGATATCCCTGGGAGCGCATGGGTTGTTGTGGCTCGTTGGGCCTTTGTTTCCGGGAGACAATCGCCGGACCGAAGCCGATGTGCAACGCCCTGTCGAACTAGTCGAACTCTCACCCATCGATCAGAATCGGCTACCCGATGCCCTCACTCAACCTCCGACTCTACCCGATGTCGCAGAGCCTAGCTTTGCTGACCTAGACCTTCCCACTCGCCCGGATAGCGATCCCCCCATTTCTTTCGCCCCCATTTTCCCAAGCGTTCCCCCGCCACCGCCCACAGGAGAAAGTTTCCGACCGCGCTCCGGGTTCAACTTTCCGCCTCGCCGCAGCAATCCTAGTAGGACGCCTCCCCCCTCTACCCCTGAACCTACCGAAAGCCCAGATCTGCCCACAGAGCCCACTGACGATATTCCAAACTTAGGCAACTTAGGAAATGGTGAACCTATCACGGGTAATACCGATACAGCACCAGGCAGTACCGATTCCCCCCCCGAGGATACGCCGCCACAATTTCCTTCTGACCTCATCGCTCGTGTTGAAGAAAACCCTGAACAATTCGCCTTTAACGAAGACGGAACAGGTTCTGAAGCTGCACAGGTTAGCTGGGGAACTTGGCTGGAGGAACAAGCCTACCCCTGGCTAGAGGAAGATGGACTCAGCGATGCCGAGCTGGAAGAAAAAGCCGATGCGACTCGAACACCCGTCGAAGTAGAAAACGTTCCCTATCCTCCTATTGCCTGTGTGGCTAGTTCCCAGCTCAGTGGCAAAGCGGCAACAGAGCTAACAGCCGAAGATCTGGTGCGTGGTTCGGCGGTTATCGGTATTTTGGTCGGCCCAGATGGTCGGGTAACGGAAGATGGAGAGCCTTTCCTGATTCAAAGCTCGGGCTATGCGTTTTTGGATGCAGAAGCCCTTGAAATTGCCAAAGCGCAAGAACCTCCACCCTCATCCTGGCGGGAGATTTATTCGGTGCAAGTTAACTTTGTCCCTAACCCTGCAACCTGTGAGCAACTCTTGCAAGAGGAAGACTCTGCAGCAGGAGAAACCAGCTAATTTCCCGTTCCGTTGTCCTCGTTTCACGGTCTATATCCCCAAGGACTGTGAAGGTTCAACCCAGAGTTTTGGTTTACAAGACAGAATTCTAACTGGAAGATTTTGGGAATTTGAGGGATGGATTCAGAAAGCCTGTTGTAGAGTGATAGGGAATTTCTGTGTGTTCCTGGCGATCGCTCATTCGATGCCAGGATTGGGTGCTTTTTTGAGACAGATTTCGGGTATGCGATCGCAATCAGCCGCTAGAAATGCCACCAATTCCAGACGCTATCGCAGCGCCAGACGGCAGCGGCGAAAATTTTGGTGGCTCAAAGTTATCATCGTTTCATTATTCGTCGGGTTGCTCTACTACCACATCAACGCCTTGATACTACAGCCACAAGCCATTCTGGTTTTGGGGGGTTCCCCCGAGCGAGAAGCTTTTGCAGCAGAGTTTGCCCAGAACCACCCCAAGCTTCCGGTGTGGGTATCGTCGGGCAGTCCAGCCGACTACGCCCGCTGGGTCTTTGCCGAGTCAGAGATTCCGGGCGATCGCGTCCATCTGGACTATCGTGCGGTTGATACCGTCACCAACTTCACCAGCCTGGTCGACGACTTCGAAGACCAAAATATCCGCAGCCTTTATCTCATCACCTCGGACTACCACATGCGTCGTGCCCGTACCATCGGCACCATCGTTCTCGGCAGCCGGGGAATCGAATTTGAAGCGGTTCCCATTCCCTCCGATCTACCTAAAGAACCCTTGGGCAAGGTTGCGCGAGATGCTGCCCGCTCCTTTCTTTGGGTTACAACAGGACGCACCGGGGCCTCATTAAAAAACCATCCCAGCCTCCAAAGCAGGTTTCTCAGCCCTCATCCATAGGGCTGTCAAAACCTGCATTGATTGAGAGCCCCGCAGTGTAGGGCTCTCAATCAACGGTTGATCTTAATATCAATACGAATATCAAATCTGGTTAAACACCCGTAAAACCCAAATATTGTTTGCACCCGCTGCAGCGCAGCGGGTGCAAACAATATTTGGTTTCTTCAAACAGATTTGATGTAAGGCTATCTCACCCCTTTTGCTTTTGGGAACGAAACCGCCCTTCCGCAAAACTCCTGAGCTTTTGATGTTTGGTTTTGCGACCGCTAACGCGTTTGCGCCATAACCGAAAGCTAGAAGGTTTCATTTCTCGGCGCATCAAGGCAATGACTTGCTTTTCGCTGAGGCCGAATTGAGACTCAATGGCATCAAAAGGTGTGCGATCTTCCCATGCCATTTCGATCACTCGGTTGATTGTTGTCGTGCTGAGAGCTGGCAACTGCATCATTAAGGATGTAAAGCAATTGAAATATTTCTATACAAACCAGTATAACGTAGTCAGTAATCCCACTAAAATTTCCGTGTTTCTGCGGAGCAAATCTCCAGTTTTTGCCATGATTCCTCTAAGAAGAGAGCGTTTCCTCTGCTCCCCTACGTGTTTGTCCGGATCAGTCATCGCTTCCACTGACTGTTATCTTTAGTTGGAGCCATTTCGCAAGGGAGACGAGTGGTTATATGGCAAAGAAATACGAACGAGTGCTATTAAAACTGAGCGGCGAGGCTCTCATGGGTGAACTGTCCTATGGCATTGACCCAGCAATTGTAGACAGCATCTCAGACGAAATTGCGAAAACTGTCAAAGAAGGACTGCAAGTCGCGATCGTGGTTGGTGGCGGCAATATATTCCGGGGAATCAAAGGGGCCGCGTCAGGCATGGAGCGGGCGACGGCTGACTACATTGGCATGATTGCCACGGTGATGAACGCCATGACATTGCAAGATGCCCTGGAACGCAAGGGTATCGCGACTCGCGTACAAACGGCGATCGAGATGCAAGAACTAGCAGAACCCTATATCCGCCGTCGTGCCATCCGTCATCTCGAAAAAGAGCGGGTCGTCATTTTTGGAGCCGGTTCAGGCAACCCCTTTTTCACAACAGACACCACGGCAGCGTTGCGCGCCGCCGAAATCAATGCTGAGGTAGTATTTAAGGCGACGAAAGTAGACGGAATCTACGATTCTGATCCCAAAGTAAATCCCAATGCCCGACGCTATCAAACCCTAACCTATGGCCATGTTTTGGAAAAAGACCTGCGGGTAATGGATGGAACTGCGATCGCCCTGTGTAAAGATAACAGTATCCCCATTATCGTTTTCGACATTTCGGTTCCGGGGAACATCTATCGCGCTCTCGTGGGAGAGTCGCTTGGAACGCTAGTTGGAGGTTCTTGTGAAGTTAGCTGACGTTGAAAGCCAAATGCAGAAGACCATTGAGGCGACCCAACGGTCTTTCAACACGATTCGGACGGGGCGGGCAAACCCAGCGCTGTTGGATCGGATCACCGTGGAATACTACGGCACCGAAACGCCACTCAAGCAGCTGGCAAACATCAGTGTTCCCGATGCCAGCACTATCATGATTCAGCCCTACGACAAAAGTTCGCTAAGTACGATCGAGCGCTCCATTTCCATGTCTGATATTGGGTTGACGCCCAACAACGATGGCTCCGTGGTTCGGCTAAACATCCCCCCGTTGACCAGCGAACGTCGTAAAGAGTTGGTCAAGGTTGCAGCCAAGTATGCTGAAGAAGGGAAAGTTGCCCTGCGGAATATTCGGCGAGATGCCGTCGACAGCGTGCGGAAGCAAGAGAAATCCAGCGAGGTTTCTGAGGATGAGTCTCGGGATTTGCAGGACAACATCCAAAAGTTGACCGACAAGTATGTCAACAAAATTGATGAGCTGCTGAAAGAGAAAGAAACCGACATTATGACGGTTTAATCTCTAGAGAATTGAGCTTTAAAGAGCACTAACCACAGAGACACAGAGACCACAGAGAAATCATGGCTGATGGTCTGTCAGTGGTTAATCATTTGCGTCCGAAATCGGCTGGGATCTCGCCCCATTGCTCGGTGTTCCATTTCAGAATGGGGTTCGAGTAGGGGTGAACCTGGAGCCATGCGAGGGCGCGATCGACCATCTCAAAGATTGGCTGGTTACGGGCGGTTTGCTTCAGCGTTGTTTTGACGGCGCGGCGACGAACCCAGGCGATCGCTGTACGGGAGTCGGTGTAGATGGGCATGTCGTTATAGGTGGCCATATCGTTACCCAGGGTTTGCAACAAGGCGAGGCCATGGGCGAGCGCCAGGAATTCCCCTAGATTATTGGTTCCTTGGGCAAACGGACCCTTGCGAAAGGCTTCTTCTCCGCTGGCTGTCCATACGCCCCGATATTCCATATCTCCAGGATTGCCTGAGCAAGCCGCATCCACACTCAGGCTATTCCAGATAATGTCTTCAGACTGTAGGTCGATCGCCGAGGGTTTAGCCGTCTGAGCCGATTTTACAGCGCGATCGAACGGTAGGGTTCCAGCTTGCTTGTAAGCCGCGATCGCCGCTTCCGCTTCCGCCCGACTGGGAAAGGATTTGTAGATCGCGCCCTGAAATCCTTCAACCTGCTGTTTACAGTCTTCCCAGCGGGTAAATAGACCTGTTCGGCGACCCCGCATAACAGCGTAAAACTTCTTTTTTGGCGGCATAGTGGAACAGGCTTCTCCGTCAAATGTTTAGGCAGAAAGGCAAATGTTTAGGCAGAAAAGTGGAATGGGGAACTAGTTCAGTGCCGCTTCCTTCAGGCAATCGAGCAGGGTGAGGGGAAGATGAAAGTGATTGAGAGAAATAGAGCGATGGGCGGGATCATTACTGGGGCCATGGTAATCACTGCCCCCGGTCTTCACAAGCTGGTTTTCGCCACACCATTCGCTGAGAATGGCTGCTTGACCAGAGCTGTGAGTAGGATGGTAAACCTCCAATCCCATCAAACCCGCCTTTAGTAACACCTCAAACACCTGGGGAATGTTGCCACCTCGAAACAGGAAGGGATGCGCCCACACAGGCACTGCCCCACAATCGCGCAGCAACTGAACTCCTTCCACTGCCGAGAATTTTTCGTATTGCACGTAAGCCGATTTGCCTTCGCTGAGGAAGCGATTGAACGCTTCGTCGTAAGTCTTGACATGACCCGCCTCGACCATGGCCTTGGCAATGTGAGGCCGACCGGGGGCGATGCCATCCCCCATCTCTGGCAACGTGATGGGATAGCCCAATGCTTCTAGCTTTTCGACCATGGCCTCGGCGCGGCGTTTGCGTCCCTCCAGGCGATCGCGCAATGGCGCTTCAAAGGCATCTCGGTTAGGATAAAACCCCAAAATATGCAGGGAGCGATTTCCCCACACCGTACTTAGTTCAACTCCTGGCACAATTTCCAGATCATGCCCTGCTGCTGCCGCCTGGGCTTCCTCCCACCCGGCCAGGGTGTCGTGGTCGGTGATCGCGAGGGCTTTGACCCCTTGGGCGATCGCCTCTTTCACCAACTCAGTCGGGGTTAGAGAACCATCGGAACAGGTGGTGTGGCAGTGAAGTTCGATCATAGAAACAAGACTTGAGGGTTGAGTTGTACGTTTTGAGCATTGAGATTTGACGCTTGCAAGAAACAGCTAAGGTTTGCATTGGCAATTCAATGCAAACCTTAGCCTGCAAACCTGAAGGCTCTAGCCCTTAAGCGAGCACCCAGTTGACCAGCGTTCGCACAGCAAAGCCTGTGCCGCCCGCATTGTTATAGCCGTTGTCCTTGTCGTTCCAGACAGGTCCCGCGACATCAAGGTGAACCCAGGGCGTGTCTTTGACAAACTGTTTCAGAAATAGGCTGGCGGAAATGGCTCCCCCTGCCCGTGCGCCCGTATTTTTCATGTCGGCAACGACGGACTTCATAGAGTCGAAGTACTTGTTTTCCATGGGCAAGCGCCAGAACTTTTCGCCAGACAGCTTAGCTGCTTCCATTACCTGCGCTGCCATCTCATCATTGGGAGTGAAGAGTCCGGCAATGTCGTTACCCAAGGCCACAATGCAAGCTCCGGTTAAGGTCGCCAGATCGACGATCGCATCCACTTCCAGCTTTTCGGCAAACACCAGCGCATCGGCCAGGGTAAGGCGACCTTCCGCGTCTGTATTGTTGATTTCGATGGTCTTGCCATTGGAGGCAGTGAGGATGTCACCGGGGTGCATGGCATGGCCGCTGATCATGTTTTCGGTCACTGCGCTGATGAAGTGAACCTCTACATCTGGCTTCAGTTGGGCGATCGCCTTCGCTGCACCAAAGGTTGCGGCAGCTCCACCCATGTCGGTCTTCATCATCTCGATGCTGCTGTTGCCCACCTTCAGATTCAAACCACCGCTGTCGAAGGTGAGCCCCTTGCCAACGATCGCTAGCTTTTTGCGGGGCGTTCCTTCAGGACGATAGGTGAGATGGATGAACTTGGGCGGCAGGTCAGAGGCTTGGGCAACCCCAAGGAAGGCCCCCATGCCTTGCTTTTCGCACTCGCCTTTTTCGAGGATTTCGATCTCCAGGCCAAATTCGTTGGCGATCGCTTCCGCCGTTTCTGCCATGGTTACCGGGTTCACCACATTTGCAGGCGCTGACACCAGTTCCCGCGCCAGAATGACGCCCAAGGCAATTTGCCGTGCTTTGGTCAACGCGCCATCCTGCCCAGCTAATCCCAATACGTCAATCTTTTCCAGTGGCGGTTGCTTCTTGTCATCCTCTCCCGACTTGAAGCGGCTGTCTTTGTGCAACGTCAGTTCTACCGCTTCGGCGATCGCCTGAGCAGTAGCCGCCGCGTCGTCGTTCCACAACGGTAGGCTAATCCCCAGCGTCTTAGCTTTTTCCTGCTTGGCGAGCCGAATAGCCTTTGCCGCGGCCTTCCGCAAGCCTTCCAGATCCAGCTCTTCCGCTTTACCCAAGCCAACGACGCCGACCTTGCGGATCGGCGTCTTCGAACCAACCCGGATAACAGCACCGCTGCCTGCTTTGCCCTTAAATTCCTCTTCCTCAATCAATTCTGTCAGCGTTCCAGATAGGCTCGCGTCCAGAGCCGTCAGATCTCCCGTCAACTCGACAGCATCCTCAAAAAATCCGACGATCAAGCAATCCCCTGTCCACTCTGCGCGGGGTGTATCAATTCCGTATAGCTCCATGATTCATCAACGTAATTTTTATGCGAATACTCTCCAGTATCGATCATGTTGGTAGAACCGTGGCAGCAGAGACGGCAGGGATCGCGCAAGAACTAGGATGAGTTAAGGATATTGTTTTCAATTTAGGCCGTTCCACAACCCATGCCACTGTCCCAAAATGCTATGGAAGAGTCCATGCCGCTGAATGTCTTGATTCGGGGGCAGGGATTTCCGGTGCTCTGCCTGCATGGGCATCCGGGTTCTGCCCGCAGCATGTCAGTTTTCACCGAGCCTTTGTCGCAGAATTTCCGAACCTATGCTCCAGATTTACGGGGCTATGGCGACAGTCGCACATCACAGTCGTTTGAGATGACCGATCATCTGCTCGACCTCGAAGCTCTGCTCGATCGCCATCACATTGATCGCTGCCTGGTTTTGGGTTGGTCCCTGGGCGGCATCCTGGCGATGGAGCTGGCCCTACGGCATCCCGATCGTGTCAGCGGCATGATCTTGATCGCAACCGCCGCCTATCCCCGCAGCAACCACCCACCCATTACCTGGCAGGATAATGCGCTCACGGGGATTGCCGCTTTGGTCAACTTGGCAGTGCCAGGTTGGATGCCAAATATCGAATGGGTGGGGAAGCGATCGCTCTTCCGCCACCTGATCCAACAACACACCGAGGGAGCCTATCGCTATCTCGCCAATGAAGCCGTATATGCCTATCTCAAGACATCCCAGCCCGCAACAGCCGCCCTCAATCGAGCCTTGCGCCAGCGCTACAATCGCCTGACCGAGCTTGAGAAAATCACTTGCCCCTGCCTAGTTCTCGCAGGGGAGGGCGATCGCCATATCACAGCTACCTCAAGCAAAGAGACAGCCCAAAATCTACCCAACAGCGAGTGGCAGGTTTATCCAAATACCGCCCACTTATTCCCCTGGGAAATTCCACAGCAGGTTCAAGCCGACATCTTGCACTGGATTGAGCGATATCCCGAAACAATAGCGACGTCAACCGAAAGCTAAGAGGGTATTGAATTGGGATTCGAGATAAAACCTTAACGACCAAAGTCGCGACTAGCAAACAACGGCAATTGCCTGAAATAAAATTACCAATTTAGGGTGCATTACGCTCCGCTAACGGGGTTTTACAGCGGGCATGTTCTTTTCAGAATTACCCCAAACTGTCGTAGAGGAAGCTATTTATCAAAAAAATGATCCGTCGAAACCATTCGAGCGCGTTTCTTTAGGCTTGGCTGCTAAAGAGCTGCGGTGAATTTTGCTTCGCCGGTTCAGATGACTCTCCAGGAATCGTCAACTGGCTAGGCTTGCATCGCTTGATGGCAACCGTAATACCCTGAGCGCCTTCCTGTTCTAAGTCTGTGACATAACCTTGCTTAGCAGCATTGGCTGTATTGGCGTTCGAAAAGGGCCCAAAGTAGTAGGTGCAACTAGGCGTTTCTGTTGTAACCTCAATCCACCAAGCCAGCCCCAGCGTTTGCAAAATGTTTGTCCAGAGTTCTTGCATAATCCCTTTGCGGTTTCCAGAGTGAATAAGTACGCACTTGCGTGTGGAGCACTGACAACCCTCAAAGTAATGGGTTTGCTAAAAAGATTCAAGACGATAAATGACGATATTTCTCAGAAGATTGCCCATTGTTACGCTTTGATAACTGCGCGTCAATATTCCAAGTTTGGGTGTGGCGCTGCCGAAAAACCTCGTAAAGCACCATACCAGCAGCAACAGATGCGTTAAGGCTGGCGGTTTTTCCTTTTAGCGGAATCGAAATTAGCTCATCACAATAGCGTTGCACCAGCATTCCCAACCCTTCGCTTTCCGAGCCAATAACAACGACAATCGGCTGATTCAGCGACGTGGAATAGAGGGATTGACGGGCTCCAGCAACGGTGCCATAGACCCAAAAGCCCTCCGCTTTGAGTGTTTCTAATGCTCGGCTGAGGTTGACGACACGAGCAATGGGTAATGTCTCCAATGCGCCTGCCGCTACTTTCATCACCGCTGAGGTAACGCCGACAGCACGACGCTGGGGAATGACCAACCCCTGGGCACCCATCGCTTCAGCCGTACGGATGATTGCACCCAAGTTATGGGGATCGGTAATCCCATCGGCCGCAACCAGCACGGGTTGATCGGTGGCGGCTTTGGCCTGCGCAATCAGGTCAGGTAGTTCCAAATAGTCATAGGGAGCAACCTGAGCAACGATCCCTTGATGACTGGCTCCCTGTGTCATCTGGCTAAGACGACGAGGTTCTACTTCATCAATGACGCTGCCATTTGCTTTTGCCTCGTTCAGCAAGCCATGAAAGCGGGGATCATAGCGCAAACGAGACAAGATCCAGATGCGATTGATCTGGCGATCGCCCTCCAGCAAAGCCAAAACTGAATGTCGCCCGTACACCAAATCTGGGCTCAACTCTCTTGCTTCTGACACTGACAGGCTTTCATCCTCGTCGCGTTCAAAGCGTCGGGGAATATCAGACGTATGGCGCTCTGAATGTTGCCGCCTTCGGGGTGACGGTGGCGCAGCGGAAATATCAGAGGAGGCGGACGAACTCGACGTAGGGGAAGGGCTAGAAGAATGAGATGAGCGTTTCTTGATCGGTGCGCCGATCCGACGACGAGGCTTGTCGGAAGACTGCGATCGCCCCTTGTAGGGCTTACCGGCTCCTCGATATTTGCCCTGCCCTGATTTTTTGCCTCGCTCCGCCATATCCTGCCGTCCTAGCGGCGTTAACCCGCTTGCTATAAGTTCAAATACGTTTGACGCCATAACAGCCTAGCACCCGATTCTAGTCGGCTGTATCCCCCGATAGAGTGTTGTAATCCTGCGTCATACTTCGCTGGTTTGGATATAGTCGCGAAGCCTAAGGAGCAAGGTTTCTAGTCGGTTGGTGTCAGTGAGATAGAGATACCCCAAGAGCGCTTCCAGGGCCGTTGCATCCTGATAGATGGCCGGATCAACACGCTTGGGGCCTCTGGGAGCCGCATTGCGCCCCCGACGCACAATTTCGCGCTCCGCATCGGTAAGCTGCGGCTGTAACCAGGCAAGATAAAGGGACTGGGTCTCAGCACGGACTCGCTGAACCACTTGCTGATGGTAGGTCTGCAAGCGTTGGGGCGGCAGCATAGAAAGCGTGCGCATCGACAGTTCAAAAACAGCGTCCCCAATATGCGCCAACACCAGGGGCGAGAGACGCTGTAGATCTGTCGAAGAGACAGCGATTGTCAAACAGTCAAGACTGTTTGACATTCTCGATGGCAGCCTCAACATTGGGTTGCAGCGTTAGGAACTGATCCAGCCGCACGAGTTTGACCGTTTGGGTGACGCGGGGATTGCTCACAATTTGCAAGCTACCACTCTGGTTTTGTACCTTCTTGGCAATTTGCACTAGGGCACCCAACCCAGAGCTATCGATGAAGTCAATTTGTGAGAGGTCGAGGATGAGATTGACTGGCCCTTCGTCCAGGGCTTTTTCCAAAACCTTGCGAAAGGCAGCTTCTGAATAGGCATCCAGCAAACCTGCCAGACGAAAGATCTGAAGCCTCTCTCGAACCTCGCGGTTTCCTCTCAGGCTTACGGTTAGAGTCAACGATTCTGGAATAACTGCCTCCTCGCCGCTGAGCGGACAGTGTAGCTATTGTGCATAATTTCGACAGCTAAGTATAAAGCTAGGCTACAGCCTCCTGCAACCTTCGTTCGATTTTTTTGGGAAAGTATTTTTGTTGTCGACATAGTGTTCCCAGTTAATGGGCGATCGCCCTCGTATCCGGACTCCTGCCCCTCGGCTCTACAAGAATTCCCAAATTTGGTCATGTTAGGACATTTCAAAATCTTCATCCATCAAGGTTTCTCGACACAACAACGCAGGAATTTCGCTAGCCGGTAGCGCTTCGCCAAAGAAATGACCTTGGCCAAAGGTACATCCCAAATTCAACAGCCACTGCCGCTGGAGGTTAGTTTCGACCCCCTCCGCAATGGTGCGCAACCCTAGCTGCCGACTCAGGGTAATGATGGTAGACGCAATTTCTTGGTTCCGTTCCGCCTGCATCGGAATCACGAAGGAGCGATCGATTTTCAAGGCATCAACTGGGAGCTGATGCAGATAACTAAGAGATGAGTAGCCCGTGCCAAAGTCGTCAATGCTGATGTGGATGCCTGCGGCCTTTGCCTGGGCGAGAAACCTGAGGGTGGAATCAATATTTTCAATGAGTAAACTTTCCGTCAATTCTAGGGCAAGGCAGTGGGGAGGCAACTGCATTTCGGTCAGCACATCTTGCATATCTTCGAGCAATTGAGGATGCCCTAAATCCCGTGCTGACAGGTTGATGCTAATGCGGAGATGTTCCTGCTGGGGAAAATGCGATCGCCATTCCCTCAGCTGGCGGCACGCGTCATACATGACCCAGGAATCGAGCGGCACGATCAACCCAGTTTCTTCCGCGAAGTTAATGAAACTGCCCGGGGGAAGCAACCCTTGGGTTGGGTGTTGCCACCGAACCAGCGCCTCGAAACCCACCAGCCCTCCCGTTTTCAAATTCACAATGGGCTGGTAATAAACCACAAATTCGGTGTAACGCAGGGCATGGCGAAAATCGTTTTCTAGCTGGAGCTGCTTGAGTGCCTGAATATGCATTTCGCTATCGAAGATGACATATTGGGCTTTCCCCCGATTCTTGGCACAGTACATGGCAATATCTGCGTCTCGCAGGAGGTCGGAGGCTTTTTCGTAGTCTCCTGTGCCAATTACAATGCCGATACTGGTGCTGAGCACCACATCCCGCCCTTCCAGATGCCGAGGCAAGCGCATTTCCATCAGCACGCTTTCAGCAATTTCTTCAACCAGACTGACATCCTGGATATCCTCGAGCAGCAAGACAAACTCATCCCCACCCAGGCGAGCAGCCAGATCGCTAGAGCGTACCAACTGCTTCAATTGATGGGCCACCGTAATCAGGAGCTCATCCCCCACCAAATGCCCCAAGCTATCATTGATGATTTTGAACCGATCGAGGTCAAGGAAGAGGACAGCAAACTGACTTTCTTTGTGTTCGCGCGCGCGTTGGATCGCCATTTCCAGCCGCTGCATTAGGTAGGTACGGTTCGGCAGATCCGTCAACGCATCATGGAAGGCATTGTGGATAAGTTGCTGTTCGGCATGTTTGCGATCGCTCACATTCAGAAAAGCGGCGATCGCATAGATCACAGCGCCTGTCTGGTCTAAGATCGGCGATGCCCACAC
Organism: Vacuolonema iberomarrocanum LEGE 07170; assembly: GCA_015207365.1. Lineage (GTDB taxonomy): Bacteria > Cyanobacteriota > Cyanobacteriia > Elainellales > Elainellaceae > Vacuolonema > Vacuolonema iberomarrocanum. The sequence goes on from JADEXA010000008.1 coordinate 109,779, forward strand.
CTCCAATGGGATCAGGCCATCATCTCCCAAGACTTCCAGGTCATCCCTATGAACCGTTTGACCCTGCAATGCCAAAGCACTGGGCAGCTCTCCGATAGGGTAGAGCTCAGGGGTTCCAGCGCGATAAATTTGGAACACTTCGGGAAACGCCTCGGTTGCCAAAAAGGGTAAATAGTGGATGCCCAACAAGTCTTTCCCGACCTGGTTGATATAGGCCAAGTTGCCCTGGGCATCATGAACCATCACCCCGACGGGGAGTGCTTCGAGGAATTGCGTCAGCCGACTTTCGCTATCGGAAAGGGCATCATTCAGCGACTGGAGTTGGGCGAACGATTCTTGCAGTTGGTGTGCCATCAGGTTGAAAGAATCCGTTAGCTCACCCACTTCTCGGATAGGGCCAGCCATCACCGTTTGCTGAAGGTTTCCCTGGGCGATTCCTTTGGCCGCCTGGTTGAGTTGGAGGAGCGATCGCATGAGCCAGCGGGTTGTTGCCACCCCCGAAACGCTCGCCAATGCCAAAGCTCCCAAGCTCAGCAGAAATGTGTTCCGCCCGTTGGCCCAGATTTGAGCCATGTAGTTCGCCTCAGGCACAACGATCACGATCAGCCAGTCCAACCCCTGGGAGTAGCGGTAGGGAATGACTTCAAGAAAGTGGGGCTCACCATCAATGAGGAGATTAAATTGGTGGGGCTCCTGAATGGTTTCAAAGCTGCCAAACTCTCCCAGTAGAAAATTTGAAGACTCCTGCATGCGCGATGCTTGACGCTCGGTCGCGAAGATGCGCTCGGTTGTGCCATCGGGGTTGAGCAGAAATGGCCGAAGCAAGGTCGAGCTTGCCACCAGTTGCCCATCCCGCTCCAGAACATAAATTCCCCCATTCTCGCCAATATCCAGTTCTTGCAGAAACTGACTGATGGCTACGAGGGTCAAATTGTTGCCCACCACCCCCTGCAATTCATCCGCTGAATTGTAAAGCGGCGTGCTGACGGGCAAATCGATCCGGGGTGCCATCTGCAACGGGAAAATATCACCCCAGGTCATGCCATCCGCTTCGAGGGCAGACACATACCAGGGACGTTGCCGAATATCAACAAAATCATCGATATTTCCCTGTTTTTCACCAAATTCTCCTTCTTCTGTCACGTAAAAGACTTCCGCGGGAGCCGAAAACAATTCACGCTTGATCAACAGAAAGGTCTCATCGTCCTGGAGGCGTTGAGCTGCAATGAAGCGTCCATCTGTATGCCCAAAATAGATCACGCCCATCGTTTCGTAGCGCTGCAGTTGTCGCCAAAACTGTTGCCCCAGTCCCTCCAAATCATCCAAGTTCGCCTGATATTGCAAAAATTCCAGATTGTCGTGATTCAGTTGGACAGAGGTTTCCAATTCATCATCCAGATACTCAATAACCCGTAGTGCCACCTCTTGTCGTAATTGGTTCGAGAGACTGCGCACCGCTTGCTTCCCATTCAGATACGCCAGCCAGCCGGTGACGCCAACCGCAATCACAATTTGCAGCGCAACAGGCAGAATCAGAACAAGTTGAAGAGGCGCTTTGCGGCGATGGGAGCGAGACGTTTGTCGGGTTTCTGTGGTCGGGCGCTGAGAATACATAGGGGAAGACTAGCAACCGTTTAGCAAAAAAAACGGGGAAGATGTATTGGAAGAAACGACCACCTCATCCATCTTGTCTAGGACTACAAAATGAACCTGCAAACGAAGCTGAATAACTGGAATGAAGGGAAGAAGAACCGAAACCTCTCCTTCACTATACAAAACGACATAAAAGGGAGCCATTCAGGCTATGGGCATCTTCATCAAAGGTGATGGCTCAGGGTATAACGATTCCCTAAATCCATCTACAAAGGATCATATGCTTGCTTTTTTAGCGATCGCCCCACGCCCAATACCTTCACATTGAATAAAGCTTGCCTTTCCGACAGATCGGGTGCTATAGATTCCAGACTTCAAGGACAGGGACAGAGTTGACGATAATAACCGTTCAAGGTATCGAAATAAACGGGAACAAAAACATAAGTATGGATAGGGTATATGACAGAAAGTGGATTGAATGCAACAGCAGCACTCACAGTAGAGCAGGCAATTGCAAACCTCCGGGGAGATGATTTGGGGCTGCGGGTGTACGCTGCCTGGTGGTTAGGACGGTTTCGAGTGAATGAACCTGAAGCCGTGACCTTGCTGATTGAGGCGCTAGCCGATGAAGCCGATCGCACAGAAGCGGGTGGCTATCCCCTCCGCCGCAACGCAGCACGGGCACTGGGTAAGCTTGGCGATTGCCAAGCTGTTGCACCGTTGATCGAATCTCTATCCTGTTCTGATTTTTACGTACGAGAGGCCGCAGCGCAATCGTTGGAAATGTTGGGCGATCGCGGTTGCATCGCCCAGCTTTTGGATCTGCTCCAAAATCGTGTTTCTGGAACCCAACCCTCGCCCGAGCAACCGGAGTTTATCCAACCCTATGATGCCATTCTGGAAGCGTTGGGCACGCTGGGTGCAACCGAGGCAACGGAGTTGGCCAAGCCGTTTCTCGAACATCCCATTGAGCGCGTACGCTACGCCGCCGCACGAGCCCTCTACCAACTGGCCGAAACACCCGAAGAGGCCGCGAAATACGGCGACATTCTGGTGCAGGCCTTGTCTGGGGATGATTTGCAATTGCGCCGGGCCGCGCTCGCGGATCTAGGGGCGATCGGCTATATCGGAGCGGCAGAGGCGATCGCCGACACCTTAGCCGAGAATAGTCTGAAGCTCATCGCTTTGAAAGGCGTGCTAGAGAAACAGATGCATCAATCTCCAGATGGCAACCCAACCCCCGACGCCATGCGGGTGATGGATCTAATGGATGCACTCTTGTAAGGGCGGGGATCAAAGAAACCACAAATCGGCTACGTTACCCTAGAAGCCAGTGGCTTACCCTTGAGCAGCAATCAACAGACAAAGTAGTAGCAAATGTTTCGTTTTGTCAAAAAATTGAAAACTGCCGCTATCCCTAGCACAATCAATACAAGGACAATTAGCGGCATAAACAGCCAGGGATCAACAATCAGGGATCAGCAATAAAGCCAGCCAGGAGCTTATTGTCGGCCTGACTGTTGTCCTAATCCAATTTCAAACGCACTAAAAGATCACCCTTTTTTAACTTTCTTTTTTTCCACTCCAACCGTTGATCTCAGTGGGCTTCAAACCCATTTCATTGCTCCTTTTCTCTGGCAATCTCTTGACGTTGCGACGATAAGAAAACAATGACAGATACTCAACTTACGACTCTGACCCGTGCAGTTGATGAAGCGGATTCTGCAACCGCCTTGCTGGATGCAGTTCGTGATCTGGCTGATGCCAACTTACCGGATGCCATTCCTTTGTTAGTTGAAGTGCTGAGCTACAACAACCCTGGAGCAGCGGTCGCAGCGGTGGATGGGCTGATTGCCCTGGGAGATGCCTCGGTGCAGCCGTTGTTAGAGCTAATTGATCAGCATAACTACACGGCGCGATCGTGGGCCGTGCGAGCCCTGGCAGGTATTGGCGATCCTCGAGGACTCGGGCCATTGCTCAATACCCTGGAAACAGATTTTGCAATGAGTGTGCGTCGGGCTGCGGCCTGTGGATTGGGTAATATTCGCTGGTCACAGATCCCCGAAGCCGAACGCGCTGTAGGACAAGCCAAAGCCCTGAAAGCCTTGCTGGAAGCAGCCGAAGACGGAGAGTGGATCGTCCGTTACGCAACGGTGAAAGGGATGCAGTGCTTGGCGATCGCCATCCCCGACACCCAATCAGACCTTTACACCACCCTCCAACGCACCTGCGAACAGTTGGCAGAGTGTGACGACAGCCCATCTGTACGGATCCGCAGTCGCCATGCCCTCAACGTTATGCAGCACAGTCATAGCACCCAGGAAGCAGACTGGTCGGTAGCCCTAGAGCGCCTTTATCACCGGAAAGCGGAGGAACGTCCAGTACCCGAAGGCGATCCCCGCAAATTCCGCGCAGTTGCGGCAACTCTGACACCTGGCCAATCTCAACAATGAGCCATTGGAGTCATACCAAGTCTCTAACAACCTATTACCAAACATTTTTTGAAACCCTTCCAGTGCAAGGGTTTCAAAAATGATCACTCAGGACTTACGCAAAATTTGCGTCATCCTGAGTGATTTTGTTGAGGGTGTGGCCGCGTCGCGGCCACACCCTCAACAAAATGTGTAAGTCCTATCTAGTTTTGGTTTTGATAGAACTGATATAAACTCCAGAAGACGACACTGTGACTAGGAACTCGCGAGATCAACGGTGTGCTCTATTCGCTAGTTAGGCAGGAGTGAGGGATACGTGGAAATCAGGACGGCAGAATCCGAGGCGGAACTTCATCGCTGCTATCCCGTTATGGTTCAGCTACGGCAGCACCTTGGGGAAGACGCGTTCATTCAGCAAGTTCAAAGGCAGATGGAGCACTATGGTTACGCTGTCGCCTATGTCGAAGATAGGGGACAGGTATGCGCAGTGGCTGGGTTCAGGATCTCCGAATGCCTTTGCGACGGTCGATTCCTATATGTGGATGATCTCGTGACCGACCAATCTCACCGTTCGCAGGGCTATGGGGAGCAACTCCTGACATGGCTCACGGAAAGAGCCCGACAAGAAGGATGCTCCGAAATCGGATTGGAGTCGGGTGTGCAGCGGCACGACGCTCATCGGTTTTACCTGGGCGCGCGTATGCGTATTTCCAGCTATCACTTCTCACTGAACCTGCGTGACGCGTGAGAGGCTTCCCGCATGCCTCTCCGTTGGAGATTGGCCTTACCCATCAAAAATATTACAGAGGGGCGATCGCCGTCCTCAAAATCCAGCGACCCAAATGCCCCAATTCACTGACAGCCTTTTTACGTTTTTCCTTGCAGGATGTGTCCTCATCGCAGGATGTGACTCGGAAGCGAATCGCTCATCTTCGCTTCCGGCCAACGCCGATCTCGATGATGTCCGGGCTGTTGCCATCGCCGATATTCACCAAACCCTTGACCAGCTCGAAACAGATGGGCTTTACGGTGTTGCACGCCTGACTTACGGCGATACCGTGATCATCCATCAGGCGCTGGGTTTCCGCGATCGCGAGGCTCGCGCCCCCATGGAGGTAACAACAGGGTTCGATATTGGCTCTATTACTAAGGTGATGACCGCCGCAACCGTGTTGAAGCTAGAGGAACAGGGGCAGCTATGGCTTTCAGACCCCATCTCCCGCTTTTTTCCGGATGCACCCTACCCGCTGCGCGAGGCTACCGTCGCTCAACTCATCGAACACAGGGCAGGACTGCCTGAATATCTGGGTGACGACTACGAACGGGTGACGAAAGAGCAAGCCCTCGATCGCCTCTTTGAGGTGGATCTTCAGTTTGAGCCAGGCTCAGACGAAGCTTACTCAAATGCTGGCTACACGCTCCTGGCCGCAATTGTTGAGGAGGTTTCAGGGCAGCCCTTCGAACAAACCTTGCGCGAGGCCGTACTCTTACCCGCTACCCCCCGAATCGGGTACCGCTTAGCCGAGTGGGAAAGCGGCGATCTCGCTGTGGGCTATGTTCAAAACCAAAACCAAGGGACACCACTCGATAAACCCTGGCTCGACGATGGCCCATCCTGGACCCTGCGAGGAAACGGTGGCCTGCTAGCAACGACAGAGGATGTGGCTCACTGGTTTGATGCCATGTTTGAGGGGCAGATTCTGGATCCCGATGCCCTCAACAAGTTCAAAGCGCTATTTACCGCATCGGGTCCATACGGCATTCGTGTGGGCGAGGCGGGTGGCGATGATGCGACAGGGTTTAACGCGCAACATGAGGCATGGCCTGAGGTGGGTATAACATGGACATTCATCACGAGCCGAGCGTCCTACCCTGCCGAAGAGAACTGGCCCGATGTCCAGGATTCCATTACTCGACTGTTGGAGGTCGCATCACGAACAAGCCCATGATGTCGTCTTCATACCCCTTAGAGAATTTACGTGAAAATACAATTCCCAAAATCCCAGGAAGAGGAGCAGAAGGCTGAGCCCACTGCTCCTCTTCCTGGGATTTTATTTTCCTGCTAATTCCTAAATTGAGAGCCGATAGTCGAACGAATTTATTGCGTTGAAAAGAGGATTTTCAGCTCCTTCAACGGACAGGGGGAAGAAATCCGAGGATTGAGAAAATAAGATAGACTATGAGGACTTTCGAAGAGAATTCTTCGAAAGAAGAGTTTCAGCTTTTTAGGTGCGATCGCGTGAGTCCTCGCCGTCCCTCCAAAAAATCAGATGCAGCGGCCTCTTCATCCCCATCCTCTGCCGAGCCGGTAGGGGAACATCTTGCTGCCTCTGGCCTTGCGGCTGGCTTGGTTCCCGACGATGCTCTCCAAGTGGGCGACCTGCAAATTACAGCAGAGTACCTACAAACCGAGTCGGCATTTCTCGATTCTGTCACTATTCAGCTTTATCAGAAGCTCGTAGAGCGCTATGGCGAGGAGCTGGATCAGGAGATTACCAGCGACACCATCCTCACCAACATCAAAAATATGGCGGAAGCCTGGTTAGCGGAACAGGCGGTTTGGCCGCAACTGGCACAGGATATTCGCTCGAACCTTGTGATGCGATCGCTCCAGGAAATGGAGCGAGATTTGGGGGATTCGGTTCTTCAATCCCTCGACTGGGAAGCCTTCAACCGCTTGTTGCTGCAATATTTGGGAAAGGGCGATCGCCAACACTTCAAAACCCGGTTGACCCAACTCGAAGCGTTTCATTCTCAGCGCCTTGCCGAGCAAATCGTGCAGTCCCTCCAATTGGACCAGCAACCATTCTCGGCCCTCAAACGGATGCTCAACCTCCATTCTGAGGTGGCTCAACGGATTCCGGTGATGGCAGAGCCCGAACAACCCAGCATCGGGCCTATTGCCCAAATCCCCAGCGAGTTTCCGGTTGCAACCCAGGAAGATGCCGAGGGTGTGCTGCACTTTTCCGATCGCCAACAGGCTGATCTCTGGGAAACAGACATTCGCAACGTCGGCTTTCTGCGCTATCAATCCCGCCACAACCGCAACTTTTTCCTGGAGCATTCCCTCAGTAACCCCAGTGATCTACCCTTTTTGCCCTGGGAAATGTCAGAGCAATTGCTCCAAAAGTGCGGGCTACAAGCTGCTCAGCTCCATTTTTTACTAACAGCCCATGCCGCCCAGCAACGCCATCCCTGGCGCGACACGATGCGGCTCGATCTAGATGCCCTGCTCCGTACCCTCAAAACCGATTTTGATCCGCGTATGGGCATGTCGACCCAGCGCAACCAGCTCGCTAGCCTTGCCTATGCGCTGTCTTGTCTGTTGGTAAAAATTGTCTGGGATCGCTCGCAACCCCACTCATCTGGGCCAGCAGAAACGCCGGTCGGCAAATTGTGGGACATTCTCATTGAGCCATCGGGAACCCTAGATTGGTCAACGGGGCGCATTGAACAACCCGATTCTGTGCGGCTCATCGTACGACCAGGGCTGTGGATTGACAGTCTGGATGAACGAGCCAACAGTCGTATCTTCCCAATCCTCAAGCAGTTTGGGCAGGTAGCTCAGGCATTGCTCAAATACCAGGCGTTTGCCAACGAGCTAGCGCTACGGTTACTCGTCTTTTTGATGCTAGATTCGCGCCTTCAGGCAACCGCGCCCCATCCCCATGAGTATGATGTGCGGCAGCTCCTCTCCATTTGCTGCGCAGAAGACGAAGCCCCGCTGGATCGACTAAATCTGAGCCGGGCCCAGACGCTCTTTGAAGAGTGGCATCAATTGCTAGAAATCCTTGCCCATTTAGGATGGCAACCTCAGGCTCATAGTGGGATCCAGGCACAGACGATCGCCCCCATCGAGTTTTACCGCAGTCCCTATCCTCGCTGGCTTGATCCCAACCGTAACATCCGTAAACCCAAGGGTTGGGTGGCAAACTGGCTCGATCAAACCCTGGTGCTGTGTCCGCCCTGGGACGCGATCGCCCCCCTCTCTGCTAGTAGCCTAACGTGAGTTCTGGGTGACGGTTTCTTGGCTCAAGATTGCCTTAGCGCTCGTCGAGCGGTTCGGGCTGCACCAGTTTTTCTAGGTTAGGCAGCGCAACAGGCTGCGGCTCCGGTTCGGGCAGAACCTGTACGTCCTGCTTTTCTTCTTCGGCCGGTTTCTCGACAGCAACCTGCTCCCGTTGCTTCAAGTCGATAGGGAGGGCGATCGCCTGCGGTGTTTCGATCCAGCAGCTCGCCAGCGGCAGCGTATCTTCCAGTTCATCCAATGGCCGAGGAATAACCATGACCGCATGCAGCTCACCAATGCGCTCGGCTTCATGCATGCCTGCCTCGATCGCCATACCCACATCGGAAACCCGTCCCCGGATCACAGCGGTACATAAGCCATCCCCAATGGTTTCGTAGGCCGCTAGATAGACCTCTGCCGACTTCAGCATGGCATCGGCTGCGCCCACCAGAGCCGGGTATCCACGGGTTTCGAGTAAACCCACCGCCATTTGCGTGAGGCGACTCTGCCCGCGATCGGAGACATATTGCGCCAGACGACTGCCCACGGGCAACACCATTTCCAAATTGGGTGAAGGGCGCGAAATGATCGAGGATGAGACAAACTGGTCAAACTCCTTGGCCGCCTGCTCTCCCATTTCGACGGCGATGCGAATATCTGAAATGCCGCCTCGCACAACAGCAGTACAGTAGCCACTGCCAATTTTCTCGTAGCCCACCAAGGTCACGCCCGCCGCCTTCAGCATCATATCGGCGGTGCCAATAATGGCCGGAAAACTGCGAGTGGACACCATGCCAATCGCGGCTTCACCAAAATCGGGGCGAGGCTTTTTGGGATAGAGTTGATTTGCTACCATGGCTGACTGTCCTTGCCCTCCTGCGGTGCTAGGGAATGCGTCTGATCCAAACTCGACCGTGGGGGCGATGTGGCAACCATTGTAAAGTCTCTATGGGGAAACAGCATCGCCATCAATCGATAGTAAGCCTCCAAACCATAGACGCGCTTCCCGGCGGCTGGCTGAAAGGGTAACGGGCCAAACGCTGAAGGGGAAGCGGAGGCGGAGGACGGATTAGACGATTCTGGAGGAATGGCCGCGTGGGAACTGTCAGAAAATGCACCGTTTGTAGGGAAGGTGCTGTCGGAGTTGGCCTCGGAGGAAGGCGATCGCCCATTGCCATGGGGCTCAGCCATGTCTGCGACTCCGGCAAAATCTAGCGGGTCTTCACCAAAAACACAGGACTCTTGCGGAATCCCTTGTCTAGGCTGAATGGTGGCATTGATCAGGGTAGACATAGCGCCAACGCAGGCATATTCCCCAATGCTACCATTTCCAACCAAAAGGACGGCAGACCCCAAAATGGCCCCCACCTCAACGACCAAGTCGCCGTCAAAGGCATGAAGCACCGATCCCGTTCCTACACAAGCTCCAGCTCCAATCGTCAGCGTACAGCCCGGTTCCGCCAGCAACAAGCTCCCGGGGGCGATCGCCGCACTCGGATCAATCGAGACGTTGCCACTCACTGCATAGTGAGTATTGGGCGTCAAAGAAGGGGGAAGGGAGTGCATTCGGTTCGCAATTCTTCACAGCAAGAACAACCCAGTCTGCTTTCTACGAGATACCCATTCGCTCAGAGACCCCTATAGATAATGTGTTAAAACCCTCGCAGCGCGAGGGTTTTAACACATTATCTGGTTCTGGCTTTCATAGAATCGGCATGAATAGCTTGCTCAGAACAATGATAAGGCCGGATACCAGCGTCGGTCACGAACAACCACGGTAGACGCACCAAAGTAAAGAAGAGAGGAATTGCGATCGCCGCAGGTTTTGACCTAGATTTCTGACTCACTAAAACGCGACCATCGCAATCTTACGCTCCACCTTTATCGCTCGCCACTAGCCGGGACGCTGAACAATCACCTCGCCGACACGCTGCTTCGACTGGGAATCGACGCCATAGGCTTTGACATAATGGCGACCGTTCTGCCGCATGCATTGCTCCAACGACGACAGGACATCGCCTTCCATAAAGCCACAACTCTGCCAAGAACTGGTCTGGAAGCGACGCTTATCGGCATGTTCGGCGGCAACCTTGTATCCTTGCGAGGCCCATTGCTGGATCTGCTGAGCGGCATCCGGGGCGATCGCCCCCCCTCCAGCACTGCTCATGGAGCTGCCGCCCGAACTACTGGGATAGCTGTTGGAGTAAGAAGAGGTCGAGTAAGACGGCGGCGGCGGCGTTGGGCGGCTTCCCCCAGCATTTCCATTAGAGCCATTGGGACGCTGCACAATCAGTTCCCCAACCCGCCGCCGGTTTGCCATATCGATGCCAAAGATGCGCACATATTCGCCAGGGTGAGACGCCAGACAACCTTCCAGCGTCGCCATTACATCCCGCTCTTGCGTCGATTGAGCCGGGGGACAGCTATGCCAGGAACTGGTCTGGAAGCGCCGAGCATCGGCATGCTCCATGCCAACCCGCAACCCCATACTGAGCCATTGACGCACCTGTTCGACCATAGAGGGGTTGGCACTGCCGCCACCGGAGTAGGCCGGAGGGCTGCTAGGAGCACTGTAGCTAGCGCCACCATAGCCAGAGGAGCTGGCGGGCGATCGCCCATTACTGTCTCCAGGCCGTTGCACAATCATTTCCCCAACCCGCTGGCGGTTTTGGGTATCAATGCCAAACATCCGCACATATTCACCTGAATGCTCATTCAGGCAGGCATCCAGTGCCGTCAGGGCATCGCCCTCACGGTTGGCCTGGATTGGCGCACAACTGTACCAAGAACTGGTTTGGAAACGGCGTTTGTCTGCATGTTCAGTGCCAATGAGGTAGCCCTGAGAAATCAGCTGCCGCACCATATCGACAACGTCCGGGGTTAAGTGAGTGTTCTGCATATTTGGTTTATAGGTGGAACGACGAGAAGTTTCAGATGAAGAGACCGACGAAGCGGAAGCAGCGACCGTACCGGAAGCGAGGGGACGCGTCGCCACCGTTTTATAGTTCCCCGAGGCAGGGGAAGCCGAGCGTAGGGCATCGGTGATGCCAACGACTTGCGTAGAAAAATTGACATCTACCGCTTTCACATCCGGTAGACGATCCGCCTGCTGTTGCGTGGTAATGATTGAGCCAGACGGCACAAACTTCCCGGCGGGCACCTCCACATCCTGGATTAGCACATGCATCATGACAATGCAGCCTCGACCCACGCGGGCATTGAACACCGTCGAGCGAAAACCAATGAAGCTCTGATCCCCAACATAGGCAGGGCCATGCACCAAGGCCAGATGTGCCAGCGTCACCTGTTCACCAATCCAAACCGAGTGCGGGGTCTGGTCATCTCCCAGCACTTTGCCCTGGGGCAAGCCATGGATAATGACGCCATTGTGAACAGTACTGCCTGCCCCCACATGAAACGGGCTACCGTCATCCGCACGAATGGAGCAACCCGGTGCGATGAGCGCAGAGGCTCCCACCGTCACATCTCCAATCACCTCTGCGAAGGGATGGATCTGTGCGGTGTCGTGAATTCTGGGCTGGGGCAGTCCGCTTTCTGTCGATGCAGCGGAAGCTACCATTCCATGAGCCACCATTTGACTACCTTTCTCCTGTTGTGATTCAGGACGACTCAATTGCGTTCCAACACGACTTCTCTAACGGCTGAATCTAAGTGTTTGGCGATCAATAAAGACCAAGCTGTAGAAATCAACATGAAATCTGATGGGTTGAGCAAAAATTATGAACTCGAAACGAAATTTCTGGGCTGATGTTGCGCCTGCCTCAAGCCATCCCTGTCCAGAAATACCAACAAGAAGGTTGCAAACCTCCTCTGCAAAAAGCCATGACCTGCAAGCAACACGATCGCCATAACAATGAAAGATCGATATCAGATAACAAAGAAACGCCAGAACCCGAAACATGATGATTTCTTTTTGCAAATTTCCCATTGGGAAACTGTGCCTTTCTCACGTTTCTCTCACATTATCTTGGCTGCTTTTTGGCAATACCTACAGACAGTTTTGGCTCAGATCCGTCAGCATACTCGCTCACAAATCCAGCATGAAGGAGAAGCCGGAATGAATCAACTATTTGTCAGATTTCTCTATCTGGACAACCTCAGCCTTAGCAGGTCAAGGCATTCTATCCATCCAAACCTTCTCGTGTTGATTCCCCCGCTGGGAGAGGAAGGCAGAGATACATTGTGATCTGAAAGGAGCGATCGCCCACCTTCAAACCTCAAGCACCCAACCATCCACATCCCGCATCCTAACCAGTGAGAGTCTTATCTGCGTGGAGTCCCTATCTGCATCACTGACCTATCGATCTTGCTCCCGCTTGCTATAAAGCAAGTGGTTGTTAAAGCTAACCGTGTCAATAATGCCAATCACCAAGGCATCCAGCGGACGCTTCTCCCATCCAGGATTCTGGCGAGCAGCACTGCCACGGCTGACCAGTACCCACTCATCGAGTCCAGCCCCAACACTGTCAGCCGCGACTTCAAACTCTGGAAGGGGGTCGCCCTGCTCGTCTACAAATTGCAACAGCAGAAACTTGACCCCCTGAAGACTCGGCTCCTTCTGGGTACTAACGATGGTTCCACATACTCTGGCAATCTGCATTACTACGGTCTGTTAACGGGACGGATGCCACTCACGCTTTCGCGGAACGCTTCAACCGCCTCAGTGTAGCGAATCGGCAGCACATACTCTAGGTTCTCGTGAGGACGTGCAATGATGTGGGTGGAAAGCACTTGACCACCGTTCACACGCTTCACGTTTTCAATCCCAGCGGCAACGGAAGCTTGAACTTCCGAAACATCGCCCCGAACAATAACCGTGACTCGACCAGAGCCAATTTTCTCGTAGCCAACCAGCGTTACACGGGCGGCCTTTACCATTGCGTCAGCTGCTTCAACCACAGCGGGGAAGCCTAGCGTTTCTACCATGCCAACTGCAATTGCCATCGTTTTTTCCCTTCCAGTAAATATTCAGTGGTAACGTAAATCAAACCCAAGGCAATACGGCCAGGACGATGCGATAGCGAATGTATCTTACCCCTGTATGGTGGTTCAGCTAAGCCTTTGACCCACGGTCTATAACCCTCTGACACCGGACTGTTCACGCACGAAACACTTGATTTAGATATTTATTCAGCCATAAAAATATCCTGGAGAATCTGTAAAAAACGGATCCCCGCTCAAAGTGATAAAGCTGAATAACACCTTAGAACTGGCATCACAATTTCCCTACAAGGGAAACTTGTAATCTGCCAAGGTTTGTCCATGTGCGATAAAGGACCGAAACAGAGTGATAGACTCGGCGGTCTGCTTAAGAACTGGCAACCACGAAAATCCGTATCGTTGTAGTTCCCAATCGACAGAATACAGGTCAGCGAACCGCTTTTGCAACATAACCCAAAGTAATTGTTTTTATACCTGATATAAACGGGGTTTATATCAAGAGACTTACTGAGCCGGGTTACGGATCGGCTGTCCTCAACTGACGATCGATCGCTCTCAATAGCTCCGGATGTAGAAGCCAAAGCAGAACGTCTAATGATGATGCGACTTCTAATGCCTCCTTGTATAGCTTGAATCGGTCGAATCTAAGGATTGAAAAGCAATCCGACCAACGTCAATTCTAAGTAGAAAGTGTGTCGGTTTTATCAATACATTTGAAGAGTTCTGAAAGCTTAAACTATCGCAATTAAATTATTTCAAAACATAACCAAATATATGTTTTTTGTAGAAAAGGAGAAGGAGTTCACTCATCTCATAAATTAGCTCACTCTCTTTTTCTAACGAGAGTCTATCCAAACAATACTCTCTTTAACTTGATGAAAGAGGCTGATTCATAGTGTTTGAGAAAATCGATTATCTAAAAGAGCAAACCCAATAAAGCGCATTCAGGGAAAAGGATGTTTACGAAAGTTATTACAAATCAACAGTGGTAAACCTATATTAATCATAGTAAATTAATTCTATTATCAAGATTGGAGTTGATTTGTATCGGACGTTTCCGGCGATTTTGAGTTTGAAGATTGAGTCGCTCTAGTGTCGCTAGTCTGTTTGTCTCACAGAATTACGCTTCATATTCACAGGCAACGGTATCGCATCCAGAAATCGTGAGGGGAGGTCGTAGCGGGATAGCGATCGCCCTATCAGTTTATCTATGGTAGTGCTGCTTATAGGCGCAAAGTTTCTATGGATTAAGGACGCGCATTTGGGCGTAATGGTGAATTTTTTATGAGTCTTGGATGGCGATCTCCGTTTTGCAGGGAGACTGGAAAACAACATCGAGAGCACCCTTGGCAGCAGAAACAAACCAGGCCGCATGAATGGCGCGTTGAGTACAGGGTTCATCTTCATGGTTTTGCGATCGCCATCAGCATCAGCCGAGGGTACGATCGTGGATTGGCCAACCGCGTCTGGTCTAGGCTGCTGGGCTCAAGCCCATTCGCTGGAATCAAATCGTTGAAATCAAACGCGTAAGGATCCGTTCGCATGACTCAATTCCTCATAGACACTGTTTGGTGGGTTCCCCTATATGGGTTACTGGGGGCGATCGTGACCTTACCGTGGGCGGTGGGAATGGTGCGGCGAACGGGGCCGCGCCCGGCGGCTTATTTCAATATTTTGATGACCCTGCTGGCCTTAGTGCACAGCATTACCTTGTTGTTGGCAACTTGGGCTCTTCCCGTCCTCCATTTGGATCGCGCCTGGCTGGATTTCATGGATTTGCGGCTGACGCTGTCGGTGGAAGTCTCCTCAATTAGCGTGGGAGCCGCCGTACTGGCAACGGGGCTGAGCCTATTGGCACAGATCTTTGCCCTGGGCTATTTGGAGAAAGATTGGGCACTGGCGCGGTTTTATGGGCTGATGGGCTTTTTTGAGGCCGCGATGAGTGGCTTGGCCTTGAGCGATTCACTATTCCTGAGTTATGCCCTTTTGGAAATGCTGACCCTTTCCACATACCTGCTGGTGGGTTTTTGGTATGCCCAACCGTTGGTGGTAACAGCCGCGCGGGATGCGTTTCTGACAAAGCGCGTCGGGGATATGTTGCTGCTGATGGGGGTGGTGTCGCTGAGTGCGATCGCCGGAACCCTTGGCTTTGGGCAATTGGGCATTTGGGCAGAGACGGCACAACTTTCCCCGCTGGTCGCCACGCTCCTAGGGCTGGCGTTAATCGCAGGGCCGGTCGGCAAGTGCGCCCAGTTTCCCCTCAACCTGTGGCTGGATGAGGCCATGGAAGGCCCAAACCCGGCATCGATTCTGCGAAACTCGGTGGTGGTGGCCTGTGGAGCCTATGTGCTGATCCGGATGGAACCAATTCTGGCGCTGTCGCCTGTAGTGCTGACGACTCTGATTGCAATCGGCGCGGTAACGGCAGTTGGAGCCTCGCTGGTGGCGATCGGGCAAATCGATATCAAGCGAGTCATTTCCCATTCCACCAGCGCGTATCTGGGGCTAGTGTTCATTGCAGTCGGCATGCAGCGGCAGGATATTGCGCTGCTTTTGCTCTTGACCCATGCGATCGCCAAAGCCCTACTGTTCATGAGCGTCGGTTCCATCATCTTGACCACCAATACCCAAAACATCACGGAGATGGGTGGATTGGCCGCTCGGATGCCCGCAACCAGCTCAACCTATATCGTCGGATCGCTGGGCATGGTCGCCGTCCTCCCCTTGGGGTCTTTCTGGGCCTTGCAGCAATGGGCGACGACGGTTGGCAGTCACCTGATGGCGCTGATGCTGGTGGTGCTGCTGGTCAACAGCTTGACAGCCTTTAACTTGACGCGGGTATTCGGGTTGATTTTTTGGGGCCAGCCGCAAGCCAAGACAAGGCGCGCTCCTGAGGTTCCCTGGTTACTGGCCACCCCCTCTATCTCCTTGGCCATCATCACGCTATTGCTACCGCTGATGCTGAACCAGTGGGGCTTACTGCCAGAGATGGCCGTCTGGGCATCGATGCCGACGGTGCTACTGATGGCATCGGGATTGCTGGGTGTTGGATTGGGAGGGGTGTTGTATTTGTCGCCGCGATCGCCCGAGCTGCGTGGTGAAGGCTGGAAAGTACTGCAAAATATCCTGGCCTACGACTTCCATACCGACCAGCTTTATCGCCTCACGGTCGTGTTTGCGGTGCGGCAGGGAGCGCGGCTCACCGCCTGGTTCGACCAATATGTGGTGGATGGCATGATCAACCTGATGGGCGTGGCCTCCATCATGGGCGGCGAGAGCCTCAAATACACCATTTCCGGGCAGTCGCGTAACTACCTGCTGACGGTCTTTGTCGGCGTGATTTTGGGTATTGCCTGGTTGGGCTGGGCTTTTCTCAACTAATTTCTGCCAATGGCTTAGAACAAATCTAAACTCTACAATCCAAAATTCACCTGACCGAAAGGGGAAACAGAGGTTCGTTATGCTGAGTGTTTTAATTTGGTTGCCGTTACTGGGAGCATTGACCATTGTTCTGCTGCCAGCGGCCATTGCCGAAAAACGGAGCCAAGGCATCGCCCTACTCTTCGCCACCGCCATCGCCCTGTGGACGGGTGTGATTTTGGTTCAGTTCGACCCTGCCCTGCCCGGTCTGCAATTTATTGAATCCCTGGCCTGGATTGAGCCTTTGGGCTTGACCTACCAGCTGGGGGTCGATGGTTTATCCATTCCTCTGATTGCCATTAACAGCCTGCTGGTGTGGATTGTGATCTACAGCAGCGATCGCGATCGCACCCGACCCAAACTTTACTACAGCCTCATTCTCATCCTCTGCGCTGGGGTGGCCGGAGCCTTCGTCGCTCAAAACCTGCTCCTCTTCTTCCTGTTCTATGAGGTGGAGCTGATTCCGCTCTACCTGATGATTGCCATCTGGGGGGGCAACCGTCGGGGTTATGCGGCGATGAAGTTTTTAATTTACACCGCCATCTCTGGCATTTTGCTTCTGGCCGCCTTTTTTGGGCTGTCGCTGCTCAGTGGGGTTGGTAGCTTTGACTATGCGCTACTCCAGGAGCAGAGCTTACCGCTCGTCACGCAACTGGTGTTGCTTACCACCATTGTCATTGGCTTCGGCATCAAAATCCCCATTGTGCCCTTCCATACCTGGCTCCCCGATGCCCATGTGGAAGCGCCCACTGAGGTGTCGGTGCTCCTGGCGGGTGTGCTGTTGAAGCTGGGAACCTACGGCCTGATCCGCTTTGGCTTAGGGCTATTTCCCCAAGCCTGGGGCTACTTTGCTCCAGTATTGGCCGCACTGGCGGTGGTGAATGTGCTGTATGGCTCGTTTGTGGCGATCGCCCAAACCGACATGAAAAAAATTGTGGCCTACAGTTCCGTCGGGCATATGGGCTATATCCTCCTGGCTGCTGCCGCCGCTACCCCCCTCAGTCTGGCGGGCAGCATTGCCCAGATGGTGAGCCACGGCCTGATTTCTGCTCTCCTATTTCTGCTGGTCGGCGTTGTCTATAGCAAAACAGGAACACGGGATATCAGCGTCCTCCGGGGCTTGCTGACGCCCGAACGGGGATTGCCGCTAGTCGGAAGCTTGATGATTCTAGGCGTGATGGCGAGCGCAGGCATTCCCGGCATGGTCGGCTTCATTGCAGAGTTCATTGTGTATCGCAGCAGCCTCCTAATTTTCCCGGTACAAACTCTGCTCTGCATGATTGGAACCGCTCTCACCGCTGTCTATTTCCTCAATCTAATTAACCGCTCCTTCTTTGGGCGGTTGCCCGATCGCCTCGACAACCTGCCACCGATTTTGTGGCGAGAACGAATTCCGGCGATCGCGATCGTCATCCTCATCATTGCCTTTGGCTTGGAGCCAAGCTGGATGCTGCGCTGGAGCGAACAAACCAGCGTTGCCCTGGGTACACCATTTCTCCACAGCACCACCGCCCTCGTTACCGGCAGCGTAACGCCGCTTCCCCTCCCTCCATTGCCTTAGGGATTGGCGTAGGTTGGGTTACCCAACGAAACTACATCTATCACTGATGTTGAGTTTCGTTGGGTAACCCAACCTACGAATTCGAGCTTCACTGACACTCAAACCTCAAAATTACCTGTCCCAACTCAAACCTCAGAATTCACACCTTAAAATCACCCTCACGTCCCATGGTTCAACTATCTCCTCCACCGTCTGTCCCCTCAGTCCTGGCCCCAATTTTGGAGCGCCTAGAGTCGGGGGGCGCATTGCTGCCCGACACGCCCGAGAACGTGGTGGAAGTGGTCGGTATCCTCAAAAGCTACGGCGTTGTGCTAGATGCCTACTGGCGCAACCTGATCTACATTGCCCAGCACCAATTCCTGGTTCTCTTTCCCTTTTTCAAGTACTTCAATGGTGAAGTGACCCCCAGCAAGCTATTGCGCTACTGGTGGCACGATCGCATCAACTATGAATTCGCCGAATACTGCATGAAAGGGATGATGTGGCATGGCGGCGGCGGCCTGGATGCCTATCTGGATACGCCAGAGTTTGAAGAACGAGCAAGAGCTGCGATTCAGGCAAAGGTGCGATCGAATCCGTTGATGGCCGGGCTAAACCAACTCTTCCCCGCGTTTTTGCTAGAGCAAGTGCGACAATCCTGCTACTACAGTGGCCTGGGGCAGTTTTGGGAAGTAATGAGCGAGATGTTCCTGGTGCTCTCCGATCGCTACGACCGGGGCGAAATCTCCTCTATTCCCGATGTGGTGGCGCATGTGAAGCAGGGACTGGTTGATGCGGCGGCCAAGCCGATCACCTATGCTGTCGACATTAAGGGACAGACCTATGAAATCATCCCCAAATCCGTTGGCTTAACCTTTTTGCCCGACACGGCAGTGCCCTATGTGGAAGCGGTGTTCTTGCGATCGTTTCCCTTCTTTGGCACGGTGTCCTACAACGCCCAGGCCAACCAAATTTCGCCAGAACAAGCCGATTTCAACTATGGGGCACTGTTCGCCGATCCGTTACCTATCGGCGGGGCAGGCATTCCTCCTACGCTGTTGATGCAAGACCTGCGGCATTTCATCCCCGACTACCTGCACAAGGTTTACCAAGACGACGGACGCGGCGAAGATGATTTGCGTGTCAAACTCTGCATCAGCTTCCAGAAATCGATGTTCTGCGTCACTACAGCCGCCGTCCTCGGCCTCATGCCCCATCCCCAAGACACAACCGACCCCCAAGAACAGGCCGAGAACCGCGCACACCTGATGGTGTGGCTAGAGCGGTTGCAAGCCTCGCGACTGTTGCGAGTGCAGGAAAACGTGTGAATCTATAAGGAAATCGCTTGGAGGCTATCCATGTCTCAATTTTTTAAACCTGGCGATACGGTTATATGGGCAAAGCGAGTGTCTGGCGATTTTTGCTTTCCTGTGAAGGCACCTGTCTTAAGCACCACAGCGAAGCGCGTCAAAATTTCTGCTCACGATCCAGATGAGCGCGGTGAAGGCATGGTCGTTCGCTATGTTTCTCCAGATTCGCTCTATCCCGAAGGTTCCTAATCTGCATAAGTTGATTTGAGCGCATATAAAACCCAACGAAACCTTGGCTAATGTTGAGTTCTATAGTATTCAAATAACGGGTCAAAGTTACTAGGTTGTGTCTCGTAATTCAACATCTGCTCATTCAAAACGACCCATTTTTGAGCCCTTCGAGTCCACAGATTGCCAACGGGTTTGAGCCAACTTGTATCATCCAATGTTCCAGGCTTAACATTGGTGATTTTGGAATTTCGGCTGGGGTTATGGAATAACCTTGTTCCGCACTCCCCACAAAATAAGCAACTCATCTCACGTCCGCTGTCAGCACCTCGTGTCCATTGTTTCGGCGTTCCTTGAAGGATAACAATGGCGTCACGGGGAACGGAC
The DNA here is from genome assembly GCA_015207365.1 of Vacuolonema iberomarrocanum LEGE 07170. GTDB lineage: Bacteria > Cyanobacteriota > Cyanobacteriia > Elainellales > Elainellaceae > Vacuolonema > Vacuolonema iberomarrocanum. The sequence continues at coordinate 129,660 of JADEXA010000008.1, forward strand.
ATTGACATTCCAAAGGCGCTAGAGGACTGCTTTTGACATTCTTTACAGTGACAAGCATAGAGGGTAAGCGGTTCAGCTCGGATCTCAAATCGGATCTGTCCGCATTGACAGCCTCCAGCATAAGGAGCTTTCATATCTTACGACCTCGAACTAGCCGCCATGTAGGGTGACTGGTGCAGATGGGCTTTGTTTGTGGAACCGAATAGGTCAAACTTGCCCATAATGACCTGCTTCATGGCGTCGATCACATCATCCATGCATTCCAGCAAATCGGAGTCGGGCAGGTTGCATGCCCCCGTCTTAAGGATCTGCATGTAAGCCTGCCGCACTTCGGTGTTGACGTTGAACTTGCTGACGCCCCGCTCGATGGATTGGCTGATCATGCTAGCGGGTAAGCCCGATGCACCATGCAGCACCAGGGGAATGTTGATGCGGCGGCGAATCGTTTCCAGTCGGTTGAAGTCGAGCCGGGGTTCGCTTTGGTATTTCCCGTGAACATTGCCGATGGTTACGGCCAGGGAATCGACCCCCGTTTCGTGCACAAATTCCACCGCCTGATCGGGGTCGGTCATCTTGGCTTCTTTTTCGGCGATCGTTAGCCCGTCTTCTGTGCCGCTGATACGTCCAATTTCCGCTTCCACTACTGCTCCATAGGAATGAGCAAGCTCCGTCATGGCGCGGGTAAATTCCAAATTTTTTTCATAGGGGAAGGGCGAGCCATCCGCCATGATGGAGCGCAACCCACCCGCTAGCCCCATTTGAATGGCATCGGACGAGGTGCTGTGGTCGAGATGCACGGACATGGGTACGAGGGCTTTATCTGCGGCTTCCAGACAAAGCGCCATCAAGGCCGAGCCGCCATACTTCAACGCACTGGGGTGAATCTGGAGCATGGAGGGGCTGCTAGCGGCTTCTGCAGCCTGCACAACCGCTTTCACCCCCTCCAGGTTGTACACGTTGAATGCGCCGATCGCATAAATATTGCGGGACGCCGTTTCAAGCAATTCCTGCGTGGAGGTCAGCATAGGGACAGTAGTGAGAGGTGAAGGACGAAGAAAGCACGGGATGCAGGGTAGGGCGATCGCTCGAAAGCCAACAACCAACTAAATGATCCGCTACGCGGCGCTAACGGCACCCTACGGCTGACCGATTCATTTCTGGTAATCCCATAAGTTGTGCTGTCTAGCTATTCTCCCACGACTACGCATTGAGGCGAAGTCGGCGAACCTCGGGAACCGCTTGGATGGCATCCCAACCAGCTTTATTTTTTTCTTCGAGCGCCTTCAACTCCTCGACCCGTTCCAGCACATGGCGGGTAAAGTCATCGCCATCGGGAAGGCGATCGGCAAGAGCCGATGCCTCCAGCTCGATATCCAGCATTTGAATCGTTTCGCGATATTCTTCGATCAGCCGCTGGGTATGGTCGATACGTTGCTTGATCAGGCGAACGGCACTTTCGATGCGAGCCACCCGTGGCGCGTAGAGGGTTGGGTTGTAGGCCATCATTTTGCGGCGCAATTCCTGGAGGCGCTTGGTCAAATCTTTGTGATCCTGGATCTCCTGGCGCAGCGCTTCGATGCGGTATTCCATGTCGCCCTTCTGCTGCACCAGCTTCAGCTCGGCCAGCAACCGGGCTTCGTGAGGGCGATCGCCCCGCAGTTCTGGCACCGTCAACTCAGCCGCATGGGTCATGCGCGAGCCTACAGCAAGGGCAGCCGCTCCTAGAGACACCACCCCTGGATTGATGCCCCCAAACAGCGCTCCCAGCCCAATCGCCGCCGAAACGCCCCCTCGCGTTTTCAAGAGATGGGAACGGCTGGAAATGGGAGAGGCAGGGCAATAGGCTCGGCCAAGGGAATGGTTACGAACCGATAGGAGCTTTTCCAGGGTGCCCCGTTGCCCCGCGTAAATGATGGAAAGGCGATCGCCCGTGCGCGTCGGCAGTTGGTCATCCAAGCCCGGAGAAGTGAACTGCAACTGCTTCAGTTCTCGCCCTGGGGTGGTGATGCGGAGCTGATAGCGACGGCGAAACAGCTTTGGCAAGTTGGGCGCGAGGTAAAACACGGGTTCTCCCTTAGATTGCCAGTGGGTGACCCGTCCCCAAAAGCCTTCCATCCGGAGGCGGCAGTTAGAGCATGTGGCGCGGAAATAGCCGTTGGCTTCGAAGCGACCGAGAGACCGGGCACAGGAGGGGCAGCTGGCGAGAGGGTTCATGGGCTTCTTTAAGAGATCTACCTGATGTTATGCCCATTTTTTTTGGATTTGGGAGGGGGTATGTAACGGTTCTTAAAGAAGTAGCACGAGGATTTGGGAGGGGTTGAGGAGGGTGAGTGGGGGGTCTAAGGATCGAAATTGAACCACAGAGACACAGAGGGCACGGAGGAAATTCAACATCGAATCTCCAAACTTGCTACAGCCAAAAGCCGAGAACCATACCTGCAAGGAGGACGAAGCCGAGGTAGACGTTTTGACGAAAGATGCGTCCGTATACGGAAGGGTAAGGTTTTCGGGGCAGCAGTTGGCGATAATGCGCGATCCAGCCGACGAGGGCGATCGCCAACGTCACCCAGTAAGCAATACCCAGGCCCATGGCTTCCCCTTCAATGCCCAGAAACACGGTGGTGAGCAGGAAGAAAATGCCGACGGCTTGGGGAGTGCGATCGCCAAAAAATAAGGCACTGGAGTTGACGCCGATGCGTCGATCATCGTCGCGATCGGCCATGGCATAGACCGTATCAAAGCCCAGCGTCCATAACACTGTAGCCGCCCAGAGCCAGAGGGTGGCCCACTCCAACGCGCCCGTCACCGCCGTCCAGCTAATCAGCACGGCAAAGCCCCAGGCGATCGCCAGCACCAACTGCGGTACCGGAAATGCCCGCTTTGCTAAGGGATACAGCACAATAACCGGAACCGCCGCTACACATAACCAAAAGCTTAGGGGTGTGAGAAACAGCGACAAGCCATAGGCACAAGCAAACGCCACCAACACCACAGCAATGCCAGTCTGCACCGTCAGAGCCCGCGAGGCCAGAGGCCGGGTTCGGGTACGCTTCACTTTCGGGTCGATGTTGCGATCCCATAGATCATTCATCACACACCCGGCGGCGCTGGTCGCCAGTGTGCCCAGCACAATCACCCCCACCAGTAACAGCGGCGGCGTTCCCCGTGCCGCTAGTACGACGGCCCACAAGGCCGGAACCATCAAAATCAAACGTCCGGCAGGTTTATCCCATCGCAAAAGACGTACGACGGTTATCCAGGTAGGCTCTTGATGCGGCGACTGCTGGGTCAGCATAAAAAGGAACAATCAAAGAATGCGACACTTTCTATTGTGCGGGCTGACGGCTCAAGCGCAATAGCCTTAGCGGATCAAATGCATCTAGGTCTTGGCCACATTCTGCCGTTGTTGCGATCGCCAGCAGCCTTGAATTTCCAAAATGGAGAATAGAGCCTCAAAGGTAATGCCCTTCTCGGCATAGAGTTCTGCCCCGCCCTGATGGCGATCGACCAGAGCAATAATATGGGAAACGTTGTATCCAGCGGCTCTCAGGCGATCGACCGCTTTCAAGGCCGATTGCCCAGTGGTCACCACATCTTCAAGCACAATGACGGGGCTGTCGGGGGGCAACGGGGGGCCTTCAATATAAGCCTGGGTGCCATGTCCCTTGGCTTCCTTGCGCACAATCAAAGCCGTGAGCGATCGCCCTTCATAGGCCGCCACCACGCTGGTTGCAGTCACCAGGGGATCAGCTCCCAACGTCAACCCAGCAACCGCCGTCGCATTGGCGGGCACTTTATCCAGCAGTAACCGCCCAATCCCTGTGGCTCCCCAAGGATGCAGCGTGACTTGCTTACCGTTGATGTAGTAACTGCTCTTTTGTCCAGAAGACAGGGTAAAGTCCCCTTCCTTATAGGCAACCTCAGCAAACAGGTTGAGGACTTCGAACCTCAGGGTTGGGAGGTCGAGCTGGGTGAATGGATGGGAAATCGGCATGGGACACAAGGGGGGTGGGGGACAGTGGGATAGAACAGTCGCGTGAGGGGAAATAGAAGTCAGGTGGAGGAATTTGGGGTGTTTTCTGCGGAGTTCGACGGCGATTGAGACGTGGGGTCAAAGGGTTGGGCGATCGCCGCCGCATCGGCATCGGCCATGTCCGTACTCGATAATAGACGGTGAATCCGGATCTGATGCAATCGCGGCCCATCCACCGACGACACGATCAGTTCCAAGTTGCGATAATTGAGGCATTCTCCTTGGGAAGGAATTTTTTCCATCTGGTGAATCAGAAATCCTCCCAGGGTTTGATAATCTTCGGTCACGGGCAGATTTAGGTTCAGCGCTTCATTCACCTCTTCCAAATTCATCTGCGCCTGCACCAGCACCGTCTGATCATCGAGCACCTGAATGGGCGATTCTTCTTCAGAATCGGGCACTTCTTCCGGATCCCCAATAATGCGCTCGGTCAAGTCTTCCAGGGTTACCAGTCCAGCCGTTCCGCCAAACTCATCGGCAACCATCATCAAGGTTTGGCGCGCTTGCCGCATGCTATTGAGCAATTCGCCCAGCAGCAAGTTTTCCGGCACAAATTGCGGCGGCTGAATCCAAGGGGCGATCGCATCGTCCAGCGTAATTGTTCCATTCACCAACGATCCCAGTAAATCTTTGAAATAGATCGTCCCGATGACCTCATCGAGCGATTCTTCGATCACGGGATAGCGAGAAAAACCAGAGTCATCCACTAGCATCAGCAGTTCTCGCAGCGTGGCGGTTCGCTCGATCGCCACAATGCTGATGCGGGGAACCATCACATCCCGCACCGTGACATCGGCAAACTCTAGGACGTTGCTCAGCAACTCCCGCTCATCTTCCTCCAATTCTGGGGAAGCACTGGAAGTCTGGATAATCAGTTGTAGCTCTTCGGGGGTGACGCGGCTATACCAGAGTTGTCCGCTACTGCGAATTTTGAATAGGCCCAGCAGCCAGCGGGTAGATTGATTCAACACCCAGATAAAGGGGTTGAAGAAGCGGGAAATCGCCAAACTCGGCGGCCCCAAAAATCGCGCCAGTTGTTCCGAGTAGGTTAAGGCCAGCGACTTAGGGCAAAGTTCCCCCAATACAATTTGTAGGTAGGCGACCAGCAAGAAGGATATGGGGATCGCAATGGAATGGGACAGAAACCCTTCTGTCGCTTGAGAAACCAGGACGGCCATCGTTTTTTCACCAATCCACCCCAGGGCTAGGCTCGATAGCGTGATTCCCAACTGGGCCGTCGACAGCATTCGCTCGATACTGCGCTGCAAGCCTTGCACCGTTTGGGCTTGCACATCACCCGCTGCGGCCAGTTGGTTGATGCGCGATTGGCGCACAGAGACGATGGAAAACTCAGCCGTCACGAAGAAGGCATTGATAGCAATGAGCAGAAGCACGGAAAGCAGTCGTATAAAGATGTCCGCTTGACTGAGGACAAGGGCATCCCCCGGAGGTTCTGCTTGAGCAAGGGCAATCATGCGTGGGTAGGGTCGAAATAGCTAAAAATGTGAGCCAAAAAGCAACAGAAAGAGCAAATGAGCAGATCAGGCGATCGCTGACCCAGGGGAGGGTGGCACGGAAGAACGGTTCATCTGAGTGTTGACATCTTCCAAAATTTGAGATTCCGGAACAATTTCAAACTCTTTCGTTTGGGTCGTTTCCGGAGCATTCTCTCCAACGGTGGCAGGGCGCACATCAGGCTGCTTAACGCCCTTAAGCGCTTCCCGACCCAGGGAGTAGCCATAGACAGCACTGATGACCCCTGCTCCAACCATCAGTACTAACAAAATCAGTGTCAGGGCAACCGTGGAGTTAATTCTCATCCCTTTTTTCTACGCTCCTTCGTTCGCATTCTAGAGGGCTAATGGCTAACGGTACTGGCAATGTTACCTGTAAGGCGCATGTTACTTGTAAAGCGTTAGCGATGCAGGCGATCGCTAGCATGGTCAGCGCGATCGCAATCCTGCTGCTTGACTATTACGCGAGTTCAATAATTGTCATCCGCATGAAATGACGATAGTTTACTCAACGGATAACCAACCATAATTTAACGAATCTGTGCAATCACGATCAGAAAGATTGACGGATCGTCAGAGGGTAAGGGAAATAGACGAATGTAAAGATTGTTGCCCCCTTTGAAAGAAAAGCAGTTGCCGCATTCCCAATACCTCAAGATAGAATAGCTTCAACCCCTTTCGCTTCCAGGGTTGGCCGAGCGGATTAGGCAGCGAACTCATAATTCGCCTCAGGCAGGTTCAACTCCTGCACCCTGGACTTTTGGGTAGCGATGGCTATCCTTTCAACCCATCTAAACGCCTTGTCGAGCTGGGCATCGCCCAGCGACAAATTCAGTGACGAACTGGAACGATTTACGAATCTAAACCCCTCGCAGGGTGGGCATCGCCCACCGAACCTCAGCTATGAGTCGACCTGCACCGCGTGGGCAATGCCCACCCTTGTTTGTCGAAGCGGTGCTGTACCGCTATCGTGCCGGGATTCCCTGGAGAGACTTACCCGAGCGGTTTGGAGATTTTCGTGTGGTGCATACGCGCTTCACGCGCTTGGCCGGGCGCGGGGTGTGGGAGCGGGTGTTTGCGCCGCTGGCCGATGAAGCCGACAACGAATATGCCATGATTGATGCCACGATTGTCCGCGCCCATCAGCACAGTGCGAGGGCAAAGGGGGGATGCAGAGGCTGAAGCCATCGGGGGGAGTGAGTACCAAGATTCACACCCCCGTTGATGCGTGGCGGCTTCTGTCATCTGGCTTAATTGATGACACGCCCTAAGAAAGGTCTCTCAGAAGAAAAATTGTCCCCTAAATCAGCCATATCCTCGATTTTTAAGGGTCGGAGCTAAGTACAGGGCAAAAAATCGAACTCCATCTAAAACCCTTGATTTTGTGTAGCGCGGACACCACCCGCGCTACACAAAATCAAGGGTTTTCTGGGTTTTGTCCTGTACTCAGGCGTCAGAGAGTGTTAGGACGATTTTGCCGATGTGTTTTTTGGCTAAGAACGCTTTTTGTGCTTCCACAATCTGTGGGAGGGGAAATGTCTGCGCAACTAAGGGACGAATGCTCTCGCGTTCAATTGCCTGAATTAAATTTGGAAAGACTTGCGGTTCAAGGATCGTGCATCCAAAAAAGCTCAAGTCTTTTAGATACAGTGTGCGGACATCGAGCTCGACCAAGGATCCGCCAATTGCCCCTGCAACGGCATAGCGCCCTTTTGGGCGGAGCACGTCCAAAAATTCTGGCCACTGTTCTCCAGCGACCAAATCGACGACAACATCAATCGTGTTGTGGCCTAGCGATTGGGTCACACTGTCGTGTCTGGTCAGTGTTTGGGTCGCACCCAAATCTAGGAGGGCGTTTGACTTCGATGGGCTCGTGACGGCAATGACTTCGGCGTTCCGAGCTTTGGCCAACTGAATCGCTGCAGAACCGACGCCACCCGATGCTCCTGTGATTAAGACGCGATCGCCTACACCAACGGCTGCTCGGGTTAATAGGTTTTCTGCGGTTGAATAGGAGCAAGGAAACGAGGCAAGTTCGATATCGCTATAGTTGCTGGTAATTTTGTGAGCATGCCGTGCGGCAACGACGGTATAGTCAGCAAATCCTCCATTGCACTCAGAACCAAAGAACCACGGGCGTTCTAGCTCTACCCCATTGGCTTCTCGAATACAGGGTTCGACCAAAACGCGCTCTCCGATCCGCTCTGGACTGACCCCCTTCCCAACGGCAACAATCTGACCACAGGCATCGATTCCCTGGATGCGCGGGAACTGAAGAGGGACACCGCTCCAACTGGCATCTTCGCTGGCCCCATCGCTTTTCGAGTACCAGGCTATTCGTGTATTGACATCGGTGTTGTTGACGGCAGCCGCGCTTACCCGGATCAGCACCTCGAAGTGTTCTGGTTGAGGGACGGGGATGTCGTTACGCACCTCAAGTTTGTCAAATTCACCATGCCCCGTCAGCCAAACACCACGCATCAACTTCGGAAGATTTGTCACCACAACGAATCCTTTTCTATTGCAATTTCATGCCTTGCTCCTCAGAGTAGTTTACAGATATAGCGTTTCTCAATCTAGTGAGGTACAGTAACAGCAATGCGTAAACCATCCCTTGATGTCGTCTAACGTTACCTGGTCGAAGGCTTCTTCAATGGCTTTATCTAAATTTGGATAACTCCTGGCTTTGATA
>JADEXA010000090.1 GCA_015207365.1 Vacuolonema iberomarrocanum LEGE 07170
GAACCATTCCCGCTGCCATTGGCATTTCCTTCAGGAACAGGTGGTGGCCCTCCTTCGGTATAAAGCAGGTCGCCCAGAGCTTCTGTAAGTGCCTTCGGATCCATAAACACCACCTTAGAGTTGGGGCTATCGCCCAGGCGGTAGTTCGCATCCACATACTTCTGTGCCACCAGATAGCGCAAAATTTCTCGACTATTTGTGTTGTTTTTGAGCGCTTCGGAAATCAGCTTCATGGATTGCACCGCACCTTCTGCCTCTTCGATCGCGGCACGCTTCTTTCCTTCGGCTTCAGAAATCGCGGCTTTTTTCTTACTTTCTGCAGCTCGTTCCAGCTCCATCGCCTCCATAACGGTGCGAGCAGGAGCAATTTTCTGCACCTCCACCCGCGTGACCTTCACCCCCCAGGTGGCCGTGGCATCGTCTAACTGCTGCAACAGAGATTGGTTGATTTCGTTGCGAGACGAAAAGGTTTGGGCGAGATCCATCCGCCCAATTTCAGATCGGAGTGTAGTGGTTGCCAGGTTTTGCAGAGCTGTTTCGACATCTTCGACCGCATAGTAAGTGCGCTCAAGCTGAAGAATCCGCCAGTAAAGTACCGCATCCACTTTTAGCGAAACGTTGTTGCGGGTAATGGCTTCCTGCGGTTCCGTATCAAGAACTCGTTCTTTAATGGGTTCTTCTAACACAATGCTGTCGAGGAAAGGGACAATGAAATTTAGCCCCGGCGTCAGCTTTTTGTGATATTTACCCAAACGCTCAACCAGCGCTTCATTCCCCTCGCTAATCGTGCGCACAGAGCCCACGATATAGCCAACGGCAATCAGGGCAAGAGCAGCGATGATGGATTCCATAATATGTCTCCGAGCAACGCCTCCGAAAATGGTTGAGCAAAAGAGAGTACATTTGCTTCTCCAGTCTACATCCTGCTTTCTGTGATGAATGTAATCTTTGGTGGATGTAACAGGAGAGGCAAAAGGTCAGTCCTGACTGTATTCCCGTGCATGCGGTAGTGCTTAACGGGGAGCGCGATCGCGCAAGTCCTGAGCCGAGGGAACAGGCAGCACCATCAGCGTATTGCCCGTGCGGCCAACGACGCGCACCGTTTCTCCAGCTGCGATCGCAATATCTGAAATTTGACACCGGGCCGACCAGTAAGACCCTTCGTAAGATACTTCGCCTACCCCGCCTCGTGGGATCGTGATTTGCACTTGTGCTTCCGGGGCATCTTCCAACCCAGAAGCCGATTCAGCCGGAACCATGCTGCGCAGAATGAGCGCCATGATAACCGCTAAGACGGCCCAAATGAGAAACTGAACCGATATGTTGGTGATGCTGAGAGCGGCGATCGCTGTAATGACAGCTGCAATACCCAGCGCAGAAATTGTTGGCTCTGGTGCCATCAAACTGACAACTAAGGTCAGCAGACCGCCAGTCAGCCACAGCAAATATATTGGTAGATTGGGAAACATTGACGCACTCAATTAGCAAAAATGAATGATTCTAGCAAAAATGAATGATTCGGCTAGCCGTTCAGTGCAGCCGTAAATGGAAGAACGAAGACATCGCTGTCATTTTGATAGTAGCTACAGCGAATACTCCGTACAGTTCCGATTTATTTTACAAAACGAAATTCATGACCAGGGATTGATCCATCTCAATCAATTGTTACGCGTCGCCTGGTCGTTCAGTCTTCCTGCGACTGAAGCTGTCCTGTATCGAAACAAGATCGAGTTTCTAAATTGACACCTTGTCTTATTTTGACGCGAAGAAGAGATAGATTCAGTCAAACTTCCCGTCCCTTCATGAACTGTAAATTTTGGTGCGTTGTAGAAAATCAATAGCGCTACCTCGTATACCCAGGTTCTGAGTACAAGACGAAACCCAGAACCCCTTGATTTTTGTCCGGTACTTCGACCCAGGTTATTCCGATTCCTGGTCTTCTGGGGCGTCTGAGTTCTGGGGGGGAAGCGGCAGCGAGGGCGGGGGCTCCGGCTTTGTCCATAGCGATCGCCGCAGTGCCGAGAACAAGCGAATATCGGGCAGAATGAACATCGCCAGCGGTACCGACAACAACAGCATCACAACACCCGCATAGGTGGCTTGCAGCGTTCGCGCTTTGCCTGGCTGGGTGTAGTCGGGCATCAGGGTCATTTGTTCCAGGGGCAGCGATGCCATTTGTAGCCAGTTGGAAAGGTTGGGCGGTACGGTGCCATTCAGCCGCAGCTTCAAGTCCGTTGTCGAAAACGATTGGGCATAGCCCGGTGTCAGAAACTGACGGTAGCGGCGAGCCTCAGGGGTTTCTTGCTTGGTGAAGGCCAGGGCCACACCTTGCAGCAATAGCCGCAGGGATTCGGTTTCATCCGATTGTCGCTCTCGAACAAACAGGCTTTTATTGAGGGCAGGGTTAAGGTTCTCTGGATCGCCAACGCTCAGGTGGGTGGCACCAATCGCCGTCAACAGATAGCGTTCCTCGTTTTGTAAGTGCGTGTAGGGCAAGAGCTGCTGGTTCACCGCCGGGGTAATGGCATCGGCGGTAGAGGTGACAAACATCGTGGGGATGGTGATGTTTTCTTCTAAGCTCGTTTCGTCAAACAATCGACCAATGAGTGGATTCAGCGCGACGATGCGGGTCACTCGGCGATCGCGCAGATTGGGCAAGTCGTCCGGCAAGTCCACCGCCGTGCATTGCAGCCAATCCGCCACAGATAGACCAAATTGATCGGGGCCATTGCAAAACTCTCGCAAGTTGGGGAGATTCAACTCTGCACCCGCCAAGGCCAGCGCCGTGTAGCCCCCCAACGAATGCCCAATCACAACAACGTTATTGGTATCAATCTTGTCGCGCAGATAGTAGGACTGCTGGGCAATTTCGTTCAGTTCGCTCAGCAAAAAGCTAACATCGCGGGGGCGATCGATAAATTCTGTCGCTGGCAACACTTCAGCAAACTGATCAGAGAGCACCTGCCCATTAATCACCGATGCCAGCCAGGCCACATTACTGCCGGGATGTTCCAACGCAGCAACGGTAAAGCCGTGAGAGGCCAGGTGGCGAGCCAGATACTTCAGGAATCGGCGATCGGCTCCAAATCCATGGGAAATGACCACGGTCGGCCCACCGCTGTAGCCATGGCGCGACCAGTATAGGTCGACGGGAATGGTGCGATGGCGATCGCGATCATGCAGAGTCAAGGTCCGTTCCCGCACCCATTGATTACCTGGCTTTGTGGGGTCAATGCCAGTGGTAAACGACGCGACCTGGGGCACCGTCAGCTCCTGTTCCAGCACTGAGCTGAGGGACTGACTTTGCCAATAGGGGAGGTTCATTTCCGATGCCAGCTGAAATACCGCTGACAGATCGACCGTCACACCATCCTGGGGAAATTCTTCTAGAAAACCGAGCAGGGTCAAGCCATCGGAGTGCGCCGCTGCATCGGTGAGCGCGGCATACAAGTCATCCCTGGTACTTCCGGGCAGCACCTCCTGAAGCGTTTGGAGGAAGCGATCGCCCGCCGACGAATTCAATAAATCATTGACCAACTGCCGCCCCACCGCTGCCGATACGGGTACCCGATTAATCAATGCCCGTTGGGTCTGCTCATTGAGCACCCACCCATACATTTGCATCGAGTCGGGCACTTCCCCCGTGCGAGCATAATGCTCAAGGTCATCGACCGTGACCGAGTTTTCTAGGGGGCCTAGCTTGATGGTGACATGGTCAGCGGCCTGGGAAACGGAGCCCATACCGCCCATCAATGCCAGCAAGGTACCACCCGCCACCAGGCCGAGCTTGCGCCACCAGAATGAGCGACGATGGGGCGATCGCTGAGGTGTTAGATGGCTACACCCTGGTCGATACATCCACTTGGGGAAGCGCGTGGATTGCGTTGGAGAAAGGGGGAGACGCTTACGAAAGGGTGCAGGCATTGTTACCAAACAGCTAGAAGAACAATAAGCCTATATATTCAAAGCTACATTCAAAGCAAAACATTGCCCTACATTAACGCCTTTCAAACGCTCTGTAGAAGCAAGTGCTACGATCTTGCCCAGGTTTCTTAAGAAAATAACAGAACTTCGACAGGGTAAGACCTATAGAAGTTTACGAATGATTAACAATAGCCTACCAAAGCCATTGAGGCCATTTCTCTAAATGACTCAAACAGATGCATCAAAGTTGCGCTGACAGCGTGAAGTCTCTGGCTTCGATGCGCTTAGGTGAGAATGAGTCCGGTTCATCCGTGCTCAGATTTTCTGACCCGGCGAGAACCCATGCAATCTCTTTGCTCTCGCTATTCATTCTGAAAACAATAAGAGGATTTCGAATTTGTTAATTTTTTGGCCGCGACATGGCCAAAAAATTAACAAATTCCCTCAGAAGTACACAAGTTTGTGCGCGTCTGGCTTTAGTAGCTATCGTCTCCACCGACGGTTTGGTGTTCGAGCATCATGTTGGCATCGCTGAGGCGATGGGCGATCGCCTGTCGCCATACCAGGTCGACCTCTGGATCTGCCAAAATCTCCTGCGCCATTTGCCGATACATGGCACCCGTCGCCGTGTTCACATGGTCGAGCAATCGCAGGTTGTGGTAAACCTTACGAGGCTTCGTGCTATCCATAATGATCTCCCAGTTTGCGTAAGAACTCAAAATTCAACCCTGTGCTAGGGCAGGTCAGTGTGACCCATTAGGTAGCGATCGCACTCGCGCGCCGCTTCCCGCCCTTCGTTGATAGCCCAGACCACCAGGCTTTGTCCGCGACGGCAATCGCCAGCGGCAAACACGCCAGGAAGCGATGTGGCATAGGCCCCGTACGTCGCTTTGACATTGCTGCGGGCATCTTTCTCTAGACCGAGAGAATCGAGCAGGGGCTGCTCTGGCCCCAAAAAGCCCATTGCTAGCAGTACAAGCTGTGCTGGAATCACCTTTTCGGTTCCAGAAATGGGTTGGGGGCTAAACCGACCGTTTTCGTCCCGCATCCACTGCACTTGCACAGTATGGACGGCTTTAATCTGGCCGCTAACATCCCCTTCAAATTTTGTTGCAGTCGTCATGTAGGTGCGGGGGTCGTCGCCAAACATTGCCGCCGCTTCCTCCTGCCCATAGTCCAGCTTGTAAACCTTGGGATATTCTGGCCAGGGGTTGCTAGGAGCACGGGTTTCGGGCGGTTTGGGCATGATCTCCAACTGGGTCACGCTGGTGCAACCATGGCGGATGGAGGTGCCCACGCAATCTGTTCCGGTGTCGCCGCCGCCGATGATAATCACATTTTTCCCAGCGGCAGAAATGTAGTCGGCAGTGGGGCGACCTTGTAAGACCGTGCGTGTGTTTCCTGTAAGAAAATCCATTGCAAAGTGAATCCCCTTGAGGTTTCGCCCCTCGATGGGCAGGTCGCGGGGACGGGTCGATCCGGTGCAAAGCAACACCGCATCAAATTCCTTCAGCAAGGTTTCGGCAGGCAAGTCTTTGCCCACTTCAGTGTTACAGATAAACGTGACGCCCTCTGCCTCTAGCATCTCCAAGCGGCGGCTCACCACCTTTTGCTTATCCAGCTTCATGTTGGGAATGCCATACATCAGCAATCCGCCGGGGCGATCAGCCCGTTCGTACACCGTTACCCAATGTCCAGCGCTGTTGAGTTGCGCCGCTGCCGAAAGCCCGGCAGGCCCCGATCCAATGATGGCGACCGTCTTTCCCGTCCGCTTGGTTGGGGGGGTCGGCGTGATCCAGCCCGACTCCCAGCCCTTTTCGGCAATGGAATACTCAATGTTTTTGATGGTGACAGGGGGATTGGTGATGCCCAGAACGCAGGCTCCCTCGCAGGGGGCTGGGCAAACCCGTCCGGTGAACTCAGGGAAATTGTTGGTTTTGTGGAGGCGATCGAGCGCCTCTTCCCACAACCCTCGATACACCAGATCATTCCACTCTGGAATCAGGTTGCTGATGGGGCAGCCGCTCGCCATGCCGCTGAGGGTGATCCCGGTGTGACAAAACGGAGTGCCACAGTCCATACACCGCGCTCCCTGGGTCTGGAGGCTCTCGTCGGGCATGGGCAGATGAAACTCGTCCCAATTGCGAATGCGATCGAGCGGGGAGACTTCGGAGGCCACTTCCCGCAAATATTCCATGAATCCAGTCGGTTTTCCCATGATGCGCTGTCCGTTAATTCTTTGCTTGTGATGGGTGGGGGGTAAATCTTGTTTGTGAGGGCAAGACATGCTTGGCAGAGAGTGGCAGCCGCAAAACGGCCTCTCTGTTGGACGGGATCACTCCAGCGAATGGCTCCAAACCGCTTGAATGGTTCGGTAGTCCCCTGGCTCGTACGCCTGCCGTGCATCCTCAATCTCTGCCAAAATCCTTGGATCGCCCTGCGCGGTCTGTTCCGCGTCAAACAGCAAATCATCCAGGATTTCAAATAATTTTCCTTTCTGAGATAAATCTAGATTTTTGATGGCTTCGACAAGCGCATCAAAGGAAAGGCTGGGCTGAGCAGTGTGTGGCATGGTTACGTTCCAATAGTGAGAGGTTGGCTATTTCTGAGGCTGCGAACTCTCCTGCATAGAGAGAAGCTAGCGTCGACAGATCTGCGGTGTCTCCAAGACATCGCAGATCGCATTCCCGTCGATTAACTGCCGCTGATGCGGGCGATATCGCGGGCATTTTCTTCAAACGCGGCGGTGAGCGCGTCGTCACCCGTGAGCCCGTCTGCCAGGGCTTTCTGGATATGTTGGATAACACGCTTGTAGTCGTGGGGCATCACCTTCACAAACTGGGGACACATGGCATCCCAGTTTTCCAGCACCTGCTTCGCCTTACGGCTGTTGGTATAGGTGGCATGTTGCTGGATCATTTCGTGAACTTCCCGGATTTCCTCTGGGTCTGCGAGGGTTTCCAGCCCCACCATTTGGGTGTTGCAGCGGGTCGCAAAATCGCCCACCTCATCCAGCACATAGGCAACGCCACCACTCATCCCAGCGGCAAAGTTGCGCCCGGTCTTACCAAGAATGACGACTTTACCGCCTGTCATGTATTCGCAGCCATGGTCGCCGACCGCTTCCACAACGGCTTTGACCCCCGAGTTGCGTACACAGAACCGCTCCCCAGCAATGCCGTAGATGTAGGCTTCACCGCTGGTCGCGCCGTAGAAGGACACGTTGCCCACGATGATGTTGTCTTCGGGCACAAAGGTCGACGCGTTCGGCGGGTAGACAATCAGCTTGCCGCCGCTAAGACCCTTACCAAAGTAATCATTGGCATCGCCTTCCAGCTCCATCGTCACGCCTTTCGGAACGAAGGCCGCAAAGCTCTGCCCCGCACTACCTTGGAAATGGAGGTGTACCGTGTCGTCTGGCAACCCCTCCCAATGGCGCTTGGTGATTTCGTTGCCCAGGATGGTGCCCACCACCCGGTTGGTGTTTTGGATGGGCAGGGTGGCGCGAACCGGGTTGCCTTGAGCGATCGCCCCTTCGCACAAATCCAGCAGGGTGGTGACATCCAGGGACTTCGCCAGTCCATGATCTTGCGAGATCTGGCAGTAGCGGCCAATGTCGGCGCTCACCTCAGGCTGGTAGAGGATCTTCGACAGGTCGATGCCCTGGGCTTTCCAATGATCCACCGCCTGCTGTGCCTCCAGCACATCGGTGCGTCCCACCATTTCGTTCAGGGTGCGGAAGCCCAGTTGCGCCATAATTTCCCGCAATTCCTCCGCCACAAACTGCATATAGTTGACGGTATGTTGCGGATCCCCCAGGAAGCTCTTGCGAAGTTCGGGATTCTGGGTGGCGATGCCCGCCGGGCAGGTGTTTTTGTGACAGACCCGCATCATGATGCAGCCCAGGCTAACCAAGGGCATGGTAGCAAAGCCAAACTCTTCGGCTCCCAGGAGCGCGGCGATCGCCACATCGCGCCCCGTCTTCATCTGTCCGTCGGTTTCCACCGCCACCCGGCTGCGCAGATTGTTCAGCACCAGGGTTTGGTGAGTTTCCGCCAGTCCCAGTTCCCAGGGCAGCCCCGCGTGCTTGATGGAGGTTTGGGGCGAAGCTCCCGTGCCGCCATCGAAGCCAGAAATCAGGATCACATCCGCATGGGCTTTGGTCACCCCAGCGGCAATCGTGCCGACGCCGACCTCAGATACCAGCTTGACGCTGATGCGCGCCTCTCGATTGGCATTTTTCAGGTCGTGAATCAGCTCTGCCAGGTCTTCGATGGAGTAGATGTCGTGGTGGGGCGGCGGCGAAATCAGTCCCACACCGGGGGTGGAGTGGCGCACCTTGGCCACCCAGGGATAGACCTTGAGCCCCGGGAGTTGCCCTCCTTCTCCAGGCTTGGCACCTTGCGCCATCTTGATCTGAATTTCTTTGGCCTGGGATAGGTAAAGGCTGGTCACCCCAAAGCGCCCAGATGCCACCTGCTTGATGGCGCTGTTCTTGGAATCGCCCTGCTCATTCGTCCAGGTGTAGCGATCGGGATCTTCGCCCCCTTCTCCGGTGTTGGACTTGCCGCCCAGTCGGTTCATGGCGATCGCCAATGCCTCATGGGCTTCCTTGGAAATAGAGCCATAGCTCATCGCCCCGGTCTTAAACCGCTGGACAATCGCTTCCACCGGCTCCACCTCTTCCAGGGGAATTGCCTCTCGCTGCTTGAACGCCAGCAATCCCCGCAGGGTGAAATGCTGCTGGCTCTGCTCATTCACAACGTCCGCGTACTTTTTATAGAGGGCATAGTCCCCGGCTCGTACGGCCTGTTGCAGGGAGTGGATCGCCATCGGGCTGAGCAGGTGCTGCTCGCCATCCTTGCGCCATTGGTACTCACCGCCCGCATCCAGCGTCAAATCCTCAGCTGCGCTAGCGGGGAAGGCATGGCTGTGGCGCAGCGTCGCTTCCTGGGTGAGCACGGTCAGGTCGGCCCCTTCAATCCGCGAAGCGGTTCCGGTGAAGTAGCGATTGATCACATCCTGGTTGAGCCCCAGGGCTTCGAAAATCTGCGCTCCCCGGTAACTTTGGAGGGTCGAGATGCCAATCTTCGAGGCAATCTTAACCACCCCTTTGGTCACCGCTTTGGCATAGTTCTTGCAAGCGGTGGCAACGTCAATATTCAGCAGTTCCCGATTCTGAATCATGGCATCGATCGTTTCGAACACCAGATAGGGATTCACCGCAGAGCAGCCGTAGCCCGCTAGTACCGCAAAGTGATGCACCTCACGGGGTTCTCCAGATTCCAGCACGAGCCCCACACGGGTGCGGGTGCCGTGCCGAACCAGGTGGTGATGGAGTCCGGCCACCGCCAACAGAGCCGGAATGGGCGCATGGTCAGCATCCATCCCCCGATCGCTCAGGATGAGAATGGTGACGCCCTGGGCGATCGCCGCATCGGCCTCGGCATACATGGCATTCATCCGAGCTTCCAATCCTGCCGTGCCCTCAGCGGGGTCGAACAGGATAGGCAGCGTAACCGATTTGAAATCGCCGACGGCGATCGCCTTCAGCTTCGCCAATTCCTCATTGCTCAAAACCGGCTTCTTCAGCCGAATCAGGTGGCAACTTTCGGGGGTGGGATCCAACAAATTACGCTCTGAACCGATAGTCGTGGTGGCACAGGTGATAATTTCCTCGCGAATCGAGTCGATAGGCGGGTTAGTCACCTGGGCAAACAGTTGCTGGAAGTAGTCGTAGAGCAACTTTGGACGCTTCGACAATACCGCCAGCGGGGTATCGGTTCCCATCGATCCCAGGGCTTCCACGCCATTTTTCGCCATGGGAGCCAGCAGCATTCGCAACTCTTCGAAGCTGTAGCCAAAGCTCTTTTGCCGCTGTACCAGAGGTAAGGTCGGTGCGGTAGCCGTCGGCGCGTCCGGCAGCTCCGCCAGATCCACTAGGTGGCGATCGAGCCACTCCCGATAGGGTTGGGCATTGACGATGTCGGCCTTTACTTCCTCATCGGCAATGATGCGCCCCTGCGCCATATCCACCAGGAACATCCGTCCCGGCTCTAGCCGCCCCTTCTTCGCCACATTCTCCGGCTCCACGGGCAACACCCCGGCTTCCGACGCCATAATCACTCGGTCGTCGTGAGTCACGTAGTAACGAGAGGGTCGTAGTCCATTGCGATCGAGCACCGCGCCAATCACCGTGCCATCGGTAAAGCCAATGGACGCCGGGCCATCCCAGGGTTCCATCAGGCAGGAATGATACTCATAAAACGCCTTTTTCTCGGCGCTCATGGACTCATGGGCGCTCCAGGGTTCTGGAATCATCATCATCACTGCGTGAGGCAGGGAACGTCCGGCCAGGGTCATCAACTCCAGGGCGTTGTCGAAAATTAGGGAGTCGCTGCCTTCTTCATTGACGACGGGATCGATTTTGAGGATGTCCTCCCCAAACAGCTCAGAGGAAAAGAGCGATCGCCGTGCCTTCATCCAGTTGATATTGCCGCGCAGGGTGTTGATCTCGCCGTTATGGGCGATGTAGCGATAGGGGTGCGATCGCTCCCAACTGGGAAAGGTATTTGTGCTGAAGCGGGAATGCACCATCGCCAGAGCACTGGCAAAATCTGGCGCATGCAGATCGGAGAAATAGTCTCCCACCTGTAGCGGCATCAGCATGCCTTTGTAGACAATCGTGCGAGCCGACAGGCTCGTGGGATACCAGAACGCATCGATCCCAGCAACGCGAATTCGAGTGTGCGATCGCTTACGAATCACATATAGCTTGCGCTCAAACGCCAGACCATCGGCTAATCCGTCTGGGCGCGCAATAAACACCTGCTGACAAAAGGGTTCACTGGCCTTTGCCGTCTCACCAATCGACGCATCATTTGTCGGCACATCCCGCCAACCAAGAACCGTCAGCCCTTCTTCAGCAACCGTTTGCTCGAAAATTTGACGACTGTGCAATCGGGTTGCAGCATCGGGTGATGCAAAAATCATTCCGACCCCATACTCACCAGCGGCTGGCAAAGACACACCGATTTCGCCCATCACCCGCACGAAAAAATTGTGGGGAATTTGCAACAAAATTCCGGCACCGTCTCCTGTGTTTGCCTCGGCACCCACCGCACCCCGGTGTTCCAGATTCGCCAGAATGGTCAGCCCATCTTGCACAATTGCATGGGACATCTGGCCTTTCATATGAACGACAAATCCAACGCCGCAGGCATCATGTTCAAAGCGAGGATTATACAGACCTTGGGGAGAAGGGGAGGGAGAATTTTTCATCATGGATGCTCGAAGAATTAACAGCAAAAAGACGTCAGGCAAACCGAAGAGGGAATTCAGGACGAAGAGAGAATTCAGTCAGCACGCAAAGGGATAATGCTAAAAAACGGACAGAGAAGACACAAGACAAACCATCGTTTGGGAACCAAATTGATTTGAAGTATTGGGTTGATTTGAAATAGTTAAACATGCAGAGGAGAGAAGCATCTGCGACAAATCTAAAAACCGCAGACCTATGAACGCTGATATCGATCAGCTCGCTGATCTCAAAAAACCTGCAACCCAGGCACTTTAAAGAATCGACATCAAGACGCTCACGCAAAGGTCATTTGATGCAATTACCTAGTCGTCAGATACCATCCTCTTTTCGATGTGTCA
Organism: Vacuolonema iberomarrocanum LEGE 07170; assembly: GCA_015207365.1. Lineage (GTDB taxonomy): Bacteria > Cyanobacteriota > Cyanobacteriia > Elainellales > Elainellaceae > Vacuolonema > Vacuolonema iberomarrocanum. The sequence continues at coordinate 11,584 of JADEXA010000090.1, forward strand.
CTGGCCTTCGTCGTTTTATGGATCCATACAAACCAAAGGTATGAATCGTCTAATTCAAGATTTGAGCAGAAGCAAAAGACCGTGACATCTACCTGGATATACGAATAGACCAACGAGAGATGACCAGGCAGGCATGAGGTTACGGGATGTTGCGAAAATCCTCTTAATCTGTCCTGTGAATTTTCTAATAAGAAAGCCGGATTTTGGCCTGTCTTAAGGAAATTGTCAGATATGCCATTGGATCTAGTTCATATGCTTTTACATCAGCCGTGCTTTACATCAGATGTCATCTAGGTCAAAACGGCACAATGTGTTTAGTGAAGGGTGTTGTATAACGTATCGGCATGAACGACTTGCAAACATGCGTTGCGAATTTGAAATATTAATTTGCACAAATACGAGAACCTTGAAGTGAAGCGTCAGGGTTTTTGCCCATGTTGGGTTGAAAACTTGCTTAATCCTCAGATGAATACTTAATGGATGAGAGAAAAATTACTTGTGTAAATTTGTCAAGATCGAAGCCTTACTGCAAAATTTGCCTCAAACGGCGTCTAAAAAAGCGACTAAAATTCTTTCGTGAAGGGGTATTCAGCTTACAGGGGGTCGATGGATACCGCGATTGTGCAGCCTTTAAGAGTTAATAATGTCCCTTGCTCTGTGAAGGTTCAATAAATCCGTGAAAACCCAGCTTGCAAAACTTGCAAGAGTGGGAATTTAATAAGTATCAACAAATTGCAATGTATATTTATGTCGCTCCGGTGTCGGCGACGATTGGATATCGCACAACATCTGTCCTAACCTCCTGTGGCTTTTGCATACATCGTGCTTTGGTGGATTCCTCTGTTCAGTCTCACAATTCTGTCGGCGCGCTTTTGAGTATCCGCCTTTTGAGTCGTTATCTCGACAACGACAACCCACTGCGAGAATGGTGTCCCAGCTCAATTGCTTCAGCAAAAACTGCTGAGGTTTGCAATTTCACTCCCAGGACCCAGCTATCCGCATCTACGCCGGAACTCATTTGACTTAAGAGCTGAAACCCATGCATGAATCCCAATCCTCCCTTTCTTTTCCCCACGATGCGTTGGGCAACATCCCTGCTTCGGCCGTAACTCCCTACAATCGGACGGGCAATGTGGTGTCTGATCACATCACTCATCTAGTGCGCCAAGTTCTCCAAGACAAACAGTTACACCGCGCTAGTTTCCATTACATCCAAGCTGTTGAGCTGGAGCAGGGTGCTTGTATTGCTAGCAATTCTCTGAACCTAAAACAGGTAGAAATTGCACCGATCGCCTCCGGCTGGGCCATTGGCCGTAGCACAACCTGCGCCGTCCGGATCCAGCACACCTCCATTTCCCGGTGCCACGCCATTCTGGCGTATCAGCCTGAGGTTGGGTTTTATGTCACCGATCTGGGTAGCAGCAATGGCACCTGGCTCAATTCTCAGCGGATTCCTCCGATGCAGAGGTATGTGTTGGAGGATGGCGATCGCCTCCGCATTGGTCGCTTCATTGTGACCTTCTATATGGCGCGTTGTACCAATAACCTACCCCTGCAGATTTGTGATGAAACCTACAGCGGTGATTTTGTCCGGTGCTGAAAATGGCTCGGTGCTCAAGGTATCCAACCTGGTCGACCGCCAGATTCTGTCTAAATTTACGCCCAACAACGGCGTTTCCTTGGCTGTAGTTAAATCTTTGAATACAAACCCTTAACGTCACTCGACATTGATCGCTTAACAGTGATCTGACGCTTTTGCCCTTGATCTCGCTCACATCCGGGGGATAATGTACGGATGTTTTGGCGGAAGAACCTATCCGACAGCTTCGGATAGGTTTTGGGGTGCCAAAATCTCTAGTGATTTCAACTAGGCATTGAGTAAGCGGTCAAGGGAGTAGCAGACAACACAGCATGGGTTTGGTGATTGAAACGTTAGTCTGCATCGCATTTGTTGTTTTGGTGGGCAGTTGGCTGTCACGGACAGCAGACGTACTGGCAGAAAAGACAGGTTTGGGGCGAACATGGGTCGGGGCCGTGTTGCTATCTGGGGCAACCTCTCTACCAGAGCTAGCAACGGGGTTAGGTGCCATCTGGTTATTCAACTCACCAGATTTGGCTGTGGGCGGTATTTTCGGTAGTTGCTTGTTCAACCTGTTAATTCTTGCCATTCTCGACATTTTTACGGGCCCCGAGCCCCTGCTCACCCAGGCACAGATTAGCCACGGCATTTCCGCTGGACTGGGCTGTGTGATGATCGGGGTTGCCGCTTTGGGCATGCTGTCATCCGATCATGGCGAAGCATTGGTCGTTGGCTGGTTTGGGCTACCCAGTGCCTTGCTGGTGCTGGTGTATGTCTTGAGCGCTTATTTGCTGGCGCAGTTTGAACTACGGCGGCGGACAGAGGTACTGGAGCAAGAATCGGAAATGTTCCAGTATGACCACATCACGCCTCGTCGCGCGTACCTTGTCTTCATTTCCCTGTCGCTAGCCATTGTGGGATTGGGCGTTTGGTTGGCGTCGATTGGCGATCGCGTTGCCGATATCACTGGGTTGGGGGAAAGCTTTGTGGGTGCGTTGTTGCTTTCCCTGGCAACATCTCTACCGGAAGTGGTGGTATCGATCACGGCCATTCGCCTCAATGCTGTGGATCTGGCCGTATCGAACGTATTCGGATCCAACCTATTTAATATGGCGATCCTCGGAGTCTATGACATCGCGTATCTGCGGGGCAGCTTATTCCGCGCCATCAACCACTTTGTCCATCTGTTTTCCGCCACTGTCGCCATTGTGATGACGGCGATCGCCATGGTGGGGCTGATCTATCGCGCCAGTCGGCGATCGCGCCTGTACTTTACCTGGGATGTTATGGCTCTCATGGCGCTCTATATCATCGGTATGTACGTGATCTATCGCAATTGACATCTTCAGGACTGATGCATTTTGCTTAGGATTACGCAAAACTTGCGTAATCCTAAGCAAAATCGTTGGTGTTGTGGCCGCGTCGCGGCCACAACACCAACAAAATGCGGAAGTCCAGTTGTCGATGTTATGCCCCTGTCATCGCCACAAAATCAGCAACTTTAATTCAGGATTCAGTCGGCTTTGCGTCAATCCTGTTCCATTTTGATTCATGGAAATTTACACAGAAAACCCATTTAAGTGGATAACGTGACGGACAAACCTCCTCCTTTTCTGGCTCAATAGAACAGTGAAGTCTGCAATGCGCAGCATTCTTGGCTCGAATATTTCAGACTGCGCTATCTTCACGAGTGTCGTCTGCATGTCGGATCTGGGTTTATGACACCACGATCATCCCTCTTAGCAGTGCGCTGGCTGGGTTGGCTGGCGACCATTGTGCTTTCCTGGATAATCGCAGGTGGGCTGATGCTGTCACCTGCCTGGGCGCAGGAAGCGACGATCGCTCCGCCCCCATCGCCCGAGCCATTGGTTCTGGAGGCAGAGGAACCCGAAACTCCTCCTCCTCCGCCTCTGCATATTGATGGCTCTTCGATGATGGTGCGCCTCAATCAGGCATTGCGGCGAGCCTACCAAACGTTGCGGCCTGACCAGCCTGTGGAAATTGCCAGTCGGGGAACGGAAGCCGCCCTGTCAGCATTGCAAGCAGGAAAGCTTGACCTAGCGGCAATCGGGCGATCGCTCACCCCCACCGAGCAGGCGAATGGACTAAAGGAACTTCCCCTGCAGATTGACGAGATTGCGATCGTGGTCGGGCGCAACAATTCCTTTCAGGATGCGTTGACCCTGGAACAACTGACCGGCATTTTTCATGGCGAGATTAACAACTGGCAACAGGTCGGCGGTGCCGACCTGCCGATTCGGGTGGTGGAACCTCCGGCATCCAGCGACTTGCGATCGCCCCTCCTGAAGCAGGGCATTGTGTTGCCAGCGGAGCAATGGCAAGCACAGGCAGCAACCGACCACCGATGGGTGCAGGTCGATAGCGAATTCGCCATCCCCTGGGGGTTGGGGCGGGATGGAATTGGCTATGCCGTGGCCGAGAATTTGCCTCAGACCGCTCGCTCCCTTCCCCTCAAGGTTGTCCAAAACACAGTGCCCGCCGAAGTCGCCTATCCCTACGGCCTGACGCGAGCCTTTGCCTATCGGGGCTCGATGCTCAATGGAAACACACGGGCATTTCTGGGCTTTATTTCGGCAGGGAAGGGGCAGCAGGCGATCGCCACCGGACGCACAGCAGAAGCGAACGGCGTCGACCTGACTCTTCCACAAACCGTTGCAGAACCCATTCCGCAACCTGCTCCCCTTGTGCCGTTTGCACCGAGTCCATTGCCCGCATCTCTAGAACCGGAGTCAGAGTCCAGCACCCTGCCTCAAACCAATAGCAGCGATGGCGATGAGGCGGAGGCAGAAGCCGTTACCCAACTGCCCCCCGCTGAACCCATGGAGGTTAGTGAGAGCGATCGCGTCAAGCTCTTGGGTTGGCTATGGGCTTTGTTGCTGCCTCTCGTACTGATTCCCTTTCGCCTGCTACGCAAACAACTCGCCAAATCGGCAGAAGCGGATGAAGATGACACCTCCACCCCAGACACCCCTGGAATGGAGGTCGCAACCCAGGAGCCACTGTTACCAACCTTGAATGGCTCTGGCGAAGTGGCAGACCCATGGACTGAAAATGGCGTCGCCCATACCGCTGAACCCGAAGGAGCGATCGCCACCGATCCGCTAACATCTCTGCCCTCCCCAACCGAAGCCGGGAACATAGACTTCTGGCAGCACACTGAAAACGCCCCTTCATCGCCGTCTTCAACCACACCAGAAGAAGAAGCAACAGCCATCACCGATGAAACACCCGCTACAACCACAGAGAGAGAGGATACCGCCGCTGAAGAAATTGCTACATCAGACCCTTCCACCACCGCAGCCCTGCGAATCGAGTCCCCCGCAATTACGGTTCCCTTCGATCTAACGGAGTCAACCGAAACCTCCAATCTGACAGAACCGACAGAATTATCTGATCTAGCGGAGTCAACAGAGTCAACGGCTACTTCCAATTTGACAAAACCGACCGAGTTGGAAGGAACGGAAACCGACCGTTACGAAGATGATTTTGGCGAGGCGATCGCGATCGCAGAGGAGCAGGACACATCTGTAGACGAGGCACTTAATGAGGAGGCCGTTACGGCTGAAGCGCAAGATGCATCTGAAAATGACCTTAGCGAAGAGACCGTCACCACAGAAGCGCCAGATGCGCCTGTAGAAGATCCAACTGAGCGACCAACCGATGAGGTCGCGGATGAAACCATCGACAATACGGGTCTGCCCATCGATGAGGAGGACCGGGAAGCGGAGCAGCAGGCGATCGCCCGCGTTACAGAATTAGAAGAAGCGATCGCCCAGTTCCAGCAAGACCTGCAGACGGTACAGCAAGAAAAACTGGGGATTGAAGCAACCGTTGCCGAACTGATGATGCAACTCGACCAGCAATACGCCCTCGTCGAGCAAAGCACTCGCGATCGCGCCTCCCTGGAAGAACAGTTGGCGACGGTGCAGGAGCAGTTGACAACCACCGCTAACACAAAAGCTGAGATCGAAGCTGCTCTTACTCAGGCTCAGCAAGCGTTGCAGGAGGGGGAAACCGGAGCCTTGCGAGCGGCCCTGGACTATGCAGAGGCCGAACAATTCCGCCTGGTGAGTGAAGTGTCGCTGTGGCGATCGCGCCTCGACCGTTCCCAGCAATCCCTGTCGGCCTTGGAGATAGAGCGGGAAGCCTTGCAAGAAGAGCTGGCGATCGCCCGACAGAACCAACAGGAAACAGCCGAACTCACCCAACAGCTCACCACCCTGGAAACCGAAAAGGCCACCATTGAGGCCGAACGCACCCAGTTAAACGAACAGTTGACCACAACCCAGGCAACGTTACAGGAAACGGAGTCTCAGCAGGCAGAGCTGCGCCAGCGATTAACAACCCTGGAAGCTGAAAACGCCCTGATGGAGCGCGAGCGTCGCCAGCTCGAATTCCAATTGACCGAGCAACTCGCAACCCTCCAGGCAACCCTCGAAACGCTCACCCAGCAACTAGCTATCTTAGATGCGGAAAAAGTCGCAGCAGCGACCGAACATGCCCACTTGCAGGAGCAATTGACCACAGCACGAACGGCATTGGAAGCGACCGAAACCCAACAGGCCGAACTCATTCAACAATTTGCTACCCTCGAAGCCGAAAAAGGGGCGATCGAAGCCGAACACCGCCAGCTTCAAACGCAATTCGACCAAGCACAAACGGCTCTGCGCGAGGCCGAGAACCAGCGAGCAGAACTGAACCAGCGACTCACCAGCCTGGACGCAGAAAAAGCGACGCTTGCATCCGAACGTCAGCAGTTTGCGGAGCAATTTGACCAGATTCAGGCCGTTTTGCAAGACACCGAGACGCAGCGGGATGTCCTGGATCAACAACTCTCGGCTCTACAAACGGAAAAAGCGACCACCGACACAGACGTTATCCGCTTGCAAACGGAACTAGAGGCGCTGCGTCAAACACAACAAACCTCTGCCGTCCATTCCGATGAACTAACCCAACGCCTCTCGACATTGGAAGTGGAAAAAGTGGAACTGGAAGGCGATCGCCAAGCCCTCCAGGAACAACTAGACACGCTACAAACAACCCTACGAGCTGCTGAAATCCAGCGGGAGGATCTAACCCAACGACTCTCCGCCGTGGAATTGGAAAAATCAGGATTGGAGCGCGATCGCCAGGTACTCCAAGCACAACTGGGAACCCTGCAAACAACATTAGGAGACACCGAAACCCAACGGAGCGAGATTACGCAGCGGCTTTCTGCATTGGAGTCAGAGAAGGTAGAGCTGGAAGGCGATCGCCAGGCTCTTCAGGAACAACTAGACACGCTACAAACAACCTTAAGAGCCGCTGAAACCCAGCGGGAGGAGCTAACCCAACAGCTCTCCACAGTTGAAGCAGAAAAGGTAGAACTAGAAGGCGATCGCCAAACTCTCCAGGAACAGTTAGACACGCTACAAGCCACTGCAAGAGAAGCTGAAGCTCAGCGGGAGGAACTAACTCAGCGGCTTTCTACTGTGGAATTAGAAAAAGTGGAATTGGAGGGCGATCGTCAAACTCTCCAAGAACAACTAGACACGCTACAAGCTACTCTGGGCGACACTACAACCCAACGGGAGGAAATATCCCAGCGTTTCTCTGCATTGGAATTGGAAAAGGTAGAGCTAGAAGGCGATCGCCAAACTCTCCAGGAACAGTTAGACACGCTACAAGCCACTGCAAGAGAAGCTGAAGCTCAGCGGGAGGAACTAACTCAGCGGCTTTCTACTGTGGAATTAGAAAAAGTGGAATTGGAGG
>JADEXA010000091.1 GCA_015207365.1 Vacuolonema iberomarrocanum LEGE 07170
GGGGATGGCGTGGTTTGCATAGCGGTTTCCATCCAGTCGATCGCTTCTTGCCAGTGTTTGGTGGCGCAGGTATCTTCGACCCACAGGCAAACCTGCTGGTTGGGGAGAACGTCGATGCCGACGCGAATGATGCTGCCTTTATCTTGGGCGATCGCATGGTTCAGCCGATGCACGAGCACCTGCCGTAGCCAATTGGGGTCGGCTTGCACATGCAGTCCTGGGTCGATGGATAGGAAGTTTAAGCGGGCATTGCGATCTTGGGCATAGAGGCGGACGGATTGATGCACCGTTTTCATGACCCCCGCCAGGTTGACGGGCTGCAACTTAAGGCGTTGCTTGCCCAGGCTGATTTTGGACACCTGAATCACTTCATCCAAAAGCCCCAACATCTTGACGGTAGCCTGGTGCGCCTGGGTTAGAAACTCCCGTTCCTCTTCGGGGCTATCGCATAGGTCAGACAGAATCAGTTGATGCAGCCCGATGACCCCATTGATGGGCGCGCGCAGCTCATGGGCAGTGCGAGCCAGAAACCCCGCATTGAATTCAGCCGCTTCCATCGCCATGTGATAAGCCAAATTCACATCCGTGGCTGTGGCGGATTGGGGATGGCTAGAAGGTGTTGCATTTTCAGATTCCAACCGTTGCCATGCCAACCTTGCAGCCCCTAACATTCCGGCTTGGTTGCCCAGTTCAGCCGTGAGGATCTGCAACCCCTCACGGGACGTGGGTAGCACGCGTTTTTCGATTTCGTCCCACAGACTCGGCATGAAGTAGGGTGCGCTGGCACTAATACCACCGCCAAGAATGACCGCTTCGGGGGTGAAAATATAGATCAGATTGGCAATGCCAGCCCCCAGGTCGCACCCATAGGTTTTCCAAAAGGCGATCGCCTCTGCATCCCCCGACGCAGCCCGTTGCCCCAATTCCGCTGGCTCCATTCCAGTCGTACGCCGAATGGCCTGCACCGACACCAGTTGCTCCAGAGAGCCGTGGTTGCCGCTGTTGCAGGTTTCCCCAGATGGGTCGAGCGTAATCAACCCCAGCTCAGCTCCCGTACCCTGCCGTCCGATAAAGAGCTTGCCATCCAAAATCACCGCACCGCCAACGCCCGTACCCAGGGTCAGCATCAGCACATCGCGATAGCGCTGCCCTGCCCCCAGCCAGCTTTCCCCTAACCCCGCACAGTTCGCATCATTCGCTGCAACCACCGGGAGGTTGACGTTGGCCTCCAGCTTATCCGCGAGGGGAATATGCTTCCAGCCCAGGTTAATAGCGACCAGAGCAATGCGTCCCGTTTCATCCACAGGCCCCGGTGTGCCAATGCCGACAGCGAGGCTCTGGCGATCGGGGTCGAGGGTATGAATCGCCGCAGCGATCGCCTCCAATACCGCATCAGGCTCTGGAGGCTGGGGCGTGGGCACGGTCAAAGACTGTAAGGTGCGCCCGTTTGCATCGAAGCGCCCGAGTTTAATCGCCGTCCCGCCCAGGTCAATACCGATGACTTGTGGGGTTTGGGAATTAGGGGGTGTTGTGGGTATTGGCATTGCCGCAGTCATTCGCTTCGCTTATGTACAACACAAGTTAGAGGGCCTAATCGCGATTCCAGTTTTCGCGGCGAAGGAGCGGGTTAATAAACTCGTTCAACCCTTCGCCCACCAATGATAGCCCTACCACCAACAGGGTTAGCGCCAATCCAGGAAACAATGCGGTCCACCAAATGCCCGTAGGCAATGCATCCAATGCTTGGCGTAAGTCTAGCCCCCATTCTGGTGTCTGGTCTGGCAGCCCCAGCCCCAAAAAGCCCAGTCCACCCAGCACCAGCACAGCATCCGCTGCATTCAGGGTAAACAGTACGGGCACACTCTGAATCACGTTAGCGAAGAGATAGCGGGACATCACGTGCCAAGGCGATGCACCGATCGCCTGAGCCGCTTCTACAAACAACTCGGTTTTGACACTCACGGTATGGTTCCGCACGACCCGGTAATACTGTGGCACATAGGCAATACTGAGGGCGATCGCCGCATTCAGCACCCCTCTTCCCACCACAAACGCCAGCGTTACCGACAGCAACAACCCCGGTAGCGTGTAGACCGTGTCCATAAAAAACAACAGCCCCCGATCCAGCTTGCCGCCCAAATAGCCGCTCACCATTCCCAGCGGCACACCAATAAACACGCTCATCAGGGTGGCCAGTACAACCACCTGAAGCGCCACCCGTGCCCCAAACAGGGTGCGGGTAAAGACATCGTAGCCCTGGCGGCTGGTGCCAAACCAATACTCCGCTGAAGGCGGCTGGTGGATAGGATTGACCAGGGTTTCCATGGGGTCGCGAAGCCACCCCCAAGCTTGCATCAGCGGTGCAAACAAGGCCACCAACACAAACAGCAGGGTAATAAAAATACCCACCCACATCAGTTGCACAGACAGGGTGGGACGCCGCAAAAACGACAGTCGTTTGAGAAATGTCAGTGCCATAGGGTCAACCGAATAAACCTCAGCGGCAACGGAACACCATGAAAAACCGCAATTCCTTATTGTGTCATTTCATGGTTCTCCTAACACCGCTCGCCTGTAAAAATTGCAAGGGCTCAACCATTTTCCCTAACTGTCCTGATGTACCGAAGTCATCGTTGTAACACGGGGTATTGTCTGGATTTTTTGTGGATGAGGTTTAATCACTATGCGAGCCACTCCCATCGCGGCCTGTGCTCTTGCGGTTCTTGCTCTGGACGATGTAGCACGGGCAGATACGCAGCCCGTTGTTGATGCGGCTAATGCCAATGCGCTAGCCGTTGTTCCGAGCAGTGAAGCAACGCAGGTGGAAAAGATGGAGGCGATCGCTCCCCTCGCCACCCCGGAGCGGGCGACCCCAGAACGGGCCATTCCAGAGCGAGAAATCCTAAGGGTCGGGCGATCGCTCCCCCGCACTGAACGGCCTTCTCCCGCACCGCAAGCATTACCCAATTCCTCATCCACCTCCCCCGAGGTTGCAGCAGGCGTGGAGGCCGAAGCGACGGGACCCACCGTTGTGCCTATGGCTACAATCAGTGAGCCGGAGTTTGCCTCATCTACTCTCCCGATCGCAAGCGCCGCAACCGTTCCTCCAACACCCCCTCAACCCGACGAATCGCAAGCTGTGGCAGTCGGTCAACCTATACCCGCTCCAGAGGCTCAGTCGGAATCTGGGAACACCCAAGCAACTCCACCTCAGCAACAAGCCGTCACTTTCCAACCCCCTACGGGAGACGCCGCCCAACTCGTCCAGCCCGACGGTAGCTTCATCGTTGCCGATGTGCCCCCACCCCCACCCTCTGCGGATGAGATCGAAGCCCTGCAAGAACAGCTCCGGGAAATCGAAGACATTGCGGCCTTTGGCGATGTCTTTGCGGGTTCCCCCGCCATCACACTAGCCGTCCCCTCTGGCTATGGTGCAGATGACGGCATCGGCTTTATCACCAGCAGCTTTCAGAGTAGTGTGCGCGGCAGCGACGAAGCCGACGCCACCGCCACCTTTGGCATTGGGCTAGGAGACGCCGAAGATGCCGTTGGGGTGCAGCTCTCCTACACTATCGCTAGCTTCGGCACCAACCGCGACTTTGGAACCGGGGGCTTCAACGCCAAGGTGCATCGCCGCCTGTCCGACAATTTCAGCATTGCCGCTGGCTGGGACGGCTTCATTAGCGTTGGTGATGATACGGACTTCGAAGATAGTGTTTACAGCGCTGTCACCTATGTCGGCGAGCTAAGACCCGATATCAACGATGCCTTTAGCCGCATTGCTCTTACCGCTGGCATCGGCAACGGTCGCTTCCGCACAGAAGACGCCATTCTGGACGATGACGACACCATCGGCGTATTTGGCAGTGCAGCGTTGCGCATTGCCCGCCCTGTCAGCGCCATTGTGGAATGGACGGGACAAGATTTGGCCTTGGGGCTGTCCATCGCCCCCTTCCCCGACTTCCCCCTCGTCATCACCCCAGCCCTGCGGGATGTCGCCGGAGCCGGAGATGATGTTCGCTTCGTCTTGGGGGCAAACCTCGCCTTCCGCTTTTGACCCAGCAGCAGAAGCATCCTGAAAAGCCTCTCATTGTCTGAATAATGACCTGGAAGTGCTGAGCCAGCTTCACGCCCTATGGGCTGCTCCTATCCCCCTTATTGCTCCACTCGATTCTTGCCAATTCTTTGCCGGGAGACTGCTATGCGGTTATCACTCATATCCATTCTTCACCCAGCGATCGCCAAGCGTCCGCCAACCGCAGATAGGGCGATCGCATTCCCTTTGCTGGGGTTGGCAGGCGGTACGATCAGCACGCTAGTCCTGGCTCTCAGCACCGCACCCGCCCAGGCAAACCTATCCGACATTACCGGCATTAGCCCTGACCTAATTTATCCCGACCGGATTGAGGTGGAGCTAGCCGCCACCGCCGCTTCCCTCTCTGAGGAAATTAGCGAAAACTACGCCGCCTGCCTCTCCATCTGGGAGCAAGACGACCCCATCACACTCGTGCCCGAAGACCGCCCTTGCGAAACCCTGGAAAGCCTCCTCGAAGAAGCCCGCCAGTTCATCCAAAATGCGGACGCTCAAACCCTGGAAGAACTGGAAGCCGAAGTCGAGCAACTGCAACGCCAGCGCGTTTGGTAGTCGAATCGATCCATCTAAAATTCAAAATTTAAAATTGCTGATGTCTGCGTCCTCCTCTCCGCCCGAACTGATTATCACTGCCGGACAAACGGAGCGCCAGTATTGGCGAGACTTGTGGCGGTATCGGGAGCTATTCTACTTCCTGGCATGGCGCGATATTCTGGTGCGCTACAAGCAAACGGCGATCGGCATCGTATGGGCGTTACTCCGCCCGTTTTTGACGATGGTGGTGTTCACTATCGTGTTTGGCAAGCTGGCTCGCCTACCGTCCGAAGGCGGCGCACCTTATCCCATTTTGGTCTTCGCCGCGATGCTGCCCTGGCAGTTCTTTGCCAGCGCCCTCTCAGAATGCAGCAACAGCCTGATTTCCAACGCCAACTTGCTGTCAAAGGTCTACTTTCCCCGACTAATTGTGCCGACCAGTGCCGTCATCGTCAGCTTCGTGGACTTTATGGTGTCGGGCATCATCCTGCTGGGCTTGATGGCCTGGTACAACTTTGTGCCCAGTTGGCGGGTGCTGACGCTGCCATTTTTTGTAGCGATCGCTTTTTCCGCCGCCATCGGTGGGGGCTTGTGGCTGGCGGCTCTCAACGTGAAATATCGGGACTTCCGCTACATCGTCCCCTTTATCGTCCAGTTTGGTCTGTATATTTCCCCCGTCGGTTTCAGCAGCACTATCGTCCCCGACCAATGGCGACTGCTCTACTCCCTCAACCCTATGGTGAGCGTCATCGATGGCTTCCGCTGGGCTATCTTGGGCGGCACCTCACAGCTATACTTTCCCGGATTCCTCCTCTCCTTCACCCTAGTGATGCTGATCTTGGTCACGGGCATTCTTTACTTCCGCAAAGTCGAACGCACGTTTGCCGACATTATTTAGGCCATTGATATAGCGCTATGCGCGTTAGTTAAGTACGGTTGTGTGTGGCGCGGCGCGCCCCACACAACCGTTGCTGTGCTTAATGCGGTTGCACACCGCTATAAGTAGCTCGGCATGATAAAAAACAAATCCTAAAAACCTGCACCGCCCGTGCTGCGGGCGGTGCAGGTTTTTAGGATTAATAGCACCTAACGACTTACTAAGCGATCGCCCCAACACTTCCGGCGGCAAAGACGATGCCGAAGAGAACGAACAACGCCCCACCGATCGCTGTCAACCATCGCTCAGAAATACGCCCAGCGACTAAACGCCCAGCCGTGATGGCGATCGCCGCGCAGATGGCATGGCCTAATGTTGCTCCCGCCACCACCCCGAGGGGATGATTCGTTGTGGCCAGGGTCATGGTCGCAATTTGAGTGCGATCGCCCCATTCTGCGGCAAAGGTAAGCGCCAAGGCTTGAAACACAATCATGCGCCCTACCATCTTGGCCTGTTGCAGTTGAGAACAATCGTTAACCGCGTCCATCGCCTCCGATTCCTCACCACTCCGACCACAACGGGGCGACATGCGGTAGGCATCGTACAGCAGTTTTAGGCCAAATCCAAAGAAGAGGGCGATCGCCAATCCCTTCACATAATGTTGAGGAAAAAGCACGGCAATTTGACCCAACCCAACGGACAAAACGGTCATGAGAGCCAGCGCCGAAACAACGCCCAAAAAGACCCAACGGCGCGGATAACGCATGGCCAAAATTGCGCCAATAAAAAAAGTCTTATCCCCCAATTCGGACAGGGTAATTAACAATAAGCCTGCTGTAAATCCGGTTATCATACTCACCTTTTTCTGTAACGTTTAAGTCAGTGTGAGCATGATGAGAGTTTAGAGAGACCTCACCAAGCCCACGCCAATTGTGGACTTCGCGAAGGTCTCGCCTGCAAAGCTGACGCTTGCTATCTGAACCAGGCTCATCACCAGTATGTTGATCCAGACATCTGATTGCCGAATGGCAATCTTTAGCTACTCCCCTTCAGTTGAAGACATAGTACCCTAATTCTTGCCAAGTTTCACATTAAAAAAACCAGACTATTCAAATGTAATAAATACTCTACCAATTCAATAAACCCTCTTCATTTTTGTCTCAAATTTCAAAACAGCATGAAGATACAAATGATACAAAATAGTTGTTCAACCCAGTACCATAAAGCCTTTCATTCTTAACTCATGAAACTTTCATTTTTGCGTCATTTTTGAATTGAGTAGAGTCATTTATGCCACTTCTGTGAACATTGTTTTGGTAAATCCGTAACCATCATTAAACATCTTCCAAGTAGGTTACGGTTGAGAAACATTGGCGCAGCCTTGCCGAAGGCAATAAACCGACGTTCAATTCTATGAAGGTTATTCTTAACAGGACTCACGCATTTTGTTGATGGTGTGGCCGCGACGCGACCACACCATCGACGAATTCACTCAGGATGGCGCAAGTTTTGCGTAAGTCCTGCTTGATAAACAGTTCTATTGAACGCCAAGAATTTTACCCAAATCCGGATTATGCGTAAGTCAAGAGGTAGATAAACGGAGGTCTCTGGCTATAGTTCTGAGTCTCTGGCCAGTGATTGTTGCAACCATGTTCCAATGCCATGAGAAAAACTATCTTTGCTGTTGTTGCAGGTCTATGTGGTTTGCTGGTAGCGAGTTGCTCCGCTACCGACTTGGCGATCGCTCCTCAGCCTGAAACCCCACCAGCCTCTGAAGCATCCACACCTGAACAAGCCGCATTGCCAAAACAAGATGGCAGCGTTGGCCAAGCCAGTCCTCTAGCCAATAGTCTATTGACCCCCGAACAAATTCGGCTATTGGAGGCGGCGGGCATGAGAATTGTGCTGCCCGGATATATCCCTGAAGGGTTTGAGGTCGAGCTTGTTCGCGCTGAAGTGGCCGGAACAGGGATGGGTGGTACTCAATCCCTGATCACATTTGTCCGCTATGCAGAAGGTGAAACCCAATGCTTTGCCATTCGGGCAACTGACGGTGGCGTCGGTGGCTTACCGCTCGGTGAAGAGAGCTATCCCATCAACTCTCCCACGTTTGGCGAAAGCACTCTGGAGTATGGCCTCTATGGGCAAAGTAACAATCCCACATTTTTGAGCAACTGGTTAGGGGAAGGGCCGTTCTATAGCTTTATGGGAGCCGGAGTAGATGCGGCGCTCGATCGCTGCCAAAATATCAGTGCTGACGAAGCGGTGAGAGTTGTCGAATCGCTACAGTATTAAGCTTTCGCGGCTCTTGCATGAACGGTGTTTTTACAGCAAATGCTAAGGATAGCGATCCGCCGTTCTCTAATGCTTGCTGAGGGTGCTAAGGATAGCGATCGCCGTTCTCTAATTGTTTGCTGAGGGATGGACGCCGACCGACGAAACCCGTCATCAGTTTAAGAGCAAGCACCTTCAGCGGAGGCAGCGATCGCAACATCAATAATCCGAGGCGACGCAGCATCACAACGGGCGGCCAGTTGTTGGAGAACATGCGGTCGAGAAAGTCGGTAAAGCCGAGGATGGTGAGGTTCTCGAACTTGCGCCAACGCTCGTAACGCTTGAGAATACGCAGGTTGCCAATATCTTCACCGTGCTGGTGAGCATCCGAGAGAATCTGGGCGAGGGCAGCAGCATCGCGAATACCGAGGTTGAGCCCCTGTCCGGCGACGGGGTGGCAGCGGTGGGCAGCATCGCCGACGAGGGCGAGGCGCGATCGCACATAGTCCTGGCTCTGAAGGAGCTGCACAGGGAAGACGAAGCGATCGCTATTCAGTGTCAGCTTGCCTAGATATCCGCCAGTGAAGTATTCCAGCTTTTCTAGAAACTCGGCCTCATCCAGGGTTTGGAGGGCTTTTGCAGTACTGTGGGGCGCTGTCCAGACGATGTGATAACG
The DNA here is from genome assembly GCA_015207365.1 of Vacuolonema iberomarrocanum LEGE 07170. Lineage (GTDB taxonomy): Bacteria > Cyanobacteriota > Cyanobacteriia > Elainellales > Elainellaceae > Vacuolonema > Vacuolonema iberomarrocanum. The sequence goes on from JADEXA010000091.1 coordinate 8,455, forward strand.
ATTCCCCGACAGAGGCAACACACCCATCGGGCCATCGGGCCAGAATCGCTCAAAAGCAATATCGTTGCGGGGAGCTTCATGGGTAATCATGAAGGTGAGGCAGGACTGCCAGTACTTCCAGCCGTTAGTTTTAATGCCTGCGGTCTGCCGGGTTTGCGAGTTAGCACCATCTGCTCCAACCACGAGGCGCGATCGCACCTGATATTGCTGCCCCTCTACCGTCACATCAACCACAGCGCCATCGGTCTGGTAAGCGATGTTGGCAACCTGTGCAGAGCAGAGCAAACGGACATTCGGGCATTCCTCAGCAATAAACCGCTGCAAGGCGGATAGCATAATCCTATGCTCACCCACATAGCCCAGATAAGGCGTTCCCAGATCTTTGGTTTCAAACTTGACGATGCGGGGAGCGTCCGCATCCGACAAATAGATATGGCGATACTTGCCAATGTAGGGAAAGATTTGATCCCAAACGCCAATGCCTTCAAAGATTTGGCCAGACAGAGGCGAAAGGGCATAGCCCCGCTCTCTGGCGATCGCCCCTTGCAACGAGCTGGCTTCGAGGACAATGATGCGCAAGCCGGAGTCTTTCAGCGCGGCTGCTAGCGTCGCACCGACAATGCCACCCCCGATAACGACCACATCACAGTCCAGATCAACGGTCGGCGTGGATGAATGCTGGGTATCAAAATGCAAATCTTGCATCATTGATCGGTAACTAAGTAAAAAGGGTTCAAAAGACGGAATTTTATCTTTGCGTAGGATGCATTCGCGATCGCGTGATGCATCTACTCAATCGCTTAGCCGTAACCGACGTAGGATGCATGTTGGGAGGTATGCACCTTACCTTTGGTTCGATGCGTTACGCTGCGCTAACGCATCCTACATCTATAGTTCGAACGTTAGGCTTGGACGACTTCGCTGCTCTGGTTCGTAGCCGATTGCGGGAGTCGCGTCGTCTTGCGGGCGCGGAACATGCCGAAGCGGCACAGTCCGACACCAAAGGCCAGACGCATGAGCAACATGGTTGGCACTTCCCGCAGAGACTTGACGAAACCGGAAAACCCGAACTTAATCAAGCCGTTGGGGCGAACAACCCCCTGCCAGATGGAATCCAACCAGGATGGAAGGGTTTCCTTCGTCCAATCGGCGGTGACAACCTCACCTTCGACCAACCCCGTTTCAGCAATTTGCTCTGAAAATCCTTCGATGCTAGAGAAAGAGGGATGCGACCACTGGTCAAGCAACTGGCGCATGACAGGCTTTTCCCAAGCGTTGAGGGGTTTCTTGCGATCGTCTCGCTGGTTCCAGTCGGCAACCACCAGAATGCCACCGGGCTTCAGGACACGCATCATCTCTTGGGCATAACGGGCTTTGTCGGGCATATGAGGACCAGCCTCAATCGACCAAACCACATCAAAACTGTTGTCAGGGAACGACATTGCCAGGGCATCGTCAACCTGGAACTTTGAATCCAAACCGTCAGGAGTCAGCTGGCGTCCTCGTTCGACCTGATGAGGGCTGATGGTGATACCCGTAGTAGAGAAGCCATAGTCCCGCGCCAGGATACGGCTGCTGCCACCGATGCCACATCCAACATCTAACAGCGTTGTGCCAGGAGGCAGCTTATCCAAACCGCCCCACCGTGCCATTTCATGCACAAAGTCTTCCTTGGCCTTGAGGAAATCTTTGGATCGGGGTGGAGAGCCATAATGCCCCAGGTGAATGTGTTCGCCCCAGTAAAACTCCAAAATTCCATCCTGCGTCCATTGATCGTAGGAATTGGCAACGGTATTGGAGGACTTGAATTTCCGGGGGGTTGCCAGGTATACGATGATGCCAACACCTGACAACACAACCACGAGTCCGAGGGCGTAGTACACGAGCATCGAAGGAATTCCTTAATATTTTTTAACCTCTGCTCTAATAATTGTAGATCGAGTTCGCCAGGAGGGAAAGGTTAAGCGTTATCCCCTTGGACTTACGCAAAACTTGCGTAATCTTGAGTAAATTTGTTGAGTTTGTGGCCGCGCCGCAGCCACAAACTCAACAAAATGCGTAAGTCCTGTCCCCTTTGCAAAGGTTTTGGGTTTTCCAAACCTTTCTTTGCTGCTACGAACAGGGTTCAACGCCCCAGCCTTCGTGGCCGCGTCCCGATTGACAACGATATTGTTCTCCAGCCCAAACAACTTTCCACTGGTTGATGCCATAGGGAGCCAGTTCGACCCAATGCCGAATCCCCTGGACAGAGTCATCGGCCAGCCCACTTTGGGTGATCTGCACAATGCGGCGATCGCCCCGTGATTCCACAATCTCTGTCGTCACCTCTGGATTCTCCGGTGCATCGCTCAAGGCTTCTAGCGGAACAACCCCTAGCATGGCCACCGTCTCTGGATCGTCACCAAAGATGGTGCTGTGAGGCCCATCCATGGGATAGTTCCAGTTGTCGATCAGGGCGATCGGTAAATAGTCAGGGTTACCTAGCAGATCGTTTTGGGGATTGGCACGCTCGCCGTCTGCTTGAGCCACCCACAGCCGCACCACAGGATTGGGGTAAAGGGCTAATCCTCCAGCCTGGGCCAGCCAACCCGCACCCAAAAATTCGTAGGCCGAAGCTGGCCCCTGTCGGGGCACCAGGATATCCCGCAGAACCGTTCCATCCGGTAAGCTGACAATCTCACCCACCTGAAAGTCGCCCGCAAGGGTTTGGTTGTCGGGCGCGATCGCCACCTCGATTAACGGATCGCTAAGGCTGAACCCCGTGGCCAATTGTGTGATTTGTTGGGTCGCTTCCCAATCCCAGATCTGTGCCTCTCCGCCTGCGCCCTGGCTCACCAGCAAGGTTTCGTTTGGGGAAAACTCGAGTTGCAAAATATCGCTGGTCTGCCCCGACAATTCGGCGATCGCCTCAGCCCCTCCATCGGTCAAACGCCACAGCCGAATCAACTGGCTATCGTCGCCCGCTCCTCCGCCATAAGTATTGAAATCCGCTATGGCGACAACCCCCGCCTCTGGAGCCACCGCTAAGGCTTCCACCGGGCGACCCGACTGCTCCGGGCCATAAAATTCCTGCGTTTTTTGTAGGGTTTGCAGATCCCAAACCTGCACCCCAACATCACAAGCAGACACCAGGGTCGTCTGATCGACAAACGCCACCGAGCGACATCCTTCATAGTCGCCCAACATCGCCACTGGCTCGCCTGTCGTCACATTCCAAATAATTAAAGTTTCTGTCGCACCGAGGCCCTGGGAATAAAAGGCCGTGGCAATGCGATCGCCATTGGGACTAAATGCCGCATCCACCGGGGGCAAAGAAACTGAGCCTGCGCCAAACTCAACCGGATGCCCAGGGAAAAATCGGAGCAATTGACGGGCAGACACATCCCATAACACCATTTCCTGGTCTGTAATCCCTAGCAGATAAGCCCCATCGGAGCTTGCAATTAACTGGCGCACGGGGTGGCTATGCCCATCTAGAAAGCCGGTGGCGGCAAACTCTGCCGTGGCCCAATCCACCCCGGTCTCCTTCGCGATTGAGAGCAGTACATCGTCGCTTTGAGCCATTTCCTCAGCTTCTGGGGCAATCGGTGCTGGGGATAGCTCTGGAGCTGCGGTTCTGGTACAGCCTACGGTCAAGAACAGAAGACTGGTGCCAACGAGCGATCGCCACTGCCGCACAAGGTGCTGAGCAGAAAACCAGAAAGGAGTCTGAGCCATGATTTGTAACCTGAATACTATCGGTGGGATGATCTGGATGCTGATGATTGAAGCGATGGGAAAGTCTTAACTTTAACCCGCTGCACCCAGATGAAATAGAACACGACAAAGTCATCGAAGCCTCTCACTGTTTGTCAACAAATCTGAGTGCTCGATTCCGGAGACCCCCGCATCTTTGCAGGTTGAGTTTCGTTAAAGGGAGACCCGGATATCACGCAGCTTGTTTGTCCGTACGGAGACATCCTGTTTGTGCTAGTGTGCTGGTGATGTCGGTTCTGGTGGGGAGCAGCCGCCAGAGGTAACGGGGAAAGCGCAGTGTAAATCTGCCACTGTCCCGCAACTGTGAAGGAGGAGCGATGCCTCCAAGTCAGAATGCCCGCCGATCGCCACATAACAGACAAATCCATCTGCGAGGTACGGATGATGGTTCATAATTTTGGGTTTGGCATTCTGCAGAATGCCAGCTTCCGTGATATCGATTCCCTATCCAGTGCTACTTCTCGGAATTGGGGGATAGATCGATGACATCAGTTCCAGAGTTACGCTCCGAGACCCAGGGCTTTGAAGCCGCATGGCGATCGCTCGCCCATAGCCGCTTTCTCCCGTTTACCTTGCTAGCGTTGGGCACAGCGAGTAACGCGGTGTACGCCCACAGCCCGCTCGTCGCCTTTGCCGCCCTCAGTGGGGTGACATTGAGCCGCCGTCGGGCGATCGCCATTCCACTGCTGATTTGGCTGGTGAACCAGAGCATTGGCTTTGGGCTGCGCGGCTATCCCCTAACAGCAACGGCCTTCACCTGGGGCGCATTGATGGGGTTCGGCACATTGCTAGTCGCCGGGTTTGCCAGTTGGCGACCCCGCTTTAGCCAAACGAGCTGGGCTGGACATTTCCTGTGGATGGCGATCGCCCTCCTAGGCGGCTTCGTGCTGTACCAGGGACTCATTGCGCTGGCCTATCCGCTACTAGCCGATGGCCACCGAATGGGTTGGGACATAATCAGCAAGCTACTTCTGAAGCAACTGGTCTGGGGCGGCGCGATCGCCCTTGGGCATACTGTTTTACTACGGCGATCGCTAATAAATCGTCGGACAATTCACTCCTCCTTGTAACCACTCTCTGCCAACAAATGCCCTTGGCATAACAGAATTAGCCATCAGTTGATCGGCACAAACAACCAATGGATCTCGATAGGTCATAGATACAACTGGCCCAACATCCAACGCGTAACAAGGGAACAAGAAATCCCGTTAACCGGATGCCCCACCGATGCGAAGCGGTCTAACGCCTCTCATGCAAAGCCCCCTTGCGGAAGGGGGTCTGGGGGAACGAGCTTCGTTCCTCCAGTCAGGGGGTTTGGGGGGCGACGCACCCCCAATCCAAACTCCAACCATCACCATTCACATAAAAGACGATGCATAAAATCCCAGTTACCGTAGTCACAGGCTTCTTAGGAGCCGGAAAAACCACCCTCATTCGCCACCTCCTACAAAACAACCAAGGTCGCCGCATTGCCGTATTGGTCAACGAATTTGGTGAAGTAGGCATTGATGGCGAACTCCTCAAATCCTGCCAAGTGTGCGACGCGGAAACCAATACCGCCACAACCAGCGCCAGCATCCTGGAACTAGCAAACGGCTGTCTGTGCTGCACCGTACAAGAAGAATTCTTGCCCACCATGCAAGAACTCCTGAAGCGCAAGGATGACATTGACTGCATTTTGATTGAAACCAGCGGCTTGGCCTTACCCAAACCCCTCGTGCAAGCCTTTCGTTGGCCCGAAATTCGCACGGGCGCAACGGTGGATGGCGTGATCACCGTGGTGGATGGGGAAGCGCTAGCCCAGGGACACCTGGTAGGTGACCTGGAAGCCCTGGAACAACAGCGGCAAGCCGACGACAGCCTGGAGCATGAAACCCCCATTGAAGAATTGTTTGAAGATCAGCTTGCCTGCGCAGATCTGGTGCTGCTGACCAAAGGCGATCGCCTCGATTCTGACAGTCATCACCGGGTTCACCAATGGCTCACGAAGGAATTGCCAGAGGGTGTGCGGATTGTGCCCTGCCAACAGGGGCAGATTTCTGCAGATATCCTGCTGGGCTTCAATGCCGCCGTGGAAGATGACCTGGACAGCCGCCCCAGCCATCATGACCATGAAGACGACCATGAGCATGATGACACGATCAACTCCGTGCATCTGGTACTCGATGAAGCCGTGGAGCCAAAGCAACTAATAGAACGGCTAGAGGCGATCGCCCAGGCTCATGAAATCTACCGCATCAAGGGGTTTGCGGCTGTCCCCCAAAAACCCATGCGAATGGTGGTGCAGGGAGTCGGTAAACGCTTTGATACCTTCTTCGACCGTCCCTGGCAGGTGGATGAACCGCGCCGCACACAACTGGTGTTCATTGGCAAAGCGCTAGATGCGAAAGCCCTAGCAACCGCTTTGCGGGAGTAGATCATGGGTTAGTTGATCAACCAATGATTTGCATAGAGTTTCGCATAGGTTGAGGTTGAGCACATGCGCTCAACCTCAACCTACGCAAGAACTATAGGAACAGGAGGCACATTTTGATATTGCCAAGCCATTTGCGGAACAAGTTTTGCGCTGGACTGTCCTTGCCTTTATCCGCTCAATCCAAAAATTGTCCTAGTGCGTAACAGCAATAGACAAATATACGGTACGCTCTTACGGACTCTGGCGATCGCCCCCATTGACTGCAATATTCTCTGGTTTGCCAGCGGTGGGCTAGGTTTGTCGTGCTGCAATGTTGCCAGATAGGTGTGTTTCTGGCTCATGCGATCGGATCGACTTCGTTGCTCTGTCAAACCTTCATTTCAACCGTGTCAACTCCTCTCATGATTTCTTGTAAACCTCTAGGATTCTTGTATGACCACTGGTTCGATTCCTTCTCCTCGTCCTCCCCGTTGGCATGTCATTATCCCCACCGTTGGTCTTCACTTGGGAGCCTTGTTCGCCTTCTTACCCAGTAACTTCAGTTGGTCTGCTGTTGGCGTCGCCGTTCTCCTGCATTGCGTGACTATTGGCCTCGGCATCTCCTTTGGTTTTCATCGCCTTGCCAGCCATCGCAGTCTGCGCGTTCCCAAATGGCTAGAATACTTTCTAATTCTCTGTGGAACCCTAGCGGCTCAAGGCGGGGTGCTAGGCTGGGTTGGGTTTCACCGCTTACACCATCGTCATACCGATCAACCCAATGACCCCCATGACTCGACCCAAGGCTTCTGGTGGAGCCACATCAGTTGGCTGATGCACGATGTTCCCCGACTCAAAGACATCAATCCCATCATTCGCGATATTGCCAACGACCCCTTCTATCTGTTTTGCCACAAGCACTACATCACCCTACAACTGGCGCTGGCTTTGATTCTCTACGCCATAGGTGGGATGCCCTTTGTCGTATGGGGTATTTTTGTGCGATTGTTTGTTGGCTTCCATAGCACCAGCTTCGTTAATAGCTGCTGCCACATGATTGGCTACCGCAGCCACGAAACCCCCGACCATTCCACCAACTGCTGGTGGGTGGCGTTTCTCACCTTTGGCGAAGGCTGGCACAACAACCACCATGCCTATCAAGCATCGGCTCAAATGGGCACCCGCTGGTGGGAAGTGGATCTCACCTGGCACGTGATTCGGTTGCTGCGATCGCTCGGTCTGGCTACCCATGTCCGCGCATTCAATGTGGATAAAGTGACTAAAGTCGCCAAGGTCGACGCTTAATATCGAGACATTCGGTCGAGACATTAGGCGATCTCTGCAAAAGCATGACCTCGGAGAGGCAGGTTTGGCGGTCTATTGACGGTTTTATACCCGCCCTTCGGTGCAACCCGACCCTAGGGTCGTGGTAAGCTCTTTGCTGAAAATCGCCTGAGGTCGTTCGCTTACGTCTCAGCCGCAATGTCTTGCCAGATGCCGTTAGCGCAGCACAACGCATCGCTTCAGCCTTAAATTCATTCGAGGAGGGACAAACCATCACCATGACAGCTCCCGACACAAAGACCCAAGATGCTCCAATGCCCCCTGCTCCTGCCGGGGTGCATGACGAGACCCAACCCCGACTCACCGGGGATGCATTGCGCGATCGCATTCGCCAATTGCCCAGCAGCGAACGGTATCTCTTCCAACTGTTTAGCCGTATCGAAGATGGCGACCTGACGGTGGTCAACCCTGCTGGCGAGGTCTTCCAGTTTGGCACCCCCGGAACCTCGGTGCCGCTCTGTTTACAGATTCATACCCCCGGCACCTACGATCGCATCTTTGCCTTCGGGACGCTGGGGTTCTGCGAAGCCTACATGGATGGATGGTGGGATGAGAAAAACGACAATCTGGTGGAACTCATCGGCTTGTTCTACCGCACCAAGGTGTACTCCACTGCGCGCGATCGCTTCACCCTGGGGCTGTTTCTCAAGGTCATCACCCAACGCCTCAAGACCGTTCCCACCCGCATCCAGAACAGCTACAAAAATGTCCAGCATCACTACGACCTGGGCAATGATTTCTACCAGCGGTTCCTCGACCCCACGATGACCTATTCCTGTGGCTACCAGTTGCAGGAAACGGATTCCCTGGAGCAAATGCAGCGCCAGAAGTATGAACTCATCTGCCGCAAACTAGCGCTCAAACCGGGCGAAACCCTGGTGGATATTGGCTGCGGTTGGGGTGGCATGTTGATCTACGCCGCCGAGAACTACGGCGTGTCGGGGACGGGCATCACCCTCAGCACCGAGCAGGCCAAGCTAGCCGAGGAACGGATTGCCGAACGGGGCTTGAGCGATCGCATCCAAATTCGCATTTCCGACTATCGCGAGTTCACCGGCCAGTTCGACAAGTTTGTCAGCATCGGCATGTTTGAGCATGTCGGCAAAGGCAGCTTCGCCACCTTCATGGAAAAGGCGAAAGAACTGCTCAAGCCCGATGGCGTCGGCATGCTGCATACCATCGTCACCCAGAGCAACGAACGCAACGGAGCCTGGGTCGATAAATACATCTTCCCCGGCGGCTATGCCCCCCAACTGCACGAACTCACCCAGGAACTCTGGGCGGTCAGGATGCCCATCGCCCATTGCGAGAACCTCAAACCCCACTACGCCGAAACCCTAAAACGCTGGGCCGAAAACTTCAGCGCCAACTGGGACGAGATTCAGCAATTGGGCGATATGTATGGCGATCGCTTCTATCGCATGTGGTATCTCTACCTGCAATCCTTTGAAGCCTCCTTCCGCTACGGCGGCCTGCATGTCTATCAACTGCTGTTCTACAAAGGCAAACAGTGGAAGATGGATGTTCCTCTCCAGGTGTCTCTCAAGTAGGTTGCTTGTTTACCCGATCAGTCTGATCCATGACAGCTCCCGACACAAAGACCCAAGATGCTCCAATGCCCCCTGCTCCTGCCGGGGTGCATGACGAGACCCAACCCCGACTCACCGGGGATGCATTGCGCGATCGCATTCGCCAATTGCCCAG
>JADEXA010000092.1 GCA_015207365.1 Vacuolonema iberomarrocanum LEGE 07170
GGGCGGGTCGTATTTGTCCCAGAAACCGTAGTGGGCGATCGCCTCCATGCTCGCCTGCTGCGTGTAAAACCCAACATCGGCTACGGTAAACTCCACGAGTTGCTAGAGGCGTCTCCCCAGCGCATTCGTCCCCGCTGCATTGTGGCCGACAAGTGCGGGGGGTGCCAGTGGCAGCATCTGGATTATGGCGCCCAGCAAATTGCCAAGTTCAACCAGATTGTGCAGGCGCTCGAACGTATCGGAGGGTTCCAGAATCCTCCTGTGTCGCCCTTGCTTCCCCTCGCGTCGGCAGAACCGGATGCGGACTTGCATTATCGCAACAAATCCACCTATCCCTTGGGGCGATCGGTGATCGGGCTGGTGCAGGCAGGCTATTACCGCAAGGGTAGCCACCAACTGGTCAACCTGAACCAGTGCCCGATCCAAGACACGCGTCTTGATCCGTTGCTGGCAGAAATTAAGCAGGATATCCAGGAACAGAAGTGGAGTATTTACAACGAAGAGAAGCATCGGGGAAAGTTGCGCCACCTCAGCTTGCGGATTGGGCGACGCACAGGGGAAATTCTGCTGACCTTGGTGACGGCCAATACCGGGTTGCCCAATTTGACCGAACAATCGGAGGCGTGGATGCAGCGCTATCCCAATCTGGTAGGGGTATTGATCAACTACAATCGCGATCGCACCAACACCATTTTTGGCCCAGAAACGGACGTGGTTGCCGGACGGTGGTATCTGCGTGAAATCTTTGCGGATCTAGAGTTTCAGATTCAACCCACCACGTTTTTTCAGGTCAATACCGAACAGGCGGAAGCATTGATGTATGCGGTGCTGGAGGAGTTGCAGTTGACGGGGAATGAAGTGGTTGTGGATGCCTATTGTGGCGTGGGCACCTTGACTCTACCCCTGGCCCAGCGAGTGCAACGGGCGATCGCCCTGGAAGTGCAACCCGAAGCAGTGGAGCAAGCTCAGCAAAATGCCGCCCTCAATGACATCACCAATGTCACCTTCCACACGGGCACCGTCGAAACCCTGTTGCCAGAATTGACCGAGAGGCCGGACATTGTACTCCTCGATCCACCCCGCAAAGGATGCGATCGCTCTGTTCTGGAAACGCTGCGGACTCAGCAGCCAGAGCGCATTGTTTACATGAGCTGCAATCCCTCAACTCTGGGGCGAGATTTGAAAATCCTTTGTGAGGATGGACTGTATCAACTGACACGCGTGCAACCTGCCGATTTCTTTCCCCAAACTACCCATGTGGAATGCGCCGCATTTTTGCAACGGCGTTAGGCGATTGCTCGACAAGAATATACTTGCTGGCTTCAACTGCGCTTAGCCAGCAGGTGGCTTTGTACCCTGAGCGTAGCCGAAGAAGGGCACAGCTTCGCTCAGCCAGCAGGTGGCTTTGTGCCCTGAGCGTAGCCGAAGGGCATAGGCTTAAAGATCAGATTCTTTTCTGGAAAGCTCCGTAGTTGTCAGGAGCAATCAACATGAGTTCGGGATAAGAAAATCTGGCGGTTGAAACCGCGACTAGCGGAGCGAAACCCCGCTATCGCGCGCCTGCGCGGGTTCTCAAACTACGAATTTTCATAGTCCGCAACGGCGGACTTTGTTCTGATAGCCGCGACTTTAGTCGCTAGGGCATTATCCCGAACTCACGTTAATCAGAATTCAGCTTGCCAGCGGCTGGCGCAGTAAGACGACCCAATCACCAGCAGCCCGCCCATCCACTGGGCGAGGCTGGGTTGTTCGCCGAGCAGCACGACGGCACTGGCGACGCCAAACACCGGAATGAGTGCGATATAGAAGGCAGCTTGGCTGGCGAGGAGACGGCGCAGGGAAATAAGATAGAGCAAAAATGCCAGGGCATATTGCATGATGCCAGAGGCGATCGCCAACACCCAAAAAGGCGGCGAGATCCCAACAGCACTCACCTCATAGAGCGGATTGAGCGTTGACAGTAGTCCAAAGCAAACAACTGTGACCAATAACCCGACCCATTGCTGAGAGGCGGTGAGCTGTAGCGGGTCGATAGAGGCGATTTGCTGCTTGCTACACAGCACATAAAAAACGGCAAAAATTGTCCCTAGTAAGACAAGCAGGTTGCCCAACAAAGACGTTTGGCCGGTGTCCTGCGTATCTTCCAACAGTAGGAGGATGACGCCAATAAAGCTAATGCTAGCTAAGGATAGCTTGGTGCGTGTGAGCGGCTCTCTTAGAAAAATAGCGGCACAAATCAGCGTCAAAATCACTTCGGATGAACCAATGAGTGTCGCATTGCTGGCGGTGGTCATTTGCACCCCAAAAATGCCGAGCATATAGGAAAGGGCGGGTTCAAAAATTCCAGCGACGCCCTGTTTCAAATGGGTGATGGAAAAGGGCAGCTGTCTCGATTGCCAATAACAAAGGATGGCCAAGAACAGGACGCTGGATGTGAGTTGAATCAGTAACAACGTGGTTGCAGAAATTTCGGCCAGGGCAATTTTGGTGAGGGTCACGCCGACGCCCCAACAAAAGGCATAGCTGAGTGCCAGGAAAACGTAGATCATGGATGCACCATCCGACAGTATTGTTGCTCCACGGGACAGCGATCGCCCGGACACACTTCCTCTTCGCACAGGCGGCAAATGGCAAACGCTTCCTGCTCATCCGTGGTCAGGGCGGTGAGCATGGTTTCCAGGAGGGTTGTTAACTGCTCTCGGTCGGCGGCGGTGAGGGGGGCGATCGCCCGCTGCAAGGGTTGGCGGCGTTCGGCCAGGATCAGCCGCCGCCGCTCCGTGCCAGCTTCCGTGAGAAATAGCGCTAGGGTGCGCCCATCGGTCCCATGGCGGCGTTCCACCCACCCTTGCTTTTCCAGGCGATCGACCAAACGCACGGTGCCGGGGTGCGACAGCCGCAGAATCTGCCCCAAGGCTTTGATAGACAGCCCCGGCTCGACGCCCAAGGTGACGAGCGCCGCAGGAGCCTCGCCACCAAAACCAGAAGCACCCTCCGTCGCGGCGTTTAAGCCATCGACCAAGCTGAGGGCCAGTGCGCCCAATAAATTTAAGGTTCGTTCATTATTCATATGTATGCATTATGCATATATTGAATAAAATCATCAAGTTTGGAGGAGATAGTGCTTTGGCGACTAAAGGCGCGGCTATGGGAACAAAGTCCGCCTTCGCGGACTAAGAGCGTGTGATTTGGGAACATGCAACGGCAAGTTTCATCTTGCTAGGCTCGATTTCAACGACTAGATTTGTATCTTCCGAACCCATGTTGTCGAAGTTTTGAGTGGCGTTCCAGGTATGATGGCAGTGCTTCACGGGGCATGAGGAAGAGCGCATGAAGTTTAGCGAAATCGTGCAGCAATTGGGAGCGGTAAATTCCAGTAGTTTGGACGCCTATCCCGATCGCGATCCTGATATTGCAGGGATGTCGGCGATCGAGCAGCCCGTCGTCGGAACACTGAGTTATATCGAAAGCCGCAAGTACAAGCGGTTTGTGGATGACACGATCGCCCGAGGGCTTATCCTGCCCATGGATGCAGAGATGCAGGAGCGCACCGCCGCACGGGGGTTAGTGTGGATTGGGTCGCGCAATCCTCGGTTGGCCTTCGCGGAGGCGATCGCCCTCTTCTACAAGCCGTTCCAGCCGGAACCGGGTATCCATCCCACGGCGATCGTTCACCCCTCGGCCAAGTTGGGGCGGGATGTATCGGTCGGAGCCTATGCGGTGATTCAAGCTGATGCGGTGATTGGGGACGAGGTTTGCATTCATCCCCTGGTGGTGATTTATCCCGATGCAGAGATTGGCGATCGCACCGTTCTCCATTCCCACTGTGTGATTCACGAGCGGACGCGGATCGGGCGGGGCTGCGTGATTCATTCGGGAGCGGCGATCGGTGCAGAGGGCTTTGGCTTTGTGCCCAGGGGCGATGGCACCTGGTTCAAGATGGAGCAGTCGGGCTACACCATCTTGGAAGACGAGGTGGAAATTGGCTGTAGCACGGCGGTCGATCGCCCCGCCGTCGGTGAAACCCGCATCAAAGCTCGCACGAAGCTCGATAACTTTGTCCAGATTGGCCATGACGTGAAGGTGGGGGCAGACTGCATCTTTCCGGCACAAATCGCGATGGCCGGTGGAGCGAAGGTTGAAGATCAAGTCGTGTTGGGCGCACGGACGATTCTGAGCAATCGGGTGGTGGTGGGGAAGCGGGCGCGAGCCACGATGGCGAGTGTCATCATCAGCGATGTCGAACCTGGCCATGTGGTGTCGGGGCATCCGGCGATGCCCCACCAACCCTGGCTGCGCAGCTCGGTGCTGGTGCAACGCCTCCCCGAGATGCAGCAAACGATGAAACAAATGCAGAAGCAAATTGAAACCTTGCAGGCTGAACTAGCCGCGCTGCAAGGACAGCAGGAACAGGAGAGTCGCGATGAAGTTTAGCGAACTGGTGTCTCACCTCAACCCAGTAGCGGCCAGCAGTTTGGCGACCGTCCCCGATCGCGATCCTGACCTTACCGGAGCCTCCCCCATTGAGGCCAGCCAACCCCACACCCTGAGCTACATCAACAACGAGACGTTTGCGCCCCAAATCGCGACAACCGACGCCAGTGCGCTGGTGTTGCCCCCAAGCGAAACGCTGCAAAGCCTTGCCAATGATCGGGGGCTGGCTTGGGTTACCTCTCCTCAACCCCGACTCTTGTTTGCCCAGGCGATCGCCCAGTTCTACCAACCCTTTCGCCCCCAACCCGGTATTCATCCCACGGCGGTTATCGATCTGTCGGTCAAGTTGGGGGAACGGGTCTCTATCGGAGCCTATGCGGTCGTTCAGGCAGGGGTGACCCTGGGTGATGATGTGTGCATTCATCCCCAGGTGGTGGTTTATCCCGATGTGGTGGTGGGCGATCGCACGGTTCTCCATGCCCAATGCGTCATCCATGAGCGGACGCAGATTGGGGCGGACTGCGTGATTCACAGCGGAGCGGCGATCGGCTCGGAGGGCTTTGGCTTTGTGCCCACCGCCGACGGATTTTTCAAGATGCAACAGTCGGGGTTTGTGATTTTGGAAGACGGGGTGGAAGTCGGGTGCAACTCGGCGGTCGATCGTCCAGCGTTGGGGATCACGCGCATTCGGCGGCAAACCAAGATTGATAACCTGGTGCAGATTGCCCATGGCTGCGAGATTGGGGAAGGCTGTGCGATCGCCGCCCAGGTTGGATTGGCAGGTGCCGTCAATGTTGGCAGGCGCGTTTTGCTAGGCGGACAGGTAGGCGTTGCCGATCACCTCACCATTGGCGATGGGGTACAAGCCGGAGCCCAGAGCGGGATCACCGCTGATCTAGAACCGGGAGCGGTCGTGTTTGGCACTCCCGCCATGCCCATCAAGCGCTTTTTCAAAATTGCAGCCCTCTGGCAACGGCTCCCCGAAATGCGCCAAACCCTCCGCGCCCTCCAACGCAAACTGGGAGATTAGATCGAGCTGAACTGGGCACCGAGCTTATTCGGTCAGTTATTGAAGCGGGATCGCCCAAAAATCTTACGAAAGGCTGAAGTTCCGAGTAAATTTGCCCGATTATCCCCCCACACAGGATTGTTTTTTCAAAAGAACGAAGATTCACTACTTACTAATGACCTCCGAACGCCTGCGGGATATGGGTATTTGTGCCGATCGCTCGGTCAACATGCCAGCAAGCGTTTGGTTGTGTAGTACGACAATCTAACTTAGCGAGGTTTGCCTCATGAATAGGTCTTGGCTGCGGTGGGCGGCGCTTTCTTTTCTTAGCGTAGGGCTGATACAGGGTTGCGCAACTCCCGAAGAACCCCAGGCAGAGGTGCCAGTGGATGAGACAACCGATGAAGCCGTTGCCGATGTAGGCGACGCTGGGGCGGCTGGGGCAGGGATGCTCGAATTCCGTGCCAATGGCGAAGACTTTGTCCGTCAAGGTTTTGTTTCTAAAGATGGTTGGGAGATTGGCTTTGACCATCTCTACGTCACTTTGGCAGAGGTGACGGCTTATCAGACGGAGCCACCCTTTGATCCCGAAGGCGATGGAGAATTGCAACCGGTCGAATCCGTTAGCATCGGAGAAACAACAACCATTGACCTGGCCGAAGGAGATGAGTCTGCGGAGCCGATTTTGATCGCCGAGATGGAAAGCCCAGCAGGGCGCTACAACGCGCTGTCCTGGGAGATGGTCAATGCAGCGGATGGCCCAGCAGAGGGCTACACCCTAGTGATGCAGGGAACTGCAACCAAAGACGGGGAGACCGTGGACTTCATTGTCAGAATGGATGAAGAACTGGCGTTTGTCTGCGGTGACTTTGTGGGAGATGAGCGCAAAGGCATCCTGGAGGCTGATGGTGCGGCGGATGTAGAGGCCACCTTCCACTTTGACCATGTGTTTGGCGATGCCGAAGCGCCGATGGATGATGACATTAACACGGGAGCGCTCGGCTTTGATCCTCTGGCCGCGATCGCCCAGGACGGTACCCTCGATGTCAACTCAGCCGCTCTCCAGGAGCAGCTTTCTGAAGAAGAGTACGCTACCCTAACAGGGATTTTGCCCTCTCTAGGGCATGTGGGTGAAGGACACTGCGAGGAACTATCGAACGTATGAAGGGTCAGCCCATAATATGGCAGCGTATCCGGTGGCAGCGTATCCGATGGCAACATCTGGGTGCGCTCCTGCCGCTGGTGCTTTTGGGAATGGCAGAGCGGGCGATCGCCCACGGAGTTGTGCTGGAATACAACGCCACCCAAGCCTATGAAGTAACGGCAGCCTACGACACGGGTACTCCCATGGCCGAGGCTCAGGTTGCCGTTTTCTCGCCTGACAACCCCAGCGAACCCTGGATGACGGGTACAACGGATGCGGAGGGGCGGTTTCTGTTCACGCCGCCCTCGCCGGGGAATTGGGAGGTGCAGGTGCGCCAGGCAGGGCATGGGGATCTGGTGGTGATCGCGGTGGAAGGGGAGGCGATCGCCGCTGCCCCAACCGCTGAATCGGGATCTCCCAGTACGGAGGCTACCGATACTACAGATACCCCGGGGGTGGATACAGAAACAGCCATGGAATCACCAGCGACAACGCTAACGCCAGGTGAGTCGTCGAACAGTGGTTCCTCCAGCCCATCCATTACAGGGCTACAAAGAGGCTTGATGGCTGGGTCGGTGGTGTGGGGATTTGTCGGAACCGCACTGTTCTTCTCCCAACGAAATCCGACGACCAAGAGGTAAACGGTATGCACATTCCCGATGGACTATTGCCGCCCCAAGTTTGTGTGGGCGGCTATGCCATCACCGGGCTGGCAACCTGGTATTCCCTACGCCAAATCAACCGTCGAGAGGATCCTTCGGCAGAGGTACCCAAAGCAGCGCTGATGACGGCAGCGTTTTTCCTGGCTTCCTCCATCCATATCCCCATCCCCCCCGCTAGCGTTCACCTGGTGTTGAATGGCTTGCTAGGAGTCGTGCTGGGCTACTTCGCCTTTCCTGCAATTCTAATCGGGTTATTTTTTCAGGCGATTATGTTCCAACATGGTGGGCTGACAACCCTGGGGGTGAATGCGGCCATGATGGGGGGAGCAGCGCTGCTGGCCTCTTTCATTTATTCCCTCCATCCCATCGCTAAGAAGTGGTTGGGCGATCGCTGGACCATCTTGTCGTTTGCCTTTGTGGGGGGAGCCACTGGACTGTGCTTTTCGGTGCTCATTTTCCTGGGATTGGTCATCACCCAGATCCCGGCTGGATTTAATGCCGAAGCCGAACGAGCCGCGATTTATGGATTGGCGATCGCCCATCTTCCCATCATTTTGCTTGAGGGCTTTTTTACCGCCGCTATCATGTTGTTCTTCTATCGGGTCAAACCCGAGTTGCTACCTGACTAGGGCGAAACGCTAAGGGTTGGTCCAACCCCTAGCGTTTCGCTCATCCTTTGTTCGCCTTCCTAAACAAATTCCGATAATTAGGAAGAATTTTGTGATTCCCCTGTACTATGCGTCTTGAATTGGATGAGTATGCCTATCTCGATTCCCCCATCCATCGTTGGGATGCCAGAGCGAAACTGATTGGTTTGTTGGCCATCATTACCTCCTTTGCTTTTGTTGAGCAGTTGCAGTATGTGCCTGCCATGCTAGGGGTCACGGTGGTGATCTATGCTCTATCTCGCTTGCCTGTGTCCTTTCTGACGACGCGACTGCGCTATCCCGGCATCTTTATCCTTGGAGTTGTCGGGTTACTTCCCTTCTTGTCGGGTTCGACCGTGCTTTGGAGCTGGGGATTTCTCAGTCTGCGACAGGAAGGGGTGATGGCTGCGGCGTTGGTGGTGGGGCGATTCTTCTCGATTCTCACCCTCGGCTTGGTGCTGTTTGGCACGACGCCGTTCATTGCCCAGGTGCGAGCGATGCGATCGCTTGGCTTACCCGGTATTCTTGCCGATATGCTTCTGCTTACCTACCGTTATCTATTTGTGCTGTTGGAAATGTTGACAACGATGCGACGCGCCATGCGTCTACGGGGCTTTTCCTTCCATCCGTCCCGATTTAATCTGCAAGACTTACAACGCCTCGCGTCTCTGATGGGAACCCTATTCATTCGCAGCTACGAACAGTCCCAGCGCATCTACACCGCCATGCGGCTCCGGGGCTATGGAGCGCTCCCCCATCGGCACATTACCCCGGTCGCCCAACGGCAGGCGGGGGACGTTCTGTGGCATCGTTTTGGGCTGATGTTAGCGCTGCTGACATCAGCCGGATTTCTGATCGCGGATGGGTTATGGAGTGGGGTCGCGTCATGATTGGTGAAACGGATATCAACGCGATCCTCAAGTCGCAACCCCCAACGAGAAGTGCGATGGCTCCAGCCGCGATCGCCCTGGCTAACCTCAGCTTTTCCTATCCCGATAAGCCCAACGTTTTGCACGATCTGAACTTGGACATCCACCAAGGGGAACGGGTTGGCATTGTGGGCTACAACGGCTGTGGCAAGACGACCCTGTTCATGCTGGTTTGTGGTGTGCTAACGCCCTCGACGGGATCGGTCGCCTTGCTGGGCGAACCCGTGGCTCCTGGCCGGTTTCGTCCTGACATTGGGCTAGTGTTCCAGAACCCTGACGACCAGCTCTTTTCGGCAACGGTGTGGGAGGATGTGGCGTTCGCCCCCGAGAACATGGGACTTTCCCCCGAAGAAGTAGAGGCGCGGGTTCGCAGCGCCATGCAACTGACGGGTACCGAAGCGCTGCACCAGCGCCCGCCCCATCACCTTTCGGGGGGGGAGAAACGGATGGTAGCGATTGCCGGAGTCCTGGCCATGCTACCCCAGGTCATGATCTACGACGAACCTACCGCCAACCTAGATCTGCGGGCACGCCGCCGCCTGATTCGCTTCCTCCAATCTTCACCTCAAACCTTCCTCACCTCCTCCCACGATCTGGAGTTCATCCTGGAGGTGTGCGATCGCGTCATCGTCCTCAACGAAGGCCGCATCGCTGCCGATGGCGATCCCGCTCAGGTGATGCGCGATCGCGTCCTGATGGAAGCCAGCGGCCTGGAAGTGCCTCACTCCCTCACCCACACCCATCGCTCCGAACCGTAGGGGCTGGTATGAATCCCCTCACCGCATCGTGCCCAGTCGCACAACGCTCCGAAAGACAAAATCGGGGAGAAAGTGACTCAGGAACATGAGGAGTGAAGCCTTTCCCCCGGCGGGGTAGCGGAGGCGATCGCTTCCATCTGTTGCAGCCTTGTAAATAATCTGGGCGGTGACCTCGGGTGGTGATCCCTGATCCTCACTGCGGTTGAGGTTGGGCATCACTTTGTTGACGAAGGCATCGTAGGCCTGGAGTCCGGGCTTTTTGGCGATGTCTGCGGAGCGATCGTAGAAGTCCGTTTTAATTGGCCCCGGTTCGATTAGCTTGACGCGGATGTTGAACTCCGCTAGCTCGTAGCGCAGGGATTCAGAAAAGCCTTCCACGGCCCATTTGGTGCTGTGGTAGAGGCTATAGAGGGGGAGGGTGAGGCGTCCGCCAATAGAAGACACATTAATCAGTAATCCCGAGCGCCGTTCGCGCCAGTGGGGCAAGAGCGCCCGTGTCACATTCATCAAGCCAAAGACATTGGTGTCAAATTGTGCCTGAATCTGTTCGGGAGAACAGGCTTCAAAAGCTCCTATGAGGGCGTAGCCCGCGTTGTTGACCAGCACGTCGATGTGCTGGAATCGGTCGAGGGCTTGGGCGATCGCTGCCTCAATGGTCTCCGGTTGCGTTACATCCAGCCGCAAACAAAGAACCCGCTCTAGGGTTGTGAGCGATTCGGGAGCCTTGTCGGGCGATCGCATTGTTGCCACCACGTTCCAGCCCTGCCGCTGGAACTGGTGTGCCGTTGCCAATCCAATCCCGGAAGAGGCTCCCGTAATCAACACCGTTTTTGGCATGGAGTTGTATCCGACTTACAGCAACTCACGGACATCCGTTACCTGTCCCGTAACCGCCGCCGCCGCCACCATCGCTGGACTCATCAACAGCGTCCGCCCGGAGGAAGACCCCTGCCGTCCCTTGAAGTTGCGGTTGGAGGAGGATGCACTAATCTGCCGTCCCACCAGTTTGTCTGGGTTCATTGCCAGACACATGGAACAGCCTGCTTCCCGCCACTCAAAGCCCGCCGCCTCAAAGACTTTGTCCAAACCCTCGGCTTCGGCGTCTTTCTTCACCCGCTCAGACCCCGGCACCACAAAGGCTTTGATGCCCTCCGCCACGGTGCGCCCCTTGGCTACTTTCGCTGCTTCCCGTAGGTCACTAATGCGACCATTGGTGCAACTGCCAATGAAGCACACATCCACCTTCGTGCCTTGGATGGCGCTGCCGGGAGCCAGATCCATATACTTGTAGGCTTCTTCCGCCACAAACCGATCCTCTTCTGCCAAAGATGCGGCATCGGGGACGGTTTCGCCCACACCAATGCCCTGCCCTGGCGTAATGCCCCAGGTCACGGTCGGCCCAATCTCCGCCGCATCGAATACCACCACATCGTCGTATTCCGCATCGGCATCGCTGGCAATGCTGTGCCACCAGTCCACCGCCGCATCCCAATCGGCTCCCTGCGGGGCAAAGTCGCGACCTTTCAAATAGTCAAACGTCACATCGTCGGGGTTCACATAACCACAGCGGGCACCGCCCTCAATGGACATGTTGCACACGGTCATCCGCTCTTCCATGCTCATATTTTGGAAGGTCGTCCCGGCATACTCGTAGGCATAGCCCACACCGCCCTTCACTCCCAGCTTGCGGATGATATGCAGCACCACGTCCTTGGCATAAACCCCCGGTCGCAGTTCCCCATTCACTTCAATCTTGCGTACCTTGAGCTTGGCCAGTGCCAGGGTTTGGGAGGCCAACACGTCACGTACTTGACTGGTGCCAATGCCAAAAGCGATCGCCCCAAAGGCTCCGTGGGTGGAGGTGTGGCTATCTCCACAGGCGATCGTCATTCCCGGCTGGGTCAACCCCTGCTCCGGCGCAATCACATGCACAATTCCCTGATTGCCCGAGCCAATGTTGTAGAAGCGAATGCCGTTCTCCTTGGCATTTTGCTCCAGCTCCACCATCATCTCCTCGGCCAACCGATCCACAAATGGCCGCGCTTGATTCTCCGTCGGCACAATATGGTCAACCGTCGCCACCGTCCGCTCCGGAAACATCACCTTCAAGCCCCGCTCCCGCAGCATGGCAAATGCCTGCGGACTCGTCACCTCATGGATCAGGTGCAACCCAATGAACAACTGCGTCTGCCCTGATGGCAACACCCCAACGGTATGCGCCTCCCACACCTTATCGAACAAGGTTCCTTTACTCATCTCGATATTCCTTACTCTCTCTCAAGGATGAAAACCCATTCAGGCAACGAGCCAAGCACTTCCGCTTCCAGCACTCCTTCACCCATCGCCCATCCAAAAAGGCTACCAGACCAGGGCACAACCACCACACCCAACGCCTAGAACTCCACATTCAACAGTAAAAGACATACAACCTGGATGTCCAATACATGATTCCTCACTAACTCATACTTCTCAGATCTCAAAAGATATCCATAAAACCGCAAAGACGCATCCCGCGTGCAATGTTATAACGAAATTGTGCGGAAGGAAGAATATTACACTGAAAAAAATAGGCCTGGGATGTGTAATTGTCCAGCTTTAGAAGCATTAGACAACTTTAAAGCAAAGTGTTTAGAGAATGTTTTTTTATTATTCCTATAATTTAAGGGTGATGGAAGAATATTATTACATTCTGTGTGCTTTGTTAGTCTCAACATTCGTTAAACCTAGCATCTAACCATGAAAAAAACTGTTGTAGCTACAGGAAAATTATCACTGTTCATTTCCTATGTACAAAAAGATGAGGTCTATCTCGATGAATTAGAAATACACTTAAAGACACTGGTTCGGCAGAATTTGATTGCATCCTGGAGTCGAAAAAATCTTTTACCTGGGGCAGAAGCAAAAGCAGAAACTATCCAAAAGTTAGAGGAATCTGACATTATCTTGTTAATGATTAGTCCAGATTTGATTGCTTCAGATGATTTTTGGCTAGAAGAGATGCCAATTGCACTGAGACGTCATCAAACTTTAGTGTCTTTTGTAATACCTGTACTACTAAGGAGAGTCGATTGGGAGAATACGCCTATAGCCCAGCTCCAAGTACTTCCGAGAAATGAAATTCCTGTTCAAAAGTGGCCTGAGCGAGATGAAGCGTACGCTCGTATTGTAGTTGAAATTCGTGAGGTGATTGAAGAGATAGATCGTAGATGTTTAAGGCGCAAAGAATATCGGGATTTTCTAGAAGAAAGTTTAGGCAAACAGTACACGATTAGTGGTGAGCTACGAATAATACTTCAAGAGTTTGCGAAAAAGATATCTCTTCATCCACAAGAAGTTTATCTTGTTGAAACAGACGTATTAAGCAGAAAGAGAATCGAGGCTGAAAAAAGAATAGAAAATCTTGCAATCTATGAGGTTTTTTTTAGAGACAAGTTAATGGTAATAGATTCTCCTTCAATCTTGCGAACAATATTAAATAAAAAATTGTCCGAACTTTTCTTGGAACCATCCGATTCAGATGTCCTACAAATAGAAAGAGATGCTAAAAAAGAGCTAATGCCAAGCTTATTTGACAAGGTGAACTTCTTCTTTCGACCAAGCTCACTGTTGAATTTTGTTCTTAGTAGTAAACGAAATTTTTTGGTGTCAGCAATGGTTATGTTTTTACTTCTAACTTTGATTGGTTTGGGAGTTAAAAGTTGTTTTAACGAGGCAATTAAAAATTTCCAAGGAAATGACGTATCATCCAATCGGAGAGCTCCTCATAAAAATGAAGAGGGTAATACTGAAATAGGAAGTGAATCAAGAGATTCTAAAGCAGTTGAAAATGATACTGGTACTCCAGTAGAATTTATAGAATTATACTTCGAAAGGGTTGAGTATGGATTGTATGAGGAAGCCTTTCAAATGCTCTCTCAACAATATATTGATGAAGTCTATCTAAGTAAGGATTTTACACTTGAATCAGCTTTTGCTGACTACAAGAGTTTTTGGGATAGATGCGATATTCAGTATAGGGACATGTACCAAGAGAGTGAACTAGCCAATAATGAAGTGACTGTATTTTACCAGAGTCGGCTTTTTTGTAGTGATGATGATCAGATAGAACGAGACCATAGTTTTGAACTTAGAAGAATGGTCTTGGTGAAGTCGCATATAGATGGTGAGTGGAGAATAAGAAGTGTGACTTCTACGCAATGATTTTCACATAGAAGATTGATCGCCAATTTGTTCAAAGTTTAAATAAAATCGTAAGAAACCACTTTTTGCCTTATCCTCATTTCTCAATCTGATAAAAATGTAGATTTTCTTTTTCTAGTAAGAAGTTAAGTAGAAATAATTCAATACTTATGAAGACGATCGCTGTTTGAATTGGAAGGGGCGATCGCTCCTAGTCTTTAACAATAATCGCCTGTCTCTTTTGAACTGTCGGCAAGACTGTCAAAATTTTAGGGGCAAGAGGTTTCAGATCCGCTAACCGGTTAGAAGCGGTATGAAGAACAACGATCGCAATGTCAAACTGCTGCAGGTTTTGCTGAAACGGTAGGTTGCGATCGACGGTAATGAAGACATCAAAATTATTGGCAGCAAGGGTCAATAATTTGCCATTCTTTGTTCCTGCCCAACCATCTGTGGAACTGTTTTCACCTCATAACCTGTTAGTTCTTGCGCAAATTTGCGATCGATACACTCGTCTAAAAGAACTCTTATCCTACGCTACTAAATTCAGCACAAGTTGCTTCTCAATCTCTTCGAGTAGCAGGATGACTTGTTCTCGCTTTACGGTAGGAAAACCATCTAGAAAGTCATCAATAGACTCACCGGCCTTGAGATAATCCAACAGTGTTTGCACAGGCACTCGCGTTCCTGAAAACACAGGCGTTCCACTCATTACATCGTCAGAGACGCTGATGACCAAAGAATTTTGTAGCATTGCTCTCTAAGCCTCTGTACCAAGTTATGTTGTTTTTTTGAAGAGGTATTCCTCTCATGCTATCGTCTCGTTCTCACAGTGGTTAGCCGATGGAAGATGATTTGCGTCCTGAATATGACTTTTCTCAGATGCAGGGAGGCGTTCGGGGTAAGTATGTAGAACGGTATCGTCCTGGAACAAATTTGGTGTTGCTTGATCCCGATGTTGCCCAGGCATTTCCAGCCGATATAGCCGTCAATGAAGCTCTGCGCTTACTCATGCAGATTGCTCAGCGTCAACAATCTACCCCTACAGAATCGTAAGCATTTGTTTGAGGAATTCACATAGTAGTGAGGGCGATCGCTGTTTGGGGATATGAGGGGCGATCGCCGTACTTACGGATTGGATGGGTTCTGCAATGGCAAAACGCAATGCCCGGAACGAGGTGAAAGCATCCGACCTCTAAAATCTAAGTAATTGTACTAAGCAAATCTATAGCGGTGTGCAACCGCATCAAGTACAGAAATGGTTGTGTGTGGGCGCGTCGCGCCCACACACAACCGTACTTACCTAACGCGCACAGCGCTATAGTTGACCGCCTTACAGGGAAGACGATGAGACTAAAAGATTCTCTCTAGAAACAAGTTAGACGGTTACAGAAAAGAACTGAACTTCAAAAATGCGATCGCCTTGGTCACTAATAACTCTTAAGAAAATTTTTATGTCGGCTCTGTCAGCCTTTGAAGAGACTCAAGAGC
Organism: Vacuolonema iberomarrocanum LEGE 07170; assembly: GCA_015207365.1. Classification (GTDB taxonomy): domain Bacteria; phylum Cyanobacteriota; class Cyanobacteriia; order Elainellales; family Elainellaceae; genus Vacuolonema; species Vacuolonema iberomarrocanum. Next base: position 15,251 of record JADEXA010000092.1, read on the forward strand.
CTGTGGGAAGACTTAAAAGTAGAAGTGCTTTTCTAAAGGCAAGCCATTCAACAAAAATTTTCAATGAACTTTAGCGGACTTGTCCATCACTTGCCCCTGCGATCGCTTCTTAATACGCTATTTTGCTTATTAGGAGCTTTATATATTTCCTCTGCGGCTAAATTTTTAATTCTTACTTAAAAGATTTCTGATTTGGTAGCCTTCTGCTATTTCTAAGTTGCAGTCTCTCACTTAAGCGGTTTCTAAAAATCTCAATCTAGCTCGAGAAATCTATGCCGAGCCCTATTGATCTGCTCTCAAAAATGCTGTTCACTCGAATGCCAGTCCGTATGAAGTCTGGGTTGTCGCCCTGGCTCGTGTGCTTGGCCACAACCATAGTCGCCCTTACGAGTATGGCGGCTATTTATCGCCTCAATCACTTAGCTGAACATAAAAGCCAGTTAAGATTTCTCTTAACTCAAACGAAAGAGCAAATGAGTCGAACGAATGCTTTGGAATGGGAAGGCATTTCTAAAGGAGAAATTGATGAGGACTTAGCTGAAGAACTAGCTGAAAATAAGAAAAGGACTGATGAAATTTTGAACAGGCTGCGTGAGATCCAAGCATTTGATCGACAAGGTAGTCTGACAACCATGCTTGAGGTGTACGAAGAGTATAGAACTGAAATCGATGATGTACTAACCCTCGTTCAAGGTGGTGAAATCCGGGAAGCAATAGATGTTGATGCTGATGGCATTGATGAAATCTATGACGAAATGTACAGTCAAATCGAAGTGCTGGAAGAAGCCTATATCGTACAGCAAGCGCTAGCCAGAAGACTTGCAAATGTTGGGATTGCGTTTTCTCTACTCTTAGCTGCGGCAATGATCAGCATTTTTGCTCATCAATTTAACAGAAAAGTCTTAGATAAGCACCAGAAATTAAAGTCTGCTCTTATGGATCTTAAGCAGGCACAGAATCGCCTAGTTCAACAGGAGAAGATAGTAGGTTTGGGACAGGTTACGGCTGGAGTTGCTCATGAAATTAATAACCCTGTCAACTTTATTCACGGCAATCTTGGCTATGTGCAGGGGCATACTCAAGACTTGTTGAAACTCGTTCAACTTTATCAACAGCACTATCCTAATCCGATGGCTGAGATTAAAACTGAATTAGCAGAGATCGATCTGGAGTTTATCCAAGAAGATCTAAATAAAATACTGTCTTCGATGCAATCGGGGACAGATCGCATTCGCGAGATTGTTCTATCGCTTCGTAATTTCTCTCGAATGGATGAAGCAGAATGCAAAGCCGTCGATATCCATGAAGGAATTGATAGTACGTTACTGATCTTGCAACATCGCCTCAACGCGCAAGGCGATCGCCCCGGCATTCAAGTGATTAAGGATTATGCAACGCTGCCACTCGTTGAGTGTTCTGCTCGGCAAATCAATCAGGCATTTATGAATATCCTTTCCAATGCCATTGATGCGCTAGAAGAGAAAAATGAGCAACGAACGGATCAAGAAATCAAGGAAAAACCCAGTCAAATTAACATCCAAACGTCCAGCAGTGATTCGCAATGGGTGAAGATTCTCATTTCGGACAATGGAGTTGGCATCCATGAATCTCTCTGTCAATATATTTTCGATCCATTTTTCACCACAAAAGCTGTTGGCAAAGGTACAGGGTTGGGGATGTCGATTAGCTATCAGATCATCACGGAGCAACACCAAGGGACGTTGGAGTTTTATTCCAGACCTGACGAGGGAGCGAATATTATCATTCAACTGCCTGTACAGCAAAAAGCCTGCCATATGTTCTAACAAGACCCTAATATTAAATCCGGTTGAAGAACCCAACTATCGTTTGTGCCCGCTGCTTTGCAGCGGTATTTGTTTAGCGGGAATCGTCTGGGGAGAGAGGGGGTAAGGTCATGGCCTCAGCCACCCAATCAATAAAGGAAACACCTTGCTGCTGAGCGGTGGCGGCCAAGGAGGTCAAAATCTCCCAGGTG
>JADEXA010000093.1 GCA_015207365.1 Vacuolonema iberomarrocanum LEGE 07170
CAAGGGGACAACACGGTATCAATCGGTGGATGGGGTAACGTTCCGCCTAAACCCTATAAGCCCACTATCTGTTTGCGCATCCTTCTCGCGTTAGAAAACGAAGACCCGACGCTAAACAAATACCCGCGCCCCACACAACCGTACTTAACTAATGCGCATAGCGCTGTAGTATTATGCAGCTTAATCACAGATAGTGGTTTGGTTCCTGCAAATGTAGACAGGGCCACGACTCGAACCAGCTCCAAATCAGTCGTGAAATCAGTCGCGACTTCAAGCCTCAGTTACTAACGCTTTTGACCGTTTCGACCCCATCTTCCAACAGCACCACCTGGGGTTGAGCGGTATCGCCCCCCTCAACGCGAGCTAGGCGCACCCGTCCGCTGATGATATCTTCTCCCACCCGGACAGGGCGTGATGTGCCTTCATTGGGAACCTCCACTAACACACTCACCTCGTCGCCAATCTGGATAACGCCGCTGATGCGGATTTGATTCGACAGGCGCTGGGGCACCACAGGGGCTGAGGCCGGTGCAGGAGCAGCCGGAACAGTAACCGTCGAAGGGGCAACGGGAGCCGTAGGATTGGCAATGGGAACAGCCGGGGGTGCTGGCAAAGGAATGGCCGCAGCAGAGGTTTGAACCGTTGGTGGGGCGAGCGCATTTCCCGGTGCCACCGTTGCAGGGGCAGCAGGGCGCGGGCGAATGCTAACCGGGCCTGTCGCCACGGCACCAAATGGATCGGTGCGTCCTGTGGGTACCTGCGGCAGTTGCTCTAGGGCTGTTTCTCCAATCAATCCCTCTGGCAAATCGCCTGTCGGTGCCTGGGCATCTGGGTCATCGACCGCCTCATCTGCTGTTTCTATTGTAGGCTGAGTGGCAGCAACCGCCTGTTGTTCGGTAGGGCGATCGCCTGCGTCCTCAGATTGGGTGGTGTCTGTTGTCGTGCATCCCGACGCCAATAGCACTGTGCCAACGCCAACGAGAACCCAGTGCCGAATCGGCTGAATTGGCGATCGCTGCTGCCTCATAACCCACACCTCACAAAATTCTCTCCAAAGCATAGCGACGATTGCAGAAAACGAATCAGCGAATTAATCGCCGCTGGCTCGCCAGTACGATGCGTTATCCGGTGATGCAGGATCCAAGTATGAATTTTTTCCGAGAAGGAGTGCGCTGCACTCCTTCTCGGAAAAAATTCATACCCTCAATCAGCAACGCCCGATGCGTTATCCGAACCAACGCAAAACTGGCATCATCCGGAGGAACTGTGTTGCGTTTGTGGTCGCGTCGTGGCCACAAACGCAACACAAAATGGAAGTCCTGGTTATGATGAAAAAAGGTTTACAGAACGTTACACAGGCTTCTCCTATGACGCTCACACAGGTTCCCGTCGAGACGAAAACCTGGCAATGGCAAGGCTTTCCCATCCGCTATCAACAGGCCGGAGAAACAGGGCCTGCCGTTTTGCTGGTGCATGGCTTTGGTGCATCCAGTGACCATTGGCGCAAAAATCTGCCCGTCTTGGGCGAAACCTGCCGGGTGTTTGCCATCGACCTGATTGGCTTTGGCTTTTCGGCCAAGCCCACGCCAGGAGACCCCATCCACTATCGCTTCGAAACCTGGGGCCAGCAGATTGTTGATTTCTGCCAGCAGGTCATTGGAGACTCGGCGTTTTTGGTTGGCAACTCGATTGGCTGTGTGGCAGCTGGACAGGCGGCGGTGATGCAACCCGATTGGGTGCGGGGGGTCGCAATGCTCGATTGCTCCTTGCGATTGCTCCACGATCGCAAACGACTCACACTGCCCTGGTATCGCCGCATGTCTGCGCCATTGTTGCAGAGCATTTTGGGGAATCGGGCGATCGGCTACTTTTTCTTTTCGCAAATCGCCAACCGCCGTACCGTTCGCCGCGTCTTGCAGCAAGCCTATGGGCGCAAAGAAGCTGTAACGGACGACCTGATCGACTGCTTATTGACCCCGGCCTTTGAACCGGGAGCCGCTGATGTGTTTCTGGCATTCGTGCGCTACTCCCAAGGGCCGATCGCAGAAGATCTGTTGCCCCAGATGACCTGTCCCGTGCTGATGCTATGGGGCGAAGAAGACCCCTGGGAACCGATCGCCCTGGGCCGTGAACTTGCCAATTTCCCCATCGTCGAGGACTTCATTCCCCTCCCTGGGTTAGGACATTGCCCTCAGGACGAAGCACCAGAGGTCGTCAATCCCTTGCTACAAACCTGGCTCGATCGTCACAGTTTGGGATAGCGTCCTGACTTATAGCGGTGTGCAACAGCATTAAGCACAGCAACGGTTGTGTGGGGCGCGGCGCGCCCCACACAACCGTTGCTGTGCTTAATGCGCATAGCGCTATATATCAAATCTAGTTAAAGAGCCATAAAACCCAGATATCGTTTGTGCCCGCTGCGTTGCGGCGGGCACAAACGACTGATATTACTCATCAGATGCTTTGTCTTTTTGGTAGACTTCGAGCAACACAATGAAGGTGCTGCCTTCTCCAACCTTGCTGCGGGCCGAAACAGAACCGCCACAGCGCAAAAGCAACTGCTGAACAATCGACAGACCCAGCCCTGCGCCGCTTCCGCTGGTGTCGTTGTTGGGGGTATGCCGACCCCGATAAAAGCGCTCAAAGACGCGGGGAATATCGGCTTGGGAAATGCCAACGCCTGTATCTCGCACTTCGACCTGCACATAGTCGCCTTGCTTCTTGGCTCGCACCCACACCTGCCCGCCCTGGCGGGTGAACTTGATGCTGTTGTGAATCAGGTTGATGATGATCTGGCGAATCCAGTGGGTAGTGCAGGCAACAGGGGGAAGGTCATCGGGTACGGTATAGGCCAGCATCAGCCCTTTTTCCTGCGCCAGTGGTTGGTAGGTACTCACGACACCAGGAACCACATCTGCCAGATTAATGGGCACCAGAGTCGTGTCATCGTCCGTATCTTCTAGTTGCAAAAGGGAGAGGACGCTAGTGATCAAGGATCCTTGGCGATCGCACTCCTGGGTCAGCAAATCCATGTAGCGCTGGCGCTGGGGCGGTCGCATGTTAGGCGACTCCAGCAACGTCAAAGCTGTTTTCATACTAGAGAGGGGGGTGCGTAGCTCCTGCCCAACATTGGTCAAAAACTCATTTTTTAGCCGCAACGCATTTTGCAGTTCTTCGTTTTCCATTTGCAAGGAGGTTGCTGTCTCTGCCTTACGACGATCCTCCGCCGCTCCATGCCAAATGTCTTCCTGCACCTGGATTTGCTGCATCACCAGATGATTCAAAATGTCGGGCGACACCTGAAGATTTTCGGCTGGAGCGATAACGGTTGCCCAGTTTTCCAACAATGAAGACAGTTCTTCGCGGTGCTCGGTATTGGTGCTGGATACCATCGCCATGTGGATCCCCGTCAGCACCTTTTGAATGATCGTTGCATCGAAGGAACATAGCGTTAGCAACAGGTGTTTGCGATCGCTCCCTTCCGCCGCCGCATTGGCGTCTGTTCCATTTTCCGAAGCATCTTGCTCCCCGGCCAAATAACGGCGCATGGAGCGCGGACGGTGAGCCAGCAACAATACCGAGAACCGGTCTGACAGAATCAGCATGAAATATTCACGCCGCAGTTGCACTTCCGACTGAATCGGCAGAAAGACGCTGCGTGTGCTTTCCGCCGATGTCATTGGAATGATTCCTTGATCGTCGATCAACGCGTCAGTTTCCGCACTCATCAACTGCGCTTCCAGACTCGTGATGGAGTCAAACATTTCTTGAGAATGCATCTCTGATTCCATTTCCTGAGAATGCATCTCTGGTTCACCCTCAGGCTCAGGGCGGATCTGAGATCGCGCCGAAGATGACGACTGCGAAAACGCATAGATGGTATGAGGGGCAGCAGACGACCGCCGCAAGCGTCCTAACTCCGCCTCCCACACATCCCCCCGTGGCAACTTCATCCACACCGTTGCTGAGATGTGCTGATTAATCAATAGATCCACAAACTGGGTGACCAGTGACTTGAAAGTACTGGGGCTGAGCTGCAACGGATGGGGCGGATTATCCGTACTGAGCGCCAGTTCGTAGAGGGAAACATCCCGTAAAGAAGACGATTTCATGGATGGGTAATGAACGCGAAGAGGGACAGCGATACAACAGGGAGAATACCCGTCAATATATATTTATCTATAACTCTAGGAAACGAAATCTTGTCCGGGCAGATTTATTTACGCTTCTTAGATATTTCTTTATGAAAAACTACGGCCTTTTTACGGTTGTTTATTCGCACCATATGCATTTTCCCAAGGCCCAGGGGGCGGTTGGGATAGATCAAAGGAAAAGGTTTGGGTTTTGTAAATCTTAAATCCCCGCGCTTGATAATTTTTCAACGCATGGGGGCTATCGAGGGTACAGGTATGAACCCACACTCGCGTTGCATTCATCGCCCAAGCCTGCTGAATACCTCTGGTTAGCAAATGTCCGCCAATGCCACGCCCAATAAATTGCCGCATCAACCCGAAATAGGCCAGCTTAACGCTGCCATCGTCCTGTGCCTCCAGTTCCACATAGCCTGCCGGAGTGCCCGCATTGCAGGCAACCCAGGTCTGAACAGCCGGACGATCGAGATAGGCCAGCCACTCGTCATAGGTCCAAACTAAGCGATCGCACCAATACCAATCGCCTCCAACGCTGGTATAGAGAAACCGACTCAATTCTGGGGAGGGAACTTCTGCTTGGATGACCTGAATGGCTGGATTATCCAATAGTCTGGGGCACAACTCCGACGGATGGCGCATGTCCAAATACCAGACGGTGACTTGCGTGAGCGTTGACGAGGACAGCATGGGGCAATGTTGGGAAGAGCAGCAGAGCGCAGGAAAAGTGAGGGATAAATCGTAAACGGTTGATACGTGAAGCCTAACCGTTCGTTCTTATTGTCTATTTATATCTGTCTATGCACATCGTTTATGATTCACGCATTTTTTGTAGCGTAGAAATAGCAACGCCCGGTATTTTTACGGGGATTTTTAGCAACTCTCATCAGCAGAAACCCCTTGAGGCGATCGCTCTCACTAAAGTGACCAATTGGTAGTTTGCTATACAGCCGCCCTATGTCTTTTCAAACTATTTTCTCTGAAATCTCTTTCAGAAATTTCCCGAATTAGACTGCATTCACAACGCTTTCTTAAAGCAGTCGTTAAAATTCTCCCAACTTCGATGAAAATCCGAATTTTTGCCGAAATGCGCCGCTAAAACGCGCTAGGATTGATGCTACAGATAATCAAAGCTTAATCTGAACTTGACACTTGCCAATCTAAAGAGCCGCCTCGAACAACCCTCTTTTCCAGCAGAAATCTACACGCTGGACAACGGATTGACTGTAATTTTTCAGCAGACCACGTCACCGGTTGTTGCCGTTGATGTGTGGGCACGGGCAGGGGCGATCGCCGAACCCGACGCTTGGGCAGGCATAGCCCATTTCTTAGAACATATGATTTTCAAAGGGACGGAGCAGCTCCCCCCCGGTTCCTTTGACTATGTGATCGAGCGTTACGGTGGGATGACCAATGCCGCCACCAGCCACGACTACGCTCACTTTTTCATCAACACGACAGCCACACATTTACCCGAAACCCTGCCCTATTTGGCCGAACTCTTGCTCAATGCGGCGATCGCCGATGAAGAGTTTGACCGAGAGCGAGATGTAGTGCTGGAAGAAATTCGGCAGGCGGAAGATGATCCAGACTGGCTCGGCTTCCAAGCCCTTTCCGAGCTTGTTTTTCAACACCATCCTTATGGTCGCCCTATCCTGGGGACTCCCGACCATTTGCTTAAGCTGTTGCCCGAAGAGATGCGGGCGTTTCACCGTAGGCATTACCAACCCGAAAACTTAACCGTGGTGATCGTAGGAGACACTCCCCGCGATTCAACCCTGGCGCTGGTGGAAGACTTATTTGGCTCCTTTGCGCCCCCCCCTCCCTTTCCCGACCTCAACATCGCGGCTGAACCTCCTATCGTTGGTATTCGCCGCAGTCATTGGCAGTTGCCCCGGTTAGAATTGGCGCGGCTGATGTTGGGTTGGATCGGCCCTGGAGCCGATCGCCTGTCCGATGCCTATGGATTGGATTTGCTCTCGGTCGTGTTGGCGGGCGGGCGCAGCTCTCGCCTGGTGCGAGAACTCCGCGAAGAACGGCATTTAGTCCAAGACATTTCCAGTAGCTTCTCCTTGCAGCGCGATTCCAGCTTGTTCACCATCACCGCCTGGTTAGAACCCCAGTATCTCGATCAGGTCGAAGCGCGGATTGGGGATTGTCTTTCGGAACTCAGCAGCACCCTCATTCCCGAAAATGAGCTAAACCGAGTGAAGCGGCAACTCTGCAACGACTTTTCCTTCTCTACCGAAACCTCCAGTCAACTGGCCGGGCTCTATGGTTACTACAGCACGATCGCCCAACCCGAAGTTTCTGTAACCTATCCCCAGCGCATCGATACGCTTCAGCCTGAAATGCTGCAAGCTCTTGCCAGTCAATACCTATCGCCCTATCACTATGCTGCGGTGGTGCTGACACGAGCCCCAGGTAACGACGACATTTGATAGGCTGAGAGCAACGTTTGCGCCCTTTTCCTGGCTCCCTTGATAGGCTGAGAGCAGCTTGGCTTGCTACCTTATTTTTGGCTCTCTTCATTTTTTGTGATTTTTGGTGCCTATGTCTTCTTCGCTAACTCGCGATCGCAATCATTTAAAAGTCCACCGCACGGTCTTAGGCAATGGCATGACCGTGTTGACGGTCGAAAATCCAACCGCCGATATTGTGTCTGGGCGTATCTTCATCCGCGTTGGCACCCGCTACGAACAAGCTGCGCAGGCTGGAATTACGCATATGCTGATGTCTGTATTGACCCGTGGCACCCAGCAGCTTTCGTCGATGGAAATCGCCGAGCAAATCGAATCGGTGGGGGCAGGGTTGGGAACCGACTCGGCAACCGACTACAGCCTGGTGAACCTGAAAACGGTTTCTAATGACTTTTCCGAAATTTTGAACTTGGCGGCAGACATTATGCGATCGCCCTCCTTCCCCGAATCGGAAGTGGAACTGGAGCGCCGCCTCACCTTACAGGGTTTGCGATCGATGCAGGAGCAACCCTTCAGCATTGCCCAACGGCAACTGCGGCAAGCGATGTATGGCGACCATCCCTATGCCCTTTCTGCGCTGGGCTATGAAGACAGCATTCAGCAGCTCACGCGAACCGACCTGGAAACCCATCACCAGGCTTACTTCCGCCCCGATAATGTGGTGGTGAGCATTGTGGGACGCATCACCCAAGAGCAATCGATCGCTCTGGTCGAGGAAGCCTTTGGCGACTGGAAAAATCCAGACACCGCGCGTCTAGAACCGCCCATCTTGCCTGAACTGACGCCCCAACCCCAGCGCATCATCACCGAGCAAGACACCCAACAAGCGATTTTGATTCTGGGCTACCTCGCGCCTCCGGTCGGCAGTCCCGACTATACCACCCTGCGGTTGATCAACTCCCACTTGGGCAACGGCCTATCCAGCCGACTGTTTGTGGAACTGCGGGAAAAGCAAGGTTTGGCCTACGATGTTTCCACCGTTTTTCCCACACGGGTGTTGCCCTCGCAGTTCTTGGCCTACATCGGCACCGCTCCGATGAATGTGGCGATCGCCCTTGCCGGATTGCGCCAGGAAGTCGAACGACTCTGCACCACATCCCTCACCGACGAGGAGTTGCAGGTCGCCAAAAGTAAGTATCTGGGTCAATATGCCCTGGGCAAACAAACCAACGCACAGATCGCCCAGATCTATGGCTGGTATGAAACCCTGGGAACTGGAATCCATTACGACGAGCAGTTCCAGGACGACTTTGCAGCGGTTACATCTGAAGATGTGCAAGCCGTTGCCAATCGTTACTTCATCGAGCCCTATGTGTCTCTGGTCGGGCCTAAAGAGGCGATCGGAATGGCCGAGTAATGGTCTGCTGCGAAGGGGCGGTTAAAAACCGCGACCACACAGACACACAGACAGAATAGTTGCAGGCACGCCTTCGTGCACCTGCGCAGGGTCTTCAAGCAAGGATTTTTCTAGGCCATACACTTAATCTTGGTGCGGCCAACCGCGCCTGAAAGCCACGCTAACCCAACAATAGATGAGGAAGTGCGATCGCCCTAGGCTCCCATTTCTTCCAACACCAAATTGCCCCGATAGCCCGTCACCAGTCGACTACCATCCTTGAACACATGCACCTCAATCTGATCGCTCGCCCAAGTCAGCTTGTCCTGGAGTTCTGGATTGAAGACATGCACCCGCTGATTCTTCGAAGAAACGAGGGAATCTGGACTATTGAGCGCCAGAGATTCGATGTAGGGACCATCAATTAAAATATCCAACTGCTCTAGCAAGTCTTTTGCTCCAGCGGGGCCATATTCCGACTGTAGTTCCTCCAGACGAAAACCGCTGAACGACATCACATTTAGCCCTGCCGCCTTGACCTGGCGTGCCACGCTCGCCAGCGCCGGAGCTTGCCAAAACGGTTCACCGCCAGAGAAGGTGACGCCCTGATTTTTGGGGTTACTCAGGATTTTCGAGACCAGAGCATCTACGGAAAGCAGCTCATTCACCTCAAACGACCAGGACGCTGGATTGAAGCATCCGGGGCACTCTCGCAAACAGCCTTGTGCCCAAATCACTGCACGACTACCAGGACCATTGACTTCGGATTCGTCCACATATCCCATGATGTTGAGATACCCAGCAGGGATTTCGAGCAATGCAGGGGATGGATTTTCACGACGCGTCATAGTACCTCCTTCAGCAGTCACACAGCAGTCTCAATCGCGCAGCCATCTATAAGTTACGAGGAAGCCAAGAAGCTAAGCGACTTTTGGTTCTACCCTAGCGATGAATCGTGAGGAACTTGTGAGGAAGTCGTGACGGAGACCCCAAACAATTAATAATTAGTAACGGACAGCAAGCAAGCTATAAGCTTAAATTATTAAGTGTTCACTATTCCTGATTAATCTCTCTCTTGCCTTGCAGAGACAACGATTTTTATTAAGAATTGTAAAGAGGAAGATGAGAGGGATGGAATGAGTGACACGACGAAAGGGGCGATCGCCCCATCAAGTAGCGCAACGCAAGACTCTGGCTCGCAGGATCATCTGCTAGGCACTCCCCGACCACTCTGGCGCGTGATGCTGTTCTCAGTATTAACGGGGCTGGCTTACTACGGTTACTACAAGTGGATGATTCAGGATGAGTTGCACCGCTACACCGGCAAGGATTTTTCTGGAGCGGTCGCGCTATTGCCGTTTGTGATTGGAGTGACACTGCCGCCAACCTTGGCGACCTTTGATCCTGATGTCCCATCGTGGTTCGCCTGGTTCTTTGTACTAGGCGTGGTGTGGATTTACATTGTGCAGTTTCGGCTCTATCGCACGGTGAATCAGCTATATCGAGACGCTGGACTGGCCGAGCCCCTGGAGTTGTGGTGGCTGTTCATTCCGGGGCTGAACCTATTGGTTGGATTGCGACAAATTCACTTCTTGAGCCAGTACTGGATGCGGTTGCGCGGCGAAACGAAGACTGATCCGGTGGCAGAGGCATTGCCGTTATTTTTTGCGGAACTTTAAACAGATCACTCTGCATCGTGGGCAAGAGCAATCAGATTTAACGAGGAACTTGTTATGAACGGAAACCGAGATAAGCGAATGCAGAGGGGAAACTTGGTGCAAAGAGGGCGATCGCCCTCACATCTCAACCCTCTTTTAGAACTCGTAGGTCTTCAAAACCTGCGACTTCGTAACCCAAGCAACCAGTATCTCAGCCTTTGCAAAACCCTGATATTGCTACTGGTCACAGGTTTGATGCTTGTCCTAAATGGATCTCCGGTATTGGCCAACCCCTACGCGGCTCCACCCCTGTCCTTTAGCAATGCAGAACTACGGGGCCATGACTTTTCGGGACAAAACCTGCGAGCCGCCGAATTCTCAAATGCGAACTTGGAAGCCGCCGATTTCTCCAATGCTCGTGCTCAGGGAGCCGTCTTCAGCGCTTCGGTGATGACAAAGACCGATATGCATGGGGCTGATTTGCGCGATGCCATGCTGGATCAGTCCAAGTTCCTCGATACCGACCTCAGTGACGTAGATTTTACCAACGCCATCCTCCTCGGCTCCACCTTTGAGAACGTGGACATCACCGGAGCCGACTTCACCAACGCCCTGCTTGATCTGTCCCAAGTCAAAACCTTGTGCAAGATGGCCGAAGGGGCTAACTCAAAAACAGGCATCGACACACGATACTCCTTAGGATGCCGCGATTGATTGATCCAAGATTGATTGATAATAGGGAATCAGTCATCCAGCATAACTGCCCCTAAACCTCCCGTGCTTCCTGACCTCCAAATTTATTCTCATCCCTCTACGTTGAATCGCCTTTCCGTTCACCAAACCAGTTGCCCAGATTCTTCTCTCAGATTCGCTTTTGATCTGCGTCCATCTGCGTCCATCTGCGTTCCACTCTTGCCATCCCGTTCATATTCTGAGGCGATCGCACCATGAAAGTCGGCGTAATTGGTGGCGGACAACTGGCATGGATGATGGCTCCTGCCGCAAAAGCGCTAGGGATTGAGCTGGTTGTGCAAACCCCAAGCGATCACGATCCCGCTGTGAGCTTAGCCGATGAAGTCGTATTGGGGGCGATCGCCGATGCCAAAACAACCGCTGAATTGGCAAAATACTGCGATGTCATCACCTTTGAAAATGAGTTTGTGGATTTGCCAGGGTTGATGCAGTTGAGCGATCGCGGCATCACCTTCTACCCCCCCCTCACTGCCCTAGAGCCCATTCTGGACAAGTATGATCAGCGTTCTGCCCTCCTGGACTGGAATGTACCCACCCCCCAGTTTGCAGCAGTATCTTCCTCCGACAGCCCCAAAACCCTGAGTCAATATGGTTTTCCCGTTGTCCTCAAAGCGCGGCGACATGGCTATGATGGCAAAGGAACCCTGGTTCTGCGAAATCTAGAAGCCGTGCAAACCCAACTAGCAGGAGTCGCATCAGATACCTGGTTGCTAGAAGAATTTGTCCCCTTTGAACGAGAGATGGCCGTGATGGCCGCCCGCTCCACAACTGGAGAGACGGTCGTGTACCCCGTCGTAGAAACCCAGCAAGTCGATCAGGTCTGTCGTCGCGTCTACGCACTACCAGAATGGGATGAAGCCGTGACCCAGCAAGCAACGGCGATCGCCCGCACCCTCCTCACCCAACTCAACTATGTCGGCGTCCTAGGCATCGAATTCTTCCTCACCAAAGACGGTACCCTTTCCGTCAACGAACTCGCTCCCCGCACCCACAACTCCGGGCACTATACCCTCGACGCCTGCAACACCTCCCAGTTTGAGCAGCAACTCCGCGCCGTCTGCGGCCTGCCCCTCGGCTCCCCCACCCTGCAAGGCGGTGGAGCCGTCATGGTTAATCTGCTCGGCTTCGAATCCTCCGACTCCGACTACAGCGATCTGCGTCAGCAACTCACCCAAATCCACAACGCCCATGTCTACTGGTACGGCAAAACCCAATCCCGCCCAGGACGCAAACTAGGGCATGTCACCGCCACCCTGCAACCCAACCAAACCCGCCAGGACGCCGAAGCGATCGCCCAACAAATCGAGCAAATCTGGTATCCCAACCCTGCATAAATCAAAACCATTGTGAGAGCAGTCAACACAAAAGCCGGATGCACCCCACCGATGCGATGTGGCTCAACGCCTCTTATGCAAAACTCCTTTGCGGAAGGGGGTCTGGGGGAACGAGCTTCGTTCCCCCAGTCAGGGGGTTTGGGGGGCGACGCGCCCCCAAGTCCAAATCAAACCGCCAATCAACAACCTTAAACGCTCCCCATGTTGAGCGTAGAAATAATCCGGATAAACCACAGCGATCGCTGCATTAAATAGCGACGGCATTGGGCTTTGGGTGTAGCAACGAACGAGAAATTGAAACAATTCTCGCCCAAGTCGTAGTCGTTGAGCGTGGTAGATAGTAGCGCAATGAAGCACTACAGGGCGAATGCAGCAGGACTTCTAACCGGTTTATTGATAGCGCTAGGCATCGCTCCCCTGGGAAGCATGCCAGGCCAGGCCCAAGTAACCTCCGTAGACGAGGGATATCTGTTGGGCGTAGGCGATCGCCTGCGCCTCGATGTGTTCAACGTGCCAGAGTATAGCGGCGAGTTTCAGGTGCTAGCCGACGGCACCCTGAATCTCCCCATTGTGGGTAGCGTATCCGTCCAAGGAATGACCCTAACTCAGGCATCTGAAGCCGTTTCTCAGCGCTATATAGAGGTCATCCGTCGTCCCTACGTCACCCTCAGCTTGCTCGAAACGCGCCCCATGACCGTGGCCGTTGCAGGCGAAATTCACCGCCCCGGCTCCTATCGCTTCGAGACCCAGAGCACAAACCTCAGCGATGCGTTGCAACAAGCCGGAGGCATCACCCAATCCGCCAACATTCGACAAATCCAGATCCGTCGACAGCGTCCAGCTCAGCAAGTGGATGTGTTGACCGTCGATTTACGACAACTGGTACAAACCGGAGATCTGGCACAGGATGTTTTGCTGCGGGATGGCGATCGCATCTTCATTCCCACCGCCAGCACCATCAGCCTGGAAGATGCCCGACTTCTCGCCAATACACCCTTCGCCAGCAATGCGACCACACCGATTCAGGTGGCGATTGTTGGTGAAGTCAACCGCCCCGGTCCCCATACCCTTACCCCCAATGCCGCAGGCGACGACCAATCCCAGCCCCGCATTCCCACCTTGACCCAAGCCATCCAAGAGGCAGGCGGCATCACCCAGGATGCCAATATCCGCAACATTGAGGTACAGCGCACCACCGCCAATGGCGAACAACAGGCGATCGCCGTCGATTTCTGGGCACTGTTGCAGCAGGGAGATTTGCGCCAGGACTTACCCCTCCAGGCTGGGGATACAGTGATGATTCCAACGGCGATCGCCCTCACCCCCAGCGAACTGACCGAGCTTGCTGCTGCCAGCTTCTCCGCCGATGAGATGACCGTCAACGTCGTGGGCGAAGTCGTCCGCCCCGGCACCATCACCGTCGAACCCAACACGCCCCTCAACCAAGCAATCCTGGCGGCAGGCGGTTTCACAACCCGCGCCCGTCGGGGCGAAGTCGAGCTGATTCAACTCAACCCCAACGGCACTGTAACCCGCCGGGATGTAGACGTGGATCTTTCCAATAACGCCAACCTCGACAGCAACCCCCCCTTGCGACCGGGAGACACTGTCATCGTTGGGCGATCGGGCATCGCCGCCTTCAACGACACCCTCAACTCCATTGCAACCCCTCTGGGAGTGATTCTCCGGCTCTTTACCGGGTTTTAAGGAGATTTTCCCAAAGAGAATTGCTTCATACAAGGGGTTGCCCTTCGACTGCGCTCAGGGCAGAACAAACAAAGGACTGGCGGGCTAAGCGCAGCCGAAGCCAGCGGGTACAATCTTTTCGAGCAATCCCCTAAGTTTCTACGATGCATCCAAATGCTTCCGCAGCATTTGCTCTACCTGCTGCACTGATGCACGGGGAGACAGGCGCGGCAACGCCACGGGCTTCTCCTTTCCCCAATGCAGCACCGGGATTTCGTACTGATAGGCCGCAAACCACGCAGGGTTTGTGGTGATGTCACGCACTTCCAAATTAATGGGAAGACCCTGAATTTGTTCCAATTTTTCCTGCAACCCTTCGCACAGGTGGCATCCGGGTTTACTGTAAAGCACTAGATCCATGAGATTTAGGGAATGTGATATCAAATCCGGTTGAAGAATCCAACTATTGTTTGTGGCCGCTGCAATGCAGCGGCCACAAACAATAGTTGGATTTTACGGCTATTTAACCGGATTTGATATGAATAGATAGTACACAATTCCGACCGGAATATGTGACTTTCGAGTTATGATCGATTTTAATGAACCAAGAGGATTCTACAAGCATGGCTACCTCCACTGAATCTCCACTACGACTTCATGGCCTCAACCTGGATGAGCTAAACGAGAAATTTGAAACCGCGCACCCCAGCGACATTCTTGCCTGGGCGATCGCAAACATCCCCTCTGAGTTGGTACAAGCCAGCGCCTTCAATGTTGACGACATTGCCATTACCGACCTTCTCTACCGGCAGCTCAAACCCGCAACCCCGGTTCCGGTTCTATTTCTCGACACACTCCACCATTTCCCTGAAACCCTGGAAACCGTCGCCAAAGTTAAGAACACCTATGGCTTGAATCTGCAAATCTACAAAATTCCCGGTGTGATGACACGGGACGACTTTGAAACAGAGTATGGCGAGGCGCTCTGGGAAACAGATGTCCGCGAATTTCATCGACTCACCAAGATCGAGCCCCTGCATCGAGGGTTAGCCGAACTCGATGCCCAGGCATGGATTACAGGCCGACGGCGGGATCAGGCAATGACACGCACTCGCCTCGAAATCTTTGAGTTCGATGCCCAGAAACGGCTGAAGATCAACCCGATCGCCACCTGGACGCGCAAAGACACCTGGGATTATGTGGCCGAGCATGGGGTGATCTACAATCCCCTGCACGATCGCGGCTACCCCAGCATTGGCGACGAACCGCTGACCACAGCCGTTGCCGAAGGTGAAGACGAACGAGCTGGACGCTGGCGTGGTATGGGCAAAACAGAGTGCGGCATCCATATGGAAGACTGAAGTTGCAATGACGATAGCCTTGTCAGGATTTACGCATTTCATTGATGGCGTGGCAACATTACAGCCACGCCCTTAGCAAACTTATGTCAAATCCGATTAAATAGCCGTAAAACCCAAATATCGTTTGTGCCCGCTGCAAAGCAGCGGGCACAAACGATATTTGGGTTCTTCAACCGGATTTGATAGTATTCCGGCTGATGCCAGTTTTGCCTAAGTCCTGATTGCTACAGCAGATCTTTGAACGTTGGATTTTCCTTAATCTGCTTGAGCAAGGCTTTGATTTCCTGAGTGCGGTCTTTGCGAACGACGAGCGTCACACTCTGGTCACGCACAACGACGATATCATCCAAGCCAATCGTGGCAATCAGTTCGTCCTTATCGGTGGTGTAAAAGAGGGAGCCTTTGCTGTCGATGCAGATATGCTGCGCCAGTTCGACATTGGGCTGATCGCCCTTGAGCAAACGCTCGATCGCATTCCAGTCACCCAGGTCATCCCAGGGAAATGTCGCTGGTAGGACACAGGCACGCTGGGTCTTTTCCATCAAGGCATAGTCGATGCTCTGCTTGGGGAGCTTCGGATAAACGGCAGGCCCTTCCGCTTGCAAGGGTTCTAGCACGTAAGGCGCATGAATCTTCATCTCGGCTAGAGCCGTCCCCGCCTGGAAGATGAACATGCCGCTGTTCCAGCTAAAGCGCCCACTTTCGATAAACTCCTTAGCCGTATTGAGTTCTGGCTTTTCAGTAAAGCGCTGAACCCGATAGCCGGGGATATCGAAGTAGCTTCCAAGGGGTTCCCCTTGCTCGATGTAGCCATATCCAGTGGAGGGGAAAGTGGGTTTGATGCCGAGGGTGGCGATCGCCTGCTCTGTTTTTGCTAACGATTCCGCTGCCCGTAGGGTTTTGTGAAACAGGTCTAGATCCCCAATCCAGTGGTCGGCAGGAAAAAAGCTAACCACAGCATCTTCCCCATGCCGCTTCGCCGCTTCCAGAGTCGCCCAAGCGACTGCTGGCGCTGTATCTCGCCCTTCTACTTCAACCAACAAATTACTTTCGGGCAACTCGGGCAATTGCTCCCGCACCCCATCTGCTAGGTGCGACGCCGTCACCACCCATAGCTGGTCCCAGCCATCCGCCAGGGGAAGCAAGCGATCGGCAGTGGCTTGTAGCAAGCTACGACCGCTACCATCCAGACTCAAAAACTGCTTGGGGCGCTGGATTCGGCTCAGAGGCCAGAAGCGCTCGCCTTTCCCACCTGCAAGAATAATTGGAATCATAGTTTCCCTGGATTGGAATGGATTGCCATTGTGTCAGCCCCATATTAACGGGGTTTGAGAGCGAAGCCTTATGATCGGCGATCGCTCTTCGCGATTTTTTTAAACCATTGGCAGAACTATCAATTTGGGATCTCGTTGCTTCACAATGAGATAGGTTCTACAGAGATTTCACCCGCTCTCCGATACATTAGCCGCCGCTCCACTCACTTGCGTTCGGTAATATCACGGTGGATTTCTAACTAAGTTGGCAGGTGCAATTAAACCTAAAACCCTAAAAACCTGTGCCGCCCGCAGCGTATTTGTTTAGCGGGAATCGTCTGGGGAGAGAGGGGGTAAGGTCATGGCCTCAGCCACCCAATCAATAAAGGAAACACCTTGCTGCTGAGCGGTGGCGGCCAAGGAGGTCAAAATCTCCCA
>JADEXA010000094.1 GCA_015207365.1 Vacuolonema iberomarrocanum LEGE 07170
TCTTTAACGTAGATATCGATAATCTTTTTACGGAAGTCAAGCGAATAGGGTTGCACCTCAAGTCGTCCCCTAGGAAATAAACATTCTATTCTAAGTGTACCTCACTAGAATAGGAAACGCTATATCAATAGACGCGTTTGAAAATTACTCGGGAAGCCAGGTTTGGTTTAGGACTTGTTCCACGGAGAAGGGCGGGGTTTGCGGAATGCTACTTGACTCTAAGCTGCTGGCATCTAAGAAGAGATTTCTGGCATTTTGGTAGTCCCTTATAAAGCGGGATTCTAAGTGATTTTTGAGGCTGGGGCTATCTTCGAGGATGGCTTGGATTTGGAGGCGGAAGTTGCGGATTTCGACGATCCAGCCGCGCAAGCATTGGGCGCGTTCTTGCTCCCAGTACTGAACTTTGAGTAGGTGTTCGCAAAGCCGCATCATATAGCTCGATAGGGCGCGTTTTTCGCTCTTTCCCAAGCTTTCTAACTCCTCGATTAAATTGTCATAATCCAGATTCTCAACGTTGCGGAATTTTAGCTGGGCAACAGTTGTTTCGAGCCAGCGGTGGTAGTCCTGTTCGTAGAGAGACGTGGATTGGAGATTCAGGTCAGGTTGCATGGTCTGATTCTCTTGGAGGGCTTTGCTTATGCACTAAAGTACTTCGCTACAGGGTGATAGGTCACGATCGCTGTTGTCGATTGTTCGGGATAGATCTGTTCGCTTTCATCCATGTAGAGGCCGATGCGCTTGGCCTCTAGCAGATCCAGTTGGGTGTATTGGTCTTGGATGTTGGGGCAGGCGGGGTAGCCGAAGCTGTAGCGCGAGCCTTGGTAGCGTTGGGCGAGGATATCTCGTATGGTGTCGGGGTCTTGGTCGCCAAAGCCGAGTTCGCGGCGGATGCGGACGTGAGTCCATTCCGCCAGGGCTTCGGCCACTTGCACCGCCATGCCGTGGAAGTAGAGGTATTCAGTGTATTGGTCGGCGGCAAAGAGTTTTTGGGCATATTCCGTCGCAATTTCGCCGACCGTTACCGCTTGCATGGGGAAAACGTCGAAGCGGGTGGCTCCCTCTTTCTCGGCGAGGAAGTCGGCGATGCAGAGGCGGCGCAGGGATTTTTGTCGAGGAAACTCGAAAGTGGCTGCCGGGTCGGGCAGGTTGCTGGCGTCAAAGGTGGCGGTGGGGGCGTACAGGTGTAGGCTGTTGCCTTCGGCCAGGGCGGGGAAATAGCCGTAGATCAGTTGGGGATGCAGCAGATTTTCGTCGACGATGCGCTGCTTCCAGCCTTCCAGGATGGGATAAACCTTCTCTTGCAAGAAGGCGTCGTACTCTTCGCGGCTCTGCCCCTTGGGTTTGCGGAACTGCCACTGTCCGGCGATCAGGGCTTGCAGGTCGAGGTGCCAAAAGATTTCGTCCCAGGGGATGTCGTTGCCTGCCAGAATTTGGGTACCCCAGAAGGGCGGGGTAGGGCGATCGATATCCAGCGCTACGGCTTCGGAGCGGCGGGTGTCGATTTCTACCGGAGCAGCGGGCGTGGCGTCGGCGATCGCCGACGTATCAGCCGCTTCCGTTGGTTGAGTTGCACTCTTGCCGTTGGTGCTGGGTTCCTCATCCAAAAAGCCTTTTAAGTTATCCCAGTTGTCGCCCGTTTTGGCGGGCATCAACTTATCCATGAAATGCAAGTCAGCAAAGGCATCCTTGCCGTAGATCACGCGCCCGTTGTAGGCATTCTGACAATCTTCGTAGACGAACTTGGGCGTCAGCGCGGCACCGCCGAGGATAACGGGGACGGTGATGCCCCGCTCATTGAATACCGCCAGGTTTTCTTTCATGAAGGCAGTGGATTTCACCAGCAGACCGCTCATGGCAATGCAGTCGGCGTTGTGTTCGTAGTAGGCGTCGATGATGTTGTCTACGGGCTGCTTGATGCCCAGGTTAATTACCTTGTAGCCATTGTTGGTGAGGATGATGTCCACCAGGTTTTTGCCAATATCGTGAACATCCCCTTTAACAGTGGCAATTAGGAAAATGCCTTTAGCACTTTGGCTGTCTTCCTTATCCATGAAGGGTTCTAGGAAGGCAACGGCAGATTTCATGGTTTCAGCCGATTGCAATACAAAGGGCAATTGCATCTGCCCCGAGCCGAAGAGTTCGCCCACTACCTTCATTCCATCCAAGAGGTAGGTGTTGATGATGCTGAGGGGCGGATACTGTTCCAGAGCAATGTTGAGAGCCTCTTCTAGCCCAATGCGTTCGCCATCGATGATATGGCGCTTCAGCCGCTCTTCAATGGGCAGGTCGGCCAGGGAATCCTTCTGGCGGGCGTCCTTGGTGGAAACGCCTTCAAACAGGCGGGTAATTTCGCCGAGGGGGTCGTAAGTGCAGACATCGCCGTCAAATTCCCGCTGGTCGTAGATCAGCTTGCGGCAAATTTCTTGGTGATCGGGCTCGATTTTGGCAATGGGCAAAATCTTGGCAGCACTGACGATCGCCCCATCCAGGCCAACCGCCATCGCTTCATGCAAAAACATCGAGTTCAGCACAATCCGCGCGGCGGGGTTCAATCCAAAGGAAATATTGGATACCCCTAGCAGGATGTGAACACCGGGGAGGTTGTCGCGAATCATCCGAATCGAGTCGATGGTGGCTTTGCCATTCTCCCGGTCTTCCTCAATCCCGGTGGAAATGGGCAGCGCCAGCGGGTCGTAGAACAGCTCGTGGGCGGGGATGCCATATTCCAGCGCATCCCGGTAGGCGCGTTGGGCGATCGCAAACTTCCGTTCTGCCGTCCGCGCCATGCCCTCTTCGTCGATGGTGCCGACAACGATTCCAGCACCGTACTGCTTCGCCAGTTCCAGCACCTTAAAGAAGCGATCGTCCCCATCTTCATAGTTGGTGGAATTGAGGATGCACTTGCCGCCCGCCACCTTCAGCCCCGCCTCCATCTTTTGCCATTCTGTCGAGTCCAGCATCAGGGGCAGATTGACGTTGGTGACCAGGCGCGACACCAGATCCTTCATGTCGCGCTCGCCATCGCGACCCACATAGTCCACGTTGACATCAAGGACATGGGCCCCTTCTTTGACCTGCGATCGCGCCACGGCCACTAACCCATCCCAATCCTCAGCATTCAGCAACTCCCGCACCTTTCGGGAACCGCTGGCATTCAGCCGTTCGCCCACAATCAGGAAGGAGTTGTCTTGGTCATAGGGCTGCGCCCCGTAGATGGAGGCGGCAGACGGAACATAGTGCAGTAACGGGCGAGGTTGCTCGGGGTCGGCCTGTCCATTCAGCTCCCAGCGGGGAATGCGGGTATCCCGCGACTTGGGCTGCAATTGCCCTGCCACATCCGCCAACTGCTCGATATGGTCGAAGCGGGTACCGCAGCAACCGCCAATCACCTGTACCCCTAGGTCTTCCACGAAATGGTGCAGCGCCATCCGCAGTTCCATCGGTGTCAGCTTGTAATGGGCATGCCCCCCCACATTTTCGGGGATCCCAGCGTTGGGAATACAAGAGATGACGAAGGGAGAATGCTCTGACAGATAGCGGATATGGTCGGCCATGCGATCGGGCCCAGTGGCACAGTTGAGCCCCAGGATGTCGATGGGGTAAGGCTCTAGGATGGCCAGCATCGCTGCCACATCCGAGCCCACCAGCATCGTGCCTTGAATTTCCATCGTCACCGATACCATCAGCGGCAACCGTGCGCCCTTTTTCTCAAAGACTTCCTCGATGCCATTCAGCGCCGCCTTGATTTGCAGCACATCCTGGCAGGTTTCCACCAGCATCAAGTCTGCGCCCCCGTCATACAGCCCCTCCGCCTGTTCCGCGAAGGTCGCCTTCATGGTGTCGAAGTCGATATGCCCCAGGGTTGGCAGTTTGGTGGTGGGGCCAATGGAGCCTGCGACGAAGCGGGGCTTGTCGGGGGTAGAAAACTCGGCGGCGCATTCCTTCGCCAGTTTTGCTGCCTTCACATTTAGCTCGTAAGCGCGATCGGCCAAATCATATTCCGCTAGCACGATGGAGGTTGCCCCAAAGGTGTCGGTTTCAATCACATCGGCTCCTGCCGCCAGGAATCCTTTGTGGACATTGGCTACCGCCTCGGGCTTGGTTTCTATCAAATACTCGTTGCAGCCCTCATACTCGGCTCCCCCAAAGTCTGCGGCAGTGAGGTTTTGGGTTTGCAGGTTGGTTCCCATCCCGCCATCGAAGACGATTACGGGGCGATTGGAACTGTGAAGACGATCGAGAAACGGACTTTGCATGGCAAGTTTTTCGTTTTCCAGAGAAACTGCGTGACGGGCAGCGCTATAAAATGACGCTTAAAACTACATTATCAACTGCACCTCCCGAATTCGGAAGAAAAAGTGAAGACAGGACATACGCAAAACTTGCATCATCCCGAGTAAATTCGTTGATGGTGTGGCTGTAACGGGGTCACACCATCAACAAAATGCACAATCTTTCAAGAGAAATCGATCGGGAATAGGGGAAGAAAATTCGCAAATGTAAGGGAATTTGCAGGACTGTGTGAGAATCTTTTTAAGAAGGCGATCGCCAAACCGATTCCTTCCTAGAATGAATGGGTGTCTCTTGACTTTAGTGCTTATGACTTTAGTGCTTAACTTTAGTGCCAGGTCTTTCGGAGCGATCGCGGTATGGCTGGTCAGAAAATTTTAATTGTTGACGATAGCAAAACCATTCGGATGCAGGTACGCGACTTCCTGCCCAAGGGAAATTTTGAGGTAATCGAAGCGCGGGACGGGGTCGAGGGTTTGGATGTCATCGGTCGGGAGCATCCGAGCCTGGTTCTGCTCGACTTCTTTATGCCCCGGATGAATGGCTGGGAAGTGGTGCAGCGCATCCAGGCCGATCCTAAGCTCAAGGCAATTCCCGTGGTGATGATGTCGGGGCGGCGGGAAGATGTCGAGAAAATTGTTCCCGAGCTGTTCGACTATTTCGAATTTGTCGGTAAGCCCTTTGAACCCGCCCACCTCTTCCGCGCGATTAAATCGGCCACCGTCAAAGCCAAAGAGCGCCGTCATAACAAGGTGCCCGTCCATGCGATTCCCACTGAACCTCGCCGCACCGCTGCCGTCATCCGCGCCGAGGTGCAGCCCCTACAGTCTGCCCCTGCCGGCGTGCAGGATGAGGTGCGATCGCTCCAAGCCGAGGTGCAGCAACTTCGCATCCAAAATGTCAAACTGCAGCAAGAGGTCGAGGCTCTACGGAAGCAGATGGTGCAGCTTGTCACCTATGTGCGCCAAAAGATTTAGTTGGCTTGAAAATCATGTGGGGTTATGCGTATCACTCAGAAAACGCATAGCGATGTGAGAGGATAACCACGACTGACGATGTCTTGTGCATGTTGTCGTGCCCAATTATTCATTCCCTGCACGCGAATCGGCAACATTGCAAATGCTCACCGCTCGTCGAAGTCAAGCATTTTTGCCTCCGACGGGTGCTTTGCGATAGGTTCAAGTTTTCTATGACACGCTTAAATATTTCGTCTCAACCGCTGACCCGGCCCCTGTCTTTGGTGGACTGGTATGGTCAAGTTCGCCAACTGAGTGAAACCCTGTCTGCGCCCCTGGCGATTGAAGACTATGGCATTCAAAGTATGCCGGATGTTAGCCCGACAAAGTGGCATCTAGCCCATGTCACCTGGTTTTTTGAAACCTTTCTGCTGCTGCCCTACGTAGAGGGCTACACCGTCTTCCATCCCCAATTTGGCTATCTGTTCAACTCCTACTACGAGGCGATTGGGCAGCGCCATCCGCGACCGGAGCGGGGGTTGCTGTCGCGCCCGACGGTGGAAGAGGTGTATCGCTACCGGGCCTATGTGGATGACGCCATGCGATCGCTCCTCACTACCCAGGCCGACCACCCCGATGTGCAAGAGCGAACCATCCTCGGCTTGCACCACGAGCAGCAGCACCAGGAACTCTTGCTCACCGACATTAAGCATGTCCTGGCGCTCAATCCCCTGCGTCCAGCCTATCGAGAGGATTTGCCCCGGTTTGAATCCGCGCCGACGCCTCGCAAGGAGACCTGGCTCGATTATCCCGAAAACCTCTACAGTATTGGCTTTGAGGGTGCAGACTTTGCCTTTGACAACGAGAGCCCGAAGCACCCCGTCTACTTGCAGGACTTTTGGTTGGCCTCGCGGTTGGTAACCAATGGCGAGTACCTGGAGTTTATGGAAGCGGGCGGCTACGCGAAGCCCGAGTACTGGTTGGCCGAAGGCTGGGGGATGGTGCAGACGCAAGGCTGGAATGCGCCGTTGTACTGGGAGACCGTTGATGGTGACTGGCAGCTAATGACCCTCGGAGGGATGCGATCGCTCAACCTAGATGAGCCCGTATGCCATGTCAGCTACTTCGAGGCGGAAGCCTATGCCACCTGGGCGGGGAAGCGCCTGCCTACTGAGGCGGAATGGGAAGTGGCTGCAGAATCGGTCAACCCAGCGGGCAATCTGCTGGAGCAAGGCTATCTTCATCCCTTGCCCGCAACCGACATCAGTCGCCCCGACCAACTATTTGGCGATGTCTGGGAATGGACCCAGAGCGCCTATCTGCCCTATCCCGGTTACAAAGCGGCGAGTGGGGCGATCGGGGAGTATAACGGCAAGTTTATGTGCAACCAGATGGTGCTGCGGGGCGGATCCTGCGTCACCCCACCCGGCCATATTCGCGCTACCTACCGCAATTTCTTTCCCACCTCTGCCCGCTGGCAGTTTTCGGGCATTCGCCTAGCGCACTAAGCCGCATTCGGTTGCCTCGGCTATCGATTATCAAGTAAACGCCATATCCAGCAAACGACATGACCGCAATTCCCTGGCTCGGAGCACCCGCAGGGATAGTCATGTCGTGCCTATTCAACCTGTTTTTGTTTGGAGACTCATCACCATGCCCCACGCTTCAACATCCACCCCCCCAACCGTTCCGCTATACGACTTGCATCCACCCCTGGCTGACTTTCGGGCAGAGGTATTACAGGGCTTGAGCCTGCCCCAAAAGGTCATTCCGGCCAAGTATCTCTATGACAAGCGGGGCGCAGAATTGTTCGATGCCATCTGCGAGTTGGAGGAATATTACCTCACCCGCACAGAGGTCAGAATTTTGCAGGAACATGCCGCAGAAATCGCCGACCTGATTGGCGATCGCGCCCTGGTCGAGTTTGGTAGCGGCAGCAGTCAGAAAATCCGTACCCTGCTCGATGCCATGCCGTCCGCTGCTGTCTACGTCGCCCTGGATATTTCTAAGCAGCATCTATATGAGTCCTGCTGCGAATTGGCCGCCGCTTACCCCGAGTTGCAGGCGATCGCCGTTTGCGCTGACTATACTCAGCCCTTCCACTTGCCGGATCATCCGGCGTTGGGCGATCGCCAAAAAATTGGCTTCTTTCCCGGCTCGACAATCGGCAACCTGGAACCCGCCGAAGCGATACACTTCCTCAAAACCGCTGCCGAAATCCTAGAGCCCCAGGGAGACTTCCTGATTGGCGTCGATTTGAAGAAAGACAAGGCCATTCTTGAGCCCGCTTACGATGATGCTAAAGGGGTATCCGCCGACTTTGCCCTCAACCTGCTCACCCGCATCAACCGCGAACTAGGGGCAGATTTTGACCTAGACAAATTCTCCTATCGCGCCATCTACAATCCCATCGGTCGCATCGAAATGAGCATCGCCAGCCTGACCGCGCAAGCCGTGCATCTAGATGGACAAACTATCCCCTTCGCGGCTGGAGAAACCCTGCGCACGGAGTATTCCTACAAGTACAGCGTTGAGGAATTTCAAGACCTGGCCATCCAGGCAGGCTTCCAACCCAAGCGAGTCTGGACTGATCCGCGAAACCTCTTCAGTTTGCATTATCTCCATGCCAACCGTTAGGCGATTGCTAGAAAAGCCCTGATACAGGTCTAGGGGCGGGTTTGGCTGTCGGTTGACGATTTATCCCAGCGTTTCAACAAAACCCTCCCCTTTAGGCCAACCTAAACACCATACGCGTCCAGGTTACGCCGGGTTTGTTTCTCATTTTGCTGGGTTGATTCGTCAGATGCAGCGCCACCCGCAAGCCATATCGCCTCGCCAGAAGCGCTGTCTTCTGGCCATCTGTGGGGAAAACATGTTTGCCCGCTCCCGCAGGGCCATGCCGTAAAGACATAGCGCAGACGCCTCCTTTACTCAAGAGAGTCGAAAATCGCGCCATACAACGCTCGCGCTCCTCTTCATCGAGATGGTGCCAAACGCCATCAACTAGGATGAAGTCGAATGGTTCAGAGGAATCCCCAAGCGTTTGCAGCAACGGAAGGCTGTCTTGAATCCAGGTAATGTTGAGATCCTTGTAATGCGATCGCCCCGCATCCAAAAAAGCGGCGAACGGTTCAACCGCTACAACCGAATACCCCATCCGCGCCAGCGCCGCAGCATTCTGCCCAGCTCCAGCTCCAGCATCGAGCACACAACTTGGAATGGGTGGCAAAAAATCGAGAAAGTCCTTATTTATTTCCGCAAAGTCTAGCGCTTGGCTAACCTCAATGAACGCGTCTATGACATCCTCATACCCCCTCGTACCCGACACGCTGTCCATTGGCGATTGCGGTTGGTAAGAGCCCTGCTATACATCTAACGGCTGAGTTCAGCGACGGCCAATACTTATACCATTTCGCAAAGAACTCACTATAAAATATTTTTTGAAACCCTTGCACCGCAAGGGTTTCAAAAAATATTTTAGTTTTGGCTGCTGGGCTTACAGTGGAATTTTAGCAATCCGGTTGATCCATTCTTCTGCTGTGGTTACTGACCAAATTAGAATTAGCTCCTCAATAACAATTTCTAAAGCTGTCTTCCTAGAAACAATCAGCACACCTGAACTTTGGCTATTGACTAGGAATTTTGCAAATTCAGTCGGCATCGTTCTACGGTCATGAGTTACTAAAATGCGCTGTTGCTTAGTTGATAGAGCCAATACTTCTGCATCTTGCAATCCCTCTAAACCTGCCTCAGTAGCAGTTTGAAAGCTGATGCTGGGTTGCCGACGAATAATGCCTGTCACAATTGTTTGATTCAGGTCGGCATCAGCCTGAAATTGAACGCTTGCCATTACGCTTGTTGTGATGAATCCTTAGCCGCAAGCAACTTTTGGTGTAAAGAGGGAGCGTCTACCTGCAAAGGCTGGGGCATGGCATCGAATGCCTGCTCCTCTGATAGTAGGTAAGCATCGATATCCGAACGGTTAGCTAGGTAGAAGGTGATTGCTCCGTATACTTTCTCTAGATCGAGTAACGGATATGATTGAGCAATACTTTCGGGAAGCAATCCTTTACGGAAGGCATAAACAATGGAATCCAAAGAAATTCGGGTGCCAATAATCCAGTACCCTTGGTTCTTGAACTCTACATATTGCTTGATGGTGGTAGCCGTCATAACAATCAAGCTGAAATACTAGATACGATTATATCAAACGCATATATATCTGGTTTTCCGTCTTGCGACCTGTATTGCGGTCGAGAGAGCTAAGGATTAGACGGTCTTTTTCATGCCAATCCTCATACTCAATTAGTCGCCCATCACCAAAATGTCCGCTATATGGCAAGGAGCCATCAAGCTACTTAGACCCTGCTGAGCCAATGCCACCAATTAAAAGACTCCAGCGACAAAAAGAACATACTTAATTACTCTAAGTATTCTGTGATAAAAGACCGCAACAGCGAAGCTTTGGAGATCCTTCCTACTTATATCAAATCCGGTTAAACAGCCGTAAAACCCAATTATCGTTTTCGCCCGCTGCATTGCAGCGGGCGAAAACGATAATTGGGTTCTTCCACCGGATTTGATAGTACCTTGTTAGGCATTCAAGTTCACTCTTTGGAATACCATTCTTACGGCTCTACCTTCTTCACCCCATGGGGCAATATTCGTCATTTGGAGAACCAGACTGCCGTCGGGCCTCTGTGAGAGTTTACTTCGCCAACCCCAGTCAGGACTTGATGGGGTTGAATAGGAATGCTGAACAGTGAAAATCCCCCAAGCACCACTGAGAGATGCGCAATGCACAGGCTCTGGCTGATGCCAGCTATCTGTCCACGTTGTACCACTGTCATCAAATGTGAAAGAACCCGTTTGTGTTTCGCCTTCGTAAGCCCAGGTGTAAGAAACAACTCCTGGCTTGATGGCTAGCGTGCATTCACTAACATCAACGTCATTGCCTGCGGGATCAAGCCACAACTCAGCCTTACCTTTCCATTCACTTCCCTGGAACTCTGTGAGCCATGATTGAAGCATTCTTATTTTCCTTAGTAATGGTTCTTAGTAATGGATTAAATAATGTCTCTGCACCTACCCTCTGTGCTTGACGGTGGGGGGCACCGGTTGCCGATCCCCTGCATCGCCGTCGCAAGCAATTTTCGAGTTTCGTCCCTCAATTGAGTCTGGGAAGCGACGCGTCCACACTATGGATTCATTTCAAGGATCAAGTCATGCATATCCCAAGCCAAACTGCCTGCACACCAGCTTTGATTTGCAAGGATGATTACGTCTAAATTAGATTCTGGATAGTAATACAAACGACAACTGACTCCATCTTCCTCGCCTGTATGTCCCCAACGCACAATTTTCCCAGCTTCATTCAGAATAAACATGTTGGCGTGACCATACTTCCAGATGTAACCTCCTGATGATTCCTCCTCTTCCAGAACCTGTGGGGTCAACATTGCTTGTGTCATTTCGGCAGATAAGAGCCTTCCTTCCCGAAGCGCTTGAGAGAATCGGTTCAAATCGTCGATCGTGGAAGTCGCACCCCCATCTGCTGCTGCTTCTGGAGTTATTGAGTAGATGTTTTTCTTCCAACCTATGATCGTCTCTTCATCGCTGTCCGTTATTGGAATATACCCTTCAGCCACATTATCGTAGACGCCATCAATAGACAGAAAACCTGAGTCCATCATTTGGGCTGGGGTAAAGATATGCTGGTTGATCCATTCGCAATAAGAGAGGCCTGAAACTTTCTCGATAACTAGCCCCAAAAGGATGTATCCAGCCCCGTTATACTGATGCTTCTCCCCGATAGCAGAAATAGGATTCTCGTTCACGAAAAGAGGTAAGTAATCTTCATTGCGTCTGAATAAATAGATTGGATGCTTGCGACACAAGGCGGCCCAATTTTCTTCCCAATCCCCAGACTCATCAAACCAGTCAGCCATTCCAGATGTCATGGTCAGCATGTGATAGACCGTGGCTTCTAGCGGGATTTTGGTGTTCTGGAGCCCCAGACATTCGACCACGCTCGTATCCAGAGTGATGTCTCCCTGCTCTACGAGTTGTAGCAGGGCAACAGCTGTAAACATCTTGGATATAGACGCAATTCGAAAGCGAGTATCCACTCGATTTTCTACGGCCCAAGAACGATTCGCATACCCGTAAGCCTGCCGAAATAGAGGTTGCCCATTTCGGCTGATTAAGACAGTGCCGGAGAATCGTTCTTGGCGACTCCTTTCGGCAAACAGTTGACTTAATTGCTCGACAAATGACATTTTGCACCTCTGTGGTATGGCTATTGCTGCTGCTAACGACCAAGCTCATCTATCTCTGTGAGACGCCAGGTGAATAGAGGTCAGGTGTAGTGACTCATTTCTTTTTGCATTGATAGTTATTCAACAATCCATTCTGATTGAATTTTGAACTTATTATTTGCTGTAGATGTTAACTTCGCAGAATATCGATATACCAAAACCTAACCTTTGCCTAACATAGAACGTTTGCGCTACCGTATGTAGATAACTTCAAGAGTTTCAAGAACTTGTTGCCAATAGTCGAGCGCATGAATATTACTAGACTAAGATAAGTTGTAGTGTCTTCTCTAAGACAACTTACTACATCAATTGGAAATAAATGTCTCTTCTTCCAAAATATCCGAGACCCAAAACAAATACATAGAGGAAACAGATTGTTGAATTACATTCAATCGATTTGCCCACTCAGCTACTTCCTCAAGATTCATAGATATTTTAAGTTCTCCATCACTATCACAATCATTTGTCGGCAGAATTTGCTCACTTAATTCTACAAACAGTTGCATTGCCGAAATCAGATGCGGGCGGTTTCCTTGCTCCTGAGATGTTAGGGTATTAAAATAATTGCCAATTTCGACTTCTACATCTAAGACTGCTTGAAGAGTCTCACTTAATGAAGAAGCAACTTGCTGAATGTACTGTTGAAGTAGTTCACTTCCCAGCTCATCTAGCTCGGGCAATCTTTCAAAATCCTTTATATGTGAAGCCAGAAGGGACAACTGAAAAATTAAACTCACAAGCTTTTGCCCAACTATTAAGCGTGGATGATTCCAAGTGGATAATGCAAGTTGGGAAAAAGCAATAGACGGAATGTCGACAGGCACGAAGTTCCACGATCCTAAATTTCGATTAGACCCTGCTGAAAACAATATTGAGGAAAATTTCCAAGCTTTTGAATCTAGAGATTTGTCTCTCACTAAAGGTACAATCACGAAATTTGACCATGTGAACTCAATGGCATAGCGGCGCAGTTCGTTGTCATAAACTGAATTAATCGCCTGTCGAATTGCCTTTGTAATAGCTTCAACAGCTTCGTAAACTTCAAAAGGATTTTCTCCATTAACCTTTATCCAGAGTGATTTATCTTCTTCCCACTGCACATCTTCTGAAAAAAGACTAACATTCAGATTCTCTGATGAAATACTGCGAAGCTCTCTCCTGATGCTATTTCTAATTTCTCTCACTTTATTATTAAACTGCTGTGAGCAGTCATGGATAGAATTTTGGAAACGTCTACTCGGATGGAAAGCGAAAAAATACCATGATTGCCAGAGTGACTTAAAGCTTTCTTTTTCTAGCCGTTCCAAAGACTCTAAATCTTGATTGTCAAAACGTGAAGATAAAAATCTTCTAAATTCCGATTGTAGCTTCGGTAAAGTTTTTAAGGTATCTCCTAGGTTTATCACAGAGCAACGAGCTTTTTGATGCAAATCAATATTAGCGTTTCGAGCAATCTCTTGAGCTTTTGTATTTTCGCCATTTCTAAAATAAGGATGAAAATTCAGTACCCACTCAGCTTGGTTAAAGAAATTAGAGCATGTGCGAACATATTCATTAAGTTCTTTAAGATAAGTTCTATATTTTTCTAGGGCTAAGCTCTGGGTTTGATAAGGGTTACTATTATTGGGTTCATTGTCACGATCGACATGTTCTGTCACAAAGCCCCACTCATCAAAGGCACAGCGAGGTAGCCAAGGAGAAAATTCAAACAGTCGCTTACCACTCATCCATAATTCAGATTCTACAGATCCACCAAGAATTTTGGTCATCTGTTCCCTTCTAAAATAAGTTGTTAATCCTTGATTTAGCTCTTGTATGACTTGCAAAATTTTTCTACGTAATTCTAAAACAGCTTGAGTATAAGTTTCCCATGTCTCAGGTCTTAGATCCTGCTCAACCAATGCCTTAAAGGTAGAATTAACTACAATAAGCTTTTGAATTGGGAAATTAGAGATCGGAATATTCTTCTCAGATTCATCGTGCATTTCAGCATTGATCCAGATCAAATGCCCATATCCTTGACTTCCATAACGTTCACAGTACGGGAAGAAACGCCTAAGCAGTCGTAGACGTTCCATTGAAGCATTCAAAAATTTCTTTTTAATATCTCTCTGACTAGTTGGAGCTTCAGATAAGGAAATATTGGGCTTAAACACTTCAATAACGAAATGTGCCCGGATATTTTGTCCATCATCTTCCCAGACCACTGTCTGGGTTTCACGCCGAAATCGATTGAGCAATATATCGTAATTTGTATTTAGCCAAGAGCGATAAACTACCTCATTACTGTAAAAAAGTCCTAATGCTACATCCGCTAAGATTTCCAATGACAAAGTTTCAACGGTAGCATTGAGGTCAACTAAAGCTAGCCAATTTAATATTGGTGAAGGTATTTGAAGCCGACCTACCCAATACAAAACTTCTGCCATCCCTGCCCAATCAGACTCACTATCAGGTTGTATCGCTTCGTGAGCCAAGTTTGATAACCAAGCAGCAGTACGAATAAATATTTGGCTTTTGTCTGTTTGGCGACTACGGAGGGAACGTATTTGAGTTAACCCTTCTTCAGAAATTGAGGATGCTAAAGATGAGACCAATCCATCTGCCAGACCCGGCATAGCGTCTGCGACATCAAAATCTAGTACGATAGCCCACCCACGATTGACTCTTTCATAAGCTTCTAAAATTAATTGCCGATTAGAGTCAACATATTCTTTGATGCCAAGCCAAATTAAAGCGCGCACAACGCCAGCAATTGCAGTCCATTTCTTAGGTTGGTAGTTATTGAGAGTAGGCAACAACGATTCTAACTCAGGTAAATGTCGCGAGAAGGCATACAGTAAAAAACTACCTATATCTTGTTCAAAGATGAAAGGTAAAAAGGCACTTACACTATCAGCCCAGGTACAAATTGGATCTGTTAGAATGTCGGCTAGAATTGTTGAGCGGATAGGGTGTAACCCTCCTACTAAGGTTCCATCTTCGCTAGTCCTCAGAAAGTATTCTTCTTCAAATATCTCTAGAGTTCGTTGTGGTGAAGGTAGCTGAAGAAACCGGATCAACTCTCTTAACTTTAAACGAGCTTCAAAAGCAGAAGCTACTGAAACAAGCCTAAGTAGTTCAAGCTCAGCCTGGGAGCCTTGACCACCTCTTACTTCATTCTGAATTCTTCTAACTTGTTTCTGAAGCCTTTCTCGTAGAGAATCTCCTTGAGTTATGAGATAGACAAATTCCATTAATGGTCCATTACTACCAAAACGATTCCACGCATCCTCAAAATCAAGAAACTGATTTGGTGAACTTGTCTCAACTAGAAATTGATAAATTTCTTCTGCTTCAGCTTGTCCAAGCTGTAGCTCAACTTCATTAAACTGAATCTCTGCACCAGATATATTGGCTCGACGAAAATCTTCCTCTCGTACTGTTACTAGAATTTGGATATTTTTGTGTGATGATAGCTGCTTAATTAACTCATCCCACCCGATGTCATTTGGAGAAACATCAAGATACACCGCCATTGGGATTTCAAGTGCTCTTGCCTGCCCTGAAAGTGCAGTGGCGATGTCTAACGCTTGTTTGCGATTTTCAATAAGTCGCACTTGAAAGCGCCATTGGTCTGGGAAGAAATCATGCAAATATCGATATGCAATAGCTGTTTTGCCCTGTCCAGAAGCTCCATGAACAATAACGATCTGTTTCTCCTTAAACTTTTGAGCAATTTCATTGAGTTTGCTGATGCGAGGTTTATCAACACCTGCAAGTATGTGATCATAGCGTGCCGAAATTCCACGATAGAATTCATCCAATAATTGTTCTCTCTCCTGAGTGCTTACCTCACGATTTTCAACTGGAATAATTGCTCTAAACCACTCACTATGGTAAGCATTGCGTTCTGCTATAAATTGGCCAACGTCATTGATCCGTTGAATTACATCACTTAGAGTTAACTTAGATTTCTTCTCTGCACAAATGTAGAGCCAAAAATTGAGCATCTCGAAAGCAGGGCCTGGATCAATTCCAGTACACAAGTCTTGAAGAGTAGCAAAAACTCTTTCTTCTAGTTCCTGTTCTGCAACCGAAATAATCTGTAATTGATTTAACAATTGTCGGGAATTGGCTTCTGACAAAAAGCCGTACTCACCTATCTTCTGTGCAACTCGTTGTCTTTCCTGTCCATCTTCTTCGGTGGCTTGAAGTAATTCACTCCCAATATCTCCAAAACTTGCTATTCTAACACGTGCTTCAGGATAAACGTTAAGCCAGGTATTTGCCCTTTCGAGAAAAGAATCCTTCTTATTTGGAGAAAGCGATGAGAGAGTTAGATCATTGCTGTAAGCCTTGACTTGAACAAATTCTCTCAAACTACCACTCGTCTCCCAAACAGCAAGATCTTCTGCACCTTCAGGTTGAAAAACTACATCTATGCCTTCATGAGGTTCAAGAATACGGGCAAGAGTGTAAAGCGTTTGAAGTCGATAGCCACGATAAGCAGGTGTTGCGTCAGACATACAGCTAGCACACAGAAAATCTCAATATAGCGTTTCTCAATCTAGTGAGGTACAGTAACAGCAATGCGTAAACCATCCCTTGATGTCGTCTAACGTTACCTGGTCGAAGGCTTCTTCAATGGCTTTATCTAAATTTGGATAACTCCTG
>JADEXA010000095.1 GCA_015207365.1 Vacuolonema iberomarrocanum LEGE 07170
ATCTAAAGTTTGTCGTCAGCGGGGGGGGCTCCATCGCCGAGCACTTGGAAGACTTCTTTGAAATCGTAGGAGTTGATATTCTCAGTGGCTATGGCTTGACGGAAACGGCACCTATTACCCATGTGCGGCGTCCGGCTCACAACCTGCGGGGTGCCGATGGTCGTGCCCTACCTTACACGGAGACGCGCATTGTTCATCCCGAAACGTACGAAGATTTGCCGCAGGGCGAGCAGGGATTGATTTTGGTGCGGGGCTTGCAAGTGATGATGGGCTACTACCGCAACCCCGAAGCCACAACGAAGGCGATCGATACCAATGGCTGGTTCAATACTGGTGACCTCGGTTGGGTCACGCCCCAGGGTGACTTAACAATTACTGGGCGGGCAAAGGACACCATCGTTCTCACCAGTGGCGAAAATATTGAACCGCAGCCTGTGGAAAATGCCTGCCTCCGCAGCGCCTACATCGACCAAGTCATGCTTGTCGGGCAGGATCAGAAAATGCTGGGAGCGCTGATTGTGCCCAACTTTGAAGCGCTGGAAGCATGGGCAACGGAAACGGGAGTTGTAGTGCATCGCCCAGACGGGAGCCTAGATCTCGAAGCCCCTCCGATAAATGAGCTGTTCCGTAAAGAGCTGAATCGAGAAATCAAAAATCGCCCGCATTATCGCCCGGACGAGCGGGTTGGGCCGTTTGTGTTGCTAACGGAACCCTTCACGATGGAGAATGGGATGCTGACTCAGACGCTAAAAGTCCGGCGAAACGTGGTGAGCGATCGCTATCGCAGTATGATTGACGGTATGTTTGCTTGACCTGACATTCAGGGTGAAGCCGTTCCTATAGGGGTTCTGATGTCAGGCTAAGTAAAATCCTCTAGTCCCTTACCTCTCATTTCTGACATCATCGAATCTCTATGGACTTCACGAAACCTAGCCTCACGCTCAAACGCCCCGTTACGGTCAAAGTCATTGTGACGCAGCAATGGAAAGACCAAGCGCAGCAACAGCTCCAGGCACAAATTAACCAGCTTGATGGGCAATTGCAGCAACTTGAGCTGCAGGGGCAACGGATGATTGCAGAGGTGCAAAAGCAGGGGGCGAATCCAGAGGAACCTGCGATCGCCTCCCAGATCAGCAATCTGCAGCAACAACTGGGTCAACGCAAAAATGAAGTGCTGGAGCGTAAAAATCGGACGCTCCAGCAGCTTCAGCAAGTGCAATTGCTGGAGCTCGAAAAAGAAGTGGCCCAGGGGGCGATCGACAGTTACTGCCAGATCGAGCAGGGCGATAATCTGTCTCAGAAAATGCAGGTCGAAATTTTGGTGCGTGATGGCATCGTCGAAGAAATTCGCGGCGAAGTCTAAAACGCTCGTGTAGAAACCCAGTTTCTGGCGTCGAATGATTTGAGTTGCATCGTTGACTGTTACAAGAAACTGGGTTTCTTACCCCCACACAAATAGATAAAAACCATTGCAATATATCTAAGAATATCTAATAAGTACGGAACGAAAAATTAAACCCTGACTAAACCCCTCAATGTTGAGTAGCACGGGCACCGACCGTTCCACTCAAAATCAAGAGATCTCTGGTTTTTATCTTGTACTCAGGATTATTTAATAGGAGCCTCTTTCTAGGCGTAGAGAGAGGCGGGATTGATTGTTTTGTAAAGGAGGTTTTTCCTTACATCTTTCAGTCTTTAGATTTTCTTAGTGCCTATCATAAAATTCTTACATTTTCTTGGAATCTCAGTGAGGCGAGATAGCATAGTCATCACCTGAAACCTTAAAGGGTTTCGGCTTTACTTGGCTTGCCTTGCGTTCCTATTGCTCTAAGGCGTTGCTTTAGGACAGTCAAAGGCAGAAAGCCCGTTGGCTACTGCCTACGAACTCCTGCGCGTTTACCCCGCACGTTTGGACGTTGCTATGTCTCAGCTCATCAATCGCACTATCATCTGTCAGGTGTTGCCTGTGCGGGTTTTTGAGCAGCTGCAAGAGCTATTGCGGCACATGTCCCAGCATCTTGGCGCAAATGCATTGTTCTTAACCGAAGAAATTCTGCGCTCTACCCGCACTGCACCGTTGCAAAATGCGGAAGCCTTTGGCTTGCTGATTTCGCCCGACTTTAGCGCTTTGCTGACGAGCGAACCGATCGCTCACTCGCCCCGTGACGCCGGAACTGCCACCTCAGATGCCACCGACTACTGCTCGGTTGCTCTGAGTTTTGAGCCTGGGGCGATCGCTGCCTTTCTGAAACATCTGCTCCAGATGCTCCAAAGTCGTTCTACCCTCGTCGAGACTCTGGAAGATTTTCTGAATGTTCCCCAAACCAATGACCCCCAGATTCAGAGTGAATTTACCCTACAACTGATACGGCTTTATGCCGAGGATGCTGAGCAATCCTTTGTGGGGCACGGCGTTCCAGTGGTACCCAAGGCATCACCGGATGGGATGAGAGAAGGCGATCGCTCCAGTGCTACCGCGCTCCGACATCCTGATCATGTTCAGGAATTAGATGATGCGATTCTAGCTGTGGAAGCCGCCAATCAAGCGAAAAGTGAGTTTGTCGCCGCCGTCAGCCATGAGTTGCGGACTCCCCTTACGGCCATTATTGGCATGTCAGCGACGCTATTACGCTGGTCGCTGGGAGAACTGAATGAACGGCAGCGGGGCTTCATCCAGACGATTTATGATAGTGGTCAACATTTGTTGGAACTGGTGA
Organism: Vacuolonema iberomarrocanum LEGE 07170; assembly: GCA_015207365.1. Classification (GTDB taxonomy): domain Bacteria; phylum Cyanobacteriota; class Cyanobacteriia; order Elainellales; family Elainellaceae; genus Vacuolonema; species Vacuolonema iberomarrocanum. The sequence continues at coordinate 2,718 of JADEXA010000095.1, forward strand.
ACGATATCCTCGACCTCGCACAGTTGGAGTCGGGCAATGTGTCGTTGAAGCTGTCGGAGTTTTCCTTGACCCTACTGGCACAACAAGTCCTCAAGCCAATGCGGGCGATCGCCAACAGCCATGAGGTAGAGCTAGAGTTGGATTTGCGCATTGATGTGGGGCGCGATCGCTTTGTTGCCGACCCTTACCGCCTGCAGCAAATTCTGCTCAATTTGTTGAGCAACGCCATCAAATTTACGCCCGCTAAGGGGCAGGTTACTCTATGCGTTTGCACCAAAGAAACCAGTGCTGTGTTTCAGGTCAAAGATACTGGGATTGGCATTCCGGCTGAAAAGCAAGAGCTGATCTTCCAACGTTTCCAACAACTGGATGGATCCTACCAGCGCATGTATCAGGGAACAGGGCTAGGTTTGGCCTTGACCAAGCAACTGGTCGAACTGCATGACGGGCAGATCACCGTCGATTCCACCGTCGGCGTGGGTACGATGTTCAGCGTACGGTTGCCCAATCGCACGGAACTGCCAACCGCCGACACAAATGTTTCCGCCGACTTACTTCCCGATCCATCTCAAAAGCGGCTGATCCTCGTAGAAAATCATGAGGAAAGTGCCAATATTATCTGCGACATGCTGACCACAGCGGGCTATCAACTGATCTGGCTGCTAGAAGCATCTACCGCGATGTCGCAAATTGAAATGCTCCAACCCGATGCGGTGTTAATTGGTGTTGCTGCACCCAACTGTGCAGGCAACGAACTCATTCGCCAACTACGTCGCAACCCCGCCACTCGCCACCTCAAACTGCTGGCCATCGTTCCCAAATCCGAAGCTAGCAGCCATCTCGATGAGGTATCTTCTGAGTCTGATATTCACCTTCCCCGACCCATACAGCCCAACCAACTCCTCAGCACGGTCTTCAACTTAATGCGCAAAACCTCTTGAGAAAGCAAAAAATGCTATGTCTTGAGAGGTAATATTTCTTGTACTTGCCCAATAGCTTCTTACAACAGTTGCCTTTTAGACCGCACTAATTGAAACTGTGGTTATTCCTGCACATGCGAGAATCTAAAAGTGTTGAATATTAGTGTTGGATATTACTCCCGATAGGCCACTTATGAATTTCTGAGACTAAGGGAATAACTTAATCCTGTTAAGTAGCTCGGCATGATAAAAAACAGATCCTAAAAACCTGCACCGCCCGCAGCGCGGGCGGTGCAGGTTTTTAGAATTTTAGGTTTAATTGCACCTACCGACTTAGCTATAGCAATAAGTCATGCTTCACCTCAAAACCTAATTAAATTATAAAAAATATCTACATGGATATACTTTATGGGAACTGCACAAGGAGATTTGGGGCATACTATGCTTATTAGAGAAGATAATTGGGGTAACTCACATCTAGTGTGCTATACAGAATGGGGAAATCATTGCGGAGCAGCCTATTTAGGTAATATTATTTTAAGCGATAAAACGATTAAAAATTTGTCCCGGCTTTGTGCTTAGCGCTCATAACAGTGCATGGTTGAAATAGTCTATATAGTCAAGAATTTTAGCCTTGAGTTAAACCTAACTGTTAACAGCTAGCTAATTATCCAGTTGGAGTGGACTGCCGAAATTTGGCATAAACTAGGGTGGTGTAGTGCCATCCACTTAATCAGAATTTGTGCAACAAGCTCAGTGCTATCGAGTCCTTTCCGAAGTTCTAAGACGTTGAGCAAATATCATGAGTGTGCATACAGAATGGCTGTCCGGAGATCTGTCCGCAATACCTTGCGACCAGCCGAAGATAACCGTTACGCCGAGCAACACCAGGTTAGGTTCGATCCGATGTTTCGAATTTCATTGGATTCAAGCGGTGCCGAAAGTCGGGGGTCGGACAATCAAGGCTTTTTACGATCTTGAAACAGGTCGCTTGGACATTGTTGAGGATCTGTTGGGAATTGGGACATCTGATATCCACGGTATAGAGTGCGTACAAGTGCAGCGAATCATATACCGGGCTGAGCATGCATGGCGACCGGAGATTGACGACTTATACTGCAAGATGACTTCGGATCAATCGGAAATGCTTGCTGTGCAACTTCACGGGCAGCGATTGCAGACGTTCAAGGACGAAGACTTCATGATGAATTGGGGTGGAGTATCAGGCCATGACATTACGGATGATGGTCGCTTCCTGATCCAACCAGACGGTAGCTATCGGCTGGCTAGTGGCAAGGGCGGATTGGGTGCAGGAACGTGGATGGTGACGATTGGAGAAAGGACGTTCTTGTGCTTGCGGGCTGTAGAGCCAGTTGTGGACGAGCGCGAAGAAATCGGCGAATCGTTCATAGATCAAGCCAGTGGCAGAACAATTCTGTACCGTCAGTACCGTGGTAGGCAGATACGATACGTTGAGAGTCAAGATCCCCTCGAACGTAACCCTGACGAGCGGTTCCCAAACAATCGCAGGATTATCATTAACGATTGTGTATTCATCCAAAGCAACTGCACAGGACGCGCACATGACATGATTACTGCTACAAGTCTTGGACTAAGCTTCTAATTGTAAAGTGATCCTTGAGGAATCTGCATCTGTGCTGTAAACGCACAATCAATGGCTGCAGTGACGATATGCAACGAGGAGAATTAGCCTATCAGCCCATCCGATCGATAGACCCATCTGCTACGCTTATTCTCGAAGTTATTTATCTTATCGACTCGGTGAGTTACCCTGTGAACCGCTCCAAAAGCAGACCTAAGAATGCCGGAAACTCAAACGTTTTACTGTTTGGGTCGTTTGCACTGGTTGCCTTGATGATCGTCTTTGCCTTAGTGGTAGGCCGCATGACTAGCTCGCTTGCTGCGTTGCTGGTGGTCTGTTTCACTTACTGGGTTGGATGCTGGGTTCTATGCTACTTCGGTGCTGACTACTCTCAGTTGCTCCAAAGTTATCGATCGCCCCTAAGCCGAGATCCGATCGCCCTTTTGATGACCTGGCTTCCGCCAATAGGTGTTTTCTTCGCAGCTCTCTCTTCGTCATTGCCAGTTCCTTCCGTGGCAGTCCTAGCCGCAACGATTGGCATTGCAGTTTTGAATGGTGTGACAGAAGAGTTATTTTGGCGGGGTGCTTTCGTATCTGTCTTCCCAAAACAGGTTGGTTGGGGATTGGCTTACCCTACGGTGCTATTTGTTCTTTGGCACATTGCATTGCTTTGTGTTCCCAACGTGGTCTACAAAGCTGGTGCTTTGGGCATGTTGGGAGGTGCCGGTGTCATGGGCGTGCTATGGGCCTGTGCGTTTTGGCGGACACGGGATCTGCGCTCTGTGACAATGGCGCATGTGATGACCAATAGTTTTGCTTTTACGATGCTTGCCTTGGAGAACTGGGCTTAAAGGCGGGTAACCGAGGTCATAAAGCCTGCAAGGGTGTGCCTGACGCGGATGTTAGATAGAAAATGCCAGTGAGTTGGAATGTGAGGCATTGTTCGGCATAGGAATCTCAATTGCAGTGGGAGGTTTGCGATCGCACGACTCATTCGTTAGGTCATATCCATAGGGATTGAGAGAATCATGACTGACCAGGAAAAGCGGGATTTGATTAATCGCTACCTTGACGCCTACAACGCTTTCGATGTTGAAGGGATGATGGCTACCGTTCATCCTGATGTCGAGTTCAAGAATGTGTCAGGCGGTGAGGTCAATGCGACTGCCTTTGGTGCGAGCGCGTTCTACCAGATGGCCGAGCAGTCGACGGCGCTTTTTACATCGCGACAACAGACGGTAACGGCGTTCAATGCAGCGGGAGATGGCGCGTCAATAGAAGTAGCATACGAGGGCGTATTGGCGGCAGATCTTCCGAATGGAATGAAGGCGGGCGATAGACTTAACCTGAATGGGCGATCGGAGTTTGAGTTCAAAGACGGTAGAATAGCCCGGATTGTGGACTATAGTTAGCACCCATGAATTTTACTTGTAAGGCGATTGTTTTTGACCTTGACGGTATACTCGTCGATTCCGACCCCATTGCCGTGCGGCATTGGCAGCGCTGGGCCAAACTTCACGATCTTCCCGTTGAGCCGATTTTGGCGTCTCACCATGGTCGTCCTACCGTTGAAACGGTACGACAGTTTGCCCCACACCTCGACGCTGTTGCGGAAGCGAAAGCGCAAGAAGTAGCAGAAGCAGATGATACTGACGGACTTGTCGCTCACGAGGGTGCTGCTCGGATACTGTCGGCGATTCCTCCCGATCGCTGGACGATCGCTACGAGTGGCACGCGCCGAACGGCAACCTTTCGACTCCAGCATGTTGGCCTTCCAATTCCCAACACTATTGTGACGGCTGATGATGTTGAACGCGGCAAGCCCGCACCAGACCCCTATCTTCTGGCGATTTCGCGACTTGACCTAGCCGCAGAAGATTGCATCGTGATTGAAGACGCCCCTTCCGGCATTACATCTGCCAAATCGGCTGGAGCACGGGTCATTGGTATTGCTTCAACCAACGAGCCTTCAGCGCTTTCGGATGCGGATGCGATCGTATCTAAACTATCGGACTTGCGGGTTGAGTTTACCGATAACTGCCTAAAGATTACGACAGCATAAGCTGGCTAGCAGCCGTGATGTGGAAGATTATATTCGAGCCGCTTCGAGTGGAGTTCCTTGGTTTCAATTGGATTTGATGTGACATCAAATTTTGTCGGGCAATTCTAAAGTAATTAGGAAGTGTTAGATCGGTAACTTCCGTAAAAATCTAATCTTCTTTTGCTTACAGTGACAGCGTTTTAGAGAATTATCACCATTGCTAAGGTAAGTTGGCAGGTGCAATTAAACCTAAAACCCTAAAACCCTGTGCCGACCGCAGCGCGGGCGGCACAGGGTTTTAAGGGTCTGGTTTTTCATCATGCCGAGCTACTTATCTGAAATGATTGTGCTACCATCATCACCAAGCTAGGGGTGCCTCAAGCAGGTTTCACTGTTTTTGTGAAAGCAAAGATAGTGAAGCGCGATCGACAGCTTGTTTGAGGCTGAGAGCATACCCTCAGAACCTGATTCCGGTTGATACCGGCGGAGGGAAGCTGTTTATTGTAGGAGCTGACAATGCGGAAAGAATGGGTCGCTAAGCGACTGGGGCACGAGAACGTGTCTCAGATGCACTATGCTCGTCAAGGTGTGACAACTGAGGAAATGCAGTATGTTGCGCAACGTGAGAAGTTACCAGCAGAATTGATCCGAACAGAGGTGGCGCGGGGCCGGATGATCATTCCGGCTAATGTTAACCACCTGAGTCTAAAACCAATGGGCATCGGCATTGCTTCTAAGTGCAAGGTTAATGCCAACATTGGTGCATCACCGAATTCTTCTAACATCCAGGAAGAGCTAGACAAGCTAGATTTGGCGATTCAATACGGTGCGGATACGGTCATGGATTTATCGACCGGAGGTGGCGATTTAGATCAAATTCGTACCGCTATCATTCAAGCTTCTTCTGTCCCCATTGGCACTGTCCCTATTTATCAAGTGATGGCAGATGTGCATGGCAGCATCGAAACGCTGACTCCTGACGACTTTCTGCATGTGATTGAAAAGCATGCGCAGCAGGGGGTTGACTACATGACTATCCATGCGGGGATTTTGATGGAGCACCTGCCGCTTGTGAGGAGCCGGATTACAGGAATTGTCTCGCGCGGTGGAGGGATTATTGCTCGATGGATGTTGTATCACCACAAGCAAAACCCGCTCTACACTCACTTTCAGGATATTATCGAGATTTTCAAAAAATACGATGTTGCTTTTAGTTTGGGAGATTCGCTGCGTCCCGGATGTACGCACGATGCTTCCGACGCAGCCCAGCTTGCCGAACTGAAGACCTTGGGACAGCTCACGCGCCAAGCTTGGGAACATGATGTGCAAGTCATGGTCGAGGGGCCAGGACATGTTCCTATGGATCAGATTGAGTTCAATGTGCGCAAGCAAATGGAAGAATGCTCGGAAGCCCCCTTCTATGTCTTAGGGCCATTGGTAACAGACATTGCCCCTGGATACGACCACATCACTAGCGCAATTGGTGCGGCGATAGCAGGTTGGTATGGAACAGCAATGCTTTGCTACGTCACGCCTAAAGAGCATTTAGGTTTGCCGAATGCAGAGGATGTGCGCAACGGCTTGATTGCTTACAAAATTGCGGCTCATGCAGCAGATGTTGCGCGTCAGCGGCCTGGGGCACGCGATCGCGATGACCAGCTTTCGCAGGCACGCTACAACTTTGACTGGGAGCGTCAGTTTGAGTTGTCGCTTGACCCCGATCGCGCCCGCGAGTATCACGATGAAACGTTACCGGCAGATATTTATAAAACGGCTGAGTTTTGCTCGATGTGTGGGCCTAAGTTCTGCCCCATGCAAACCAAAGTAGATGCAGAGGCGTTGACTGAGCTAGAGCAGTTTTTAGCCAGAGAATCGATCGCTCAGGGCTAGGGTCGCCTTTTCAATGTTGTGGCTTTAGTGAACAATGGCGATCGCCATAATGGATGGATGGAGCCCGATATGTCTGAAAAAGAAAAAATGCTGGCGGGTGAGGTGTATGATGCGTCAGATCCCGTCTTGGTTGCAGAGCGAAACTTGGCTCACAGAGCTTGTCGAACTTTCAACCAAAGCATAGAGGCTGACCATCGGAATTTGTCTAATCTGCTCACAATCTTTGGCAAGGTCGGCGAGGGTGTTTATATTGAGCCTCCTTTTTATTGTGACTACGGATATAACATCAAGCTTGGCGATCGCGTCTACTTCAATTTCAATGTCGTCATTCTCGATTGCGCTCCGGTGGATATCGAGGATGGCGTTAAGTTTGGCCCTGGCGTGCAACTTTACACGGCGGGTCATAACCTAGAGCCAACCCGACGTGCATTAGGTGAAGAATTTGCTTTACCCATCAAAATCTGCAAAAACGTTTGGATGGGTGGCGCTTCCGTTGTGCTTCCGGGGGTGACAATTGGAGAGAATTCAGTCATTGGGGCGGGGTCTGTGGTGACGAGTGATATACCGAGTGATGTGATTGCGGTTGGGAATCCTGCCCGTGTTATTAAACCGCTAAAGGCGGGCTAGGTCACTATTTTGACTGAAGTGAGCTGATAGTGCTCAGATTTGATTGATGAAGCCAACCTGAGAGTCGTTAGTTGCCTAGTGATGATTGGCTTAGCTGATGTCAAGCCAGCTCATTCGCTCTTGTGTGTAGCGATCGCCCGCCGTGCTACCGATTGGAGCCACTTCGTTCAGCCGACTAAGTTCCTCGGTGCTGAAAGTAATTTCACTCGCCTTGGCATTCTCTTCGAGGTAAGTAACGCGTTTTGTTCCCGGAATCGGCACAATGTCATTCCCTTGATGCAGCAGCCATGCCAGCGCGATTTGTGCAGGCGTTGCTCCTTTTGCTGCAGCCAGCGCTTTGACTTGCTCAACTAGCTTCATGTTTTGGTCGAAGTTGTTCCCTTGAAAGCGAGGGTCGAGGCGGCGAAAGTCATTTTCAAAGGCTTCAGCTCGCTTGACGCGACCTGTTAAAAACCCTCGACCCAGAGGGCAATAGGGAACAAACCCAATGCCCAATTCTCTTAGGGTAGGGAGAATCTTGGTTTCCACGTTTCGTTCCCAGAGCGAATATTCAGACTGAAGGGCACTGATCGGATGAACCGCATGGGCTCGACGAATCGTTTCGGCACTTGCTTCCGAAAGCCCGATATATCGAACCTTTCCTTGTTTTACGAGCTCTGCCATCGCCTCGACCGTCTCTTCAATCGGAACCGTTTTATCCACTCGATGCTGATAAAACAGATCGATATGGTCAACTCCCAATTGCTGCAAGGATTTATCACAGACATAGCGGACGTTTTTGGGCGAACTATCCAAGCCAGCGATCGCACCCTTTTTATCAATCTTGAAACCGAACTTCGTTGCGATGACGACGCGATCGCGATCGTTTCGGAGTGCACGACCGACAAGTTGTTCGTTGTCGTTATAAACCTCAGCCGTATCAAAGAAAGTAATGCCAAGTTCAATGGCACGGTGGATCGTTTTAATGGCTTCTGCCTCATCTCGATTTTCATAGGCTGAACTCATGCCCATGCAACCAAGCCCCAGCGCTGAAACCTTTAAGCCTTGGGTGCCAAGGGTGCGAATCTCCATCTCTTTTCCTCCTCAATCGAACAAATCAACTCATTGCTTTCGCGTCGCGTTCGGCAAATACATCTTTTGCCGCAAAAATTCCATTCAAGGCCGCAGGAAACCCAGCATAGACGGCCATCTGCATAATGACTTCCACTACTTCTTCGCGTGTGCAGCCGACGTTTAACGCGCCATGGATATGAACCTTGAGTTGGGGTTGAGCATTGCCCAGTGCCGTTAATGCCGCAACGGTAGCGAGTTCTCTCGATTTCAGATCCAGCCCTGGGCGTGAATAAATATCACCAAATGGAAATTCAATGATATATCGTGCCAAATCTGGCGCAATGTCTTTCAAGCTTTCAATAACCTGTTCGCCTGCATGCCCATCCACTTCTGCGAGTTTTTGCCAGCCGCGCTGATAACGATCAGTGTTTGCTGTCGGTGACTGAACTTGTGTCATGTTGCATCTCCAATTCTTTGTAGCGCTGAATTTTCTCTTGAATAACTTTTAGATTCTGCGTCAGCTCGTCGATTCGCCGATGAATATGATTTTGATGGTGTTCGAGCAACTGTCGCCGTTGAGCAAAGGTGCGATCGCCCTGTCGCCGTAACTCTGCAAATTGCTGCATGTCTCGAATTGGCATTCCTGTCGCTCGCAATCGCGTCAAGAAGTGAATCCAGTCAATGTCTGTACTGGAGTAGCGACGATGGCCGCTCGAAGCTCTTTCAATTCGGGTTAGCAAACCAATGCGCTCGTAGTAACGCAGGGTATGCGTACTCAGTTGTGTGGCTGCTGCAACCTGTTGAATTGACAGTTCTGTATCCATGTCCTCCACCATAAAACTTAGAGTGCACTCTAAGTCAATAGCATAGTCAAAGGTTCAGTTGTTAGGCTGTAGTCGCAGATTTCTGTTTCGCCTGCTGACAGCTAATTTTTCGGGCTCAGGGCTAAAAAAGCTAGGAGTTGTATTCAGGAAATCTGACGATAATCAATTTCTTACAGGACTTACGCAAAGCTTGCGTAATCCTGAGTAAATTCGTTGATTTTGTGGGCGCGACGCGGCCACAAAATCAACAAAATGCGTAAGTCCAGTTTTAGATGATATAGGTAGGAGAAAACTTATGGATCACAAAGTAATCTCTGGGATTTATGGTTCAGTTCATTACTGGATAGCAGGACAGGGGGAGAAATGTATTGTTTTTACCCACGGCGCTACGATGGATCATGGTCTCTTCCAGTATCAAGTTGAACACTTTGCTCCACAATTCAAAGTGATTGTTTGGGATGTTCCGATGCATGGTCGTTCGAGGCCATATGATGGCTTTACGTTGCAGAAAGCAGCTAAGGAATTGGTTGGAATCTTAGAGGCAGAGTCCGTCAATAAAGCGCATTTGGTTGGGCAATCGATGGGGGGCTATATTGGTCAACTCGTGGCTCGAGATTATCCTGAAAGAGTGGAGAGTCTAGTCGTTGTAGATTCGTCACCTATGCAACCTTCCTATTACTCAAAACTGGATAATTGGTTATTGGCGATTACACCACCCCTGCTTAGACTCTATCCATACAAGTTTTTGATCAGTGCGATCGCAAAGAGCATTGCTGTCCGTGAAGCATCCCAGCAATATGCCCTTGAAACATTGCAAGGATACTCAAAAACCGAGATTGCAGATATTATGAGTACGGTTTACCGAGGGGTTCAGGATTATCAACAAGAGGAGGCTTTACCTGTGCCAATCCTAATCATTTATGGAGAAGCCGATCGCTCAGGAAAAGTTCAGACCTATTCAAACAAATGGGCAGAAAAGGAAGGGCGATCGCTCCGCATTATTTCCCAAGCTTCTCATAACTCCAATATGGATAATCCCGATGAATTCAATCAAATAGTGGATGAGTTTTTGGAAAGGCAGAGCTAGATTTAACAGAGCCTAAATGATAGGGCTATCAGATTATTTTTTAGAGTTTCAGGTTGCTATATTGATCTAGTATTTCTGACGGATAAATTTTCGAGCTACCGGGATTAGGCTAATAACGCTCTGTTTGCCTTTCGAGAAGTTAGACAGGATCTCGTAAACTTGACATATAGCTGTAGAAGCCAAAGAAGTTTTATTTGGCAGGTCTGACATTTAAGTAACTTGGCTGAATTATGAACTGGCGAAAATCAAGACACGAATATTATAAGAAAAGTAATTCCGCGAGAGACAATGTCGCTTCGAAACAGACTGTAGCTTCTGTTGATAAGAAGAATAATGCTAGTATCGCTGTAGATAACCCTATCCGAAGCCAAAGCGAAGATACTCTAGGCCGAGACAAATCTGCACGATCATTCGCAGATCAAGTTATGTTGCTTGATACAAGCGAAGGCATAGTTGTCGGTGTATTGGGGGCATGGGGTTCAGGAAAAACCTCTTTCATCAATCTTACACGCAGTTGTTTAAGAGATTACGATATTGCAGTACTTGATTTTAACCCTTGGATGTTCAGTGGAGCGGAGCAACTTGTTGAAGCTTTTTTCATTGAAATCTCTGCACAGCTGAAGATCCGCGCTGACCTCGCAGACATTGGTAAGTCCTTGGAGGACTACGGTGAGGCTTTTTCTGGTCTGGGTTGGTTACCCCTCATTGGTTCATGGATTGAACGTGGTAGAGCAACTACGAAGGTTTTAGCCGAACTTCTTCAACGCAGAAAACAAGGAGTTAGTACTCGTCGTTCTAAAGTACACAGAGTACTCGCGTCACTTGACAAACCTATCATTGTTGTTCTTGATGACATCGATCGCTTAACTACCCAAGAAATCAGAGATATCTTTAAGCTTGTGCGATTAACGGCAAACTTTCCAAATGTAATTTATCTTTTGGCGTTTGATCGATTTCGAGTTGAAGAAGCTCTTGGAGAGCGGGGGATCCCAGGTCGTGACTATCTCGAAAAAATTTTGCAGATTGGGATTGATCTGCCTATCGTGCCAATGAAAGTACTGAATTCTCAGATCTTCAAGTCTATAAGCGCTGTAGTTGAAAAGATTAAGGATCCGGGACAGTTTGATGAGGATGTTTGGCCCGACGTCTTCCTAGAGATCATTCGACCTTTGATTCGCAACATGCGCGATGTAAGACGCTATGCAGCTGCTATCCACGGTACCATTCGGGAATTGGATGGACAAATTTCTCTCGTAGATGTACTAGCACTCGAAGCAATTCGCGTTTTTCTGCCTGATGTCTTCGGTGCTCTGCATGGAGCAGTGGATAGTCTTACTAGTACTTCCGATAGTTATGGAAGACGTGATGATCCTCCACACCTTAAGCAACAAATTGATACGTTGATTGCGGTCACGAAGCGTGAGGAAATTGTCCGCTCACTTATTGAACGAATTTTTCCCGCGGCCCAGCGACATGTTGGTGGTTCCCATTACGGTGCTGAATTCAGGAATCAGTGGCTCCGAGAGCGTCGTGTGGCCCATGAGGAAGTGCTTCGTCTTTATTTGGAGCGCGTTGTGGGTGAGCGCCTCCAGTTCTTCTTAGACGCGGAAAAAGCTTGGGTGTATATGGCAGATCGTGATGCCTTTGAGACGTTCTTACGTTCGCTAGAACCGGAACGTCTTGAAGATGTCGTTTCATCGCTCGAAGCTTACGAAGATCAGTTCAGATCTGAGCATGTGGTTCCTACATCCGTGGTCTTACTCAACCTACTGCCTGAGCTACCAGAGCAGCAGCGAACAATGTTTGATCTAGATCCTAGTTTGGTTGTCCGGCGAATAGTATATCGACTTGTGCGTGTACTCGAGAATCCTCAAGTAATCGAATCTAAGGTTCGAGAGATGCTGCCTCAGATTCCGTCGCTCTCATCACAATTGCATCTAATCAAAATAGTTGGGTATCTGAAAGATGCAGGCCATGAGCTGATTTCCCAGAACTCGTCCAAAGCGTTGGAGAGGGAGTGGCGAGACAGAGTTCGCTCGGCAAGCCCAGAAGCACTAGCTAGCGAGAAGGAACTCTTCAGCATTTTGCTTTTTACCAAGAGAGAAGTTGACGAAAATGAACCTGCATTTGTGGTTCCTGAATCAACTGGCGTAACATATGCGCTGCTACGATCAGCACGAAGTGAAGTTCGAAGCCAATGGACGGGTAGCCGAACTGTACGACGTTCTCCTCGACTTGAGTGGGACTCATTAATAGAGATATATGGTGGCGAAGCCACTTTACATCAGCGTATTGAGGATTTGAAAGCTTCGCAGCCCGATGGAGCCGATGATTTACTACAGTTAGCGGAGCAATACCTTAACGGATGGCGCCCGAAAGATTTTAATGAAGCTTAACTGCTAGAGTTGCTTAAAAATGGCATACAGCTAACGCACAAGAATCGCATGGCTCACGCCAGATGAATCATCAGGGAAGCATACAGAATATTTTTGTAGAGCTGTAGATGCGTGTTGGTGTTCGACGAGCAGTAAAGGCAATGTTACATTCGGAATAACGTTTCTTCAGGCTGAGTCAAAAAGATGATGGACGGCGAAGGATCGATTAGCAAAGGTGTTCCACTGATGGGCACTGAGCAAGCAGAACTATACGAGCGAATTCAAGCATTCTCTTTAGATAAGCAAAATGCTCAGCTATCTTTTAGCAAACGACTAGCCAGAGATAATGGTTGGTCAATACAGTATGCTCAGCGAGTCATTGAGGAATATAAAAAGTTTGCCTTTTTGGCTGTGGTTGCAGGTCACCCCGTCACCCCTTCAGACCAGGTTGACCAAGTTTGGCATCTGCATTTGACCTACACGCGATCCTATTGGGACGAATTCTGCTCGGAGGTGTTGCAAACGCCGTTGCATCATGACCCAACGCTGGGTGGAGAAGCGGAGAATCAGAAATTTGATGATTGGTACAGCAAAACGCTGGAGAGCTACGAGCGATTTTTTGGCACAGAACCATCCGTAGACATTTGGTCTACACCCAAGGATCGATTTGGGTGCGACTTGCATTTTGTTCGGCTCAATACTCAGCAGAACTGGGTGCTGCCCAAATTGCAAGTTCAGAAGGGAGCCGTGACCAGTGCCGTTGTCCTTTCTACTTTGATATTGAGTGGATGCTATGTCGGTAGTGCTGAAAGCAGCATTAACCCATCTGGAGCACTTTTACTTATCTTTTTCTTTGCTGCTGCGGCATATGGAGCGATACGGACATTTGCAGGAGTCCTGGATTTCATCAAAGACCCCTCACGTCCTCGCATTGGAGGCGGTTGGAGTAGCGGTAACTCCGGAGTTGGCGACGATGGTAGTGGCTGGAACTGGTGGAGTTCTGACAGCCATCATTCCGGTGGCACTGGTGGAAGCGATGGCGGTGGTGGTTGCGGCGGCGGCGGGTGTGGC
>JADEXA010000096.1 GCA_015207365.1 Vacuolonema iberomarrocanum LEGE 07170
GGTGACAGTTTATCTGATCACAAGACTGTTTTCAGCTCTTATTGAGAATGGCTGAAAACCAGTCCACCAAACAAGACCAGCTTCCACCAGGAAAAACCAGCTTGGACAGTTTATCTGATCACGGACATTGTCAGTAGATTTACTACCCGGAAATATACGGCCAGGAGGTTGTTTATGGAAGTCTACGGACTACTCTGGGCGATGTCTCATATGAAACCCGCGAGCGGGATTGGATTAGGGCGTCACCTTCTCAATTTTTTTGAGTTTTGGCTAAAGCAGCGCACCGTGCGCTTGTTTCAAAACCCGGCATCAAATCGGTCACTGTGAAACAGTTCCTACCAAGTCGCTAAGAACTCACGACAGGTGAATGGCGCTGACATAGGCGTTTGGCGATCGCTGAAACCCTTGCTTTGCCTAAGATGAACACTGTCCATTGCACGTAATTCAGTGCCATTCCACTACAGCTCATTTTTAGGGTGCTATCCTCGTGGCGCGAGGATGGCACCCTAAAAATGAGCAAAGAAAAACCCCGAAGTCGCCTCCGGGGTTTGAATCAGGGTGCATCTACCATTCGTGTTTACGCCTCTATGGGGAGGGCATCAGGACATTTGATCAAGAATCAGAAGTCTACTGATTTTATGAAAATCAAAACCCGATGATTGTTCGGATTCCGCACGCTACGAGGGGTTCCAACAATCATCGGGAGCAGGTTCTTCTCAAACTGGACTGACGCATTTTGTTGATTTTGTAGCCGCGACGCGGCCACAAAATCAACGAATTTATATCAAATCCGGTTAAACAACCGTAAAACCCAAATATCGTTTGCACCCGCTGCGCTGCAGCGGGTGCAAACGATATTTGGGTTCTTCAACCGGATTTGATATTACTCAGGATTAAGTTGGCAGGTGCAATTAAACCTAAAACCCTAAAAACCTGTGCCGCCCGCGCTGCGGGCGGCACAGGTTTTTAGAGTCTGGTTTTTCATCGTGCCGAGCTACTTGCGCAAGTCTTGCGTAAGTCCTGTCAAATTTAGAGAATTCTTTGAAGCACCAAAAATGAGCAAAGAAAAAAACCCCGAAGTTGTCTCCGGGGTTTGAATCAGGGTGCATCTACCATTCGTGTTTACGCCGTTAAGGGGGGAGCATCAGGACGTAATTGAATGAGTTTTTTGGGGTTTAACGAGATTTCATATTGCGCGACAATCTTGAAGGCATAACGAAGAATCCACAAGGATTTTCACGCAAAGGATAATTGGCATGGCTTTGAATTTTTCTATCACCCATCCGGCCTTGGAGGTACGATCGCCTATCCCCGGCATGGTCTATATCGTAGGGGCTGGGCCTGGGGATCCAGAACTGTTGACCCTGCGCGCCTATCGCCTGATTGCAGAAGCTGATGTCATCCTCTATGCCGACTCGCTGGTGCCACCGCAGGTGCTGAACGTCGCGCGGACAGATGCCGAAAAAATCCGCACCGCCAACAAGACGCTGGAAGAGATTCTGCCCGTGATGATGGAACGGGTGCGATCGAACAAAAGCGTCGTCCGCCTCCATTCTGGTGATCCGAGTTTGTATGGGGCTGTTCACGAACAAATGCAAGCTCTGTCCACAGCTGACATTCCCTTCGAGGTGGTGCCGGGCATCAGCGCCTTTCAAGTAGCAGCGGCACGGCTCAAGGTTGAGTTGACAGTTCCCAACTTGGTGCAGACCATCATCCTGACCCGCATCAGTGGTCGCACTCAGGTGCCTGAGGCCGAAGAACTCGCCTCTCTGGCCGCTCACCGTGCCAGCCTATGCCTTTACCTCAGCGCTCGCCATGTGCAGGAGTCGCAGGCAAAGCTGCTACAGCATTACTCAGCCGACAGCCCGGTCGCTATCTGCTATCGCCTGGGCTGGCCCGACGAGCAAATCTGGATGACACGCCTAGACGAAATGGCCGCCGTCACCGAGCAAGAACGCCTGATTCGCACCACGATGTATGTGATCAGTCCAGCGTTGTCGACGATCGCCCAAACCGAAAACGCGCGATCGCAGCTCTACAACCCGCAGCACGACCATCTGTTCCGACAGGCTTCAGCGAATCCGAACTGACCGGGGTGCATCATTTGTCTTGGATGCTTGCCCCTCAAACTAATGGGACTCAATTATTTCGTTGATTTTGTGGTCGCATCGAGCCACAAAATCAACGAATTCACTCAGGATAGTGCAAACCTTGCGTCGTCCCTGAACAAAACACTAATAGCTATCTTCTCCAGGAACACCATCGCCATCGCGCGTAGATGATGCCAAATTGAGTGCAGCATCGCGGATGGCCTGCCACTGGCGAAATAGCTCCATCCCATATAGGTCTTGCTGACGATAGTTCCGAACGGCTTTTTCCAGGTCTTGTGCGGTTCGAACAGTGGGAACCTTTCTTTGGCGATTGTGCATCGGATCCTCCTCTACAAGTTTCACAAGAAGAAAATCAAGGGCTGACGGCTCAATTACGATCGAACCCATAGAGAAGATGCCAGAAACATCCATCTGGTTCCCTCGTTGTCTTGATGAGCACCTCTATGTGAAGTTTTATAGTGAAATTATGGCATAAAAGTATCAGGCGATACTGAAAGGGTTTATGAATTTTGCATTGGTCTCGCTGGATTGGGTTATGGAGAAGAGGCTCCAGTGATTCCAAAGATGGGTTCAGGTCATTGGCCAGGGTTACTTCAGTCGAACCATCTGCCTAGGAATCAGGCGTATCGGTATCAGATGGCTCTGAGTCGTCTAGTTCCTCAGAGTCGTCTGGTTCATCGGATTCCTCAGAGTCGTCGGATTCCTCTTGTTCGTCTGAATTGTCGGATTCCTCAGTTTCATCGGATTCCTCAGAGTCGTCTGGAGTTGCGTCTGGATCTGCCGTTTCATCAGCCTCGGCTTCGGTCTCCTCATCTGATGCAGGAAGCGGCGCATGCAAGCGGGGAGTGGTGTCTACAGGGATATCTGCTGCTTGTTGCGCTTCGCCCAGGTTGACGGCGTAGGTTGCTTTTGCCTGTTGGGCATTGGCATGTTCAGGTGCCCCTTCGGGAATCTGGTCGAGCATAGCGATCGCCTGTTCCCAGAGGCTGGCGACCAGTGCCCAGTCATCCCGCGACTGGGCTGATTGCGCCAGAGCGTTGGCCCGCCCTGCCTGAGCCGTTGCTTCGCTCAGTAACTGATCGGCTGTGAGCGCGGCTGGAGACGGCTCCTCCGCCGGAGCGATCGCTTCTGAAGGCGCAGCAGGAGTGGGCGCAATATCAGAACCCTCCGTCGAAGGGGTAGAAGGGGCGCAGCCACTCGCCACACTCAGCAGGATGCTTGCGGATAGAATCGAGAGCACAGATCCGACCTTGCGTTTGTGAGAAACGCTATGGGCGTCGGTAGATTGAATGACTTGAGGGGTCGCGACAGACCGTTCAAAGGACTGTTGGTAGCAAGTTTCAGGAGAAGGACGCATAGCTAGCTGACCACTAAGAAGTACCTGTTCGAGGGTGCAATCTCACATCCTCATAGTCTAGATGGTAGGCGGCAATTAGCACTTGAGTTAGCACCTGGCTTTCTAGAAGGCTTGTGGGTGATGCAGGATCCAAATATGAATTTTTGCCGAGAAGGGGTGCGCTGCACCCCTTCTCGGCAAAAATTCATACCTTCAAACAGTAATGCCGTCTTGTTTGGCCTTGGATATTGACCGGGGGAATGAGGAAACAGCTCAACTTTCGCCCTTCAAGGCATGGGCGTAGAGATACTGCACCTGCTCCCACGCATCAGCCGCAGCTTCGGCATTGTAACTGTCCCGCTGATCGCAGAAGAAGCCATGCTGAGCGCCCTCATAACGAAAGACCTTATGGGGAATATGGTGATTTTGCAAGGCCGCCTCGATCGCCGCCACGTGATCTGGGGGAATGCTGGCGTCCTCGGTTCCGAAAAAGGTATAGATGACGCCCTGAATATCCGCTGTATAGGTCAGGGTTGGCCGGTCGCCGCCCGGACACCAATCGGGAATCCCTGCTCCATAGAATGAGGCAACGGCTGTGATGCCCGGCAGGGTGGCCGTGAGATAGGCGACATGCCCACCAAAGCAGAAGCCAATACTGCCGATCGCCTCTGCACGTACCGTCGGGAGCCCTTGGAGATAGCGCACGGTCGCCCCAATATCACTGAGCAATTCCGTCGCTTGGGTGTTGTTCTTATATTCCCGCCCAATTTTCACATCCTCAGCGGTATACCCCGTTTCAAACCCTGGAGCTTGACGCTGATAGATGGCTGGGGCGATCGCCACATACCCCAACCGTGCAAAGCGCTCAGCCACATCCCGAATGTGAGAATTCACTCCAAAGATTTCTTGAATCACCACAATAGCGGGAAAGTTGCCATCCTCTGTCGGCTCCGCCAGGTATGCATCGAGCTGCACATCACGACTGGAAACCTTGACCCAGCTTGTTTTGATATCTTGCATAGACGCCATATCCTTGCCTCATATTGACTGCTGGTTGGCTATGCCCATGTGCCCCTGCAATGGACATTTGGCAAAATGCGTAGGCGACAGCTCTCCCAACCTTCCATGATTCAAAAGGTGAAAGCGCCATTTGCGGAACCGTTATACCCCAGGCACCAGCCATCGCCGTAACTCACCCCTTGATTATGAAGTCAACAGCACGGCTATGGAGGTAAACTGGATTGCGCCGCTGTATACTTGCCTGAATTTTCAGAAAAACTTCAAATTTTGCCCCGGTTTTGTCCCTGCTTTCCTGTCGTGGTTTATTTTGTCGAGTCACCGCTGGAGGATTTTAGGTTTAACACTGGGGTTGACCCGTTGAGGTAACGTCTTCCTTTGTGGGTGGCATCGCGGTTCAGGAGTCTCCTTGCTTGCGGCGATCGTCCCCCTTCGCCCAACGCCACCAACCGACCTAAATTATTGGCTCAGAACTCCCATGGCCGAATTTCATATCCAGTCCGACAGCGAAATCCCTGCCTCGAAACAACTCTACAACCAGATTCGTTTCAAAATTGCCTCTCGCCAGTATCCCCCTGGGCATCGGCTTCCCAGTACACGGCAACTGGCCATGCAGACCGGACTCCATCGCAACACCATCAGCAAGGTGTATCGTCAGCTCGAAGAGGATGGCGTGGTCGATGCTCGTGCAGGGGCAGGCATCTACGTGCGAGCTCAGGGGGATGAAGGCGGCGGTGGTGCCAGCCAATCGCCCATCATGGAAAAATATCCCGACGCCTACAAGCTAGTGCAAAAGAGCCTGGATGAATTACTGAACCAGGGATGCTCTCTCAGCCAAGCACGGGAATTGTTTTTGGCCGAAATCGACTGGCGGTTGCGCTGCAGTGCGCGGGTGTTGGTCACCTCTCCCGGACAAGATATTGGAGCCGGGGAGTTGATGGTGCGCGAGTTGCAGCAAGCCCTCCAGATTCCTGTCCAGCTCGTTCCTCTCGAAGAGTTGGGTGGAGTGCTGGATCAGGCTCGGGGCGGCACGGTGGTCACCAGCCGCTACTTCATTGGCGAAGCAGAGGCGATCGCCTCTCCCAAATCTGTCCGGGTCATCCCGATCGACATTTATGACTATCGCCGCGAGCTGGATCTGCTCAAGGATGTACCTAGCAACACCAACATTGGTGTGGTTAGCCTCAGCACGGGGATTCTGCGAGCTGTCGAAGTCATCATCCACAGCCTGCGGGGCGATGAACTGCTCGTTATGACAGCGCAAACCGAAGATACCTACAAACTCAACGCGCTGGTACGAAGCTCCCAAACCATTGTGTGTTTCGACCACTACAGCGAGGCCGCCGTCAAAAATTCCATTCAAACCGTTCGTAATGATCTGATTCGTGCCCCTCGCTTGGTCACCTGCGAAAACTATATTGGAGAGAAATCCATTGGGCTGCTGAAGCGAGAACTCGGCTTGGAGTAAGAAAAACTCTAGGGCACCTCGAAAAATAGATTCAGCTCGAAAAGTCAAGCTCTAAAACTCTTGAACTCTCATTCTTCATTCTCGCCAAGTGTGGCTATGAAGCCAGGAAAAAACCCGGAAAACCCTTGATTTTGTGTAGCGCGGGCGGTGCCCGCGCTACACAAAATCAAGGGTTTTCGCTGGGGTTCGATTTTTTGTTTTGTACCCAGAGTATGGCGATGAAGCCAGGGTTCAATGTTGATGTTTGGTGCTTGGTTGGTATTCAGGATTAAGCCGACCGATGATTAACCAAGATGCATTGCCTTTCTTGCTTGTAGCAGCGATCGCTGTCTCCATAGAAAGTTGCGCGACTATCTCAGCACGGGATGAAACTTGCAGCTTGCGGAACATTCGTTTCAACGCTTTCTTTACTGAATTTTCTGTGATCCACAAGCCTTCGCCAATTTCCTTATTGGTTAATCCCTGAGCAACTAAATTAGCAATTTGTGCTTCGCGGTGTGTGAAGCGATCGCAATCTACCCCAAAAGTAATTTGCTGAGAGCGCAAGGTTGCAAACCGCGCGGAGCAATGGAGGCATAGCGCACTTAAGTCTGCTAGGTCATTCGCATCAAAAGCGGCAGCATCCCGATGACGTGTTAATGCTATGCCACCCATAAGCTGGTTATGACTGACGATTGGCCCTAGCATCACATGCCCATGATCAGCCCGAGGGCAAATCTTCTGCCATACACCAGGCGGTAAAATCACTTCGTCATGGACAGCCGTATGGCGTTGAACCACATAGCGGAGAACGGGGTTATAGTCTAGCGATAGCGCCAGCCGCATGATGCCTGAAGCATCTTGATCGACATCGGCAACCTGATCTCGAAAATGTAGTCCCCAGCGGCTGGCTGCAAAATAATGCCCCACCTCTGTCATGATCGAGCCCCTCAGTTCAGCTTCATTCTGCGCCTGAGAAATCGCTTTGAATAAATGTTGGAGGGGAGTGTTTGCAAAGTTTTCCATTCGGCTTAATACCTGCTGCTTCAAAAGGTACCCGATCGAGGTCTATTCAGCCGGGGCAACTGAGCCTAATCTGAACGCATTGTTTGCAAATAGTAATCTTGCTCATTTGCCCGCTATTTAATGCTCTCAACAATGCACTCAACTCCCCTATGCAGAGCCACAAAGCTATCAGCTGCGATCGCCCCTCAGCCCATGGATAAAGTCCAGGTTTCATGACAGCTAGCAATCCTTCGTTACACCGTACTGCAATGGGACTTAGCTTTGGTTTGGATGCGTAGTTAGTTACTACTGGATGTGCCTGCTTTTATATTGCTATATAGAGTCACGGTGAAGCGATCGCCTACTCTCCATAAACAAACTACTTCAATAGAAAGCTATGGCACCTGTTACATAAAGGAACGTAAGATTATGTCACAACAAAATGTCAATCGATACATTAGTTTTGAAGGGACAGACTGTGAGGAAAAGTCCTGTCGAATCATTGGTTATGTTAAGCAATATACAGAAAAGCCTCCTCATCCTAGCCCTTGGTCAGAATACTTTCGAGACAAACTAGAGAGTAGCCTTGCGCTTGGACAAGATGAACTCTTTGTCGTTTGTAGCCAAATGAACAATGTCCGTTCTTTGTTCGAAGAATATGAAGATACAGAAGCCTTAAATTTGCTTGAGCAGGTCGAGGAAGATTGCTGCTAGAGGATGGCTATATCTCCTTTTGCTTGTTAACCAAAATGACTCCAACCAAAATCAGAACCGTAGCGATATAGTCCGTTAAAACTATTTGCTCTCTCACAAATATGACACCAATGAATAGGGCAACAACTGGAGGCATGTAAGTCACGGTTGATGCTTTGATGGCTCCCATTTGCATGACTATATAGTAATAAATGATATACGCAATCCCAGTTCCCAAGAAGCCAAGCCCGAGTATCAATCCCGACAGCGCCGTAACACTTTTCGATATCTCTCCAATTCCATTGAGCTCGGTAATCATCAGCATCACCATAGTTGCAATGCCGAGTTGATAAGATGTTAGCGCCGCTGATGAAATGCCAAGTGGAGTTATGAATTTTCTCGCATAAACAAACGAAAGCCCAATGCTGAGCGAACCGAGAATCATATACAGAACGCCTTCAGTTGATGCACTCCCTAACCCAGTTTCAAATGGTCGTGCGATTATAACTACACCGATAAAGCCGAAGAATAAACCGATAATCTTCAATCGACTAAGCGTCTCATTCGGTAAAAAGATCCCAGCTGCAAGCAATGAAAACAGGGGAATCGCTCCACTCACCGCACCCGCTATCCCCGATGGCAGTAGGGATGTGCCCTTCGCAAATCCATAGTAATAAACCGCTGATGCTAGGCATGCCATGACAAGGAAATGAACAGCATGACGCAAATGAACCAGATGTATTTGCTGTTTTGCGATCGCGTAAATGAGTACAGGAAAAAGACCGAGGGCTATCCGCACACAAGCGACCTGTAACGGCGTTAGGTAATCGGTTGCCCACTTCATAAAAATGAAGTTGCTACCCCAGATTAGTCCTAACGCAACCCATGCAATGGATGCTTTATTGATGGTCATTCAACCCACCCTTCATCCGACTTGACTCTACAGCGCAACTCTAGTCTGCTGCTTCGAGCTTGTCCTGGGTTCGATTCTCGAAATCGCTAGCTGCATGCCGCTCATGAAGTTGCTCTTCGGGTGGTCCCCATGTACGGTTCACCATCCGTCCTCGCCGCACTGCTGGCCGAGCATCAATCGCTTTTGCCCACCTCACCAGATGGCTGTAAGACTGGGCATCGATAAACTCAGCGGCATCGTAGAGGCGGTTCAAGACCAACCCACCGTACCAAGGCCAGATGGCAATGTCTGCGATGGTGTACGCATCACCGCAGATGAATGGCTGGTCGGCCAACTGTCGATCAAGGACATCAAGCTGGCGCTTCGTTTCCATGGTGAAGCGATCGATGCAGTATTCAATTTTGGTGGGGGCGTAGCTGTAGAAATGCCCAAAACCACCCCCAACGTAAGGGGCTGAGCCCATCTGCCAAAAGAGCCAAGATAGACATTCTGTCCGTTGGGCTGGCTCGGTAGGGAGGAAAGCGCTAAATTTTTCTGCCAGATACAGCAAGATCGACCCCGATTCGAAGACACGGGTTGGGGGGGTTGTGCTGCGATCGACCAGAGCCGGAATCTTAGAGTTAGGATTCACGGCCACAAAACCACTGCCAAACTGGTCGCCCTGATTGATTTTGATTGGGTAAGCGTCGTACTCCGCTTCAGTGATGCCAAGAGCTAGGAGTTCCTCCAGCATCACCGTGACTTTTTGCCCATTTGGGGTCGCCAATGAGTAGAGCTGGAGAGGGTGCTGCCCTACCGGCAGTTCTTTGTCGTGGGTAGAGCCAGCGACAGGACGATTGATGCTGGCCCAGGTTCCTCCGCTTTCGGTCTTCCATTGCCAAACGTTGGGCGGTGTGTAGGTCGAGGGTGTCTCCATGACTTAGCTCTGGTATAAGGGTTCTAACGATTGACAGCGTAGCGTAGATAGCCAACATGTGATGTCATCAACATGATGGTCAGACTATCCGAAAAGAGCTGTGGCGGTTGACACTCATGCAAGGGTTGGCCATGACCAATTTGTCGAAGTTAGTTGGTAAGCAGGTAGCCATCATTAAATAGGCTCCACGTAGGTTGTGGTTGAGGAACGAAACCCAACTATAAGCTCAACGCCTGGTACGGAGTTCTCAAACCATTGTGTACTTCGACCAATACAGCGAGGTAGCCGTCAAAAACGCTATTCAAACCGTCCGCAACGACATGATTCGTGCCTCCCTCCTGGTCATCTGCGAAAACTATGTCGGCGAGAAATCCATTAGTTTGCTAAAGCGAGAACTTGGCTTGGAGTGATAAATGCTCTAGGGCACCTCGAAAAATAGATTCAGCTCGGAAAATCAAGACCTGAAACTCTTGAAAAATCTAGTTGCAGTCCATGCCGTATAGGATTGTGCCGCAATGGATACAGCGGAACTTATATAGAGCGGGACTACCTTTCGGTTCGTAATATTTTGCCATTTCAGCAAAATCTGGATTGCCCCAGTCATCTGCATCTACCAATTGCCCCTTACCTATAGCTAGCTCAAAAAGATCATACTTGGTTGCATCACCGAGAAACTGACAAGCATCATTACAGTGCGTCAGCCAAACCTCTTGTTGCCAAGTATCAAAGCCTGGAGTCCTTTGTGTGACTTCATCAACAATAGATTGATCAATGCCTTCATGGATGAGTGAATAGTCATCGGAGAATGCAGCGTCAAACTTTTTAGCGGCTGATCCATCTGCGATACACCAAGGGCAGAGTTGATCTTGTAGTTCCTCTTCTGCGTAGACGTTGGAGGTGTATACATATCCGCGGATGAGTCCACAGCATTGGCATATTTCGGTGCTCTGTTTGACAGAACCAGTCGCTATCGGATCCGGATGGTACTTGAACTTCGGTAGTGGCTGGAGCATAGCAGTGTCTCAATTGAACGAATTGACTTACGTTCGCGCTCATCGGAAGCAAACAGTTTTAACGAATTAAATAACTATCTTGGAAAGTTTCGGTGCAGCGCGGTTATTAGGCTGGAGATTAACCGTAAAGCGTTTATTGTGGCGAAGGTTGATTCTGAGTAGGTTGATTTGGAGTAGCTTGATTTAAAGGCTTAACGACTGGTTCTAAATAAATTTAAAACCAAGCCCCTAATGCTGCACCAATGACCAAAGTAATAGCTCCAGATATGACAGAAACAGTCCTCCTTAAATGTTTTCCCTTTTCAGCTTGTACGCTTAACTCTTTTCTAACTGTTTCCTCCATTTCAGCTTTAAAGGCAGTCAAGGCATCTTGATTGGTTTTAGCAAGAATTGCATACCTCTCTGCAATTTGTTTCTTTTCCTCAATTTATTTTGCTAACAAATCAAGCTGATTAGCCTGCTTTTCAAGATCATCTTGCAGATTAGATATTATTTTTGTTGCTTCTGTGATGTGAATCCTGGCAGCAGAAATACGCTCTTCTGCATCTGCTTCCCGTTGTGGTGTAGGAAGCCACTCAGAAAAATACTTCCCGACAATGCTTTTCGTAAGTGTTTGAACTTGAGCTTCTGTGAGTAGTTTCCCTGTAGCTCGTTTACTTAGTTCTTTGATCAACTCAGCAGTTAGTGCAAATATAGGTTCAAGCATAGCTTATTAGTTATTTAGTCTATAATTTTTAGCCAATACAAAACATTTTGGCTACAAGGTAAAGAACTAAACTCTCACAGATAATCTGTAGGCAGCCATCTTATCCAGAATGAAGCTGCCTAACTATAAAATAGGTGAAGAATTCTCACAATCACCCTAAAACGATTAGAGCACAGCATTTTGTCAAAAATGCCTGCTGTTCGCTTTTTACTTTATCCTTTTTGCTTCAGGGGTAAATCGGCATTGATGGCGTCAATTTCCATCTGCTCCTGCTCGTTAATTTGGTTGATATAGCCTCGCAGGATTTGCATTAGGCGTTCGTCATAAAACCGATGGAGAGAGTAGTTGGGAGTGGCTGGAAATCCTCGTCGCTTTTTGTGACGACCGCCAGCTCCCGGATCAAAGACTTGCACACCATGGTCGATCGCCCACTCAATCGGCGAATAGTAGCAGGTATCGAAGTGTAGGTTTTCGATATCGTCGTGCGCCCCCCAGTAGCGTCCGTAGAGGCGATCGCCCTTGGTAAAGCAAATCGACATCCCCACCGGATGCTGTGGATCATCGTCACTAAAGGCTGCGAACAAAATAGTTCGATGGCACCAATCGGGATATAGTTCCTCAAAAAAGCGCCGCGTTAGGTACTTGCTGCCCCACCAGCCAAACTTGTCGCAGGTGTCGCAGTAAAAGGAATACATGGTTTGGCAAAGCGATCGCGTCAGCTCCTCGCCAGTAATGGCCCGCAGGTTTAATCCCGCATTTTTCACAGCCTTCCGTTCTCGCTTAATGTTGCGGCGCTGGTTGGCGTTAAAGGCCTGCAAATAGTCATCAAAGGTTTGAAAATCGAGATTTTGCCAGACATAGCTATGGTGCATCCAGGTGCTGAATCCGTGCCGTTCGAGCACTGGACGCCACTCTGGGTCGACATACAGCAAGTTGCAACCAGAAATCCGATTTTTGGCGCAGTAGTGGTCAATTTCACTCACCATCTGCTCCACAATTTCATCTTCGTCTTCCCCCGGCGCAATGAGAAAACGATAGCCTTCGGCGGGTGTGAACGGCGACATCCCCAGCAGCTTGGGATAGTAGTTTGTGCCCAAGCGATGGGCCAACTCAGCCCACTGGTGATCGAACACAAACTCTCCGTAGCTATGTCCTTTGATGTAGAAAGGGGCAATGGCAATCAGGGTGCGATCGCGCCATAGCGTCAGGTGGCTGGGCAACCACCCCGCCTTGCTTGTAGCACTGCCAGAAGCTTCTAGGTTATGGAGCCATGCCCATTCAAAGAAGGGTGTTTTTAGGGGTTTGGCGAGGGCATCCCATTCTGCCTGTGGAATCTCGGCAACCTGGTTGACCCAGTGGGCGGTGTAGCGGGAGGGAAGAGATTGAACCATCGAGGGAGAAGGGGCGTTGTAAAAGCGATTGAAGACTATTAGCGCCAGCCTAGCGTACCCGTTGGGGAAGAAACAAGGTGACCCTCAGCCGCAGAAAGGGGCTGACCTAAAGAATAGGGCACGCTAGGCAAGCGCATCGGGAGCCTGCGCATCGGTCTGAGCCCGAACTTGATAGTGCAGAAACACCTCATCCGCAATCGTTTTGACAGAACAGAGCTGGAGTTGGGGGGCAAGTTTTGCTGGAAAGCCGATGCCATCGACCGGGGTCGGGGCCTCTCTGCCTCCCAACAACAGCGGACAAAGGGTTAGCCAGAGATCATCGACAGCGCCAATGGCTAGCAGTGAGGCAACCAACTGCCCACCCCCCGCCACAGCCAAGCGGCGAATTCCCTGCTGGTAGAGCATCGGCAGAGCGATCGCCCAATCCAACCCGTCCCCGTTTGCGGACACCGTTAGAATTTTTTCGAACCGTCCAGCCTTTTCCCCGTCTTGCCAATCGGCTGCTCCGGTTTTGGTGGTCAATAGCCAGCGGGGTACGGGCTGTCGAAAGAACCGTAATGTTGGGTCGAGGTGGCCGGAGTGAGAGCAAACGATATAAATTGGTTGTGGGGATTGCTGACGATCTCGCCGAACACTGATCAACTTCGGAGAAGAGATGGGCAAGATAGTACCATAGGCGCGTACGGTACTCGCTCCCGATAAAACAGCATCGGCTGCGGCAAGCCGAGTTTCCAGATGAGCGCGATCATGCTCTGACCCAAAGCGAGCAGCCGATCGCACAGCATCGGCGATTTTGCCATCGGCACTCATCGCTAGTACTACAGTCATCTGGGGACGAGGTTCTATCCTTTTCATGCCAATATTGGTGTCCTTTCTAGACCTGCTGATAGAAATAAGTCGATGGACTGAGCGGATAGGAGCGTTCACTGCATCTGCATTGTGACCCTGAATACCGCATGAATCTGTCCCAAAATCGCGGATTGTTTTGCTGTCGTCCCACATATCTGCGTCTCCTAATTGCGTCTGGCCGAAACCAGGGAACTCCCACGGAACTAGCCCTATGAACTGCAAGAAGAAATAAACTTTTGATGAACGATCTCGTCGAGGGTGTAAAGTTTGCAGCAAGTCCCTTCGCTGAGCCTGACTGTCGTCGGTGAACAAGAAGTCTCAGTATTACTGTTTATATAGTTGTTTGTGACCTCTTTTCGTAGGCTCTTTTTGCAAAGGAGCACATAATGCCCCATCAGCCCTCTTTTCGACGATTGTTGCTGACACGCCTGTTGGTGTTCAGCATTCCAATCCTGCTTGTCGGCATGGGAATGACCTATCGCACAATGCGAGCAACATTGATAGAGGCGGCATCCAGGCGTTTATCGGAGCAGGCTGATGATAAGGCGCAGGAAATTCAATCGTCTCTACGAGCCCTCGAGTCGCAGTTGGCGATCGCCAGCCAAACAGACGAGCTGCGATCGAGCTTCTCTCCATCAACCGAGACCTATCTGCGTCGCCTCGCCCAGCAGATTCCCACCGTGCGCTGCTTGCAAATTATCAATATTTCCTCTGGAGAAATTGAGCTCGATACCTGTGACTTAGATAGCCGGAGAGTTCCTGAAGAAGCCGACACAGTCGAAGACGGTATCATAGCCCTGCCGCCAGAAAATACCTGGACAGAGCAAGAGCCCAACCGAGAACTGCCGCCGCGATCCATTGCTGTTATTAGTAAGCCGAACCCAAGGCTGACGCCCAATCGAGATGAGCAAACTAATCTGGAACTGGTCGTCAGTTTGCCGATATATAACAACAGAGGACGGCTACGCTCGATGCTGAGCGCCCAAACCGTTCTACCCCTCGAGCAACAAGCCAGCCCGCCTAGCTTTACCGTCGTTATCGATCAGGAGAGTATCTTTCGAGCCCATCCGTTTCCCGATCGGGTTGGAGAGCGGACACCGAATGATCCCTACCGCAGCTTGTTCCGCAGTGCCTTTAGCGAAGGCGATGGGGTGTTGCCCGTCATCGACTTTACGACCAATGGTACGCCCTGGCTACCCGGACTCAGCCCCATGCCCGTTCGCACTGATCCCGAAACGGAAGAGCTGTGGACGCTGCTGACCGTGACACCTGTGGAAATCGCTCTAGAACCACTGGAACCCGTTCGACGCATGATGATCGGGCTAATGATGGGATTACTCTCTACCTATGTGGTGGTCACGCTATTTGTTTCCCGTGGGCTCGCTCGCCCGATTGAGCGATTGGAGCGCTATGCCCGTGACGTGCAGGATCGAGACACGTCAGAGCCGGTGCCTAGCAATCTGGGGGTGAAAGAACTGAACCATCTGGCGGCTGTGTTAGACGACATGGTGCGTCGGTTAGAAGAACGGGCAGCGGAGCTAGAGTCAGCTTGGCATGAGGCCGAAAGTGCCAATCGGATGAAGAGCGAGTTTCTGGCAACAACGTCTCACGAGTTGCGAACTCCTCTGAATGCGATTGTGGGATGTTTGCAACTGGTCACCGATGGCTACTGCGAATCGGAGGAAGAGGAGAAGGAGCTATTAAGCCGCGCCGATCGCGCCGCCATTCACCTGCTCAAAATCATCAATGATCTGCTGGATATTCGGAGTGCAGAGGAAGGCAAGATTCGCCTCTATATGGACAACGTGAATGTGCATCAGGCCATCCATGAGGTGATTGACTTGCAGCGTCTAGATATCGAGCGCAAAAATTTGAAGCTTGAGGTGTCAGACTTGCACTCCCCTATCTTTGTGCGGGCAGATGTCGATCGCCTGAAGCAAGTATTGCTGAACATCATTGCCAATGCCGTCAAATTTACTGACAGTGGTAGCATCACCATCGAAACAGAGGTGACCTCTCAGGCTCCATCCGAAATCGAAGATGTGCATGCTCTGATGGATGTCCCCCGACCGCAGACGAATGGGGAAGTTGTCTTAGAAGAAAAGCGCTACGTCTCCATCCTGGTGCAGGATACTGGGGTTGGCATTGCGCCCGAAGAACAAGCGAAACTGTTTCGCCCCTTCTGCATGGTGGATAGTTCCACAACCCGTAAGTTTGAAGGAACGGGGCTAGGATTGGCGATCGCCCGTAAACTCATTGAGCGGATGGGCGGCTCTATCATCCTTCGCAGCGAAGGCGAAGCCATGGGCACGACTGTAAAAGTCATCCTGCCCGTACTACAGCTAACGCCCACCCAGTCTCCTGAGGGATCGGGGCGAAAAGGGTTGTCCGGAGAACCGACTTTTATTCAGAGTTATTAATCTAAGTACAGGATAAAACCCAGAAAACCCTTGATTTTGTGTAGCGCAGGCGGTGCCT
>JADEXA010000097.1 GCA_015207365.1 Vacuolonema iberomarrocanum LEGE 07170
TAAAATTGACTGGCCACGCGCTCCAGATTTTTTCGAACTTATGATGATCGACCAGAAGGTAGGTTTAGAGGGGGGTAGAGAGCAGGGAATCGATTTTCACAGATGGCTTCAGAGGGCGCGATCGCGCAGGAGATCTGGTGTTGAAGTAGCGCAGCAGAGAGAGTACCCGTCTGTTTTGATGCGTTCGTGCGGGGGAGATGAGTGACTGGAGCTGGCACTGGAGGAGCTAGGGGATTTTGTCCAGGTGCGAGAGTTGAGTAGAGGAGTCCGCGATCGCCCTTCATCAGAGGAGCGATCTCCCTTGAGTGGGGTCGCTATCATGCCGTGGGAATGAGTTTCTGAATGACTGAGGGCCGAGTCAGAGGGGCAGCCGGTAAAAAATGGTCGTTAAGGCTTAAAAACAGCCCACGAACTACTTTTGGGCTATATTGCCTCCGAGTTATGATTTGAAACGGCTGAGCTGTCGTTCCCCTCATGCTGGTGAAAGTTTGCTGTGCCTAGGGAGTAGTTGCTGCATTGCGCAGCTATTCGATCGAAAAGCTCATGATATAGGTCTTGTTATAAAAGGCTTTCAGCCTATTCTCATTTAATCTGAGCTGAAAATTGTGTTTGTGAGCTGTTGGCACTTAATTTGAGCTAATATTATGAGCTAAAGGGTGTTCTTATTTGCATATAGTGTGAGCCCAAAATGGGCTTGTTTGTGAGCCCAGAGCTTATTGTTTGCGAGCCGCTACAATTATCAATCTCACGGATTTTTGGATAGCGCTCGGTGACCTCCTTTATTCAATAGGATTGTCCGTGAGTGCGCCCTCAAGGTTGGCTCCATCTAGGTTGGCTGTTTGCAGGTCAACCTGTCTTAGGTCAGCATGGCGGAGCTGAGCCCACTGCAGGTTAGCGTTTCTCAGCTCCGCCTGCTGAAGATTAACGTCACGCATCTGCGTCTGCTGAAGAATGGTGTCGTTAAGCTGGGCCTGCTTGAGCAGAGCCCCGTTAAGTTGCGCCTGATGCAGGTTTGCCTCATTGAGCAGGGCTGCCTGAAGATTCGCTGCGTTTAGGGATGCGCCCTGGAGATTCACCTGATTCAGAGAAGCGCTATGTAGATTGGCCTGGTCCAAACTTGCCTGCTGAAGATTAGCGTTATCCAGCTTTGCCTGGTGGAGATTGGCACCATTCAGTACAGCCCACTTGAGATTGGCTGCGGACAGCTGTGCAGCTTGAAAACTGGCACCAGACAGTTGGGCTTTCCGTAAATTGGCCCCCGTCAGCTGAGCACCCCGGAAATCTGCCCCATTGAGCTGGGCACCCTCAAAAATTGCCGCATCTAGCAGCATCCCCTGAAAGTACGCTGCGTCTAATTGCGTCCCTTGGAGGTTGCAGCGACTCAAATTTAAGGGCTGGGTGTCGTGGTCAGGGTTGCGGCGAGCCACCACCGTCAGCGCACTCTGGATATCCATCTCAGGGGGAGCTAATGCCTTACGCTTGTCGATGCTGGCCCTGGCTCGCACAAAAGCAGTCAGGATCTCCATAATCACGGCGTGGGTCTCTGTCGAGGTGCCTGCAATTTTCTCAAGAGTGTAGATTCCCCCCAACCGTACCTCTAGCCTTTCGCTGGACAACATCTCCATGGCTTGAGTGAATTGGGTGGTGAGACCGCTATCCTCACCAGATCGAATATCCCGCCACATGAGGTACGCGATCGCCACCAATGCCAGGCTGCTAGCGGTCTGAAAAACGCTCAAAGCCACCTGGTTGGCGTGCATGGATGCCCACGCTCGCTCCTCAGAGGAAGCGTCGGCGTCACGCAGACTATGGAAAATGTTTCCCAAGGGCCACAGCAAGAGCAGAAGTCCAGAAACGCCCAACAAGACTTTTGTGACCCTTGGCAACGCTCTCAAATCCGAAGTCATGGTACTGGCAATACTCCCTAGATTTTTGATCAACGGTGTTTATCGGGAAGTGCACCTCAAACTGCTAAAGTTTCAGGCGCGGTCGTGTACGGTGCGCTCGATGCTACGGGCTCAGAGGCTTCGGATGCTGGAGCAATGAATTCCTGAACTGTTGTGGTAATCTCTGGATTGCCCCTTAGCCAACCTAATGATGCCAGATGCCTTCCCTGGAGTTGTGCAGATTGGAGTAAGCGATCGGCTGGGTTGTCCAGCAACCATTGGACCGTTGGTGCCGCAACCCGGGTGTCTTGTTGAAAAGAAATCAAGCTGGTCAAATTAAAGAGATTACTGCTCTGAATTAGACAAAAAGTTTCAGCCTGTGAAGGCTCAACTCTGATGCCAATTCTATTGAGAAAGCGTTTGAGACCAGAAAATATGGGGTTGCGCAGGAATGGAATCGCGCCCTCGATACCTTCAATGGCGGGAGCCATTAAAACCGACTTTTGATTTTTGATGGACTGCTCTTGTAGGTCAACAGTGGCTAGCAGCATTTCCAAACGCTGCCGTTCCTGGGGCGAAATACAGTCCCCGAACAGAGCAGTAATAGGATCTTTAGTGTTGGACGCCTTATCCGCGAGATCGGTCAGCAGCTCAAGCAAGGCGATATATTTGCATCCTAAGCTGTGACCTAGCCAAAAATATTTGCCCGATGCAGCTTCCTGATCTAAGTCATAGATTTCATACTCATATTGCCTAAACTTTGCTTCCTCAACGAGTGCGCCTTGGAGCACTGACTGCTCCTTTAAAAGGTCTATTGCCACAGACCAGTGGCGAAACGTAAATCGATAAGGAATGGCCACTATCGTATAGCCATGGTCGAATAGAGACTTCAAAAGATATCGGTAAAAGATTTGAGGAAATGTCCCGAAAAAAGCCCCTCCGATACAGTAAATGACACCCACTGGCTTGGGGTGAAGCGCCACCCAACTGAAACCCAAGGGAGAAAATCGAAATTTTGGTATTGGGTTCATAGTATTTCTCAGTTTTATTGCTTCAAAAAAGCCAATGTTCTGTAGACATGGGCGCAGCTTAGAGAATTTTTGTCAGAAAGCCTGTAGACCGAGAGGGTCAGCCTACAGGCGTGCAGAGACGTTCTGACCTGAGCTACATTTAGCAGCCTAGAAGCGCAGAATGTTTCAATCTGATGACTTCTAGAAAGCCCTACGGCAAGGTGATCAAGCTGCCGCCGCTGGGGGTCGGCAGACTGTAGGCCTGCTGGTCAAAGTCAGGATTTGGCGCAGACAAATCGTTAGGCACAAAGGTTCCTCTAATTTGAGGAGAGACCAGTAGTTTGGCCGCTGGATTGGGTGATAAAGGAGAGAGCAACAGATCAACGTAGCCCCGCACTTCCAGCTTAGCCACGTCCAGGCTAGCGGGGTTAGGTGCTGACTTAGAAATATCAGGCTGTAAGACAAACAGAGCTGATTTCCCTGCGGGTAAGGTGAGTTGCTGGCTTGGCTTGCCAGTGTTGTCATCGATGGACAGATCTCCAAAAACGTTACCGAGTCCAGTATCGACAATGGTGAAGATCTCGTCATTGTTCAGTCCTGGCGTAGCCGTGAACTGAAGGGAGAGAACAACATCATCGCTACCTGGGGCATCAACGTTTGCAATGGTTAGAAAGTAAGCCTGGATAACGCGACGAGAAACGGCAGAATTGAATGGCTTAGGCGCGATCGGCTGCACCAGAATTTCAAAAGTTGAAATCTGCATAATAAGGCTCCAGAAAGGGTGTTAAGTACTGGTGAGAAGATTCTTTCAGGCTATGATGGAACGTCTTTTGGTCGGCTAGAGAGTGTAATCCCTTTATCCATCAATGCTGATAGATAAAGAGAGCTGTCAATATTTAACTTGGTTGATCTGATATGCGTGCAACTCCTCTATATCCTATGGTTAGGTACTACAAACTGGTATTACCCTCGAGGGTACCTTTCATGGTAATTGTTGAGTGGCTGGTTAAAATACAGCTGAATAAAAAAGGCATTTTGCTTTTCGACAAAGTGATTACCTGGAGCAATACTTACTTCAAAAGTCACTTTTAATACATCTTTCAGGTTTGCCGTGCTAGCATGAGTGAATCGTAAATAGGGCTAGCGGGGCTCAGCTGGGCGATGAGTTCACCTTCAAGGGATTGCAGCAGAGAATTGACTATCAGCCTCAGCGGGATGATGCTTTTGTAAAAGCTCACTACACGAAGCGAGATCCAAGGAAAGTAGCTGCCGATAGGGAAGGGATTCCGGTTCTGTCGCAAAAACAAAATTAGAGTATGAAATCCTTCTTCCTTATCCATCTCTATGCAGCGATGCCGAAGATTTTGTGGATGAAAGCGATCTGGCCTGTCACATCATCCCTATCGACAGTTTGAATCTGTCCTTTGCGAATCATCGCCATCGCTTCGTACCCTTTGAGGGTGCGTCGAGCCGTGTGGAAGGAGCCGAAGCCCAATCCCGGTTTGACCAAGCGCTTGATGCGGCGATGGTCTTGTTCAATCATGTTGTTGAGATACTTGACGGGACGAAGTTCGATCTCTTCCGGAAGCGCTCTTTCTGTTTTGAGGTCATCTGCCGCCGCCGGATAGGCGGCATTCTTGTCCACGTTGATGACGCGAGGAGTAGACGTGTGACGAGCCTTCAATGCCTTCTTGAGAAACCGTTTGGCAGCTTTGGCATCGCGTTTGGCACTCAACATAAAGTCCAGCGTCTGACCACTGGAATCAACTGCTCGATAGAGATACGTCCACGCCCCCTTGACATTCACGTAGGTTTCGTCTACTTTCCACGAGTCGTTGGTCGGGCGGAGATGCGGGCGACAGCGCTGCTCTAGCTCCGGCCCGTACTGGAGAACCCATCGATTGATCGTGCTGTGATCCACCGAGAGTCCTCGTTCTGCCATCATTTCTTCCAAGTCCCGATAGCTCAAGGCATAACGGCAGTACCAACGGACATTGAGCAAGATGATTTCAGGCTGAAAGTGCTTCCACTTGAACAGGACAGGATGAGACATGAACTCGAAATGGGTGGTAGATGATACGAGGAAATCAGCTTCCTAATCTACCACTCCTAAGTTTTTGCGACAGAACCCAAAGATGTAGGACCGCATAGCAATCCGTCCCAGCAACCGATTAGTTTGGCCATGCCC
The DNA here is from genome assembly GCA_015207365.1 of Vacuolonema iberomarrocanum LEGE 07170. GTDB lineage: Bacteria > Cyanobacteriota > Cyanobacteriia > Elainellales > Elainellaceae > Vacuolonema > Vacuolonema iberomarrocanum. The sequence goes on from JADEXA010000097.1 coordinate 5,085, forward strand.
ACTCCACCCTTGCTCAATTTCAGTATTGAGATCCGTTAAAAACTTCCTGGCCGGTTGCGAGAGTCCCCGAGAAACCGGGCGAGCTTCGTTGACAAGGCTAGTAATCGTTGATGCATGAACAGCATTACGTGCTGCGACATAATGCCACAACCGAACAAACTCGATTTGAGAGGTTGAGCGCAGTTGCCAATCATCCGTTAAAAGATAGGAACCTGGCTCCTGGAGAGGAAGACGATGGGCTGCATAAAGGTTAGGTGTTCCTTTCGCCACATACAGCTTTGGATTAGGAAATAACTCTAAATAGCCTGGGGCAACTTTAAACCCGGCTCGCTGCAATAGAGTTTGGACTGCAAAAGCCAGATCCCAACATTTTTGTGGTTGCTCAAACGGAAAGTATAGGTGCAACCCACCGCTGTAAGAACTCGTGCAGGGAAGAAAGCTAACAAAGCCCAGGACTTCAAGGGTTTCAACCAATCGGGGAATCGCTAAGCGATCATTTTGAGGATGATAGGGGCTCCCCCGATCAATATCGATCATCAAGTAGCGAGTTGTTGCTCCAAATCGAACGCCATAGAGATGGGTTCCTTTCAGTAGTTGGCGATCGCTGAGAGGATAGCGACAGTCAGTTTTCCACTGAGGTGATGTTCCAGGAGCTGGACGCTCTGCCCAGATAAAGTCAAACCGATGCGGAAATAACGCAAGGAACGGCTGGCTCTGTTCAGGAACCGCTTGAAATGGAGCAATGGAAGTCAAAGTTGCCTGCATAGACCGATGACGTAGCAAAAGAATGGCTAGAACTACGGAACGGTAACATGCAGAGATAGAACACCTGAATCAGTCAACAGATATTGATCTTTTTAAAATCCTTAGGCTGTCAACAAAGCCCATAACCTAGGTAGGATAAAGCATTTAGAAAAACAATGTCTCTAGATACTAGAAAAAGCGTTTGGCGATTCTAGAGTTAGGCAACTGGATTCTAGAAGGTCTGGCAACATTGCCAACATAGAGGAGTCTGACAAAAAAACGTCAGAGGATTCTAGAAATCCTGGCAACATTGTCAACATGTGCTTCATCGTAAGGTCATACTAGAAACTCCGACAACACTGTCAACAAAAGGGTACTTACAAAAGTGACGCTCCCGACGCCCCTCTTACGAGAGGGCGCGGGCTTCGTTTTCCCGAAGGACATTTTTAAGTGAGGTAGCGCCCACCCCCACTGTGCGGCCAATCAATCCGACTTTTTTGATGAGCTTGCCTGAGTTATGGTCACGATGCACACTCTCGCCACAATGCATTACACCTGTTTTACCAAAGCTAAAAAATTTTCTAGGCTTGAAGAAGTAGAGCGCTCATGCCAAGCTGCAGCAATTTCTAAGGCAGGGGCAGATGTCAGTAAAGGACGGTAGACAACTTCAGACCGATGTCGAAATTCAGCACCCGCTGCAACCAACGATATTCCCATGCCGGATGCAACCAATCCCAGTAAAATCTCTGGAGGACTGGCTTCTTGTACGATGCGAGGCGAAAACCCAGCTTGCTGGCAAAGCTGAATAATCTGGGCATACAGATCTGTCTTGAGCTGCTCAGCAAAAAGGATGAAGGGTTCTTTGGCCAGCGATCGCACGTCAATCTTTTCCAACCGAGTTAACGGATGGTCAGGGGGTAAAGCCACGACTAATGGCTCTGTCAGGAGTGTACGCGTAACTATACCCGGGTGGGAAAGGGGTCCATGAACAAATCCAATATCAATCGTTTTACCCAAGATCGCTTGTATCTGCGCCTCTGCTAGCATTTCTGTAAGCGTAACCCTAACGTCGGGATATTGTTGGCGATATCTCTGAATCAGATCAGGCAGCACTCGATTAAACGCACAGATTGAAAATCCGATTGCCAGCACTTCCGATTTACTGGCCTGCTGAGCAGCCTTAGCAGCGCGCTCTGCCTGCGACAGCGTTAGCCTTGCTTCATCTAAAAATGCTTGGCCAGACGCGGTCAACGTGACCCCTCGCTGTTTGCTGCGGTGAAACAGTTCGACCTGTAACTCTTCTTCAAGGCGGCGAATTTGACGGCTGAGGGGCGGCTGCTCCATGAATAGGCGCTCAGCGGCGCGGCGAAAGTTGAGTTCCTCAGCCACGGCGACAAAATATTTGAGCTGTTTGAGTTCCATCGCGATCTTATCCGATGCGCTAGGTGATACCGATTGAGTATCAGCATAACTCGAAATAGGTCTTGGACACATCCTGTATAGTCCTTGCAACATAGAGTCAAGTGTTTGGACAATTCTATGAAAGCGATCGCACTTCAAGATGGTTTTGGTATCAATCAGCTTCAGTTCATTGAATTGGCTGACCCAACTCCGGCTAGCCACGAAGTCCTCGTCAAGCTAGAGGCCGTTTCACTCAACTATGTTGATTTGCTAGTCATCAAAGGATTACTCGATCCCAATCTCGCCTTGCCTTACATTCCCATAACCGACGGAGCAGGCGTTGTTGAACAGGTAGGGGCGAACGTTACTGCCTTCAAACCTGGCGATCCAGTGATAACAACTTTTATTCCTGACTGGAGCGGTGGCGTACCGACCGAAGCCAAAACCGGCTACAGTAACCGTCAAGGGCTGGGCGCAGTGCCAGGGCAACTGACAAACCGTAAGGCATTCGCAACCAATCAGCTTATTCATAGCCCTAATAATCTCTCAACGCTTGAGGCATCGACATTACCTATAGCTGGACTGACCGCTTGGAACGCGCTGCAATATGGCAAATTGCAGGCAGGTGAAACCGTACTACTCCACGGCACAGGCGGCGTTGCTATCTTTGCCCTGCAGTTTGCCAAAGCCCGTGGCGCACAGGTCATCATCACCTCAAGCAGTGATACCAAGCTCAAGCGAGCCGCGAAGCTGGGAACCGATTTTCTCATCAACTACAAAACGACAGCAGATTGGGAAGCAGTTGTGCATCAAGCAACCGATGGCAGGGGAGCCGATCTAGTCGTGGAAACGGTGGGAGGTCGCAATCTGCAGCGATCGCTCAACGCGGTACGGATGGGCGGACACATTTCGGTCGTGGGGCTACTGGATGGGTTTGAAACCACGGTCAGTGTACTTGATTTGATCCACCGGCAAGTAACCATTCATGGCATGGAAGTCGGCAGCACTCAGGACTTTGCTGACATGAATCAAGCCATCGCTGCTCATGATATTCACCCGGTCATCGACAAGGTCTTTGATTTTGAAGAGGCGCAGGCTGCATTGACCTATCTCGAACAGGGTAAGCACTTCGGCAAAGTTGCGATCGCGCTGTAAGCCAACAAAACATTGATTTTGACGCAGGAGAACCGCGCGGATGAAGCTAATGACATTAGGCAAAACTGGCCTGCGAGTATCCGAACTCTGCCTGGGGGCCATGACCTTTGGTAAGGACTGGGGCTGGGATGCAGACAAAGATACCAGTCAGGCACTATTTGACCTGTTTGCCGAACAAGGCGGCAACTTTGTTGACACTGCCAATATTTATTTACACCAACGGTACAAGCGAAGAATATTTGGGCGATTTTCTGCAAGGACAGCGAGACCAGTTTGTCCTAGCAACCAAATACACCATCATGATGCATCCCAGCGACCCCAATGCGCAGGGCAATCAGCGCAAAAATCTGCGGGGTTCATTAGAGGCAAGTCTCAAGCGGCTCAAAACCGACTACATCGATTTGTACTGGGTGCATATGTGGGACGGCATCACGAGCGCCGAAGAGATTGCCCACAGTATGAACGACGCCGTGCGGGCAGGGAAGATTTTGTATTACGGCTTGTCCGACTTTCCAGCGTGGCTAATCGCCAAAATTGACACCTACGCTGCAGCTCACAACATGGAACGTCCAGCGGCTGTGCAGTTGGAGTACAACCTAGCTCAGCGTGAAAGTGAGCGAGAGCTGATTCCATTCGCTGAAAATGCAGGGCTTTCTGTTCTGGCTTGGTCCCCCCTGGGTGGTGGTGTGCTGACTGGCAAATACCTGGTCGAACCGGAACACGCTGAACCCGAGGGTCGAGTTGCCAGCGGTGCCGTGTCACACTTTGACCGGTACAAAGAGGATGCTGCAATTAGAGTCGCGCAAGCTGTCAGCGATGTCGCGCATACGGTTGGCTGCAGCCCAGCCCAGCTTGCCATTGCTTGGTTGCGCCATCATTCGCCGCTCAATATTCCAATCGTTGGAGCACGCAAGCTAACTCACCTCGAAGATAATCTAAAAGCCGCTGAACTAGAGCTTTCAGCCGACATTATGCAGCGCCTAGATGAAGCCAGTGCAATTCATCTAGGTTTTCCAACCGAGTTTTTCCGCAATGGCTGGCCGTACTGGTATGGTCCAGTTCCAGAACGTTTTGACCGAAGAGTGCATCTCTCGGCGCGTAAGCTGTTTGGCTGGGATGCTCAAGATCCGGGTCTGAAAACCCGCCATCCATTGCTTAACAAAACCACCGAAGTAGCCTAATAGCTGCTTCAAGCTCACCTGATATGGCTGGCTGAACCCCGCCATATCAGGGCTTATCCTCCTTCCAATAGTGAATGCAAACTTTTAAGGGTTTACTCAGTGATGAAAAGCAGACTGCTTAGAAAGATTGCTATCAGCTGTTCATGTTTAATTGCTTTGGCAAGCTGTACAAATCTTGCGAATTCGAGCATGAATTATACAGAGCTTCCTTCCGACTTTGCTTATCCCAACGGCATCACAACAGGGCCAGACGGCACGCTCTATGTGGGTTCAGTGACCAGCGGCAATATCTTAAGCATTGCACCAGACGGAGCCATTGCAACCGCTTTTGAAGAAACCGATGAGGTCTTCGCAGGTACCTCGGTTCGCTTTGATCCACTTACGGACCTTTTGTGGGTTGCTTCGCCTGATTTCCTGGGTGAAGAGGTTGACGGGGAGATTATTCGCCGACCGCATCGGGTTGCGGCTATCGATCTTTCTAGTAATTCTGTCGTCTGGTCATCGGCCATGCCGGATGAAGGTTTTGCCAACGATATCGCGTTGGATGGTGAGGGGGGTGTTTACATCACTGATAGCGTGCGCGATCGCATCCTATATCTATCAGAACCGGGGGCACCGTTTGAGATCGTCGCAGCTGATCCGCTCATGACCCCTGGCGATCTGGGGCCTGCAGGAATTGCAGTTGCACCCAACGGTGATCTCATTATTGGCCTCTACAGCGACGGTGCGTTGCTGCGGGTTAGCCTCGGTACCGATGAAACGCCAGCCCAAGTCACCCCAATTAATCTGCCCCGCCCCCTTGAAAATCCGGACGGGCTAGTGTTCACCCCTGAGGGGCGACTGCTGGTGCTCGAAGGTGCTGCTGAGAGTGGCGATGGCAAACTGCTGGCCGTTGACCTTTCTAGCCCTGAACCCCACACTGTTGACGTGCTCCTTGATGGCATCGATTCGCCACTTAATCTCACTCTTACAGTCGACAGTGTTGCTATCACCGAGGGGCAAATCCGTCATCTCATTGTGGATGACCCCAGCCTTACTCCACCCGAGACATTCCGCGTCTTAACCTTTCCCCTGAGCGAATCGGAGGCAGATGACTCATGAGCCGGTATCGCTTTTTAGGAATCGTCAACGAGACGCTGGATTTGAGCCTACATCCTGTTGCGCGGAAGGGGCTAGCTCGTCATTAACCTGGTTCAAGCCGTTCAGACACCCCAAAATCGGAGACGCACATGCCGGATGAAGATCAGAAGTCCAGCCACAGTTCTCAATTGAATCGCTCTCGACGTAACTTCTTAGGCCAGATGCTGACGGCAGCGGGTGGAGCCATTGCCGCACCATCATTACTTAAGTCCGCAGACGCTCAAGCAGAGACTGCAGGAGAGGCTCTCGCCAGCGACGAAATTCAGATTGCACTGACGGTAAATGGTCAATCCCAAACCCTCAATCTGGAACCGCGAGTGACATTGCTAGATGCGCTGCGTGAAAGGTTGGCGCTAACAGGGAGTAAGAAGGGATGCGATCATGGGCAATGTGGAGCCTGTACCGTGTTGATTGATGGACAGCGCGTTTATTCCTGTCTAACTTTAGCGGTGATGCATGACGGTAAGGACATCACCACTGTTGAAGGGCTGGCAACAGATGATGAGCCGCATCCGGTTCAGACGGCTTTTCTCGATCACGATGGTTTTCAGTGCGGCTATTGTACGCCTGGGCAGATTTGTGCCACTGTAGCGCTTCTGGATGAGGTCAATCGGGGCTGTGCGAGTGCAGTAACAACGGAGCTAAAGAATCCACCTCAGCTAGCCGACCTGTCTGAGATGGAAATCCGCGAGCGGCTCAGCGGCAACCTTTGTCGGTGTAGCGCTTACCACGGGATTGTCGCCGCAGTCCAACAAGTGGCTGGGCAGCATCCTTCGCCTGCTGCTTTAATGCAGATTCGTGAAAGTGCAAACGAAGCTATGGAGGTCGGGCTATGAACAACTTTATCTACGCTCGAGCATCTTCTGTCCAGGATGCGATCGCACGCACCGCCGAAGATCCAACTGCTACCGTAATTGCCGGTGGGACGAATTTGGTAGACCGGCTGAAAGTCTTTCTAGAAGAACCCTCCCAGCTGATTGATATCTCTCGTTTGCAGATGCAGCAAATCGAGCGGTTGCCCGATGGCGGCTTACAGATTGGAGCGCTGGTCACGAATACAGCTTTGGCGGATCATGCTGATATTCGGCGCGACTACCCTTTGCTAGCGCGCGCGATTTTAAGGGGCGCTTCGCAACAAATCCGTAATATGGCTACCGTCGGCGGCAACATTATGCAGCGGACACGGTGCCCTTACTACTACGACACAGCGTTTGCCTGCAACAAACGACAACCCGGAGTCGGCTGTCCGGCCATAGATGGCGTTAATCGCCTTCACGCCATCTTGGGAGCGAGTGACCAATGTGTCGCCGTGCATCCTTCTGACATGTGTGTGGCTTTAGCCGCCCTAGATGCCATCGTTGAAGTTGCCGGGACTCAAGGGCAGCGTCAGATTCCATTCGTTGATTTTCATCGCTTACCAGGAGATACGCCGCAGCGTGATACGAATTTAGAGCTGGGTGAGCTGATTACCCGTATCATTTTGCCGCCGGTGGCCTATGCCAGGTCAGGGGTTTACCTCAAATTACGTGATCGCGCCTCATACGCCTTTGCCCTAGTCTCAGCCGCCGCTGCCTTGAATGTATCAGGTGAAGAAATCCGCACTGCTCGACTGGCACTGGGTGGGGTCGCTCATAAGCCGTGGCGGGCGACGATTGCAGAACAGTTTTTAATTGGTCAGCCAGCAACTTCCTCCGTCTTTGAAAAAGCAGCCAATTTAGCCCTTCAAGAAGCAGTTCCTTTGTCTGGCAATCAATACAAAGTTGATCTAGCAAGGCGGTTAATTCGTCGTGCATTTGCCGTATCAGCAAACAGCGGAGGGATGGCATGAATCAGGTGATTGGAGCATCCGTCAGTCGTAAGGATGGACAGGCCAAAGTTACAGGCACAGCAATTTACAGTGCAGAGCATCAGATTCCCGACCTAATTTATGGGTGTTTGGTGACTGCGACCATCGCTAGCGGGCGCATTCGCGCGATTGATACGCGCGAGGCTGAGCAAGCCTCCGGTGCGATCGCGGTTTTTACCCACCGCAACGCGCCTCAAGTTTTTAACCCGAACGAGAATATTTCACGACTTTCGGAATCGCGGCTGCCGCTGTCAGACGATCGCGTTCATTATGCTGGGCAAATCATTGGTCTAGCCGTTGCAGATACCTTTGAACGAGCACGAGAGGCGGCGCATCTTGTCAGGGTTGAGTATGAGCCCCAAGCCCCGATTGTAGAGGCCAATAAAGCGACCTATGTTCCGGCTCCACAGTGGTTAGGAGAAGACTTAACTTATGAACAAATCGATGTAAATACTGGCAACGTTACCACTGTCTTGGCTAGCGCAGCGACCCAGATAGAAGCTGTCTACACGACCAGTATGGAACTCCATGCCCCCATGGAGCCACACGCCATTATTACCCATTGGCAAAGCCCAGATATGGTGACGATTTACGAGCCCACCCAGGCTGTTTTGATGTCACAGCGAACTTATGCTGACTTACTAGGATTACCAACTGAGCGAGTTCGTATCGTTAGTACTTATATTGGTGGCGCATTTGGCTGCAAATTTCTTCCCTGGCCGCACAGCATCCTTTGTGCTGCCGCTGCTCGCGAGTTGAACCGCCCACTCAAGGTGGTGGTCTCAAGGCGACAGATGACGGCGAATACAGGCCATCGCTCTGAAACTGAACAGACGCTTCGATTAGGCGCGTTAGCCGACGGTAAATTGCAGGCGATCGAACACACCGCAAAGTCTATCACCTCTCCCCTCGAAGACTTTCCCGAAGCTTGTACGATTATCACGCCAGCCATGTATGCTGCACCCAATATGCGTCTGTCTCAAGAGTTGGCGGTGATGAATGTGGGGTCACCGACATTCATGCGAGCACCCGGTGAATGTCCCGGCATGTGGGCTTTGGAATCAGCCATGGATGAGTTGGCCTGGTCACTTAACATTGATCCCATACAGCTTCGTCTGATAAATCAAACAGATCAACATCAGCGGAAGAATCTTCCCTTTTCGGCCAAGTATTTTGCCGAATGTTTGGAGGTTGGTGCAAAACAGTTTGGCTGGCAAGATCGTCCCCTGCAGGTGCGATCGCTCACTCGTGATGGCAAGTTAGTTGGCCTGGGAATGGCAAGCACCACCTTTCCTGGCTATCGAGGCAGCACCTCGGCTAAGGTTCGCCTGTTGCCAGACGGCACAGCCCACGTCATGAGTGCGGGCAACGACATGGGCACCGGAGCCTATACAGTTGTTGCCATGACCGCTGCCGAAACTTTGGGCATTGCCGTTGATAAGATTCGCGTAGAACTCGGGGATTCAACTCTGCCAGACGGCGGTGTGGCCGGTGGGTCGCAGATGACCGCTTCGCTCACACCAGCGGTTAAACTCGCCTGCGAGGCCGTGTTGAGACAGGCCCAAGCTCAAAGCGCCCAGCAAGCGTCTGAGCAACTCAAACAGTCAGGACGAGCGGCCTTTGAGGCAACGGCCTCAGCTGCGCCTGGAGAAGAACTTGAGAAATTTGCATTCCAATCCTGGGGAGCCCACTTTTGCGAACTGACCGTTGATGAAGCCATTGGGCGAGTACAGATCACGCGCTGGGTGTCGGTCATCAATGCCGGGCGCATCCTAAATGCCAAAACCGCTGCTAGTCAAATTCGCGGCGGCGTCATCATGGGTATCGGCACTGCCCTAATGGAGGAGGGACACTTTGACCCCAACACTGGCTACCCGGTAGTTTACGACTTGGCAACCTATCATTACCCTACCCACGCCGATATTCCTCGCATTGACGTGACATTTATCGGTGAGCCTGATTTTAACTTCAACCCGATGGGCGTCCGCGGCATTGGCGAGATTGGAATTAATGGAGTATCTGCTGCGATCGCAAACGCTATCTATCACGCTACTGGTAAGCGCATTCGCAGCTTGCCGATCACTCCCGACAAGATAATCAGCGTCTAAGAAGAAACTAAACTACAGTGAAAGAACTACAAGAGATTGTTCAAACTTATCGGGAAGTTGGTCATCGTCCAGCGGCAATCGCCACAGTCGTCAATACCGTCGGCTCAGTCTACCGTCGGCCCGGTGCGCGAATGCTCATTTGCCCAGATCAAACCCAGGTTGGTCAAATGCGGATTGGAACGGTCAGCGGCGGCTGCTTAGGTTTACGGCCCCGTCGTTACAGGAGGTCTATGAGTTGGCTGATGATGGTGCGAATGGAGCGATCGCTTTTTTCGTAAATAGAGTGTTCAATTCTGACACTAAGAACTGTCTTGAGAAGAGCGATCGTTGATGCACAACACGCCGGACAGATTTAAGAGGCTATCAAATGAATAAACCACAATGAGCGAACCAGCCGAGAACATCATCCTCAGAAATGCACTCATTGATAATCCGGGTTAAGGCTTGATCGAGTGCGTCTTGAGTGCGCGCTTTAGCCGATCGCAGCAGTTGCTTGAGTTTTGACCAACACAACTCAATCGGTGAGAGGTCGGGAGAGTAAGGGGGCAAGAACACCACGGTTGCGCCGACGGCTTCAATCGCCTCCCGCACGACAGCGGCATGATGAACGGGTAAGTTATCCATCACAACAATGGCTCCCACCCACAATTGTGGAATCAGAATCTCTTGAATGTAGACCAAGAACACGTCGGTATTGACGCTGCCGACAAGACTCATCGTGGCAATCAACCCATCGAGACTCATGCCCCCAATCAACGAGATATTCTTGCCGCCATTGCCCGGCGGCTCGCTGTCATACAAGCGTTCACCCAGCGGAGCCCGACCATACAAGCGCGTCAGCCCCAAATGCATGCCCGTTTTATCAATGAAGACCAGATTGTGTGGGT
>JADEXA010000098.1 GCA_015207365.1 Vacuolonema iberomarrocanum LEGE 07170
TTCCCCCACCTGCCCATGGCCGCCCCTCGCCTCCACCCCGACACAATCGATCAGGTCAAGCAACGCGCCGACATCGTCGATGTGGTCTCGGAGCATGTGGTGCTGCGCAAGCAGGGAAAAGATTTTGTGGGATTGTGCCCCTTCCACGATGACAAATCCCCCAGCTTCAGCGTTAGCCCAGCCAAGCAGTTTTATTACTGCTTTTCCTGCGGAGCCGGAGGCAACGCCATCAAGTTCTTGATGGAGCTCAACAAGCAATCCTTTGGAGATGTGGTGCTCGATTTGGCGCGGCGCTATCAACTCTCCATCAAAACGATGGAGCCCGAGCAGCGACAGGCCTTGCAGCGCAAGCTATCTTTGCGGGATCAGCTCTACGAAATTCTGGCGCTGACGGCGCAGTTTTTTCAGCATGCGTTGCGACAACCCCAGGGAGAGGCCGCGCTGACCTACCTGGAGCAGGCCCGTCAACTGCGCCCCGAAACGATTCAGCACTTTGAGTTGGGCTATGCTCCGGCTGGGTGGCAAACCCTCTATGGCTATCTGGTCGAGCAGAAACGCTATCCGGTAGAGTTGGTCGAGCAAGCGGGGTTGATTGTGCCCCGCCAAGGCGGCAAGGGGCACTACGATCGATTTCGCGATCGCCTGATGATTCCCATCCACGACTTGCAGGGTCGGGTGATTGGGTTTGGCGGACGGGCATTTGGGGAAGCACAGCCGAAGTACCTCAATTCCCCCGAAACGGAACTCTTCGATAAGGGCAATACCCTGTTTGCCTTAGACAAAGCCCGAGGGGCGATCGCCAAGGATGATCGCGCCGTTGTCGTGGAAGGCTACTTTGATGTGATTGCCCTCCATGCAGCTGGAATCACCAATGTTGTGGCGTCCCTAGGGACAGCCCTGAGTTTGGCACAGGTAAAGCAACTGCTGCGCTACACCGAATCCAAGCAGGTCGTCTTCAACTTTGATGCGGATGCGGCGGGGCAGCGGGCGGCGGATCGGGCGATCGGCGAGCTAGCAAACCTGGCCTACAAAGGGGAAGTGCAACTGCGAATCCTCACCATTCCCGATGGGAAAGACCCCGATGAGTTTTTGCAGAACCATGCTGTTGCCGATTATCAGACCCTGCTCAACGACGCGCCCCTCTGGCTCGACTGGCAGATCCAGACCCTCCTCGCTGATAAAGACCTAGACCAGCCTGACCAGTTCCAGCAAGGGATTCAGTCGATTGCCAAACTACTCGGCGACCTGCCCAATGCCTCCCTGCGCACCCACTACATCCACCGTTGTGCCGAGTGGCTGAGCCGGGGCAATGCCCGCCTGACGGTGCAGCTAGAAAGCGACCTGCGAACCCAGGTGCGAGGACAGCGCTGGCATGGCAAATCGCAAAAATGGCAAACGGCGGGCGATCGCACCCTGCTCGAAGAATCGGAAGCCCAACTGTTGCGGCTTTACATCAACCTGCCCGGCGTCCGCACTGAGATTCGCAGCGCTCTGGGTCTGGCCGATGTGCAGTTCAGCATTGGCCATCACCGCTTCCTATGGCAGCAGATCCAGGAGCTAGAGGCCACCGAGCCCCCCCCGGATGACACCACTGACGAGATGCCGTTGGTCAGTCGTTTGCATGAACGCTGTCTGGATCATGCGGGATATGGCGATCGCGTCTTCCTTCTCTTCCAGCTAGACGAAAAAATTGAGCGGGATCTTCTGCGGGCACCCCTCGTGATCCGCACTGCTGTTGCCTGTATGGAGCGGGTACTCTGCGAAAAGCGCCGCCGCTACTTTCTCGATCGCTGGCAAAAAACCGACCTTACCAGCCATCCCGATGAAAGCCGCTATCTGCAGCAACAAATCTATCGAGAAAACCAACGCATTGATGAACTCGATCGCCTGCAACGCCAAATTTCCTTTACCGATCTGGCGCAAATCCCCTGGGTCGGGGAGTTTTATCAGGCGTTGGAAGAAGTGAAGCGGTAGAGACTGGCAGGGTAATTTTTTCCACGCAGGGGCATACGACACCCCTGCGTGGAAAAAATTATCCCCGCAAGCAGTAATGCCAAAGCGTGGCAATCAATGACAGGCGAGTTTCTCCGGAGCAACCCCAATGGTTTGGAATGGACGCTGTTAAAACCGTCACAGTTTTTCTGTTGACAGTCGATAGATAGAACAAACTAAGTCAGGTGTTTAACTGTTCTAGCCTCGTTCTCCGGAACGGGGCAGTTTTTTTGGTGGGATGGCTGGACAATCTTCAGACAGTGAACAGCCAAGTTTCCTTTAGGAATCGCGGCGTTTCGTGAAGAAGGTCGTGAACATCATCAAGAACCCTCCGAGCAGGATGACGATCGCCACGCCCCCCAGGATCAAGTTTGAGGTGTCAGTCGATTCCATTGGCGCAACCTCCGAACAACAACCATTACCAGTGACCGTACCACACCGCCGAGAGACGTTGGAGCGGCGATCGCCCAACCATTCAGCCCAATGCAGACCAGGGCTAGGCTGAGCAGCACAAAGGTCGGTGCCATGACCACCCCGACCACAAACCAACTGACCACATGCAACACCATGAGCGTGGCATAGAGCAGTGACAGCGTCGTGATGCAGGAAAGCTCCCGGCGGGGCCGTTGCGTGCCTGCAAAAATCAACGTTTGCAAGGTGGCAATCATATTGGCTGGCACCAACGCCGCACAAATTCCAAGACAGTGCTGTCGTGAGAAGTCTGCCAAGGTCGCGATGTCAACGTTCGTCGTGAAAATTGAAAAATCGAGCATTAAAAATTAGAGCCTTTTGAACGAATTTTTATTGAAAAATGCAGACGACTGAAGCGGAGAGTCATACAAATCCAGACGGCGATGTCGCAGCGATTGGACAATAAGAATCAGCAAAACGCGAATGATTTTAGAGGATGAGTGCAATCGTTAAATGAATCAGGCTACTTGCCGTAGTAGAACGCTATCTCTTTCGGTTTCAAGGAAGCAAATTCGGCGGTTTCGAGCATTTGATTCAGTTCATCTTGGGCAATGTGCTTTGCGCCAATGCGGACGATGCGCGATCGCATTGTATTGGACACACCGCTGCGTTGCCGACCCGCTTCCAGGGCCATCACCTTGGTGTAGAGTTCCAGCTTCTCAGCCGGAATGGGGCTGCCGTCTAGATCAATCCCTTGGGCGATCGCCACATCTACGGCATCTGCCCCAAGCGTCGATGCTGTTCCTTCTGGATTTGCTGCCATACCCTTTACCTCCAATCTGCTCAATATTTTTTGATGATGACGTTTCGATGATGACGAATCCGCCACTCGGCCAACATTTTATCAGCCTCCTATCCGTCCCCTAACGTAATCCCTACCGAGAGGGGCATAGAATCTTGCCAGCCTAGACCATAATCTAGAGGCAATGGTCGCTATATCAAGCCTTTCCACCTTTTTGACCCGAAACCCCTGTCTCACTGGTTCATCGGGGTATCTAAAGAAAACCTTTGCCCTAGCCCCCTTCCCCAAAAAAGTTGTCTACTCTGGTGAAAGTGAATCACCACATGTCCGCAAATGAGGCTTGATGGATCGGAGATGGGTTCTTAAACGTAGCGTTCCCCATTCATCCCAAACGATCGTTCAGCCCAGCAATCATTCAAATTATTCAGACCTATTCCAGAAGTAATCGCAGGCAAGTCTTATGGCACAGAGCTTTGGATTAATCGGGTTGGCTGTAATGGGTGAAAACCTCGCCCTCAATGTTGAGCGCAACGGCTTTCCCATCTCCGTCTACAATCGCACCTCTACCGTTACCGAAAAGTTTGCGGCGACCCGCGCCCAAGGGAAAAACGTCCAAGCCACCTATTCGCTCGAAGAGTTCGTGCAGTCCTTGGATCGTCCTCGCAAAATCCTGGTGATGGTAAAAGCAGGCGGCCCCGTTGATGCCGTGATTGGGCAACTCAAGCCGCTGCTCGATGAGGGCGACATGATTATCGACGGGGGCAATTCGCTCTACACCGACACCGAACGGCGGGTCAAAGAACTGGAAGCGGTCAACCTGCGCTTTATGGGCATGGGCGTTAGCGGTGGCGAAGATGGGGCACTCAATGGCCCCAGCCTGATGCCAGGAGGCACAGCGGCGGCCTATGAAGCAATGGAGCCGATTGTTACTAAGATTGCAGCTCAGGTGGATGATGGCCCCTGTGTGACCTACATTGGCCCCGGTGGGTCCGGGCATTACGTCAAGATGGTTCACAACGGCATTGAGTATGGCGACATGCAACTGATCGCCGAAGCCTACGATTTGCTGAAGAATGTGGGCGGTCTGACCCCAATGCAACTCCATGAAGTCTTTTCTGAGTGGAATACGACCGAAGAGTTGGACTCGTTCTTGATTGAAATCACCGCCGACATTTTCCGCAAGATCGACAGCGAAACCAACGAGCCGCTGGTGGATATGGTGCTGGATGCGGCAAAGCAAAAGGGCACCGGGAAGTGGACCGTGGAGACCTCACTGGACTTGGGGGTTAGCATTCCCACGATCATTGCGGCGGTGAATGCTCGGATCATGTCCTCTATCAAAGCCGAGCGGGTTGCGGCCTCGAAGCAACTCAGCGGCCCTGGTATCTCTAAAGTTGATGGTGACCTGAAAACCTTCGTCAACATGGTGCGAGATGCACTCTATTGCTCGAAGATTTGCTCCTATGCCCAGGGGATGGCGCTGTTGAGTCGGGCCTCGAAGGAGTTTGACTATAATCTCAACCTGAGTGAAACGGCTCGCATTTGGAAGGGCGGCTGCATCATCCGTGCGCGGTTCCTGAACAAAATTAAGGATGCCTTCAACGAAGATCCGCAATTACCCAACCTCCTGCTGGCTCCGGAGTTCAAGCAAACGATTCTGGATCGGCAAAGCGCTTGGCGCGAAGTGGTCATCACCGCCGCAAAGAATGGCATTCCTGTGCCCGCCTTCAGTGCCTCTCTGGACTACTTCGACTCTTACCGCAGCGCCGTATTGCCGCAAAATCTAACCCAGGCTCAGCGGGATTACTTCGGGGCGCATACCTATGAGCGAGTCGATCGCCCACGGGGTGAGTTCTTCCACACCGATTGGGATGCCCCAGAGGCTGTCGTCACTGGATCACGCAGTTAAGGCGGTTAATGGACTGACCATGACAACTCGGAGCTATCGCCTTGCGGTCTTGCCGGGGGAAGGAATTGGCCCCGAAGTTGTGGCGGCTACCTTGCAGGTGTTGCAGCGGGCTGGAGAGCAGTGCGGTTTTGCGATCGCTCCCCAGCCCGCGCTGATTGGTCCTCCTGCCTTTGCTGAAACCGGGCAGTTTCTGCCCGACGAAACCCTACGGTGCTGTGAACAGTCCGATGGGATCTTATTTGGGGCGGTCTCGAAAGGGGGTTTGCTGGAGTTGCGGCGACACTTCGACTTGTTCATCAACCTGCGCCCCGTTTGCCCATCTCCCCATTTGTTCCATAAATCTCCGCTGCGGTCAGAGGTGGTGCAAGGTGTTGATCTTTTGTTTGTGCGTGAGCTGGCCAGTGGCATTTACTTTGGCGAAAGCGGTCGCGCCGAGGATGCTGAAGGAGTCTATGGCTTCCACACGATGCGCTACGGGGATGCCGAGATGCATCGCATCGCTCGCGTGGCTCTGGAATGGGCGCAGACTCGCCGCCGTCACCTCACCGTTGCCCACAAGGAAAATGCCCTGCCTTGTCTCCCCTGGAGTGCACGGGTAGAGGATGTGGCGTCAGATTTTCCTGATGTCACTGTAGAGCCCATGCTGGTCGATAACCTGGCGATGCAGCTCGTTCTGCGGCCTTGCGACTTTGATGTGGTGCTGGCGGGGAATTTGTTTGGGGATATTTTGAGTGACTTGGGTGGAGCGATCGCCGGATCCATCGGTATGTTGGGATCGGCCAGCCTCAATGCCAGTGGCTTTGGTTTATATGAACCCATCCACGGCACGGCTCCCGACATTGCGGGCAAGGGAATTGCCAATCCCATGGGGGCGATCGCCAGTGCCACCCTGATGCTAGAGCAGTGGGGCGAGACGAAGGGGGCTCAGCAGATTCGTGAAGCACAGGAACGCATCCTTGCCCAAGGCTATCGAACCGCCGATTTATCGCCTGTACCGCCAGAAATCTTCGTCACCACCGATGAACTCGTGCAGTTATTTTTCGCTGAACTGGAGAAGGGAGGCTAGATGGCCAGTTTTTTGCCAGCTTTTTCTAGGTCTTTCAGGAGTTGCGATCGCCGTAAGAGCTGGTGATCGTGAATCAGATCGTCAAGTTTGTGGAACGTAAACCGTCGATTTTCGCCGGACTGATTCCAGGCCGCTTGTAACGCATCGTGGGGATATTTGCCGGTCTCAAAATGGGTCAACATCACCCGCCAGCGACTTTTCAGGTGATTCACTTCTCCAACATACAGGCGGTGTTCTCCGATCGTAACCACCGCGAAGATTCCTGACTGCATCTTGCTCATAGGACTAGCAACACTTCTTCTCCACTAGATTATTCTCTTTCTGCGGGAAGTTTAGAAAACTTCATAGATGCTTTGTGCAGATTGTCCTGAACGCTGTCCGGAGTATGGCTACGTAGGGGCAAGGCTGAGCGATGGAAAATGGAACGCAGATGAATGCGGATGAATTGTTTGTCAGTGCTTAAAGCCTCATCGTCTGTTCAAGACCCACTAGATGTAGACAGATAATTCATCATTCGACACTACATGTAGCAGTATCGATCGCCTGCTCGATAGTCTGGCCCGTTCCCATGAGTGGTTTGCTGTGCGCAGTTCTCTATCTGCGTTTGTCCGCGTTCATCTGCGTTCTCCCCGTTCCTCAAACTGCTGTGCGTAATATCGGGCATACCGTCCCGCCTGATCGAGCAACTCAGCGTGAGTGCCAGACTCGACAACGCGCCCCTTTTCCAAGACGAGAATGCGGTCGGCGCGGCGAACGGTCGCGAGGCGGTGAGCAATGATGAAGACGGTACGATCGCGCATCAACCGTTCCACTGCTTCTTGCACCAAAGCTTCGGATTCGGCATCGAGGGCAGAGGTGGCTTCGTCCAGCAGGAGAATGCGGGGATTGATCAGCACGGCACGGGCGATCGCAATGCGCTGCCGTTGCCCTCCGGATAGATTAATGCCCCGCTCGCCCACCCAGGTTTGGTAACCATCGGGAAATCGGCGAATGAACGAATCGGCATTGGCAATGCGAGCCGCTTCATAAACGCGCTCGAGGTCGAAGTGGCGTTGGCCAAAGGCAATGTTCTGGGCGATCGTGCCCGAAAACAAAATTGTTTCTTGGGGAACCAGACCAATTTGCTGACGCAGGCTGGGGATCGTTACCTGGCGGATATCGGTGCCATCGATCAAGATTTCCCCGGACTGGGGATCATAAAACCGTAGGAGCAAGTTAATGAGCGTGGATTTGCCTGCCCCTGAGGCTCCAACGAGGGCGATCGCCTCTCCGGGGAAGGCCAGCAGGTTGAGATTGTGCAACACCGGCTGGTCAGGTTGATAGCCAAAGCAGATATTGCGATATTCCACTTTGCCGCTCACGCGATCGAGGGCGATCGCCCCGGCGGCTTCGACGACCGCAGGCTGGGTCTGTAACAACTCGAAAATACGATCGACTGAGGCTTGCCCCTGCTTGAATTGGTTGTAGTTTTCCGTGAGATGGGCGATGGGGTCAATCAGCATGGCGATCGCCACTACATAACTCCCAAATTCCTGCCCAGTCAGGTTGCCTTGGCCAATTTGCCATCCGCCCAAAAGCAACAGAAGCAACACACTCAAGGCATAGAGAAACCCTACAACAGGAAACTGCACCGCCCGAATCCATTCCGCTTGATACTTGGCCTGACGGTTGCGCTCTGCGGCCTGGTTAAACCGAGAAATTTCGTACTCCTCCGCTGCAAAGGCACGAATGAGCCGGATGCCGCTAAAAACCTCTGTCAGCAGAGACGACAGGTCAGAGACATGGGTTTGGCTCCGGCGCGATGCCAGCAACATCTTCTCCCCAAACCAGCCAATTAACCCTGCCATCAGGGGCACCAGTGTCAGGCTGGTGAGGGTGAGTTGCCAGTTGAGATAGATCATGTAGCCGAAAACGGCGACCATTTGCAGTACGCAGGGGACAAAGTCATGAAACAGTTTGTTGATGACTTCGCCCACCCGATCAATGTCTTCGGTCAGGCGATAGCTAAGATCTCCCGTCTGGTTTTGCTCGAAGTAGCTGGGGCTCAGGGTCTGCAGGTGAGCGTACACATGGTTGCGGAGGTCAAGGGCGATCGCCAGCGCTGCCTTTGCCATCAGCGAATCTTGCCCATACTGCGCAGACTTTTGCACCAAAAATACCAGGGCAATCACCCCGGCCCACTGCGCTAGGGGCATAACCAGCCCTTGCACTAATACTGCGAGCAACTTTCCCGACAGCCACGCCAGGAACGGCCATGCGGCGGTAAAAACGGCGGTGCAACCCAGTGCAACGGCGATCGTGCGCCAGTGGGGACGCAAAAATGGAAGAAGTTTCCAGTAACTCGCCTGCTCTCTCACGCCAAAATTCCTGCTCATGCTTTGCTAGGCTAGCAGGTTTCTTCCTCTTTATTGGCGGCGATCGCAGGGCATCATCTCGATGCCATCTAAATGTTTGGGTTCAGGCACCTAGGGCGGAGGCTCATCGGAGGGTCTGTGCTGATGCCGCCACCAAACCCATCCCACAAAGCTGACGAGGATCAGCCCCAGAGCTACTTTGGAAATCGGCCCCAGGTACGTTTCGATGCGCTCGTACTCGGCTCCTAGCCAGTACCCTGCAATCGTGAGCAGCGTTGTCCAGATGATGGTGCCCAGGGTGGAATACACCAGAAACACGGCCATATTCATTCGGGCGAGGCCAGCGGGCAGCGAAATCAGCGTCCGTACCCCAGGAACCAGGCGACAGAGAAATACAGCCGCTTTGCCGTACTGGTTGAACCAGGCGATCGCCTTTTCTAACTCACGGCTAGAGAGGGTGAGCCACTTGCCATAGCGATCGGCCCAGCGCATCAACCGTTTTTCGCCGAAATAGGCTCCAGCGAAGTACCAGGGCAGAGCGCCTAACACCGTACCAAACACCCCAGCGGCGATCGCCGGAATAAACGCCATGTCTCCCTGGGCTACGGTGAATCCCGCCAGCGGCATGATGACTTCCGAGGGAATCGGTGGGAACAGATTTTCCAAAAACATCAGAAAGGCAATCCCCGCATATCCCAGGGATTCCATAATGTCTGTGATCCATTCCGCCATAGTGTCCTTTCCGTTGAGGTTGAGAGAAACACATCCGCAGCCATTGCGGCTCACGGCGTCTAAACGTTAACAAATCTCATCCGTAAAATTAGCGAGAAAATTTGGCTCAAACCATTGGCTAGAGGGGTATTCAGTCGATCAAAAAAGAAATTTATCGAGAGAGATTTGTATCGTTTTCGTGAAGCTAGAGGGTGCCGATGGATATCTCCAACAGATCAACGTGAGGCTTGAAGCAACATCTTGTGAAGAACTCACGACGACGGTAAGGATGGTTTTATCCATCAGGTGACGAGTGGCTCTCGAATGATTGGTGGAACCTGCCCTTGTAGACATGTTTATGGACTAAAAGATGGCCTCTTTCACGAGATCAACCGCCCCCCGAACAGTCGCATAACCCAGGGTGAGAATGCTGGCTGTCAAGGCTGCACCCATGGCACAGACCAGCAACCCCATCAGGCTAATAACACCATCCTCATCCAGTAGCCCAAATCCGATGAGAAAAATGCCGATCGCCGGGAGTGTGTTGGTCAATGGGATGGGGATCATCATTGATGCTGCCATAAGGGCGATCGCTACCCCAATCATCAGGCGACCAAGACGGCTATGACATACTACGGACAACCGAGGTCGGGTCAAAACCTCTACCCGCCGCAACCAGGGTAATCCCATTGATAAGACGGACTGTATCTGCGATAGCTTCAGTGAATGTTTAGCAAACCAGCGTGGAATCCAAGGATGGGTTGCGCCACCAATGAGCTGTGCTGCTAGTAAAAACAACAGAATGCCAAAGGGTGTCGCATAGAATGGAGCCGGAACGGGCAACGCAGAGGGGAGCGCCAGCAGGATGAATAAAAAGCCAAACGCCCTTTCCCCGGCTAGGGTCATAATTTCATCGATAGTCACCTCGCCAGAATGGTGCTCATCGTAAAAATGCCGCTCAAGCTCTGCTGAAAGTTTTTCCACACTACCTCTCCATACAAATGCCTATTGCCCCCGCGTCAAATCTATCGGCAGGATCCCTTTAATGAGATCCGCGAGGGCAAACCTCTATCCGGTAACAAAACGCTACTGTATAGCTCAGCCGTTTGGATAGAGCAAAACGCCGATCTAAAGCAGAAATTTAAGGAATGATTCCCAGCGTCAAGGGAGCACTAACGCGAGAGTGCGCAGAATTGCATGCGCGGCTGAAAACAAGAGATATACCCAAACAAGAGTGCGCCCATACGACTCACTCTTGAATTCCTGAGAACTAATCCCTGCAAAATTTCAAGGAAATGTGCGAAAACTTCTGATGCGAGATGATATGCCATATCCTCGTAAGGTCTGACGCATTGAGATTAGAACCAATGATTTTTTGAAAGCCCCGCAGCGCGGGGCTTTCAAAAAATCATTGGTTTTTACCTAATCGCATAGCGCTATACAACTTCCGAAAACATGCGGATGTCGTATCGGTCTGTCTCGCTTTAGGGTTAAAGACGATTTTGGGGAAAGCGTCTCTACGCAACAACGATTTAATGCTCAGACGAGGTGTTTGTCCTGTATCTGGAATAACTGTCTACACTCTTGTAGGCAACGCCTACCTCGGCGCTCTCTATGGTGTTCTCTGCTTCAGATTTTGGCTTGAGTGATGTGACCGAAGCCCTTGCTTCAAGCTCCTTTGAAAGATTTATAAAGATCTGTACCAAAGGTTAAGTAAGGCAATCTCCACCTTCCTTGGATCGGTCAATCCTGGCTAGAATAGTTGTAGAAAGCTTGAGTTATTATTTCGGGCTAGTCAGCTGCTTGTCTGCTCTGGCGCTTCGGGAATCGGGTGACCCTACAGTCACATTGCCTTGTCGCCCAAAGGTATCGTCCAATTGGACAGTCCAAATCTGTTTCAGCTCTGGCTGGAGCGCGCTTTGGATCCATCTATAGATTCCCACTTGTCCTCATAACAATAACCGTATGGAATCCGGTAGTCGCATCGAGACCTCAACTGAACCTCCTCCGAGCCGCCTTGCTAACTTTGCAGGAGTCGTCATCGCTTTAATTACGCTGGTACTACCGGTGGTGGCGATCGCCTATTATTCGGCTATGCCACCCTTGATTCCAGCCCAAAACTACGTCCCTCCCCCATCACGGGGTTTGTAGATTTCTACCGTTTATTCACTCAGGCTTTACTCAGTTGCTTCCCGTCTTCCCATAGAATGCTATTCGGGTGAGCTGTTGTGCTTTGGTTGGAGGCTGTTGGCAGCACGACTGTCAGATGCAGCCGATAGAGCAAGGTAGAGAGCCGCTTACCCGCTTGATAGCCGAAATGTAAAACGTGAAGACGGAGATTTGGTTGTGGATTTAGCGCGTATCCCTGCTCAGCCTAAACCTGGTTTGATTAACGTCCTGATCGAGATTCCAGGAGGTAGCAAGAATAAGTATGAGTTTGACAAAGACTTGGGTGCTTTTGCGCTCGATCGGGTGCTTTATGCGTCTGTAAAGTATCCCTACGACTACGGATTTATCCCCAATACCCTTGCCGATGATGGTGATCCGTTAGACGGCATGGTCATTATGGATGAACCAACATTTCCAGGAT
The DNA here is from genome assembly GCA_015207365.1 of Vacuolonema iberomarrocanum LEGE 07170. Taxonomy (GTDB): domain Bacteria; phylum Cyanobacteriota; class Cyanobacteriia; order Elainellales; family Elainellaceae; genus Vacuolonema; species Vacuolonema iberomarrocanum. The sequence continues at coordinate 11,836 of JADEXA010000098.1, forward strand.
GTGTGATTGCTGCACGTCCGATCGGAATGCTGGAAATGATTGATGGGGGCGATCGCGACGAGAAAATTCTCTGCGTCCCCGACAAAGATCCCCGCTATGTTGATGTCAAATCCTTGGATGATATCGCTTCCCACCGCCTGGAAGAGATCGCTGAATTCTTCAGAACTTACAAAAATCTGGAGAAGAAAGTGACCGAAATTCTTGGTTGGAAAGGGGTAGATGAAGTCGCAACCCTTGTCCAAACTTGCATTGATGCGGTCAAGTAACCTAACCGCAACCAATCTATTTTTGGCGCAACAGAGAGAGGGCGATCGCTACTTCTCTCTGTTTAGCTGACCAAGGTTGGTTCCTGATGCTCGAGTTTAGGGGCGGAAAAACACCCGATCTCTCATGCCAGCATTGTTGAGCTTGCTGAGTCGATGTAGGGAGTTCTGGCAGGGATGTACGACTTGTGTATAGACTAGTGGTTCTTGTATCAATTGATGCAATTCTTGTTTGGAGGAAATCGCTACGATCGCCAAGTCGGATCTAAAAACATTTAGGTGAACGTCTATCTATCATAGAGAAGCCTGTCAAATTGGAGACAGATTCGCTAGTCTGAAAAACCTGAGGTGTTGCTTTCGGACTCTTCCGTTCCTTCGAACGAATGCAAGGCTTGTTTTCTCAGGCATTTCTCTGGGACAGTTCTGAAATATTTCTGAGATATTTTTATCGTGTCTTCAGCAAAACGCAGAATAAAATCCCAGGTATCAGGGAACTCTACAGCAAGGGATACTTCATCATTCCCACCCATCATGACGATACCGATGCCTAATGCTAGCTTTTGACTCGACAACCGATGAAGCCATGAGCCACTCAATGTTTCCGCTCGATCCTCAACCAAACGAGTTTCGAGTCAAATTTTGGGGAGTGCGTGGCAATATACCGACTCCCGGAAGAGACACCTTTCAATTTGGTGGCAATACGGTCTGCGTTGAGGTGCAGGTTGATGGGAAGCGCCTTATTCTTGACGCTGGAACTGGACTGCGTGTGCTGGGTAAGCACCTAAGACCCACCATGCCCTTTTCCGCCCACCTGTTCTTTACCCATACCCACTGGGATCGAATTCAAGGATTTCCCTTCTTTTTGCCTGCGTTTGTCAAAGGCAATTCCTTCACGATCTATGGTGCAACGGGACCCAATGGCGCATCTATGAAACAACGTCTGTGTGACCAGATGTTGATTCCCAACTTTCCTGTGCCGTTGCAAGAGATGCAGGCCGACCTGACATTTCATGACATTCGCCCTGGCTCCATTATTCCGATTGACAATGTGGCGATCGAAACAATTTCGCTGAACCGCCCCCATAGTGCTCTTGGCTATCGCATCACCTGGAATGGTTACTCGGTGGTTTATGCGACGGATACGCATCACGAAGCCGGTGAACCTGACCAGGGTTTGCTCTATCTGGCGCAACAAGCAGATTTGCTGATTTATGATGCCTTCTACACCGACCATATTTATCGTGGAGACCAAGGCGCAGAGAACCGCCCGGCGCTATGGAAAACGGGGATTGAGTTGGCAAACGTCGCTCAAGTGAAGCAAGTCCTTCTTTTCCACCATGACCCTGAACATGGTGATGTCTTTTTGGAAGGGGTAGAGAAAGAAATCCAGCAGACGTTCCCCAATGTTTCATTGGCGCGCGAGGGGATGGTTGTCACCCTCTGCGAAGATAAAAAAGAGGCGAAGAAGTAATAATATCAAATCCGGTTAAACAGCCGTAAAATCCAACTATCGTTTGCGCCCGCTGCTTTGCAGCGGGCGCAAACGATAGTTGGATTCTGAAAGCCCGCGAATCGTGAAACCTATGCCTGTTGCATAGACCTATGCTTGTTGCATAGACCTATGCTTGTTGCATAGACCTGACGCTCAACTCGTGAGTCCTACGTTCCGCTCAGAATTTGATTGAATATGGTGGTAAAAATTTCATAGCTGATCATTAAGAGCGGGGATGCTAAGCCGGCCAACCCAACCCAGGCCAGTAATCGCCAGACCAAGACCCACGACCAGCGTGAGACCCGTCGTGATCGTTGGCGATCGCGCTCGATCAGGCGAGGTGAGAGTGCTAGCAAAAAGACGCCGATGATTCCACCGAGGAGGCTCATCAGCATCCAGCCATCAAAGCGCGCTTCGGGCTGCACCAAACCGATACCCGGTAGCAGCACGAAGCCAATGACAAGGAGGGAAAGCCATATCCCAAAGCCAACGAACAAATCGCGGCGAAACACTTCGTTGGTTTGGAATAGATTGGAAATTTTGTCCATGATCCAGGCATCCGAGCGCTTAAGGATACGTTGCAAATGTGATTAGCCTATCACCGATGGTTACGTTTGTATGAGGGTGAAGGTGCAGATCTGCCAGGGGGCGATCGCCCGGCTTCCCCCATTTTCCCCGCTTGGAGGGTTCACCGTCTCTTCGAGAAGATCGGTGGATTGTAAATGTGAAGCGGGTGTTCCCATCCATTCCACATCCCTGGGTTCAAGGATGGCGCGCTGCCCATAGGCTTCATGGCATCGCAGTACGAGGGTGTCTGGTTCGTCTTCCGCGCGTTTGACCGCCATGAGTACCAGAGTGTCTCCAGCAAGTTTGAGGAGGGTTTGGCAAGGCGTGAGAGGCTTCGGCTGTTGGTGATTTGAGGGAGAGTCAGGGAGGGCGATCGCCTGCATTGGCTGACGGAAGGCTGCCGCCTGACGAACGGTGTGTGCCGTTTGCCAAGAGCCTGCGTGGGGATAAATCGCATAGGTGAAATAGTGGTTGCCCCGATCGGCGTGGGGGTTTGGGTAGCGGGGACTGCGAAGGAGCGAGAGGCGAAGCTGGTTGGGTGTGACATCGACTCCATATTTGTGAGTGGTGAGGAGGCTTACGCCGTAGTCGGCATCGCTCAGATCGACCCAACCTAGAGCAGGGACTTCCCACTTGGCTTGGTCTTCGGGGCTGATGGGGCGGGTGGGGTGAGCGTTCGC
>JADEXA010000099.1 GCA_015207365.1 Vacuolonema iberomarrocanum LEGE 07170
GGTCTGAAGTGGGGGCTTCGGCTTCGGGGGGTGGCAGGGGCGGCAGCAACAGCAGATTCAGGTTGTGCTGCGAGATGGCTGCGCCAATCGGATCCCCCAGTTCGTGCCGCTGTTGCACGGCCTGAACCAACCAGTGATAGGCGTTGAGGGTATCCCCCAGACAGAGGGCGTGGGTGCCCAGTTGGTGCGAGGCATAGGCGGCGATCGCCTCATTCCCGAGGGCTTCTGCGGCTTCCAGGCCCATTTCCCAGGTCTGTTGCCACCGACCCCAGTGCAAACTTTCAAAGGTAGGAACATCCAGCAATTGGCACAGTTGCAGGGTGTCTGACCATTGTTGATGTTGGACGGCAAGTTCCACCAGATGGCTGAGCAATTCTTGATGGGCGCTGGTGGCCAGGGTTGCGGCTTCCTGCTCGGTGCCCCACTCGATGAAGTAACGCAGCAGGGGCTCAATCCAGCCGGAGAGATCCCATAGTTGTGCCAGGGGAGTCTGAAGATTGCTCGCCAAGCTGTATTGCGCACCATCGCTCCACACTAACCCGCGTTCGACCAGGGTTTGGAGGGCCATGTCGATGTTGGCATCTGCCAGCAGCACCTGGAGATGCTGGAGACTCATGGGAGTACTGCCAAACACGGCGAAAATCGCTAGGGATCGACGTTCTAAGGTGGGCAGATCGCGGGTGGCCTGGAGCGTGATGGTTTCTGAGGTGTGTCCTCTTTGGAGTTGGGCGACGATCTGCGCCAGGGTCAGGTACGGAGCGGTTGGGGCGATCGCCTCACTCGATCGAATGACCGCGACATTTTGCAGGATGCGGAGCGGATGGCCGTGCAATAGCTGACAGAGGGTTTGGGCGGAGGTGAGTTCCTCGTTTTGGAGCGATCGCCCTAACCCACGCTCCACCAGCTCTAGAGCGTGTTCTAACGGCAGACCCTGCAAGGGCAAGGCAACCCCTTCGCCCCACAGATGGTCTTCCGATGCCGCCAACAGCCAGGACAATCCAGGCAAGCTCAAAATGTCCTCAACCCGGCTCTTGTCTCCGGCGATGTCATCCAGCACCGCCAGCGCCCGACAATGGGCCAGGGCTTCCCGCAGTTCGGGCTCCGTCGGTTTGATGGCGATCGGAAAGTCGTAGTCGTAAAAGACCTCAAACAAAAATTGCGCCACATCGGCAACGGGTTGCTGCCGCACGGCATGATAAACCACGCCATCAGGAAACGGCTGCGCCACTTGGGGCTGATGCGCCAAATACCGCAGTAACACAGATTTCCCAATTCCTGCTTCGCCATACACCTCAATGGGCATCTGAGTCGGCAGCGTATCGAGAATCCTGTTCGTCTCGGTTGTGCGATCGAGCAGGGCAGGAAAGGGCTTGCAATAGTGATGCAGATTAGGCGCAGGCCGCCGCTTAGGTTGAGGCTTTGCAGGTAACTTCGAATCTTGATCCGGATAGACCAGCACGCCATGGTTGGTGACCTGGGTGATGTGATGCCCGATCGCAATCTGCTGTCCTTGCAAATTGCCTGCTACATGCACCTGAATGAGTTCTTCGGCATGCTCATCTCGTTGCCGAATGGGACGGCCATAAACCGGTTTAGGCGCAAAAGAAGATTCCCAGGCAACGGGGTGTTGGGCAGACGGTCGAGCCCGCACCGTAACCATTTGCAAATCCGGCACTTGGAGCCGCTGAATCCCCTGTTGAATCCTGGCCATCAGGTGTCCTTGGGGCGGCATCGATTGGCTCTCTAGGGAAAGGCTAAGATGATGCTCCTGCACCTGTCCCTGAACCTGGATGTGATGGCTTCGTAGCGAGTGTTGTAAGAGGTGGGCGATCGCCTCTGCCTCGCCCTGTCTGGCCGCGACCAAAAGCGCCGCCTGAGGGGTTCCCCGGTCGGAAGAGGTTGGTTGGGGGATAGATTGCTGTAATTGAACCATAGGTCTGAACTCCCCGCATCGTTCCGCAGCAAAAGTCACCCAAAACAGTGATGGCTCTCTGCCGTCATGCAGTGCAATCTGATGATGGATGCAAAAACTTGTTTGATGCTCGTGGCAGAAACAGGATAGCCAAAGCAATACACACAGCATCCCTGGCTTCGACAGATGCGTAAGGCAGTGACCAGGCTTACAGGGATGGCACCTGCCGAAAAATATCCTGCTAACTGCTTCTAGGTTGCCTCAATCTTCGCAATGAAGCAGTACCCATGATGGGCACTTTTAGCATAGCTGGAAGTTACGATGCTGGAGCAATTTAGCAATGTATCTGTACTTTCTTTGTAGCGCTTTGCAAACCCGTTTGTCTAAAACCTGCCGAAACGCACGGCGAGAACTCCAGCAATGGAACGGGTCATGGCATCCGTTCCATTGTCCCTTAGAAAAATAACGCCCCCCAAAAAAGGCCGTTACTCCAGCGCGAACGCGCTTTTTTTACTCACGACACAGATCCTCTACGCGCTCTGGCAAGCGCGTCCTCCTCCATCACTCCGGACTAGACTTCACCCTCTAACTTCGGCATCCGTCACTCTAGGACTCATTCTCCCGGCACGATAGCACTATCCACTGAACACGAGATCGCCCCCCATTAAAGCCGCGTTTGCGCATTAGAGCAGCGATCGCTAGCTGCTATGAGATGACGAAGTTGGTGTCGTCTGGCGGATGGGGAGTTTGATGATAAATTGCGTACCCTGGTTAGGTTCTGACTGCACCAAAAGTTCGCCGCCATGCTTTTCGGTCACGATCTGATAGCAGATGGAAAGCCCCATGCCCGTGCCCTGACCAACTGGCTTTGTGGTGAAAAACGGGTCAAAAATCTGAGCCTGAATCTGTGCAGGAATGCCGGAGCCATTATCGCCAATCGTAATGACGGCTCAGCTATTTTCGACAGTAGTTGTAATAGTGATCTCGGGATGGTCACGATGGTCTATGGCCTCGATCGCGTTCGCGAGGATATTCATCAGCACCTGATTGAGTTGACTGGGGTAGCACTCCACAGCGGGCAGTTCGCCGTACTGGCGGATCACCTTGACGGGGGTGATGTGCTGACCTCGCTTGAGCTTGTGGGCCAAAATCACCAGCGTGCTCTCGATGCCATCGTGCAAATTCACCGACTTAAAGTCGGCTTCGTCTAAACGCGAGAAGTTTCTGAGCGACAGCACAATCTCTCGAATGCGCTGAGTGCCCGTCTGCATCGAATTGAGTAATTGGATGAAATCTTCTCGGAGAAAGACCAGGTCAATTTCCTCGATTTTATCGGTAATGTCCTCCGAGGCGTCGGGATACATCTGCTGATAGAGATCGACTAGCGCTAGCAAATCGTTGGCATAATCGAGCGCGGGATGAATATTCGCATGGATGAGGTTAACCGGGTTGTTGATCTCATGGGCGACGCCTGCCACCATTTGCCCCAGACTCGACATCTTTTCACCCTGGATCATTTGGGCTTGGGCGGTTCTCAACTGGGCCAGCGTCTGCGAGAGCTGCTCGGCCTGCTCGCGGCTGCGGGCATAGAGCTGAGCCTGGTCGATCGCGATCGCCACCTGGTCAGCCACGGCCTGCACCATTTCAATTTCCTGAGGCTGCCAGTGATGAGGGCCATCCTGGCGATCGCAAATCAAAATGCCCATCTGCTCTCGCTTGGTCTGAATTGCCTGCATCATCCGAGCTTGGGTACCGCTGGTCTGCAAAAAGGCCCGGTGAATCGGCTCGGGATAGCTGTTGACATCGTTGATGCAAAGGATGCCATCGGCCATCAACGGTTGATCAATCGGCCCGATCACCTCAGCGGAATACTCCCCCATGTAGCTTTCGCCGTCACTGCTGATGTCATGCACCACCGACCACGTGGGCGGTTCCGTCAGCAGATCGTACCAGGCAAAGGCGCACCAGCCTAAATCTAATTGGGAATGCAGGGCGTGAATGGCCGTTTGCAAAACCGTATCGACATTAAGAGATTCGCGAATCTGGTTAGTAAGCTGGTTGAGCAGTGCCTGCTGTTCAGCGTAGTCCTGAAGCTTCATCTCTGCCGCTTTGCGATCGCTCACATCGATCAGCAATCCTTCCCATAGGATGCTGCCGTCCGCCTGCCGTTCGGGCCAAGACAGACCGCGCACCCAGCGTAGTTGCCCCCCGGTTGAGACCATGCGGCCTTCCCACAGCCATTGGCCCATCGTTTGCGACGATCGTTCAAGGGAGTCTTTAAACGTTTCAACATCTTGGGGATGCACCGCATTAATCAGCAGTTGGGCATCCTGATAGACCTCCTCTGGGGTGTACCCGTAAAGCTCTGTGCAGGCCGACGACACAAAGGGAAAGTTGTAACTACCATCGGGAGCCAATTTGAACTGGTAGATCATGCCGGGGATATTTTCAGATAGCCGCCGGAAGCGCTTTTCGCTTTCTAACAGGTCAGCTTCTGTTTGCTTATATTCGGTAATATCGGTCGAAATGCCGCCCAGGCCAACCACCTCCCCTTGCTCATCTTCAATGGGAAATTTCACAGAAAGGAAGGTATGTTCTCCATCAGCGAGGGAGATGATCTCCTCAAACTGAATCGTCTGACGGGACTCCATGACCTGGCGATCGTTCTGGATAATTTCTTTGGCCTGTTCGGGCGGCACAATTTCAACCGTGGTTTTGCCAATTACGGTGGATGGCTCGACGCCAAAGGTGCGACCGTATTCATCACTCATCAACTGCATGCGACCCTGGGCATCTTTGATGTAAATGATGATAGGGGAGTGCTTTAAAAAAGCCTGGAAGCGGGTCTGTAGTTCTCTTTTTTCGGCCTCTGTTGCTTTGAGGTCGCTGATGTCGCGCACGCTGGCAATGATGCGGTCTTCGCCCTCAAAGACAGTCTTTCGCAAAATCACCTCAACATCAAACTCCTCCTGGCTGTGGGGGCGGACGGCAATCCATTCGAACCGCGCCGTTTCTCCTGCAATCACCCGCTGAAACTGTTCGCCCAAGTCATCAAACGAATTTTTGGGGCTGGAGAAGTCGTCTCGAATGGTCATCTGGAGCGCTTCTTCGCGGCTCACCTGGTGCAGCTCCAGCATGCGGTCATTGATATCAAGGATGTTGCCGTCGAGGTCGTGGATGACGATGGATTCATGGACACCATTAAAAATACTGCGGAGATTTTGTTCAGACTTTGCTAAGGCAGCCTCGGTTTGCTTGCGATCGCTAATATCCCGGAGAACTGCTAGCACATGGGGTTGCCCCTGGTAGTCGACGGGCTTGGCATTTACCTCTAGATCAAACAGAGTGCCATCTTTGCGAATGTTAATGACTTCTGCCTGGAAAGCGCGACCTGAGCGTACCGTTTCGAGAAACTCAGCATATTTATCGAGGGAACTCTCGTGAATAAACGCTGCGGGCGCAAGCTGCAAAAACTCTGCGGCGCTGTAGCCATACATTTCACATAAAGCTGGATTGGCTGTCACAGGCTGCCCAGTATCAAAGTCGCTAATCCAAAAACCGTCAGCCGCATTTTCGAAAACGGCGCGATATTGAGCCTCCTGTTGACGCAGCGCAATCTCAACCTGGCGCTTCTCAGTAATATCTTCGATGACAACCAGTATGCCGTTCACCTGACCCGCCTCATCATGGAGGGGTATCTTGCTAGTGCTCAGCCAAGCCTGTGTTCCATCTGCCTGCTGAATGGGCTCAACGATGCCCATCTCAGGTTCGTCTGCGGCCATGATGCGCTGGTCGCAGGCGATGAACCAGTCAGACTCCTCCGGTTTCCAGGGCATGTCGTAGTCGGTTTTACCAACAATCTCAGCAGTGCTTTCCAGCCCGGCCATGTCCAAAAAGCGGTGATTGCAGCCGCCAAAGACGCTGTCGCAGTCTTTCCAGACAATCTTGCTAGGCATCTGGTCGAGAATCTATCGCAAGGTGCGCTCCTCAGTCTGGCTGTGGTGCAGCGCACGCTGCTGTTGGCTGATATCGGTCGCCACAATCACCAGTCGAGCAGGCGATGTCGCCGTAGAGGTCGCGATCGAGGGGGTCAGTTGCCACCAGCGCACTGACTCGTCTGTGCTGGCGCGATCGCTCGTCTGTGTAGAAACAATCAGCGGAGTGATCTGCCCGTTAAGACACTGTTGATAACAGCGGCGCTGTTCGTCCGCCTGTCTACCCGAGAAGACTGCCCCCAGAGGCTGACCCACAGGGGAGTCACTCAGGAAAAGCCCGGATCGCATCATGGTCGGATTGGCCGCCACGATCTGAAAATCAGCTAATTCAGTCTGCCGCTCAGTCAAGGGCTCGATGACCAACAGACCGATATGGTCGCCGCTCCAGAGGGACCATTGGTCGTAGGGGGTCTGCGTCGATTTGTCAGCGGAAATGTTTGAAAATGCATTAGAGCTGACCATAAATCACTCAATTTTCAATCTGCCGAAAAAAATCATGAAAACTTGAATCTGCTGCGAAAAATCGCCGCTCAGAATTCTATTGGTGTAATTATTCCCAGTTTTTTTTCAGTTTCAGACAGGCTTAGCGGTCTTTCATAGGACTGATATCGAGAATGTAAAGTTTCCTTTTGAGCACAGGTCTGACAATCGTTCCAAAGAGATTTCAGCTTCCTGATCATCCCCTTCAACAAGACACCTCGTAATTATTGTAAGTTCTGCCACGCGACGCGCTAGACAATCAGATAAGCCCAATCAATCGAGGTTCTCAGATAAATCTGAGAATGCCTTCGGAACTTTGGGTAATTTAGAGAGGATCCACATCTAACAGCTTGGCCTGTTTTTAGCCAATGAGATCTTCTGCACCGACCTCACCCTTTTCCCCAAGTGGCTACACCCTGACCGAACGACTCTATCAAGGGTCTCGAACAGTCGTGTATCGCGCGGTGCAGACTGATGGGCAACACCCAGTGGTGATCAAGATGCTGCGAAGCGAATATCCCAGCTTCAGTGATCTGGTGCAGTTTCGTAATCAATATGCGGTAGCCAAGAATCTGCCCATTTCCGGCATCGTTCAACCACTGACGCTGGAACCCTGCGGTAATGGTTATGTTCTGGTGATGGAAGATTGGGGTGGAGTTTCTCTGGCAAACCATGTCAAGCAGCAGCCATTAGCGATCGCTGAGACCTTAGCAATTGCCCTGCAACTGGCTGATATCCTTCACAACCTGCATCAGCATCGGGTGATCCACAAAGACATCAAACCCGCCAATATCCTGATTCACCCTGAAACGAAACAGGTCAAGCTGATTGACTTTAGCATCGCTTCATTGCTGCCAAAGGAAACACAAGAAATTCAAAGTCCCAATACCCTAGAAGGAACTCTGGCCTATCTCGCACCCGAGCAAACCGGACGAATGAATCGAGGCATTGACTTCCGCGCCGATTTCTATGCCCTGGGGGTCACCCTGTTTGAACTGCTCACCGGGCAGCTTCCGTTTCAAACCAGCGACCCGATGGAACTGATGCATTGCCATATTGCCCAGCCGCCGCCTCTAGCTCACGAACACGATCTAGATATACCGCCGATTTTAGCGATGCTGGTGCAAAGGCTGATGGCTAAAAATGCCGAAGACCGCTATCAAAGTGCCCTAGGTCTCAAGCATGATTTGGAGACGCTGCAAGCTCAGTATCAAGCGCAGGGTAAACTCACCTGGTTTACCCTGGGTGAGCACGATCGTAGCGATCGCTTCCTGATTCCCGAAACGCTCTATGGCCGTGAAGCCGAAGCGATGGCTCTGCTTACAGCCTTCAATCGGGTGAGCGACGGTAGCCGTGAGTTGATGCTCGTCGCAGGTTTTTCTGGCATTGGCAAAACCGCTGTGGTCAATGAAATCCACAAACCTATCGTTAAACAGCGGGGTTACTTCATCAAAGGCAAGTTTGACCAGTTCAACCGCAACATTCCGCTCTCTGCCTTTGTGCAGGCTCTGCGGGAGTTGATGGCACAACTGCTGTCAGAATCCGATGAACAGTTGACCCGTTGGAAGGCTCAGATCCTTGCTGCTGTGGGCGGTAATGGGCAAGTCTTAATCGAAGTTATTCCTGAATTAGCGCAAATTATTGGCCAGCAGCCGCCAGCCCCTGAGCTTGCTGGTGCAGCGGCACAAAATCGATTTAACCTGCTGTTTCAAAAGTTCATTGCGGTTTTTACGCAGCCTGAGCATCCATTAGTAATATTCCTCGACGATTTGCAGTGGGCAGATTCTGCTTCCTTGGAACTGATCAAATTGCTAATGAATGATCAAGGACATTTGTTACTGCTGGGAGCCTATCGGGATAACGAAGTTTCACCAGCACACCCCCTGATGCTGACCGTTGCAGAAGTGAAGAAGCTACAGGTGATTGTGAATACGATTACCCTCGCACCTTTGCAGTTCGAGGATATCAATCAGCTAGTGGCAGATACGTTGACCTGTAATATCGAGTTGGCTCGACCCCTCAGTGAATTAATCAACCGCAAAACCCAAGGTAACTCCTTCTTTATCACCCAGTTTCTGAAAGCGCTGCATGAAGAAGGATACATTCGCTTTAATCAAAATCGAGGGCACTGGGAATGTGATATCACTCAAGTCCAGGCGCTATCGCTCACCGATGATGTGGTGGAATTTGTGGCGCAGCAGTTGCAAAAGCTGCCCCTCGAAACTCAACAGGTTCTCAAGTTAGCGGCTTGTATTGGCAACCAGTTTGATTTGACTACGCTTGCGATCGCCTCTGAGCAATCTCCGACAGAAGCTGCAACAGCATTATGGTCAGCTTTACAAGAAGGCTTAATTTTGCCCACCAGCCAGGTTTATAAATTCTTTCAGGATGCAATGCAAATCGAGGGAGAAAGCTTAATTGATCTCCGCTATCGATTTTTGCACGATCGTGTTCAGCAAGCCGCCTACGCCTTGATTGCTGAAGAACAAAAATCCGCTATCCACTGGTACATTGGCACTCTTCTGTGGCAGGGCTGGTTGGCCGATCGCGACAACAAACTCTTTGATTTAGTCAATCAACTCAATTTGGGACAAGCTGCGATTTCTAAACCCGTTCAGAAATCGCAGCTGGCCCAATTGAACCTACGGGCTGGTAAGAAAGCCAAACTCTCTGCTGCCTATCAATCCGCCAAAAACTACTGTGAAACTGGAATTGCGCTGCTGGCAAAAGAAGGTTGGCAGACCTATTACGACTTGGCTTATACCCTTCATTACCAGGGTGCAGAGGCGTCCTACCTCAGCGGCGATTTTGATCGAGCAGAGGCGCTTTATCAAGCCGCCCTCCAGCATGCCCAAACGTCCCTTGATCAAGCCGCCATTTATCGCTTGCAGATGACCCAGTATCAACTACAGGGGCGCAATACTGAGGCGATCGCGATTCAACGCAAAAGCTTGCAATTACTAGGCTTAGTCATCCCAACAGCACTAGACGAGATTCAACAGTGTCTCGATGCCGAGATTGAATTTGTCAATCGATTCTTAGGGCAGCAAACCATCGAGTCAATTTTGGATCACCCCAAAATGAGTGATGCCAACATCGAAGAGATCTTGCGAATTTTACAAATTCTCTTTTATGCAGCTTGGTTAGGTGGGCAGCCTGTCTTGGCCTTCCTGGCCATTGCTAAAATGACGACGCTATCTTTGCAATATGGCAACAGTGAGATGTCGCCCTTTGGTTACGCTGGCTATGGAATGATTCTTCAAGTACGGCTGAAGAATGCGACCCAAGCTTATGAATTTGGCCGTATGGCGGTTCAACTTTGTGAACAATTTGACAATGCAGATGTCCGTGGGATGACCAACTTCCTATTCGCTGCTGATGTGCAGAGTTGGAAGCGACCCGTGCGAGAGGCGGATGAGTATTATGAGAATGCCTACAGATATGGCATGGATGCGGGCAACTGGTTGACTGTCAGTTTCATGATGATGCAGAGTGGCTCCGATCGCCTCACCTATGGCAAAAACCTCAATGACCTTTACAGTACAGCTCAGTCTCACGCAACCTTTCTTCGGCAGATCAAAAGTCTAGAAAATTTGGACGCCCTAACCGTGGGAGTTCTACAACCAGTCCGACAACTTTTGGGGTTGACGCCCACGCCGTTGAGTTTCGACGACGAGCACTTCAGCGAAGCGGACTATTTACAGAAATACCAAAACACCCCATTCCACCTGGCTTGGTTCTACTCAGTCAAAATTCGCCATGCTTATCTATTTTCACAAATCGACCTCTACCCCGATCTAATTGTCAAAGTTGATCTGATTGAGGGGACAGTTCCGACCCATACTAAAGTTCCTTCCAGTGTTTTTTATGCTCTTTTGATGCACTTAGCCCTGATCGAACAATCCAGTGACGATTCACAACGCCTGCTGAATTGGCAGGCGATGGCACCGCTCGAAGAAAAACTGACCCGCTGGCAGCAAGATTGCCCGGAAAACATTCAACATAAGCTATTGCTTGTGCAGGCCGAAAAAGCACGATTGCAAGGTCAAATTGCCGTGGCAATCGAGCACTATGAGCAAAGCATTGCCCAAGCGCAAGCCCAAGGCTATGGCTATGAGGCAGCCCTGGCCAATGAACTTGCGGCCAAGTTCTATCTGGACTGGGGCAAAGAAAACGTGGCAAGAGGCTATCTGCAAGACGCCTATTCTGGTTATAGCCAGTGGGGCGCTAAAGCTAAACTCGTTGATTTAGAACATCGCTATCCCAGGCTGATCACACCGATTGCCCACCAACCCAAAGGTACTTCGTCAGCAACCACAACGCAGTTTGCATCATCTACTTTAGCGATCACTCAGACGCTTGGTTCTCAGACGTCCTTATGGAGCAGTGCCAGTCTCGCCGACACCTTTGATCTGGCGGCGGTGCTGAAGGCTGCCCAAACGCTCTCTAGCGAAATTGAACTCGACAAACTGTTGACCACCGTGTTGCAAACGGCACTTGAAAATGCAGGAGCTGATAGGGGGGTATTGCTAATGCCTCATGAGACCCAATGGTTTGTCGAAGCCATGGCGGCGGTCAATCGCCCCGCACAGGTAGATTCTCTGCCCCTATCCAGTTTCTCTGAAATTTCCCATCCCATTGTCAACACCGTTAAACGGACACTGGAACCGATGGTGATTGGGGATGCGATCGCCCACCCACTGCTGGCGAACGATACTTATATTGGGCAACAAAACACCAGGAGCCTATTGTGCTTGCCGATTTTGCATCAAGGCAAACTCATTGCCATTTTGTATTTGGAAAATCGAGTTGTGACCGGGGCATTTACTCGCGATCGCGTCGAGACTTTGCAAATTTTGGCATCCCAAGCAGCCATCTCTATTGCCAATGCCCGCTTGTACAAACAAGTCGAGCAGCATTCTCAAACCTTGGAAGCTGAAGTTGAACGGCAAACCCACGCACTGCATCAAAAAACAATCGATTTAGAACAAACCTTACAGAATCTCCAACAAACCCAAGTCCAGCTCATCCAGAGCGAAAAAATGTCTGCGCTTGGTCAGTTGGTCGGTGGTATTGCCCACGAAATCAATAACCCCATTAACTTTATCCAAGGCAATCTCAGCTATGCCTCCGGATATGTCAGAGATTTAGTTAGACTCGTAGAACTTTATCAACAACAATATCCACAGGAAAATCCTGCTATTCAATCCGCTGTAAACGACATTGACTTAGCGTTTATTCAAAAAGACTATGTTCGCTTGTTCGACTCCATGAAAGCAGGTAGCGAACGAATTTCACAAATTATCTTGAATTTGCGTAATTTTACACGTTTGGACGAGGCCGGACTCAAAGCTGTTGATTTGCATGCCGGGATTGAAGGTGCGTTATTACTGTTGCAACATCGGATAGTGGAGACTGAAACGCAACCCGCTATCCAAATTATCAAAGATTATGGTGAGATTCCGTTAGTTACCTGTTATGCTAGCCAGCTCAATCAGGTCTTTTTTAGTCTTTTGAGTAATGCCGTTGATGCCGTTCAAGATCAGAATGGAGCCGATAACTTGCCAGTTATTCAAATTCGCACAGAGCTCGGGGAGGAGGGCATCAGAATACATATCTCTGATAATGGAAAGGGTATTTCTGAGGAGATCAAACATCGAATTTTTGAGCCGTTCTTTACGACTAAACCCATTGGGAGTAGCACTGGATTAGGGCTATCGATAAGCTATGCTATTCTCAAACAACATGGCGGAACCTTGACATGTCAGTCGCAGGTGGGAGTCGGAACTAACATGATTATTCAACTTCCCCTCGGGTGAAAAATCTGAGAGCGCAATAGGGGTTCTGGGTATTTTAAGAAGGAAGATTAACTATTGACGATATGAGCTCTTCTCAGCCAATGAGACTTTCTGCACTTACCTCACCATCTGGCCCAAAAATTACTGGCTATATCGTTACTGAACAACTGTATCAGGGGTCACGCACGGCGGTGTATCGCGCCGTGCAAATGGGTGGGCAACGCTCTGTGGTGATCAAAATATTGCAGCGGGAATATCCCAGTTTTGGAGAGCTCGTGCAGTTTCGCAATCAGTACTCGATCGCCAAAAATCTACCCATTCCTGGCATCATCCAACCCCTAAGTCTAGAATCCTACGGCAATGTTCATGCCCTCATAATGGAAGATTGGGGTGGAGTTTCTCTAGCAAAATATTGTCAGCAGCGGCCACTAGGTTTAGGCGACATTTTGGCGATCGCCCTGCAACTGGCTGACATTCTCCACAACCTGCATCAGCAACGAGTCATCCATAAGGACATCAAACCCGCTAATATTCTGATTCATCCTGAGTCCAAGCAAGTCAAACTGATCGACTTTAGCATCGCATCCCGACTTCCTAAGGAAACTCAGGAAATCCAAAATCCCAATATCCTAGAGGGAACCCTTACCTATCTCGCTCCCGAACAAACAGGGCGGATGAATCGGGGGGTTGATTATCGAGCGGACTACTATGCCTTTGGGGTTACCCTATATCAGTTACTCACGGGTTGCTTACCCTTCGTTGCAGACGATCCCTTGGAACTGGTGCATTGTCATATTGCAAAGGTAGCTCCGCCTGTGCATCAGGTGAACCCCGCTATCCCGGAGATGATGGGATCTATTGTCGCCAAACTGATGGCCAAGAATGCCGAAGATCGCTATCAGAGTGCACTAGGCTTGAAGCATGATCTGGAGC
>JADEXA010000009.1 GCA_015207365.1 Vacuolonema iberomarrocanum LEGE 07170
GAAGTTTCACCCATCCCAAAAGCTGTGCCCTTGCAAAGACTCTCAAAAGTCGGCCTGACCCTCTGTGTTGAAGCACTCTACGCCTGCGTTCTCAACACAGGCACGACTCTGTTTGTCCAAAATCAAATCAATGCGTAAGGCTATAACCGCAGTGGATGGGAGTCGGAGGGAATGCGTATGCCCAAACGCACCTGAAGCTCCAACGGGATGGATGTCGTGCATCCGACCTTTGGAGCTTCAGAGGGGTGACATTTAATGCAATACAGGATGAGCGATCGCCCATCCTGTATTACGTCATGTTATGCCAGCGCTGTTTAGAAAAACACGCCGTGGGACTCAGTGAGTCTATGGAACTAAGTGAGCAAACCGCTCAGGTCAGGGATGGATGCATCAAGGGTTAGCAGATCCTGCACCGTGTACAGATTGTCGGGTTCGGAGTTGAGTGCTAGCGCAACGCCATAGTTCGTCTCGCTTGGCAACTCTACCGACAGCGGTTGTGTGACCAGATCGGCTAGGGTGACTTCGCTGATGATGTTGTTGAGCACGGCGTCTTCGTAAGCGGGATTCAGAGGCGATAAGCCATCGACTTGCCCTAGGGCATCATCGGTGGCATAGAAATAGAGGACGCCATCAATACCTGCTTCGGTCAGAGCTTGCTGAACCAACTCTGCTCCGATTTCTGCCAGCCCCGTCAACTCATCAATCCCAGGCAAGTCACTGATATCAGGCAATGCATCGCTGTCAAGCAAATCGCCTAGCTCAAGCAAGCTACCAAGGTCGAGGTCGAAGATATCGAGAAGAGGATCGAGGTCAGGTAAGTCACCGAGGTCAGGCAACAAATCGCTGTCAAGCAAATCGCCTAGCTCAAGCAAGCTACCAAGGTCGAGGTCGAAGATATCGAGAAGGGGATCGAGATCAGGCAAGTTACCAAGGTCAGGCAACAGATCGCTGTCAAGCAAATCGTCGAGATCAGGCAAGCTATCAAGGTCGAGGTTAACGACATCAAGGAGTGAATCGATGCCTGGTATCAGACTGGAGAAGCTGCTAGCAGCGACAGCATCTGATGTGTCAGTGGACAAAACTGCAGCTTCGACAATCAGATCATTGAAGTCGTCGTCGCCGCCAACCAGATCCTCGAACTGGAAGACGTTGGGTTCGGGGGAGCGGATTTGGACGCTATTGCCCGGATTTGCCTCGTTGAAGGCAAACAGAGGGCGACCGCGATCGCCATGGGTAAACAACACCGGAGCATAGAGTGCTCCGCCCTCCAAGATGAAGGTCTGCGTTGTTGTTGAGCGATCGGGACCAATCAATTCCACACCCGACACAAGCCGACCCAGTGCGGCTTCGGTGTAGCCATCATCGCCAGGGGCTAGCCCTGCCACGGTGCCCTGGTTGTCATCGATCTCATAGAACTGAATAACATTTTCAAGAGCCGCTTCCCGCGTAATTTGGAATGCCACAGGAACGCTACCCACCTCATCTGACAAATTCAGAATGGGGCCTGCATCGGGGAGCGTTGGCTCATCGTCATCAAGAATGGTTGTGGTTGCGGAAGGGGTGCTGATGGTTGCATTGTCTGGAGCCGTACCATTCGATAGCGTTGCGATCAGGGTTTCATCCGGTTCAACAATGGTGTCGCCTAGCACCGAGAAGGTTAGCGTGGCGGTTGTTTCGCCCGCGGCGAATTCGATGGTTGAGTTCAGCGGATCGCCAGATAGGGTAGCACCTGTAATGCCGACGAACTCGAAATCAGTTCCCAGACCAGCGCTACCGCCCAACGCCAATTCCACTTGGCTAGCAACATTGGTTGCGCCGGTGCGACTGATAGTGAAGCTGATGGTTTGGCTACCGCTGTCGCCTTCACTCAAGCTGTCGGTGTCTGTGGTAACAGCGTAGTCGATATCTTGCGCTGCAACCGGTTCATCGTCATTGAGGATAGTTGTTGTGGCAGAGGGGGCGCTGATTGTGACATTGTCTGGAGCGGTACCATTCGCCAGGGTTGCGACCAGGGTCTCATCCGGTTCAACGATGGTGTCGCCTAGCACCGAGAAGGTGAGGATGGCGGTTGTTTCGCCCGCGGCGAATTCGATGGTTGCGTTGAGCGGATCACCGGATAGGGTAGCTCCCGTAATGCCAACGAACTCAAAATCACTTCCCAGCTCTGCATTACCGCCCAACGCCAATTCCACTTGGCTAGCAACATCGGTTGCGCCGGTGCGGCTGATGGTGAAGCTGATGGTTTGGCTACCGCTGTCGCCTTCACTCAAGCTGTCGGTGTCTGTGGTGACAGCGTAGTCGATATCTTGCGCTACAACCGGTTCATCGTCATTGAGGATGGTGGTAACAGCATCTGGCGTGCTGATGGTCGCACTGCCGTTAGGCGCTGTGCCGTTTTGCAGTTGCACCAGCACCGTTTCGTCAGGTTCGATGACCGTATCGCCCGTGACATTGAGAGTGAGGGTTGCCTCTGTGGAATCGGGGGCAAAAGTGACAGTGAAAACGCCCGCATCCTCTGGAACGGTGATGCCCGTGCCCGTTACGTCAGTGGTGGGGTCGAAGCTGTAGTCTTCGCCAAGCACCGCATCACCAGCCAATGTGAATTCAACAGAACTAGTGTCTGTGGTTGTTCCGCTGCGGGTGATGGTGAAGGTGATTGGGGTTTCACCAGCATCACCTTCGGTAACTTGCAGGGCCGTTGCGGCGATCGCATAGTCGATGTCTTCAGGCACAATCTGCTGGCTAGTGAAGGTGATGACAGCGGCCTCAGCCTCTGTCAGATTCACCGTTGCGCTGCCACCGGGAATGTTGGCCGATCCATCAACCGCTGTCACATCAATGGCGGATAGGCTGAAGCCGCCTTCGGGCAGGATCTGGATGGTATAGGTGCCAACGGGGACTTCGTCAAACAGAATCTGGCTACCAAAGGCATCCCCATCATCGGGGGTCGCATCGTCGAGGATGAACGTGCCCAAGTCCCCGGCGAAGTCAAAATCGGTTCCGTCGGCTACATCGGCGTCGAGGATGATGGTGATGCTGCCTGTGGGAATAATGGCGTCACTTGGGGCGATCGAAGCGGTTGCTGCGTCTGCATTCGCATCGACCTCATATGCATCGGCATCGACAATCGCCAAACCCAAAGATTCCAGCGGTTCAGCCAATGCATCGCTTTCGGCTGTGAAGGTTATATCTGAAGATGCTTGACCCGCCGGAATTAGAACCCGGATGAGATTGTCAGTGACAACCAGGACATTGCCGCCCAAGGAATAGTCCTCGGCGGTCAACCCAGCACCGGGGTCGAGGCTGATGTTGACAAATAGATCTTCGCTCGTGTCACCTGTCCGTGTGACCGTCAAATTCGTTGATTCACCTTCGTCGACCAAACCCGAGTCGGGCGTAATGCTGACGGTGGGCAAAATAGCTGCAGATTCAGCAATCGAGGCGATCGCCGACCCTGCTGTCGCACTGACATCGTAAGCAGCCGTCTCCTCTACGGTTAACGTCAGAGACTCGACCGCTTCGGCAAACACGTCACTTTCAGCTGAGAAGGTTAGTGATGTATTGGCCGCCCCCTCGGGAATGATTAGCTCGATTTGCGTGGTCGTCACAGCCAGGATGTTGTCGCCATCCAAAGCGAAATCCTCGGCGGTCAACCCAGCGCCGGGGTCAAGGCTGATGGTTACCTGCAGAGATTCCGTTGTTGCTCCCGTGCGCGCGATAGTAAAGCTACCCGAATCGCCCTCTTCAACGGAAAGCGACCCAGGGGCAATGCTGACAGTAGGGGTCGTCGGCAACAGATCATCATCTTCGATGGTGATAGTGGCAAAGCTAGATGGCCCCAGATCGTAGTTTGCTCCGCCGGATAGAAATAAGTTGAGGCGCTCGGTGTTCTCAACCACATCATCATCGATGGGGGTTACAACCAAATCCACAGAGCTTTCATTGGCCGGAATGATAACGGGTCTTGCCAAAGGCTCATAATCGACCCCTGAACTGGCTTCACCGGTAACGATGTAGAAGATAGAGAGGGGTTGAGTGAGGTCGCCCCCTGAACGGGTAATGGTGAAGACAGCGGGATTGCTTCCAGCCTCTGACGCCTCAGGGTCAGAAGCTGTGATTTCTACAATGGGAGTCGGTGTGTTTGCCGGACTAACTAAGGAAGTGAGTTCGAGCGTTTCTCCACCCGTCACGGCGTTCGATTGTGCTGTAGTTGCCATGCCTGAAGTCTCTTTTTAGATAGATAATGATTGATTTGCAGGAAGCAGGGGTAAATGTTGATATTTATCCGGGAAATCAGCTCATGGCTGAGGTTGGCATCAAAGGAAAGATTGATACGCTCCCGAACTGACGGGCTTTAATTCAAACCGAGAAATCTCAACGAGCCCTGCATCAAAAGAAACACGGAATAAACCATTGGAAATATACGACGGAAGTTAATAGGTGTATGAGTTATCGAAACCAGATCGTTCAGTCTGTTGGTCGGTTGTGAATACTAACCTTCTGATTAACTGAGTATTGGTGAGGCATTGCTCGATAACCAAAAATTGGGCTTACCACAGGCGATCGCTCTCAGAACAAACCCTACAGGAGAAGGGAGCAGTCAGTACGAATCCTTAATCCGGTCTTAAGCGATCAGCCTATTTATGTAATCTTTGCTACAAGATTGTACGTCTTCTCAGACCTAGCTAGCGTGAGGTTTCGGTAAAACGTGGGTAGGAATCAAGTTAAATTTCGTAAGTATTCATACCCGAGTACAAGGAAGCAATGATTTTTCTGAAAGGGTTAGGGCTTTTACTGACCAATATTCCTCCGTCTCCAAGTTAGATTGGAGTTCGCCCATTCTTTTTGAAGGGTCTTCATATTCGTGTAAAGATTCGATAAAGATTTAGATCTAAGCAGGAACTGATTGCAGCTGTATTCGTCGATTCCAGACCTTATTGATTGATCCAAAGGTGACGCAATGCAAAACCAGATGATTTTTGAAACCCTCATGGTACGAGGGTTTCAAAAATCATCTGGAACAGGTTCTGAGTATCTAGAGCTAGCTGAGTGAGTTCACCTCAAGTCATCTTCCGTGAGTCACTCGCTTGAGATTAGACTCATGCTTCTCAATTCTCAACTAATATCAAATCCGGCTGAAGAACCAAAATAGCGTTTGTGGCCGCTGCAGCGCAGCGGCCACAAACGCTATTTTGGTTTTACGGCTATTTAACCGGATTGATATGACTCGCTGATTTGCAATTCGCTGAGTTAACGAGAGGCACGGTACAGCAAAAAAGCCCCAATCCCAAAACCGAAGAGATTGGGCACCCATGCGCCGACGATCGGTGGTAAGGCACCAACCTGGGCGATCGCCCCACTTAAAAAGGCCAGCAGGTAATAGGTGAAAACCAGCAGGATACTCAAGGCAAAGCTGATGGCTCGGCCTGTGCGGCGCAACTGACAACCGACAGCGGTTCCCACAATGCCAAAAGCGATGCAGGTGAAGGGGAGCGCATATCTCTGATGAATTCGCACCTGGAGTTCGCGAATCTTGTCGCTATCGCCACTTTGTTCGATCAGACGCAAGTATTCTTGCGATTGGGCAATGTTCATCTCGCTATAGCCCCGGTTACGGGTGGCCAGATCCAGCGGCGATCGCGGGATGTTTAGGGTTTGTTCTTCAAACTTGATGATGTTGCGGAACGATCCATCGGCAGACACCACATAAATCGTCCCGTCGTAAAAAGTCCAGGCGCTGGTTGCTTCGTTCCAGCGAGCCGTCTTTGCGCTGATGATCTGATCCAAACTGCCTCGCGAGAAGTCAAGAATCGTCAAGCCCCCCATCTGTTCCCCGTCAAAGGTTTTGGCATAGAACATGCGCGACATGAAGGTGCCGCGATCGCCATCCTCCCGGACGACAGTATCAAATTCCTGGTAGAGAATATCTTCTTCTCGAAAGTTCGGTTCATCGTCATCCAATGCCCGTGCCAGAGTGGTCGAGGCGCGATAGTTTGCCGCCGGGACGATGCTTTCGTTAAACAAAAAGGTCAACCCAGTGATGAGGGTGCAAAAGATGAGTGCTGGAACCAGCATGCGGTAGACCGTGACCCCACAACTCCGCAGGGCGACCAGTTCGCTATCGCTAGAAAGGCGGCTAAAGGTCATTAGCGACGAGAGCAGCACCGACATGGGGAAGGAGTAAGCGATGAACTGTGGAATTTTGAGGACAAGAACTTCCATTGCTGCAGCGATGGACAGACCCGAATCCAAAATTTCATTGACTAAATAAAAGAGGCTGTCGATCGATACCCCCAGGGCCGTGAAGGCACCGACGCCAAACAGGAAAGGGGCCAACAGCTCCATAAACAGATAGCGATCCATCACAGGGATGCGCCACCCATTATCACGATGGGACGGGAGGGGTTGGGGAAAATTTGGAACCTGAGTAGTCATAGGCGAGATAGGGCTGAAGCGGTGTGGAGGAACGACAACAAACCAGACGAAAGACGCAACAGGCAGCAGCGGGAATAACCCTTTACCAGGATGTCACGGATTAAGAGAGATAGGGGCAGGTCAAATCTGGAAGGCTTCTCCTAGGTAGTATTGGCGCACCAACGGATTTTCGTAGAGTTCATCGGTGCTGCCAGATGCCAGGATTCTACCGTCGCGCATGATGTAGGAGCGGTCGGTAACGGCCAGGGTTTCGCGGACATTGTGGTCGGTGATCAAGATGCCCATCTGGCGATCGCGCAGTTGGGCAATGATGGACTGAATTTCGGCAACGGCGATCGGATCAATCCCAGCAAAGGGTTCATCCAACAGCAAAAATTGAGGGCCGTTAGCACCTGACGCTAGAGCACGGGCGAGCTCAGTGCGTCGCCGTTCGCCCCCCGAAACAAGACTGCCGGAGGTGTCTGCGACTTTTTCGAGATGAAATTCTTTGAGAAGATGGTGAAGGCGATCGCTGCGCTCGGTTTTTGGGACATTCGACTGTTCCAGTACGAGCAAGATGTTGTCGCGCACGGAGAGGTGGCGGAAAATGCTAGGTTCCTGTGCCAAATAGCCGATTCCAAGGCGCGATCGCTCCGGCATAGGGAGGGTGGTAATGTTGCGATCGTTCAGCCATACTTGCCCCTGATCGGGCTTTTCGACGCCGGTCACAATATAGAAAGTCGTCGTCTTGCCTGCCCCGTTTGGCCCCAGCAATCCAACAATTTCACCCTGAGAAACGGACAAATTGACCCGATTCACAACGGGACGTTTCCCATAGGATTTGTGAATGTTTTCGAGCAGAATTCTCAACGATGTTCCTCAATCATGCGGTAGATGAAGACAGCAATCACTGGCAAAAACTAGTACCCGATTCTACCAATCGGCCGGACAATCTGCTGCGAACTTAGGTCGAACTCTCAGGCCCTTTAAATTCTGGCTTGGGGTTGAATGTATCTACGGGTGCGGGGGCTGCACCGGGCACGGTTTCAGGCAGCTCCGCATCGGGTACGAGGTAGATGGCTTCGACTTGTTCCCCGCGATCGGGCTGCGCCACAAAGCGCCCTTCGTCGATCAGGTAGGTAATGACTTCGCCCCGCAAGCTGTTGCCCTCTTGCAGCACATAGACATCGCCCCGCAACACAATCCGTCGTTCTCGGCTGAAGTATTGCGCCTGTACAGCGGTCGCCTGAATCTGGCGGGCAGGGTAGTTGATGCGAACATTGCCCCGTGCGGTAATCACGCCGGTGATGGAGTTGGCTTCTTGAATGTCGGACTCTAACCGCAAGGGCTGATTCGCCTCAGCCGGTGTCGCCGTTTGTGCGTTGGCGTAGCGTGGCAGAAGCGAACTCACAAGGCTGGTTCCACCTAGGGTGAGGAGGGCGATCGCCATTCCTAGCGTCCAGGGACGAGTCGAGCGGCTAGTCAAATAATGGGTGAACAAATGGAGTCGCATCAGTACAGCCTATGTGGAAGTTGAGTTGGAGGGTGGAAGTTGAGTGGGCGGGCGGGAGGAAGCTTCGTTCAAGTTCTACAGCAGATTACACCAGATCTGAATGTCTTGATGAGCGCCTTCATCATACACTGTCTTTCTACTTTACTTTTGGACGAGATCCCGGATGGTTAGTGAAGACGAGGGTAAATTCTGGAGAGTTCCAATCCGAAAAAACAAGGAATTTTGAACAGATATCCAAGGTTTATATCACTTCTGCGGGAACTAATATCGAATCCGGTTGAAGAACCCAAATATCGTTTGCGCCCGCTGCATTGCAGCGGGCGCAAACGATATTTGGGTTTTACGGCTGTTTAACCGGATTTGATATAAAGACCCGATCATTTTTGGAAAGCCTCGTAGCACGAGAATAGACACAATCTGAACCAACGATTTTTCGTAGACGATCACTCCCATGGATCAGTCTTTAAAGCACGGAAAATGATCTGTAGTCGGTTCTTGGCGAATTGGTATTGCTTACCCTCTGCCTAGAGTCATTGAAGAGTGATAAAACGGATAGCGATTGGTTGGGGGCTGCAGAATCCAAGGATAATTCTTTCCGACAAGGGACATATGTATCAGCCCCTCTTCGGAAAAAAATCATTCCCTCAATTAGCAAAGCCATCGACTGAGCCAAATAGGTTGGAGTGGTCACCGATCGGCTAACGGGAAGCTATCGGTCAAATGCAATTGTTGGAAGGTGCTGGCTGTCAGGGGACGGAGGTTGCAAAAGCGATTCCCATAAGAGTGCCCATTGATCGGGCTCTGTCGTCTGCAGCATGTGCAAAATCGCCCGACACTGCGACAGCAGTGCGCCGATCTGGACTCCCGCATAGTCCGGAACATACTTACGGAGCCGGTTTATCCCTTCACCCAGCAAAATCATCGCACCCCGGCCATTTTGGTTGCTGAGGTGATAAAACGCCACCGCTATTTGCAAAATACCCTGGTACAGGCTGCGCTCTGGTTCTCCCGCCTCCATCCAGATGGCTTCCAGGGTGTCGTGACAGGCATAAAATTCTCGCTGGTTGAACTGTTCAATGCCCAGCCAAAATTCCTCTGGAAGTGCCTCGGTCATGCGATCGCTCCTGCGTGCTTGCATTCAGCCTATCACCCCAAACGGCTCCCCAAAGAGATTGCCCAAAGGCAGCATGACAAAAAATCCCAGACTCTTCGCAGCCTGGGATTACATGGTTAATCATGGAGAGGTTCATCCAAGGAGAGCCCAATGCAAGGCTCTGATGCCTCTGGTTTAGTTGAGCATCCGGTCTTCGGCAGAGGGCAAGAAGCTGTCATCAAACACTGTTTCTACAGCGGGTGTGTTGCTCAAGCCAAAGCCTTCGACCACTTGGGCAATCGTGGTTTCTAGGCGAGCCGGGTCAATGCCACCGAGGCCGTTTTCTTCGACTTCTGGGCTGAGGATCAGGCTATCCATTGCCAGATCGAGGCGGTAGCGCTCGGTTTCCTCATCAAAGACGCCCCCTTCTGCAAATTGGGCGATCGTCGCGAAGGCACCGTCGGTGTCCTCAATCATTGCTTTTGTGCCTCGCAGGTAGGCGGCGACGAAGCTCCGAACGATTTCAGGATTTTCTTCCAGGTAATCCCGCCGCACGATGATGGCATTGCCATAAAGATTCAAGCCATAGTCGTTGTAGTAAAAGACGTTGAGATTTTCGAGGGGAAAACCCGCTTTGCCCAAGGGTGGAATGCAGGAGGTGGAAAAGCAAGACGCTGCATCATATTCCCCTTGTGCGAGCAGGGTTTCGCGCAAGCGGGGCTCGACATTTGCCCAACTGACGCTGGCCTCGTCGATGCCGGTGACGCTGGCAAAAACAGGGAATAGTCGGCGGGCGGAGTCGCCTGCAGGGGCACCAATGGTTTTGCCTTCTAGCATCGATGGCTCGGTAATGTCGGAGGGGCCGAGGGAAACGATAGAGAGAGGCGATCGGTTGAATTTAATGGCGACCGCGACCAGTTCCTGATCTGGATTATTTTCGTTGAACTCGATCATGGCGTAGATGTCGCCCTCGCCGATATCGTACTGTCCGGCGGCGATTTTGGTGATGGAGTCGGCGGAGCCAAAGCCGCGCTCAAAGGTGATGTCTAGCCCTTCTTCTTCGAAGTAGCCGCGATCGACCGCGACGGTTAGTCCCGCATCAATCCCTTGCAGCAGCCAGGAGAGGGTAAAGCTAACGGGGGTGAGGTCTTGGGTTTCTGCGGCGGGAGCCTCAGTGCTTTCGGCGCTTTCTTCGGTCGCAGCAGGTTCGGTCTCGACGGCGGTGGGCGACGAGGCACAAGCCCCTAATCCAACGGTGACGGTCAGTAAGGAGATGCCGAGTAAACGACGGATGTGATAGTGCAGCATTGGGAACTTCTTATAGTTGGGCTGAAATATTCAGAAATCATTAAATGAAAATCGGCCTCCTATGTTTGTATTGAGGAGCACGATTTGTCGATCTGTTCTGGGAAGCAACGACTGCAAAATAGGGAGCGATCGCCCCTCACCCCCTTGGCAAAACACCTGTATCGAACGATCCCATCAATAAAACCAATGGAATGTATCGAGCTGTCCTTGTGTCAAATCCGGTTAAATAGCCGTAAAACCCCAATATCGTTTGTGGCCGCGGCTTCGTAGCGGTCACAAACGATAGTTGGAGCCTTCAACCGGATTTGATGTTAGATGACTTACCGGATCCAATGCACCGTGCGCTGCTCAATGGCGGCACAGATAGCGTAGAGTGCAATCCCCATCAGCCCCAAGGCAAATAGGCAGAGGAACGCCAAGTCAATATCGAAGGTGGCGGTGGCGCTGACAATGACATAGCCGATGCCCTTGTTGGAAGCAACGGTCTCGGAAATAACGGAACCGATGAAGGCTTGAGAGATAGCAATTTTGAGCGATGCGAAGAGATAGGGCAGGGAATGGGGAAAGCCCACCTTCTGGAAGATCTCAAACTGCGACGCCCCGAGGGATTTCAGCACATCCCGCATTTCAGGCTCGACCGTAGCCAGACCAAGCGAAACATTGACGGCGATGGTGAAAAATGCCAGCAGAAAAGCTGTAACGACAGCGGGAATGGTGCCAATGCCAAACCAAATGGCAAGCAGCGGCACGATCGCCACTTTGGGAATGGTGTTAAACCCGACCAGGATGGGGTAGAGGGTGGTGTAGGCCACTTTGGAATAGCCGATCAGGAAGCCCAGTAGCAGCCCGGCGACGAGGGCGATCGCAAAGCCAATCAACGTGGTTTGCAACGTGACCAGCGAGTTTTGCCAAACGACACCGCTCCACTGCCCGATGATGGCGAAGATAGAGCTAGGGGCGGGCAAAACAAATTCAGGAATGCCAAATAGCTGCACGGCAATTTCCCACAGAACCAGGCAGAGGGCGATCGCCCCTGTCGGTAGCACGTAGGTCGCCGCCGATGAGCTGAGAAACTGCTGCCAAGCGGTGCGATCAGTTGAAGACTTCGCCTGCGTGGGTGTGATCGTTGTCATTCCTGCAAAATCCCTCTCATTTCAAAGCGTGTCGAGTATGGCTCACCTGCTTGAGTGGTGGGCATCGCCCACCCAGACCGTATCCAGGTGCCGTGGTTCTTGTTGACCCAGCGTTGCCTAGCTGCGAGCTTAATGCCGAATGTGGCGGCGGAGGCGGTCGTAGAGGTGGTGAAACTCGTCGGTAAAGGTCATCTCCATCGTCCGAGGGCGGGGCAAATCGACGGGTAACTCCAGCACAATCTTGCTGGGGCGAGGGCTCATCACATACACCACATCCGAGAGATACAGCGCCTCTCGCAAGTCGTGGGTGACCAGCATGGCAGTGCATTGCGTCCGCTGCCGCAGAGCCTGCATCATCTCCCACATATCCTCACGGGTGAAGGCATCCAGTGCCCCAAAGGGTTCATCCAACAACAGCACTTCCGGCTGGTGGATCAACGCTCGACACAATGAGGCACGCTGTTTCATGCCACCCGACAACTGCCAGGGATAATGCTTCTGAAAGTTGTCTAGACCCACCGTTGCCAGCAATTCCCGTGCGGCCTGCTTGTACTCCGTTAGCTTTTGGCGAAAGTGTTGCTTGTGGGGCTGCACCACCTCCAGTGGCAGCAGCACATTCTGTAAGGTGTTGCGCCAGGGCAGCAGCACCGGATTCTGAAAGGCAATGCCAACGCTATGCAAAGAGCCATTGATAGGGCTTCCTTGAAAGTTCAGAGTCCCTTGCTGTACGGGAAGTAATCCCGACACCATGCGTAGCAGCGAGGTTTTGCCACATCCGCTGGGGCCGACAATGGACACGAATTGCGATCGCTCCACTGCAAACGACACCCGATCCAATACCGTGGTCGTGTGCCCTTTCGACGCGTAGGCTAACGAAATATCTTGAAAATCCAGAACGGGGTGAGACGCAGCAGAGCTGGACGTATCCTTGGTCAGCGGTGAGTCCAACATGGTTCGACCTCAAACAACAGGCAACAAGACAAGGGTTCGGGAGATGAAGCAACCGCTATGCACGATAAAGACTGACGGAGAAAGAATCCAAGCCAGACCGCAACGGCAACAGCGCACACAGAAACTCTATGCCATTCACATCGATTCTCAGTAGTTCTCCATCGTCAGCGAAATGGGGCGCTCAGAATGTGCCGCTCACTACCATTTGCCTGGATTCAGCTATGGCATAGCAGACGACAGACGGGTGGTCTTGGGCTGAGGGCGATCGCCCAACCTTTTACGCGCTGCTATTTCGTTAGGACTTGAGCCTGGGTGAATTTGTTGATTGTGTGACCATGTCGCGGTCACACAATCAACAAAAGGCATCAGTCCTGGGCATGTGTTTTTCTATACGTGTCCAGACGACGCGACAGCGATACCGTGAGGGTCGGTAGTTGCTAGCGTGATTTCTCGCTGGGCGGGGGATTTGGCGATCGCAACCCCCAGCCTAAACAGCTCTACCGTTTAACCAGTGCAAGAATCCCCAGGCTTGCACTGACGCTTCAATGCACAACACCATTCAGAGAGGCAAATCGTTTCTATGGAAGACGATCTAATTATCACGGGCGTGATCGATGGTCCCCTCACCGGTGGCCTTCCCAAGGCTATCGAACTGTATGCCGCCAACGACATCCCTGACCTCAGTATCTATGGGTTGGGTTCGGCCAATAATGGCTTTGGAACCGATGGTGTCGAACTGACCCTGAGCGGTTCTGCGGATGCGGGCGACTTTATCTATGTTGCCCTTGATGATACAAGCTTCAACGAGTTTTTTGGGTTTGGCCCCGATTTCACCGATGACGTGGCAGAAATCAATGGCGATGACGCGATCGAATTGTTTTTGAACGATACAGTTGTCGATATCTTCGGCGAGATTGATGTAGATGGAACCGGGCAAGCTTGGGAATATCTGGATGGCTGGGCCTATCGGATGGACGATACGGGACCGGATGGTTCCACATTTGCGCTGGGCAACTGGTCCTTTAGCGGAATCGATGCCCTAGATAACGAAACGACCAATGCGAGTGCAGATTCTCCCTTCCCCATCGGCTCGTTTATGGCAATGGATCCAGGAAACGGAGATGACCTAACGCCGATCTACGACATCCAGGGAGAGCAGCATACCTCTCCATTGGCAGGACAATCGGTAACGACTGAAGGGATTGTGACGGCGGTCGATACCAATGGTTTCTATGTCCAAGATGCCAATGGCGATAACAATATTGCCACCTCGGATGCCCTGTTTGTCTTTACAGATGATGCGCCCACGGTTGCCGTCGGGGATGATGTTGAAATCGAGGGGACGGTTTCCGAATTTACGCCCGGAGGCCTAGACACGCGCAACCTCTCGACGACCCAAATCACCGACCCCACGATCACCGTTCGCTCCAGTGATAATGCGCTCCCAACTACCGTGTTGCTAGGGGCGGGTGGTCGACTTCCACCCACAGAAAATATTGATGATGATGCGTTTGGCGCATTTGAGCCGACAACCGATGGCATCGACTTCTTCGAGTCCCTAGAAGGGATGCGGGTGACGGTGGAGAATGCCGTGGCCGTTTCCGGGACAAGCCGCTTTGGTGAAATCTTCACGGTGGTAGACCAGGGCGATGGTGCCACTGGGTTGAGCGATCGCGGCACCCTCAACATCAGCCCCGATGACTTCAATCCCGAAAAAGTCCAAATTGACGAAGATAGCGGCATTTTTGACTTTGACTTCCCCGAGGTGAATGTCGGCGATACGTTGGGCGATGTGACCGGGGTTGTTGGCTACAGCTTCGGCAACTTTGAGGTGTACCCAACTGAAGATTTCACAGGCAACATCGAATCGGCAGGGTTGCAAGCCGAAACGACAAACCTGGTGGGTACCGCCGATCAGGTGACCATTGCTAGCTACAACGTGCTCAACCTGGATCCCATTGTTGAGGATGTGAACAATGTGGATGAGCAAGACCCGGATGATGTGGATGATGATGAGGGGGATGGACGGTTTGCGGCGATCGCCGAGCAAATCGTCAACAACCTGCAAAGCCCTGACATCATTGGTTTGCAAGAAATCCAGGACAACACTGGAGCCGAAATCAACGATGGCATCACGGCGGCAGACGAGACCTTGCAGCGGCTGATCGATGCGATCGCCGCGGCGGGAGGGCCGACCTACAGCTTCGTTGACAACACCTTCATCGGCGAAAACACCAGCGGCGGGCAACCCGGTGGCAATATCCGCACGGCCTTCCTTTACAACCCCGACCGGGTGACGTTGGATCCCGATTCGGTGCAAACCATCGGTGGCCAGGGCGAGGGCGAAGCCTTCGAGGAAGCCCGTTTACCCCTAGTGGCTGACTTTGAATTTGGCGGAGAAACGGTCACCGTTGTCAACAACCACTTTTCTTCAAAAGGCGGCAGCGCGCCTATCCTGGGGGTTGAGCAACCCTTTGACCAACGGCAGGAAGATACCAGCGTCAACGGGTCGCTGGATGAGCGCCAGGCACAATCGCAAGCCGTGCGCGACTTTGTGGACGGCGTTGCCGATGCGGATGCTAACGCCAACTTGGTTGTGTTGGGTGACCTCAACGAATTCGAGTTTGTGTCCCCCGTGGAGGACTTTGTCACCCAAAGTGGCTTCACCAACTTGACAGACACTCTCCCCGAAAATGAACGCTACACCTTCAACTTCCAGGGCAACTCCCAATCGCTGGATCACATTCTGGTGAACGGTCGCCTTACGGATGTATCAGAGTTCGATATCGTTCATACCAACTCCGAATTCGCTGCGACCTCTGAGCGGGCAAGTGACCATGATCCGCTGCTGGTGCGCCTCGATATCAACGCGCTAACGACTGACCCCGGCCCGACTCCCGGACGGGATGTGATCTTGGGGACACCTGAACGGGATGTGATCAATGCCCTGGCAGGCAATGATTTGGTTCGCGGTTTGGGCGGAAATGATCGTCTGGCTGGAGCCGAAGGCAACGATCGCCTCTTTGGTGGCGATGGCAACGACGTGATGCTCGGGGGGCCGGGAGATGATGTGCTGTTTGGCAACACGGGCGATGATGCCCTGCGGGGTATGGCCGGGGATGATCGCCTCTCTGGTGCCATTGGCAGCGATCGCCTTCTGGGTGCTGCCGGATCGGACTCCCTCTTTGGCGGTGCCGACAACGATCGCCTTCTGGGCGGTGCTGGCGATGACATCCTGCGGGGCAACGATGGCAACGATCGCCTGGCGGGCAATGCAGGGAATGATCGTCTCCTCGGTGGCGCTGGCAACGATCGCCTCCTGGGTGGCCCAGGCAACGATCGCCTGCGGGGCGGCCTCGGCAACGATGTTATCCGCATGGGTCCCGGACGCGACATTGTCGAGCTGGGGCAGCAGGATGGCTTCGACCGAGTGTTTGGCTTCGACAACATCGATCGCGTCACTTTGTTGGGCTCCCTGACCAGTGACGACCTCACACTGGTACAGCAGGGCAACGATGTTGTGATGCAGGTCGGAAGCGATCGCCTGGCACGCTTCAGAGGCATCAACGTGGACTTCTTGGAAGCACGCATCGTCTAGCGGACGACGTTCCGCTGGAATCCTAAAACAAGCTTAAGCCCTGGAATTTATAGATTCCAGGGCTTGCTTCGTGATTATCGTATGGGGAAATAGATGACAGGATGCCAGCTTTTCCGCAGCAGTTCTCCCGTCAGGCTACGAACCGATAGCTCAATCAGCTTGCCTACATTGCGGGAGGCACTGGCGATCGCACTAATATCGACATCCACCGCCATCTCTAGAATTTCCGTTAGCGGATTGCCCACAAGGACTTCTGTTCGCACATCAATGCCCAACTCTTCTAGCTCTTGCTTCCGCTGTGCCAGCACCTTTGCTGCATTTTCCTCTTCATACTCCCGCAACTGTGCATTTCGCCGCACCTCATCTACCACCCAGCACAGCAGGCAATGCTTGAGGGGATGACCCGCCTGCGCCTTCGTCTTAATCCGCTCCAGGGTGTAACGAGCAGTTTCGCTGTCGTCGTAGGGTAACAGCAAGTGGTGGAACAAGTTCTGGCAGCGTAAGGCCAACTCCGCATTGGTATAGGTGGAAATGAGGTTGGGGCGCAGGATCATCAGGGGAATGGTGAGCCGCTGACAAACATTGATCATGGTGCTGCCAAATAGCTTTTCACTCAGCAAGCTCCGTCCAGGTGTTCCCAAAATCACCAGCTCCACATGTTGGCTGCGCAACACCTCAGCAATCTGGACGCTGGGGGTGCCCGATTTCACTTCGACCGTGACCTCGACCCCATCCGGTATATTGTCTAGACCGGAGGAGAGGCGATCGCGGGCGACCTGGATGCCTGCTTCATCCGGTCGAGGAACGGCTCCCTCTGCCAGGGGCACAACATGGAGAAATACCAATTTCTTTAGCCCGCTCTCTGCCAATTGGGGAACAAATCGCACCAGTCGATACAACCCGTCCGTAAAATCAGTGCAAATCAACGCACTCTCAAACATCGTGACCACCCCAAATCTGGAGAGCAAGCTTTTCCCCAAGGCTATCACCTTTGCCTACCCTAAGTGGCAATCATTTACGTTTCATTAGCGCGGATGTTTAGCCGCCTGAACAAGGCTGATTGAGGGGATAATTTTTTCTGAGAAGGAGCGCATCATATCAAATCCGGTTAAACAGCCGTAGACCCCAAATATCGTTTGTGCCCGCTGCTTTGCAGCGGGCACAAACGATATTTGGGGTCTTCAACCGGATTTGATATGACTGAGGAGTCGTTTCAGACGGGCGGTGGCCGTGGTTGTGGTGCGACGCAGGTGGGTCATGGGGTTGAAGTAGTGCTCAACCAGATCGGTCATATTCTGGGCATGAGGATGGGGCGATCGCCACTCTGCTAGCGGTTCCCACTTCCCCTCCACAAACTGCTCTCGACACCGCTGGCGCTGAAGTTTGCCGCTAGAGGTGCGGGGCAACCCCCCTGGCTTCAGCAACACAATCCCATAGAGGTCGATGAAATGTTCATGAAATACTTGCCAGCGTAGCGGCTCAAGGACTTCTTCCAACGTGAGCTTGGTGCAAAACCGTCGCTCTACTTCCTGGGCAACGACCAGCCGTCGAGCGCCATTGACCTCCACCGAAAAGGCCGCAGCACCGTTGGGGCGGAAACCGGGATGGCAAGCAGTGACGGTTTGCTCAATATGCTGGGGGTAGTGATTGAGTCCCCAAAATACTAGGACATCGTTCAGTCGTCCGGTAATGAAGAGGTTGTCGTCATGCAGAAAGCCCAGATCGCCGGTGCGCAGGAAAGGTCCTTCCCCCGTATCGAGATGAGCCCGGAAGGTGCGATCGCTCAATTCCTCCCTATTCCAATAGCCCGTTCCCAGGCCAGAACCTGCCACCCAGATTTCTCCCACTTCGTCTAGCGCACAAGGTCGCCCCGTTTGCGGATCGGCAATGACAATGCGTCCGTCTAGCCGGGGTTGGCCACAACTGATGAGCGATCGCCCCTGCGCTGCTTCTCCATCTACCACCTGCACCCGATTTTGCTCCAGTGCTTCATCATCCACCGTGCAGGTGACCGGGGCTTCGTTTGCTTCTCCACCCGTGATAAACAGCGTGGCTTCGGCCATGCCATAGCAAGGGTAGAAGGCGGTGGATCGAAAGCCACATTCCCCAAAGACTTTGGAGAACCGTTCAATCGTGTCAGCAAGGACAGGTTCGGCTCCTGAAAAGGCAACCTGCCAGCGGCTCAGATCTAAGTCAGCCCGTTGGTCAGCAGAGACGCGATCGCACAACAGATCGTAGGCAAAGTTAGGCCCACCGCTAGTGATTGCCCCATAGCGCGACACCGCCTGCAACCAGCGCACAGGCTTCTGCACAAAATCGATGGGCGACATCAATACGCTGTAGCTGCCCAGGTAAAGCGGTTGCAGCACATTACCAATCAGCCCCATGTCATGGAATAGCGGCAGCCATCCTACTCCAACGTTATTCGCGTCATGCCCAAAGGCTTCCTGGATCATGCGCTGGTTTTGCAAAATGGCGCGATGGGTCACGCAAACACCTTTGGGCTTGCCCGTGGAACCTGAGGTGTATTGCAAAAAGGCTAGATTTTCGCCCGTCAGATCAGGAACCTTCCAGTGGTCGGGTTTGCCTTGGAGCGCCGCATCGGTCGTCAGCCAGAAAGGTTCAACCGCCGGATTGGCGAGTTGCTTTTTGAGCGTTGGCAGAAGCTTGGTGCTGGTGAGGATGAGTTTGGCGGCAGCAGACTCCAGGCGATCGCGCAAATCCATCCAGCCCGTTCGATGGCGGGGCGCGGCACAGGGTACGGCAACCACGCCTGCATAAAGACAGCCCAGAAACGCCGCCACAAACTCCGCGCCGCCTTCATAGGGATACACCAGCAGAGCACGGTGCGCGGTGGGTGCATCGCTCCAGGCTGCGACCTGGGTTTGAAGGGTCGTGGCGATCGCCCGTGCCCGTCGATCCAGCTCGCCATAGGAAAAGCGCACCGCTTCCGTTTCCCCGTTTTTTAGAAAAATGAAGGCAGGTGCGTCCGCCTGTTGGGGAATATAGGAGCGCAACCGCTCGACGAAGGTGCCTGACGTATGTAGGGGAAGAGGACTCGAAGACATAGCACTAGCAGACAAAGGTGGAGGCAATAGGGGGGAAGGTTTGCAACTGCTCGATCTAACGCTTTCCCACCCGGACTGTCAAGGCCAGAACTGGCAGAGACAGGACTGTCAAGGCTCTATCAGTTTGCTAAGAATCCACTCCAGATAATTTATTAAAAGCCTTGCAGTGCAAGGCTTTTAATAAATTATTGAATTTTGGTTTTCATAGAACAAGGATTCAGGACTGTCGAGACAGGAGACTATGGGGCGATCGCCAAAGATTCTCTGGGGCTCATCCCCACCCGTCACCAATTCACGGTAAAACAGAAGGGAATCGGCTTTACATTGATTCACAAGTTGAGTGCTGTCTGACAACGGTCTGATAGCTTCTCATCTGTTTAACCATGAGTTAGCCCGGTGCTCTTTAAGCGTTGGTCTTTATAGAGAATTAGCTAACCATCTCCTACCCCTTTCTACCTTTAAAGGACGCGATACCGTCGTCATGACTGAGTCTTCCCAAACCCCCGAGCAAACCCCTGTAACCCCTGTCGCTGCCGACACGCCCGACACCCAAACCAGTCGTGGCGGCAAAACCCGTCAACTGCTGGGGATGAAAGGGGCCGATGCGGAAACCAATATCTGGAAAATCCGCCTGCAACTGATGAAGCCCATCACCTGGATTCCGCTAATCTGGGGTGTTGTTTGTGGTGCGGCGTCCTCCGGCGGTTATCGCTGGGATCTGGAGAATGTGCTCGTGGCCGCTGCCTGCATGTTGCTGTCGGGGCCTTTGCTGGCGGGCTATACCCAAACCCTCAACGATTTCTACGATCGCGACATCGACGCCATCAATGAACCCTATCGCCCCATTCCTTCGGGAGCCATTTCTGTGCCCCAGGTGGCTGTCCAGATTTTGGTGTTATTAGTTGCTGGCATCGGCGTTGCCTATGCGCTGGATCTATGGGCAGGTCACGAATTCCCAACCCTGACCGCCCTGGCTATCGGGGGTTCCTTCCTCTCTTACATCTACTCTGCGCCGCCATTGAAGCTAAAGAAGAATGGCTGGTTGGGGAATTATGCCCTGGGCGCAAGCTACATCGCGCTGCCCTGGTGTGCCGGCCATGCTCTATTTGGGGAATTGAGTGCCAAGATTGTCGTTCTCACGCTGTTCTACAGTCTCGCAGGGCTGGGCATTGCTGTGGTGAATGACTTCAAAAGTGTGGAGGGCGATCGCCAACTCGGATTGCAATCTCTCCCGGTGATGTTTGGCGTGGATACTGCTGCCTGGATCTGTGTGCTGATGATTGATATCTTCCAAGCGGGTGTCGCAGCCTATCTACTCAGCATTGGGCAAAATCTCTACGCGACGATCCTGCTCCTTTTCATCGTTCCGCAAATCACATTTCAGGATATGTACTTCCTGCGCAATCCCCTGGAGAACGACGTGAAATATCAGGCTAGCGCCCAGCCTTTTCTGGTGTTTGGGATGCTCGTTACAGGGCTGGCGCTAGGGCACGTTCCGATGTAGCTGAGCTTGCAGAGTTCTGACAACTTGAGGCGTTATGTGAGCGCAGTTGGCGATCGCCAACTGCGCTCATACTATGCGTGCAGAAATCTGGCTTCTGGGGGCGAATGGCAGGCATTGCTGATTGAGGGGATGGATTTTTCCTGAGAAGGGTCGTGATACCACCCTTCTCAGGAAAAATCCATCTTTGGATTCTGTAACCCCGAATGGCATTTACGTTGCTGTTGGATGCCATGAAATAACAATTTTTTAATCCTAAATCGCTAGCCTGATGTTCCTGTACTGTCAGTGCATTCCTCAGTATTCGGGGAGGCTTTTATGTTTTCTTAAAATAGTATTTCTGTAATCCTATATAGAGAATATGTGAAGAGACGGTATTTTTCAAAGGAATTGCGGATAAAAGCTAGCTGTAAGTCATTGTCTGCTGATATCTCCCTAATCGGGGGATTAACTAAAAATTACGTTAGATTGCTGATCCAAATGACCATACTTAGTGGTGAGAATACGGATGTCCCTGTTGCATTTCCATATGTTGAGACTCGAACCATTAAAGTGTGATTTACCAGCCTCATCCAGGGTTCTGGCTTCTAGAAATCTCAGTGAGTCTTTGGATGACCCCTCAAATGTCTGGGGTGTTTTGTCTGGGATGTGTTGCATCTACCCCATTGATTCTGCATCCACAAAAACGCCAGGCGGTGAACTATGATTATCGATCGCATTATTGAAGATGCTCTGAACTTTATTCGGCGCTTCCTTTGGTGGAAGGACGGCAAGAAAAAAGACATTCCCAAACCCTTCCAAAATATTCGTTCCCATTCTGGAGACTGGGGCTTGATCAGTTTGGTGACAGGGCGCGATACCCCGCGTGCTGTGCGCACTTGGGTCTATTCTCCCAAGCGGCAGAGCCATAAGGAAGCCCAGTCGGCCATTGCCGTGGCTCCTCAAGATCTGCATTTCTATCTCGACTTTCTCGGCCCTTTGCCGTCGGTAAAAACGGCTGGAGCCGAACGCGAACGTGCCCAAATGCAGTCTGAGCGCCGTCGAGGAGCGCTGGTTCCGACCCATCGCATTTCCATCCTCAAAGCCAGCCACTTCCTGAACTCTCAGGGTTTCTATGATTGCGAAGTCATTTTCTGGGGAGACTACGACTTTTATAAACCCGGCGTCAATATGGATCCAGAGCGAGTTGCGTCGATAGTATTGGATAAAGCCGTTTTCGCTTGCCTCAAAATGGTTGCGCCCCTCGAAATGGAATCCGATCAATGGCAGCAGCATGTTGTGAAAAC
This sequence comes from Vacuolonema iberomarrocanum LEGE 07170, assembly GCA_015207365.1. GTDB lineage: Bacteria > Cyanobacteriota > Cyanobacteriia > Elainellales > Elainellaceae > Vacuolonema > Vacuolonema iberomarrocanum. Next base: position 21,866 of record JADEXA010000009.1, read on the forward strand.
GCTCAACGAGATCAAAAATGGCTATGTTAGCCAGCGTACCTCTGGGCGTGTCAAGAGCCAGGTGCAAGCATCGCGACGATGATGGCTGTCAGAAGGTGGTCTGCCAGAAGGTGGGCCTAGTCGAAAAACGCCTGGAACACCTGCCCTGACTGTAGACAAGTTCGATAATAAGGCTTAGACGGTTAGCGTTTTATCAGGACGCTAACCGTCCTCTTTTATCTGATAAAAACGAGTTGGGTTATTTTGAACGCCTTGTGAGGCAAGGCATTCAAAATAACCTTCCCAGTTCTGCGATAGATTGATGAATGGAGAGGGTTTGGAGCTTCCCGCTTGGGAGATAGGCTCTAACCCTGCAGAGTCACATTTGAATCGGTTGCGGTGGGCTTGTGCCGGAATTACCTGAAGTGGAAACGGTGCGTCGAGGGCTGAATGCGACGACGCTGAAGCAAACAATTGTGGGAGGCGAGGTGCTGTTAGAGCGAACTGTAGCCTATCCGTCTCCTTCTGCCTTTTTGGAGCTGTTGCAGGGACAGGCGATCGCCCACTGGCATCGGCGCGGCAAGTACCTCATCGGTGAGCTGGCAGACGGCGGCGGATGGCTCGGCGTTCACCTGCGGATGACGGGGCAGCTCTTCTGGACGCGACCCGATGAACCCGCGCAAACCCACTGCCGAGTGCGGTTATTTATGGCAGATGATCGAGAGCTACGCTTCGTTGATCAGCGCACGTTTGGGCAGATGTGGGCGGTTCCAGCAGATGTTCCACCAGAGCAGATCATCACCGGGCTGCAAAAGCTAGGGCCAGAACCCCTGTCGGAGGCATTCACCCCAGACTATTTGAAAACGCAACTGCACCACCGAGTGCGCCCCATCAAAAATGCCTTGCTAGACCAAGCCATCCTTGCAGGTGTTGGCAATATCTACGCGGATGAAGCGCTGTTCCTCAGTGGCATCCGCCCCCAAAAGCTCTGCTCTCGCTTGCGGGGCAAGCAGTTCCAACGCATCCACACGGCCATCCAGGATGTGCTAACCCAGGCGATCGCCTCTCGCGGCACGACCTTCAGCAACTTTCGAGATGTAGAAGGCATCAACGGCAACTATGGGCAACAAGCCTGGGTATACGACCGTGAAGGCGAACCCTGTCGCGTCTGTGGCACACCTATCCAACGGCTGAAGCTGGCCGGGCGATCGGCACATTTCTGCAAACACTGTCAAAAGTAAAGAAGTTACCACCCTACGGACTCATCCCTACCGACTCATAACGTCACGTAGCTGACAAGGCTAAGTTTGCTCTTTCAATGCGACTCGAACTCCGAAAAGAATAAAAACAGTGCTTGTAAAGTACCGCAGTTTGTCAACGATAAATTGTTTGGATCGTAGCCACAAACCCACACTGCCTGAGAAATAGGCAATGAAGCAATAGACCAAAAGTCCAATTAGCGTGAAGATAGAGCCGAGAATCATAATCTGAAACGCAACATTCTCTTCTGTGACATCGACAAATTGAGGCAAGAAGGCAAGGAAAAATAATGTTGATTCTGGGTTAAGTAAATTTGACCAATATCCTTGCCATATCAGCTTTTTTGTAGCAATCCTTTCTTGCTGAGTTTCAAATGAAAACTCCGCTTTATTGAGCAGCATTCTGATGCCTAAATAAATGAAGTAAATCGCCCCGGCATACTTAACGAGCTTAAAGGCTAAAGCTGAAGTTAGAAGTAGCGTTGATAATCCTACGGCTGCGAAGAGTGCATGAGTAAAATCTCCCAAGCTGTACCCTAAGACCATTAGAAAAGCAGCTCGCCTTCCCTGACCCACTCCGCGAGTAATCACAAGAATCATATCTGGTGCGGGAGTCACCATCAGTAATAGGGAACTGAGAGCAAAAAGTATTAATTGTGATGAACTCATGGTTATTCCTTGCATCTGTTGCTTTGTAAGTCATCAGGTTAAAGGCGTCCTTAGACTCAGCTTGGTAGCAGCCAATACATATTTCTTGCGCGTTTTTGAAGGCTTGAAAAATGAATGCTTAACAAAGATGTTTCCTCAATATCGTAAAAGAACCTGGAGTCACCTAACTCAATTAGGAATTCAGGCCATGATTGCTACAAAGCATTGCTACAAGATCTGACAATCATCTGTATCTATTCGTATTTATCTGCGATCGCATCCCCCATCTCCATCACCACTCGGTAAGATAGAGGCTGACCTTTTTCCTGCGCCATTATGACCTCGGCTGTTCCCAAATCTGCTTCTTCGGCATCAACCGACCCACCCACTCACCAACAACCCTTGTTGGGGCGATCGCTCGCTGACCTCACGGCTTGGATGCAAGAGCAGGGGCAACCGGCCTATCGAGGAAAGCAACTGCACCAGTGGTTGTATCAGCAGGGGGCACATTCGCTGTCTGAGATTTCGGTATTCTCGAAGCAATGGCGGGCGGAGATGGCCGACTATCCCGTGGGGCGATCGCGCATCCACTATCGTTCCGAAGCGCCGGATGGGACGATCAAGTTTTTGTTGCAGCAAGCCGATGGGCAGATCATTGAAACGGTGGGGATGCCAACTGCAAAGCGATTGACCGTGTGCGTGTCTTCCCAAATTGGTTGCCCGATGGGGTGCGACTTTTGCGCGACTGGGAAAGGCGGCTTTCAGCGCAACCTAAAAACCCACGAAATTGTGGATCAGGTACTGACGGTACAGGAAGCGTTTGGGCAGCGGGTGAGCCACATCGTTTTTATGGGCATGGGTGAGCCGTTGCTGAACACGGAGAATGTGCTGTCTGCTGTGCGATCGCTCAATCAGGATGTGGGCATCAGCCAGCGCACCATGACGCTTTCCACCGTGGGGATCCCCGGACGCATTCGTCAGCTTGCCGACCACCATTTGCAGCTCACCCTCGCCATTAGCCTACATGCCTCGAATCAGGCGACCCGCGAACGCCTCATCCCTAGCGCGACGCCCTATCCTCTAAAGAACTTGTTGGCGGAATGCCGCGACTACGTGAAAGAAACCGGGCGGCGGGTGAGCTTCGAGTACATTTTGCTGGCAGGGCTAAACGACAAGCCCGAGCATGCCGAAGAATTGGCTTCGCACCTGCGTGGGTTCCAGAGCCATGTCAACCTGATTCCTTACAACCCCATTTCCGAGGTGGATTATCAACGCCCCGACGAGACCCGCATCCGCAACTTTGTGCAAGCCTTGAAAGATCGCCATATTGCCGTCAGCGTTCGCTATTCCCGTGGGCTCGAAGCGGATGCGGCCTGTGGACAATTGCGGGCGTCTCAAGCGCAGCCAAGCGCAGCTACCGCATGATTTTTCAACGTATCGGCTCCAAAAACCTCCAAAAACCTGAAAGAAGCCTGTAGGGAGATTGAATCCGGGACGTTCCGTATTTCAATGGAGGGATTGGCTTTTTGTGGGAGCAGCAGTCTCCGTTGGAGAGACTGCCTCCGTTGGAGAGATAGCTTCCATTGGAGAGATAGCCTCCGTTGACAGAGGGATTGGCAGAGTTATGTTTGAGCGCAAAAAAAAGAAGCAGGCTAGCTGGCTCGATCGCATCCTGGCGTTGCTGGCCGTTGTGAACCTGACACTGGTTGCCTTTGACTGGACTTATGTCCCGTGGCGCGACTTCTATTTTCGCTATTTGCCAGAGTTTACCTGGTGGTATGGCGAAACGTTTAAGGGGATGGAGCCCAACCGAGACACGGTGGCCTATTTGGCAGCGGTGGATGCACTCCAGGACGCTGGGCTCGATGGGCCAGAAACTGAGGCATTGCTGGAAGAGTTGCGCGATCGCAGCGTTGCGATGGTGGATGAAAACCCCTTTGCATTGGCGGAAAAGTCGGGAACCCTGGAGCGGATCAAAAACGAGATGCGCGATCGCATGGGTTTGGAATCCTCCAAAGAAGCGTTTCGCAACTTCTGGGATGCCGATTATCTAGATGCCGTGGGGCCAGGTGAAGCCTTAGCTTTCTTTGACGACGACATTCGCCCGTTGATGGAAACCAACTTCTTTCGTGGTATTAACGAACGGGGACGCCCCATCGATTTGTTCTGGCGGATTGATCTCCCCTTCATGCTTGTCTTTGCCGCCGACTTTTTGATTCGCACCCTGGGTATCAGCCGCAAATATCGAGGAACCAACTGGTTCGATGCGATGCTCTGGCGCTGGTACGATGTGCCGCTGTTCATTCCGCAATGGCGCTGGCTGCGGATCCTCCCGACGACCATTCGCATTCAGCAGTCGCGGCTGGCTAATTTGGAACCAATCCGCGATCGCGTCACCCGTGGGTTAACAGCCAGTGTCGCCGTTGAAATGACGGAAGTGGTGGTGCTGCGCGTCATTGAGCAACTGCAAGAGGTGATTCAGCGAAAAACCCTCCGCCGCCTGGTTTCTAGCCCCGATCCCCAGCGCCGCTATGTGGATATTAATGGCGTCAATGAAAGTGAAATGATTGCCCAAAAGCTGACGGATTTAGCGGTCTACCGCATCCTGCCAGAAATGCGCCCGGAGCTGGAGGCGCTGATTGGGCATAGTGTGGATTCGGTGCTGTCCCAGTCGCCAGTCTATCGGGGAGCGTCGAACTTGCCGGGTTTCAAGGAAATGTCGGGGCAAATTGGCGATCGCCTGGTTTCTGAGCTGACCGAAACCGCCTACGATAGCCTCAAAAGCGCCCTAGAAGACGAGAAAGGAGCAGAGCTGACCCAGGATCTGGTCGAAAAATTCACCTCCACCCTTCGCACGGAACTCTACCAAAACGCCACCTTTGACTATATCGAAGACCTGCTGGTTGACCTCCTCGAAGAACTTAAGATCAACTATGTGCAGGATCTGTCTGAAAAGGATCTGGAAGCTCTCCGCCAGGAAACCCACCATCGGCTCTACCAAATGACCCAGGGGCAACAGCAAAACGTTATGCAACCTCGACCCATGCGATCGCGCTCTTTGCGGGGGCAGTGATGGCAAGAATGGAACGCAGATGAACGCGGATGGACGCAGATGAACATTGAATGGTGACTGTTGAAGTGCAGATAGAGTGCAGATGAGATATGACGTCTCTATAGCTGTCCACATTCTATCGATGCTTTACGTTTCTTAATCACCCGTCCTTGTTTCCTCCGTGCTCTCTGTGTCGCTGTGGTTTATTTTTTGAGGATTTCCTGACACGAGCAATTCCGATTTAGCGAAAATGTAAGCAGGGAAGGAACCGAAATCGATCGCCCACAAACAAACGGTTTGCGCTTCCAAAGAAATCGTAGAGTTACCTCGTGAAGCCACCCTGTTAAGCCCTTTTGCGTTAATACAAAAATTATCGCCCCGTTTGCAACCCTAGCTTGGAGGCTAGAAAGGGTACTAGAATCTGAGATTGGCTGTCGGTTTTCAGGCGTGGGCTGAAGGGCTGATTGTGGCGTTCGTCTAGTCGGCAAGATATGAACCGGGACGAACGCAGCACAGATGGTATTCTCCCTTACTGGCATACGAGATCTGAATGGTTTTAGGTGATTGAAGCGGATTCATGTCCGCGTCCATCTGCGTCCCCATTTCTTTTGGGCATCTGCATTTCCTTTCCCGTCCGATGTTTTTCCATCAGCAAAGTTCTACCAGCAAAATTTCCTATGAGTGCTTCAATTCGTTTTCTGATGTGTTCTCCTGATCACTACGATGTGGATTATGTGATTAATCCGTGGATGGAGGGCAATATTCACAAGTCGTCGCGCGATCGCGCCGTCGATCAGTGGCAAGGGTTGTATCACATCATCAAAGACCGCGCCACTGTTGAGCTGATTCAGCCCCAGCAAGGGGTGCCCGACATGGTGTTTACAGCCAATGCGGGGTTGGTGCTCGACAAAACCGTGGTTCTCAGTCGCTTTTTCCACAAGGAACGCCAGGGTGAAGAACCCTTTTTCAAAGAATGGTTTCAGCAACAGGGTTTCCTCGTTCATGAACTGCCGAAGGATTTGCCCTTTGAGGGGGCGGGCGATGCCCTGTTTGACCGAGAAGGCCGTTGGCTGTGGGCAGGGTATGGCTTCCGATCGGAACTCGATGCCCATCCCTATTTGGCGAAGTGGCTGGATGTGGAAGTGCTCTCCCTGCGGTTGATGGACGAGCGCTTCTATCACCTGGATACTTGCTTCTGTCCGTTGGTGGATGGCTACTTGATGTACTATCCTCCAGCGTTTGATGCGTACTCAAATCGGTTGATTGAGATGCGGGTTCCGGCGGCAAAGCGGATTGCGGTGGACGAGCGAGATGCGGTCAATTTTGCCTGCAATGCCGTGAACATCAACCGTACAGTCATCCTCAACAAAGCGAGTGATAGCTTGCGGCAGCGGCTCGAAGGCTTAGGCTTTGAAGTGGTCGAAACGCCATTGACCGAGTTCCTCAAAGCAGGCGGTGCGTCGAAATGTCTGACGCTGCGCGTCACCGAACCGTTGCAGCCGCAGCTTCACAGTGCCGCCAGGGTGGAGAGCCGCACCATCCGACTTGAAGGGCATTTGCTCGATTCTGGCTTGATCAATCGGGCATTGGATTTGGTCGTAGAAGGGGGCGGTAGCTTCCAGGTGATGGATTTCCATCTGGGCGAACAGCGCCAGAGCACCTCCCGCGCCGAGATTCGCGTGTCGGCTCCCAGCCACGAGGTGATGGAAGACATCATGTCGCAGCTGATTGATATGGGAGCTGTCGCTCGACCTCAAGAGGAATGCGACAATCCGCTGCAAACGGCACTGATGTCAGGGGTCGCGCCCGATGACTTCTATGTCACAACCATCTATCCCACAGAGGTGCGGGTCGATGGCCAATGGGTGCGCGTACAAAACCAGCGGATGGATGGGGTGATTGTGGTTTCCCAGACCCCCGAAGGCACGATCGCCGAATGCAAACTGCTACGGGATGTAGAAAAGGGCGATCGCATCGTCACTGGGGTCGAAGGCATTCGCACCGTCCGCAAGACCGACGCACGGGAGTCTCGCAATGGCGAGAAGGAATTCAGCTTCATGGGAGCGGGCGTTTCCAGCGAGCGCCGAGTCGAGCTGGTGGTTGAACAAATCGCCTGGGAACTGCGCCAAATCCGCGATCGCGGCGGCAAGGTAGCCGTTGTTGCTGGCCCCGTCGTCATCCACACCGGGGGCGCAGAACACCTCTCCTCCTTGATCCGCGAGGGCTACGTGCAGGCGTTGTTGGGGGGCAATGCGATCGCCGTCCACGACATCGAACAGGCTATGCTTGGCACCTCCCTCGGAGTCGACATGAAGCGGGGCGTTTCCGTTAAAGGCGGTCACCGCCACCACCTGAAGGTGATCAACACCATCCGGCGGTGCGGCAGCATTGCCAATGCCGTAGAGCAAGGGGTTCTCACCAGTGGCGTGCTCTACGAGTGCGTGAAGCACCAAGTCCCCTTCTCCCTAGCTGGCTCCATCCGTGATGATGGCCCACTGCCCGACACCCAGATGGATCTGATCGAAGCCCAACGAGACTACTCTCGCCTGATCAAAGGCGCAGACATGGTGCTGATGCTATCGACCATGCTGCACTCCATCGGCGTCGGCAACATGACCCCCGCTGGCGTCAAGCTCGTATGCGTCGACATCAACCCCGCCGTCGTCACCAAGCTGAGCGATCGCGGCTCCGTCGAATCCGTCGGCATCGTCACTGACGTCGGCCTCTTCCTCAGCCTCCTCGTCCAACAACTCGACAAACTCACCACCCCTTACCACATCGCTCAAAACGTCTAGGGTTGAATTCTCCAACGCTTTGTGTGGCAGCGCAGCGCTGCCACACAGAATCATGGGTTTCAGACGCAAGAAGTCTTGGATTTCTGTGGACAACAGAAGCAAAACAAACGCATAAGCCGGATGCCTCCCACCGATGCGAAGCGGCTCAATGCCTCCAATGCAAAACACCTTGCTGAAGGGGGTCTGGGGGAACGAGCTTCGTTCCCCCAGTCAGGGGGTTTGGGGGGCGACGCGCCCCCAATCCGGAGTCAAAAGCCTATCCGCAACCTTCACGAATCTACCCCACAGATGCTCTGTAAGCACCTTCAACCATCAATCTGAGTCCCTAACGCGCTGAGGTTCAGCGCATAACCCCCTGTAACCAGATAGACCGGATTGGCGATCGCCCCAATCTTCCGCGTCAGCGTACCCAGGCGATCGCGAAACCGTCGCCCCAACGGATAAGCCGGAACAACCCCCCAACCCGTTTCTTCCGCAATCAAAATAACCTGCGCCTGCGCCTGTTCCAAACAATGCAGTAGCTCAGCCTGCGTTTCTGCCCAGGTCTCCTCATCCTGCTCCAGTAGATTTGCTAGCCAAGTCCCTAAAGAATCTACCAACAAACAGGTATCTGGTGCTGCCGCTGCGATCGCCTTAGCAAGATGGTGAGATACCTCCAGCGTTTCCCAATCTGCAGGCCGACGATTACGATGGGCTTCCACCCGAGCCAGCCATTCCGCGTCATCGGTTGGGGCGATCGCCGTAGCCACATACACCACCCGCTGTCCAAACTGTGTAGCCGATTGTGCTGCCAACCGCTCGCCCCACTCGCTCTTCCCCGATCGCGCTGGCCCCGTAATCAGAATCACTCTAGAGGATTTGACATCACTCATCGGCATCCGGATCAACTCCCAGGGCACGTAACCGCTCGGCAAGGCGATCGGCACGTTGCTGTTCAGCATCTGCCCGCTGGCGTTCTTGCTCAGCCACTTCATCCAAAAGCAGAATCAGATTCCCGTCTGCATCAAAGAAGCGAAGCCATTCGCAAGTGCCCGTCGCGGGTTCTCTCCGCAACCGTCCTTCCCACAAACCCAGCCACAAATCTAGCGGTTCACACCACAACCGTCCCAACTCATTTGGTTCCAGCGGGACATACTCCCGCCCTTGTAACTGCCAGCCTTCCAGAGAACTGGGGTCAAAGGGATCGTAAATCACGTAGGTAAAGGTGCGGAACGTGCGAGCGTAGAGTTCCTTTTTTGTGATCTTATCCACCCGCTTGGTGCTGGGGGACATGAATTCCACAATCACATCGGGATAGCGCCCTTGCTCCTCCCAAACCACCCAACCCTGGCGTTCTTTTGCGCTGTCAACATCCGTAACTGCAAAGAAGTCAGGGCCACGAAAATCCCGATTCATCGCTTGTTCACGGCTGTAGTAAACGAACATGTTGCCGCCGGTAAAGATATCCTCCCGATCGGGAAAGGCTTGCAGCACCGAGTCGATCAGGACATTCATTGCGATGCGATGGCGATCGCTTTCCAATGGCTCTCCGTCATCGAAAACTAGATCTGTAGGGGGTTCGGGAAATTCCCACTCCGGATCGGGAAGCGGGTCAGGTGTAATCAGCGCGGTTTTTTCAGGGTCTTGCATGGGTTTTGGGCGTCCTGGTTTACCACTGGGAAACGGCGATTGAGCCGTTGAAATGGTCTTATTCTAAAGCGAAATTTCAGGGCTGTCCGGTAGCTGCAGTCAGAGAAATGGGAGATGTATCAGAGTCGATATCTCGGCCAAATCGCTTACTAAAGCGGGTTCTCGCAAGTTTGGATGTTGGCGAATGCATATCTTCAGGGTATGGATGGCGATCGCTCCACGTCTCCCCTCGTTGCATAACATAATGAAAGAATATGACCTTCTGTAGGGAGCGACCGATGGTACAGCTTTTGCAAACAGACGTAGGTGATCTAGTCCAGCGTCAGCGCCAATTTTTTGCAACGGGGAAAACGCGATCGCTCGACTTTCGCATTACCCAACTCCAGCGCTTGCGGAAAGCTGTGATCGATGCCCGAGAGCGCATTGTGGCCGCCATGGCAGCAGATTTGGGGCGTCCAGAGTTTGAGACGATCGCCTTCGAAATCGGCATCGTCAAAGAGCTAGACCACACCCTGAAGCATCTCAAGACATGGATGCGCCCCAAGAAAGCATCCGTTCCACTAGAGCAAATGCCTGCTCGGGCGCGGGTGCATTCCGAACCCTTGGGCATCGTGCTGGTGATTGCGCCGTGGAATTATCCGGTGCAGTTGTCATTGAATCCCTTGGTGGGGGCGATCGCCGCTGGAAACTGCGTCACCCTCAAGCCATCGGAGCTAGCCCCTGAAACCTCACGGGTGTTGGCTGAAGTCTTGTCCTCCACCTTCGACCCGGATTTTGTAAACGTAGTAGAAGGCGGCGTCGAAACCTCCCAAGCCTTGTTGGAACAGCGCTTCGACCATATTTTCTTTACCGGGGGAACAGCGATTGGCAAGGTGGTGATGGAAGCCGCCGCTAAGCACCTCACTCCGGTCACCCTCGAACTGGGCGGCAAGAGTCCCTGTATTGTAGACAGCGAAATCGATCTGGAAACCACGGCACGCCGCATTGTTTGGGGCAAATTCATCAACGCTGGGCAAACCTGTATTGCACCGGATTATCTGCTCGTCAACCGCAAAATTAAATCCCAGCTCGTTGAGCAGTTGAAGAAACAGATTCAACAAAACTATGGCGATGACCCCAGCCAAAGCCCTGATCTTGGCAGAATTGTGAACGATCGCCACTTTCAGCGCGTCACCGCTCTCTTGGACTCTGGCACCACGCTTTTGGGCGGCGACACCGATGCTAGCCAACGCTACATTGCCCCAACGCTCCTCGACAATGTTTCGCCCGATGACCCGGTCATGCAAGAGGAAATCTTTGGGCCGATTCTGCCCGTGCTGGAATATGGAGAATTAGACGAGGCGATCGCTTTCATCAACCAGCGTCCCAAACCCCTTGCCCTCTACGTCTTCTCCCGCACCGACGCGGTTGTTCAGCAGGTCTTAGAGCAAACCTCATCCGGTGGCGTTTGCATCAACGACACCATCCTGCAACTCGCCCTCCCCGAACTCCCCTTCGGCGGCGTCGGCAACAGCGGCATCGGCCACTACCACGGCAAAAACAGCTTCGACACTTTCTCCCATCAGAAAAGCGTGTTTTCAAAACCCTTCTGGCTCGACCTCGATTGGCGTTATCCGCCCTACAAAAAGAAACTAGGCTTGATCAAGCGCCTCATGAGCTAGGCCGCTGGTTCAGCTTCTGCGTTCAACTTTGGCTATTGCAGTGGGGGCGATCGCCTTTTATCGGTAGGTGAGCAATCGGTTGGGGCGACCAGTAAATCCAGGCGCAGTTGAGCGGAGATAGATGAGCTGCTGTGGGCAGAGTAGGTGGCACGGTTGTGCTGCTATCCTACTACCCAGACCATCCTGCAATAACGTTGGGAAAATCTAGGTTAATTAGAGGACAACAGTAGAATCTGTCAATTGAGATTGGCGATAATGAGAAGGAATAGATACCTATGGCCGAGTTAGGTGAACAGCAATGACTTTGCAGGATCAAATCATCCAGGAAATTGAACAAGTTCCTGATAGTTTGTTGGAAGAAATTCTAGATTTTATTTTATTTACCAAAGGCCGTCGGCAGCTTCACATGATTCATCCCACTGTCCCAGACCGTGCCGATGATCCATTAGTCGATTTTGTTGGTGCAGTCAACGCTGGCAATCTGGCACAAGGAATCGACGAGACCCTGTATGAGTGAATCCGTTTTTGTGGATACCTGGGGTTGGCTCACCCTGAATGATGCAGGAGAACGTCGGCACTCGGATGTTGCCCGCTTCTACCAAAGACTGATTCAGCAGCAAACACCGATTTATACAACAACATTCGTCCTGGATGAAACATTTACGCTGTTTTTCAAGCGGCTGAATCCAGTTCAAGCCCAGCGATCAATGGTGCAACTATCCAATGCATTTCTGGGCGATCGGTTTCACCTGATTCAAATTGACGCTCAACGATTTTCTCAAACCCAATCCCTCCGACTCAAGTACCTCGACAAACCACACATTTCTTTTACCGACTTCACCTCGATGGTCGTGATGCAGGAATTCAAGATCAACTGTATCTTGACCGAAGATGCCCACTTTATTCAGGTCGGTTTTGGATTCAAGCGTTTGCCTTGAGTCAAGCTGCAATTGTTGTGCTAGTTTACGCTCACGCTTACTCAACACAACAATTGCTACTGGTGGATTGAATGCAATGAAGCCCAAACTACACATAGCTCTTTGAACTGGATAATGGATTCACAAATCCTTTCCATAAACTAGGGTGAAGCAAACTCATCCGCATTCAGGAGAATCAGTTGTGCTGCCAGCCGAGTTGAAGCCAGGGTATACCGCACTACGTGAAACATTAGGTGAGATGCAAGGGGCGATCGCCTCTACCACCAATTCATCCCAACTCCAAACCCAATTCAAAACCGCGCAAACCCAGTTTCAGCAAGAAATTCTGACTCCATCCGCAGACTTAGCACTGTCCTCCGCTGTGCAATCGGCGCAAACCGAAGTGAACCGTCTGATGCGGTTGCTGGGAACAGATGTGACCTTTCTACGCTCGGCGAAACAGGCCGATACCCAGGCAAAACGATTGAGACAGGTGAGCGATCGCCTATCTCGCCTGCTGGAGTTCTGTGATGGGTTATTGACAGCGCCAGAGGAATCCTAACGTGGCGCGAAGTTAGCTGGGTCTTGGTCGCGGCGATGGCGGACGGGAATCGCAGGCGGCTGGCGATCGCCCACCAGGGCAGCCGTAGCTTCCAGGGAATCTCGCAAGCGCTTGGCTGCATAAATAGACATGTCGCGGGGGACATTGATGCGATCGCGCAAGTAGCGTAACCCAACATCGGAACCTTCTGGAGGGCAGCAGGGCTTTTCCGTTATCAGGTGGGTGAGGGCACAGCGCAGGGCTTCGTCGAAGGTGCGATCGTCCGCCGGATTCACTCGGATAATGTCTTTGCGGTGCTTGAGAACCCGCTGCAAGGCTTCTGCGCGCGACGTTTCTGGTTCTGGGTAGGTGACATCGGGCAACCCAAACCAGGGGCCAAAATCGACCTGCTCCTTGTTCTTCAACATCTGGGGTTCGCCATTTTCGTAGCAACCTCCCATTTGGGGCGGTAGGTCATGCACATGGGTGTGGAAATCGCTCTGGGTTCCCCGATAGGTGGGGCGGGTCTCCATCGCGTCGAACCAGGCGGAGAAACGGGGATTTTCTTCCCGCAGCGAGTAGCCCTTGTAGTAGTAGAGGCTGGCGTTCATCCGCTCGACATAGGGCGTGAAGATCACATCGGCGGTGCTGAACTCTTCCAGGAAATAGGGGCCAGGGGTGCGCCCCAGAGCCGCTTCTACATCGGCAACGACGGATTTGAATTGCTCTCGGTTGTAGGTTTCCTCGCGCTCGGAGCGGGTGGGATAGCAGAGCCAGGAACACCAGGCCCGAAACAAAAGTCGCTCCAGTCGTCGCAGTTGCATCACCCGTGGATCCGTCATACCCCATTCCAGGGGGCCAAAGGCTTGCTCCAGCGCGACCAAAATGTCGTCGCTTTCGGTGATCATGCGGCCATCTAGTTCTAGGGCAGGGAGCATTCCTGACGGCACTTTGCGCTTGTACCAGCTTTCTTTGTTGCCATAGCAAAACATCGTCACCTTCGCAATGCGATAGGGGATTTGCTTCTCCTCCAACCACAGCCAAACTTTCTGGCAGTAGGGACACCAGGCATGGTTGTCGCGATACAGGGTGACGCGCACCTCTGACTCGGAATGGCCAAATAATCGCAACCGCGACTGCGCATTGGTGGGGCCGTTGATGGGGTCAATCTGAAAGTCGGTGAGGGCTTCGAGGTCTGACCAGCTCAGGGGAGCGATCGCTGTGGATGCAGATGTCATAGGTCGTTGAAGGATATTCCGGTTAACGCCACGAATGTTGCAAATTCATAGCTATTGTGACGGATTTTCCCGCAAATTGCTTTGAATCATCCTAATTTCGTGGGCTAGAGAAAACATGAATACTATCCACTCATAAAGCTGAGTATATTTACTTGGTGTATTTATTTAAGAGAAACTGTCGCATTAAGCAACTCCTAAAGCTTTTGTTGCTCCAAGCTTAATCCTCATGGTGTGTGTGCTTTATCAACCAATATTTTTAAGCGCATCTAGCTGTAGATTTTAGGGAGCTAAAAGATGAGTTTTTGTCTGATAGGCTCAAATAAGATCTGGGTATCTTCTGAATAAGAGATTGTGCAAATTTTTCTGACAGTAAACATTATCAAGCAGGGTTCTATAGGTTTTCGCTCCCCTGAACATCTGATCCACTGATTGGAACAATTTTCACCATCTTTTCTTACTTGCCGTTCTGGAGAATGTTCAGGCATGTTCAACTTTGATGCAAAAAATAAAGCTATTAGAGATCTTAAAGCTTCTGTTTGTCAACATGAGAGTTTACGCGAACAAGTTCAGAGTACAAGCCTTGAACTTTTTAAGGAAAGGCAGAGAGCGGCTTCTGAGGTTATTCAGAAGCTTGAAGCTTTTATTAATAACCTCTCTAACACTCCTAAAGAGTTTGAGAAGGTTGTTTCTGAATATCGTATTCAAGCCAAATATTTCCGAGAAGCTGTACGTCAATTGGAAATTCAAGAGGCAAAAGCAGTACAGGTAGCTGGTGGTACTGGAGTCGCTGGAGCTGCTGCTGGTGTAGGTGTTGCAGCACTTGGGCCAAGTGCTGCAATGGCGATCGCAACAACTTTTGGTACTGCTTCAACGGGAACAGCTATTTCTACACTGTCTGGGGCTGCTGCCACTAATGCTGCTCTTGCTTGGTTGGGGGGTGGTGCTCTGGCTGCGGGGGGAGGAGGTATGGCTGCGGGTAACTTTTTGCTAGCGATGGCAGGTCCGGTTGGTTGGACAATTGGTGGTGCTACGCTTGTTGGTTCTGGGGTTTATCTAAATTGTAAAAATGCGCAGATTGCTGAGGAAGCAACAAAGAAACGTTTAGAAGTCGAATCTGAAATCCGTTCTTTAAAGATAGCTGACACTGAAATTCGTCAGCTTCTTTCTAAGACAAGAGAACTATCTGATGGTTGCCTAGAAACTCTTGAGCATCTACAAAGAAGTGCCCCGTATGACTATAAACGATTTAGCCTAGAGCAAAAGCAACGCTTAGCTACATTAGTCAATCATATCTCTTCTTTAGGCAACCTTCTGAATAAGCAAACATCCTTATGAACAATAGTCAAAGAACTGATCGAGATTCACACATAGCTGCACAGGTTTCTGCCGAATGGGCACATTCCAATAAAGAGCAATTTCAACAGAAGCTCAGCAGCCTAGATGATGCATTTTCTTCTGCAATGGATGAGATGAAGAAAGTACGTGATTTTGTCGGCACGCCAGAATCAATTCTCGGAAACCCAAGCACAAAACATGGTGAGATAGCAGAGCAAGTGCATGTTGGTGTCACTCGTGCTTGGGACGTTCTCAGTGGTCGCTTACCTAGTGCTACATTTGAAAGAATCGGGCGATTAGATCCTGTAGACTATAAGGTTGATGGAGTTGATATTCAATCCAAATATCTTAATGGATTAAGAAATACTTTAAGTAGCATTCGGAGTCATGTCAAGAATAATCCAGACTTCATAAGTGGCAATTCTCAATACCATGTACCAAGAGATCAATTTGAGCAGATTGAGCAGCTTCAATCAACTGATGTCATTGATGGTTTGTCTGATAGAACTGTTAAATTTATTCAACGTGAACTTGAGGAACTTAATAGAATTTCAGGGCGTAAAACAGAAGATTTAATCCAGCCTGGGAATGCCTCTTACGATGAAGTGCAACAAGGTAATATTCACGAAACTTTAAATTCCCGTGAAGAACAGTTGGTTGAGAGCAAAGAAGCACAAAAAACAGATATACAGACGAAACACGAACCATCAATACAAGGTTTAGGCCAAGCAGCTACTTTGGCTGCAGCCGTAGGAGGGGGAGTTCGTATTACCCAAACTTTATGGGAGAAGTGGCAATCTGGAAAGAATCCGTTTCAGGGCGATTTTACTGCGTCAGATTGGAAAGACATTGGATTGGAAGGATTGCAAGGTGCTGGAGACGGGGCAATTGCAGGCGGTGCTCTTTATCTGCTAACGAATGCAACTGATCTAGCTGCTCCCTTTGCGGGTTCAACGGTGAGTGCATTAATGGGTATTGGTGCGTTACTTCGTCAATATCATGAGGGTAAAATCTGTGATGAAGACTTTGTGTCTTTATCACTTTTAGTTGCATCTGAGGCAGCCATTATTGGTCTAGCAACAGCTGTAGGACAAACTCTTATTCCTGTTCCATTACTAGGAGCTTTTGTAGGAAGTATTGCTGGGAAGCTTGTTACTTCAGCACTTAAAGGTAGTCTAGAGAATCTGGAGCAGAGCCTTATTAACCGTCTTCAGGAATATGAAGCTAAATTCTTTGAGGGAATAGAACGGCAGTATCGCTCTATGATTGACCAAGTAGATCAATATTTTGAGGATTTGGGACTAATCCTACAACGATCGCTTGATGAAACTCTTAATATGAGTATTCGTTTCGAAGCTAGTGTAGTTCTAGCTAGAAAATTGGGAGTTTCAGAGACTCAAGTTATTTGCACTGTAGACGAACTTGATCAATTTATGATGAGGTAAAACCACATGAACTTTTCATCCAGCGTACTTGAGAGCTTCTCAGCTGATCTTTATCTTTCTACACTAGCTCAGGTAGCTCATTCAGATGGTCTTCACCCTGATGAAGAGGCTATTCTTAGAGAGCAAGCTGCTAATTTCGGACTAGACATTCTATCTCTGCCGGATGTGCCTCATAATCTTGCCGAACTTCCTTGGACAACACGAGTTTTAGTCTACAGAGATGCCTTTATGTTGGCTCATACCGATGAAAAACTAAGTGATGAAGAGAATAGTTATCTTATGGAGTTGGCACGAAGATTAGATCTTCCTGTAATGACTGTTAATGAAATAAAATCATGGGTAAGCGATTATGATGCACTACTTAGTCGACTGAACCAGATACTTTCAAGCAATCATGCAAATTTGAGTGAAGGTACTGGTTATAAAGAGAATCTAAGCTCCTCAAACATTTCCCATGAAAGGGATATAGGCATCTGAGACTGTCAACGTGGAAGGCAAACCTATTAGGTAGCCGCAGCTATTAAGCTTCGAGTGCCAACTATAAATAACGTCACGTTACGCATCGCGGGTGAGCAGGATGACGTTTTCGGTGATGTGCTCGAAGGTGTCGTCATGGCTGATGACGAAGAGTTGGCGGAAGGTGCGGATATTGGCGATCGCCTCGGCCAAGCTATCGCGCCGCTGCCGATCCATGTTGGTGGTTGGCTCATCGAAGAAAGCCACATCAATATCGGCAAGAACGCGCAGCAACGCCAGACGCACTGCGAGAGCCGCACACATTTGCTCGCCGCCCGAAAGGTTGATAAAGCGGTGGGTATGCTGGGTCTCTTTGACGAGGATTTCGTAATCCGCCGTCCATTCGAGGGCGACATTGGGGCGGTTGAGCAGTTCGCGGAAGAGGCGATCGGCTTCGTAGGAAATGCGGTTGAGGTAAGAGGCGGTGATGCGCGGCCCCGCTTCCTTGTAAGCTTTACGGGCAAAGCGGACAAAGGACAGACTTTTCCGGCGTTGCTTGAGGGTTTCCTGGGTTTCCTTGCGCTTACGGGCAATCTCCTCCAGCCGTTTTAGCGTGCCCTCTAGCTCAGCAATTAGCGATCGCTGGGCTGGCAAAGCTCCCTGAAGGCGCGCGCTCTGTCCTTGCAGTTCGTCGTAGCGAGTGACGATGGTTTGGAGGCGATGCGGATCAAAGTCAGCGGCGAGACGATCGCGCTCGGCTTGTTGGGTTTGTTCCTGGATTGCCAGGGTTTCGGCAGTGGCGATCGCCTCTTGCAACTGCGCCTCTTGCTCCGGCAAGTCAGTCAGGGCTGACTGGTTCTGCATGTAAACTCGGTGTCCGGTTTGATGCTGGGCGAGTTTTTCCTGGAGCGTTTCCAGTTCTTGCTCTTGCTCGGCAAAACTTTGGAGTTGCGTATCGAGGGTGGCGAGTTCATCGCTCAGGGTTTGCTCGATCGCACGCGCTGTCTCCACTTGCTGGTTGAGGGTATCCCGTTGGGCCAGTTGGGATTGCAAGCGACGTACCCGCCCACGGGGGTTATCCAATTCTGCTATCGCCAAGTCGAGCTTGGATCGTTGCTGCTGTAAAGGAGCGTCCTGCTCCAATTGGGATTTTAGGTCAGCCAGTTGAGTATCTAGGTCGGTGGTTTCGGCCTGGATGCGATCGCGCTCGGTTTGCTTATCTGCCAGGGTGCTGTAGGTGGCTTTATGCTGATGGGCTGTACTGATCTGCTGGCGAGTGGCCTTCAGTTCGCGGGTGAGGCGATCGCCCTCGGTCTGGGCGGTCAGATCGGTCAAAATCTGACGCAACTCCATTAATAACTCACTGTTTAAATCGACCCCTGCTTGCACGGCTTCCATGGCCATGGCAATCGAATCGGCAGATAGCAACGGAACGGAGTCCTGAATCTGCTGCAAGATGGCGTAAGCTGCCTGCACTTGCCCTTGATGGCGATCGCGTTCAGACTCGCCTGCCTCCACCAACTGCCGCAGTTCCGCTTCGAACTGTTGGGCCGCCTCGATCCGGCTGAGCTGAGATTGTAGGCGATCGCGCTGCTGTTCCAATTGGGGAATCGTTGCGACTATTTCAGCTAGCCCTTGGATGGTGACAATTTGCCGTTCCAGTTCCTGGTGCTGTGTCTGGAGTTTGGTGCGCTGTTTTGTCAGGGAGGTGACCGTTGCCTTTGCCGTTTGCAACTGCTGAAGCTGTGCATTCAGTGTCTTCTGTTCCTGCTCCAGCCCCTCTTGCTGAGCCACCTGGGGTTGCACCCGCTCCAGTTCTGCTGCATCCCGCTCCAGTTGCTCGAGTTGCGCCATCAGCTTTGCTGAGGTTTGTTGCTGGCTGGCGATCGCCTGTTGCTTTTGGTCGCGCTTCTTCTGCAGGCTCTTTCGCTGCCGTAGAGCTTTTTGCACCACGGTTACAGAGGCTTGGGTTGTCTCGTAGGCGTCGTAGGCGGCGCGATGGTCGTTGCACAGGTGTACTTTTTCCTGGGTTGTCTTCAGACTTTGCTGCAGAAGGGCGATCGCCTGGGTCTTGCCCTCCCGCCGAGCTGCCAGGGTTTTCAGTTCCGTTTCCGCTGCCTCCAGTTGCTTGGCCTGGGTCATCAACTGTTCCCGCTGCTTAGTCAAAGTCTCCAGTTCAGCGGTCAACTGCGTTAGCGTTGCCTCATTCGCCGCCAGTTCAGCTTGCACGGTGGCAAAGCGCTCCTGGGCAGGTTCTAACCCCTGTAACTCTTCCTCAAACCGCTCCAGATCGGCAGTCAGCGTCTCGGTTTGCGCTTTAGCGTGCTTCTCCAGCGAAAGCATGTCTCTGTTGACCTGCTTGTATTCCTCCACCTTGAGGATGCTATCGAATACCTTCTTCCGTTCTTCAGCGGTTTTGAGGAAGTCGGCGGTAAAGGTGCCCTGGGGAACGCCGATCGTGTTGGCAAACAGCCGTGCCAAATCCGTCCCCGGTGCGACGCCCAGATGTTGCCGCAACCAAGGCAAAATTTCCTCTTCGATGTTGTGATAGTCTAGCCGCTGATTCAGTTGCGGGTCATAGATGGTGTATCCCTTGGCGGTGCAACGCTCCACGGCATAGGTGCGGCCATCTCGGTTCGATACAAATGCCACCCGCACCTGAGCACTATTGCTGCCATTGCGAATCAGGTCTTCCTTGCGATACGCCCCCCGATGGTTGAACAGCGTCCAGGCGATCGCCTCCAAAACACTCGTTTTTCCCGCTCCATTCTCTCCAGAAATCGCATTTACCCCTGGATAAAAATCGATATGGCAGTCGCCATGGGCTTTGAAGTTTTGCAGCGTAACTGAGTGAATGTGCATGGCAAAACGGAAGTGTTGAAATTAAGCATGAGCGAGAAGAAAAGCCATCATTAAGTCATTAAGCTAATGATGGATGGCTTGCTGCTCACGGCTCAGTATAAAAGTCAAATTGGGGATGGAAACGGGGATGAAGTAGGCGTTTGACGGGGCGATCGCTCTCGATGTGTTCGGCCACAATTTCGGGTATATCCTCCACTTTCACATGCCGATACCAGGTGCCATCTGGGTTGACCTGCACCGTTGGTCCCGACGCACATTGCCCCAAACATGCGCTCCCAGCAGCAAAGACACCCGATGGTAGCGCTGCCTGAAAAGCGGCCAGCACTGCCTCTGAACCATTGCGGACACAGGAACGGTTTTGACAAACCATAATACAGCGACGCTTTGGAGCCGGAGAAGAAGTCATAGAAGTAGAGTTTAGAGTTTGAATTTTGGATCCTAGATTCCTACGCCACTCTTACATCGAATTTTGATGCTTTAACCACGTAGGGCTTACGCATTTTGTTGATTTTGTGGCCGCGTCGCGGCCACAAAATCAACGAATTCCCTTGGGATGAAGCCAGTTTTGCGTGAGTCCTCCACGATGAAATCGCCCAAAGATTCTCAAAAAATGATTGAACCCAAATGGATCACTTAAGTCATTAGTTCTGCGCTTTCCGTCCCATTGTGGCTCTACTTTTCGATTCTAGAGTCGGTAGCCCTCAAAGAGTAAGGGTTTTTGGGTGTCCGATCGGTGACCGCACACCCAAAAACCCTTACCCCCACAAGGCATTAAGTGCTATTAGACCTAAAACCCTAAAAGCCTGCGCCGCCCGCAACGCGGGCAGCGCAGGCTTTTAGGATCTGGTTTTTTGTCAGGCTAAGCGACTCCCCACCAACTTGGAAGTGGCACTCAAAAATCTATAATCCAAGCCTGCCTCAGCGGGATAAGAAGCGATCGACGAGCCCAGAGAGGGAACGCTGCAGGCGTTTGCGGCGACGCCAGCGCTGGAAGGCGATTTCGTAGCGATCGCCCCGTTGGAAAAAGGTGTTCCAAGCATCGAGTGCGAGAAACATGCCCCAGAACAGCATGATCAGTGGCACACCCAGCACGCTTCCGGTGCTGAGATAGGCGATCGCTGCTAGCCCACCATTGACAATCAGATAGCGCACTAGCCGTTGCTGAAACCGTTGCCGCCGGAAGCGATCGAATGCCTGTCGTTCTCGCTGCTCACCCCGTTGTAGTAGCCAGGTGCGCTCGGCAACCTCAAGCTCCGTAGCGTTGATGCCCAAATCATCGGCGATTTCGAGCAGTTGCTCACGGGTTAACTCCATCTGCCCCGCCTGCTCCGCCTGATGGGCGATCGCCACCTCCAAAATTTGGTGGACATCTTCCTGGCTGTAATAGGGTTGGGGCATTTCTACCCGGACCTCGGTCGTGGCTTGTTGGGCATCCGTCATAGTGCTTGTGTTCATTGTGGCAGGAATGCTTGGCAGGAGTAACGTGATTCGGGCGATGATACCGATAGAGGCGGTGTTTTGAGCCCCGTCCAATGGGTGCTAATGGAGTGCTGCGTGCAGAACGATCGCCCATACCACGCCAGTACGACGCTTCTACTTCTCCGTTATACGCAATATTCTGCAGTTCTGGTGCGTGGAAAAGGTACGGGTTTTGGCACTGGAATCTATTGGAATATTTTGCCTCAGCCTGTGGGTTGCAGTCGTGTTGATACGCAATCGGCCATCCGGTTATTTGAGCGATGTCTTTGAACAAGGATTCAGAGAAAAGGACAATACCTAATACCCATTCCTTAAGAACCCGCTACAGGCCAGTTTTTGATTTTTGAGGGATTGATATAAAACTGTGCTGTAACAGTTCGTAAAGGATTGGGCGATCGCTGCTGAGATATCTTTCGCTTATTGAATTCATTTAAATTAATCATTAAAACAAACAAAGGAAAAGCCTCGTTTTTGGAAAAGTGAGCTATCCCTTTTGCCCCTATAATGGGAGCAATCGAAATCGGCATGATAGAACGGGCGCAGTTAGTCGTTCGCGCGTGCTGAGTAATATATGGCCGCTTCGGCATGCGTTAGGCGTTGGCTTTATCCGCAGACAATGACACCCGAAGCGGATTGTAAGCGCGAGGAAACTTACATGACAAGCGCTGAACCCAGTAAACGGCGTGGACGTACCCGAACAACGGCAAAGGAGGAATCGGTGTCAGAAGCAAAGTCCGGAAGCAATTCAGAAAGCGCAAAGACAGGAACGACACGGTCGCGATCGACCGCATCCAAGTCGACTACCAAGTCTGAAACATCTGCGCTAGCGGTGTCCTCGGGCGATAGCTCCGGGGCCATCACTTCAATGGGCTCCATTTGGGATCGCCCTGTAGGTCCAGCGCAAATCGAAGTGGCAGAAAGCATATCCTCTGCTGGCGTACGTCCCATCGCTGCCAGTCACATGGAGGTTTACGGAACAATTTTGAACGATCGCCCCATCATGGCAAGCAGTATCCAAGTTGCAGACACGACAGTTCCTGGCGGACGGCCTATCTTTGCTAGCGACATCATTGTCCGTGATGACCTGACCCTGCCCGGTGGACGGCCCATTTTCGCGAGCCGCGAAGATCTGCTAGATGCGCCCCTTCTGCCCGGCGGTCGCCCGATCGCAGCGAACGAAGAAGTCGAAACCGAAGTCTTAATGGGCTTCATCGACTAACGCACGTTCATAATTGGTCTCTCTACCCTCCTGCGATGAGCTTCGCGGGAGGGTATTTTAATTGGCTTCCGCTCGGTGACCTCTGTGCCTCTTTGGTTCACTCCCTTATCAGCCTTCTGCTTCCTCCAAGAAGCGAATCTCCACCCGATCGCCCTCCGACAGACCCAACTCCGCAGCGCGACCGCCCCGCAATTCAATGACGCTATCCGACTGGCGATCGCTCGGCCCGTAGGATGGGCAGGGGTCGTTCTCGCAGGGTGGAGCTGTCACAATTGCCTGCACTTCCCCATCCCGCAAGAACACCATATCCAACGGAATCAGCACATTTTTCATCCAGAACTGCAGGACACGGGGGCGCTCGAATACAAACAGCATGCCCCGATCATCTTCCAGCGAGGGGCGGAACATGAGCCCCGTCGACAATTCCGACCGCGTCCGTGCCACTTCCAACTGAATCGTTTCACCGTTGATCTCGGTTTCAGCGGTGATGGGGAGCTGTTGTCCTTGATTCTCGACTGCAACGGGCGTCGGTGCATCAGAGGAGACCGCAGACGGGGTACTACAGCTCAGTAGCACCGCAGAGAGGCTGAGCGCGATCGCCCCAGGTATCGCCCATTTCATGGGACGGCGAATCATTGAACGACGGATCATGGGACGGCGGATGGAAGACAAGTGAAATAGAGGATTCATCAGGTTTCTCGTAGAACATAGCCAACTCCACGCACGGTCTGAATCAGGCGTTTTTGGCCCTCATCTTCAATTTTGAGTCGGAGGTAGCGGATATACACTTCAATGACGTTGGACTCGCCCATAAAGTCGTAGCCCCACACATTTTCCAGAATTTGCTCACGGGTCATGACCTCACGGGGATGCTCCATCAGGTACTTGAGCAACTCAAACTCCTTCATGGTGAGTTCAATGGGGCGATCGCCCCGGAAGGCTCGTCGCGTCGCCAGGTCGAGCATCAAGTCGCCGAATCGCAACTGCTCATTCGTTGTGGTATCGGGCTGCAGGTAAAACTGCACCAGCTTGAGAAATTCCTCGCTGCGGTAAGGTTTCAGGAGATAGTCGTCCGCTCCCGCTTCTAGGCAGGCGATGCGATCCTCTACAGTATCGCGGGTCATCATCAGCAACACCGGAAAGTGACAGCCATGGGCGCGCAGTTTCTTGGCTAACTCCGTCCCCGATTCCTCCGGCAACATCCGATCTACCACCATCAGTGCTGGTTGCTGTTCCTTTGCTTGATGAAAGCCCCCTTCTGCCGATGCCGCCACCGCCACGTGATAGCCCCATTCCTGCAAATCTGCCGCCATCCGTTGGGCGATCGTCCCATCGGGACAAACGAGCAATACGCAAAGCTTCGATTCACCCGCTGTAGTGTTCATAAAAAAGGCCAGAAATGAATAACCCTGATTCGTCGTGTGGCGTATTGATAGAGACGGAAGAGGCTGCTGAGCAGCTCTGGCAGGTTTCGCTATCCAGAAGTTAGCAGTATAACCCCAGGCCCCAAAACCAACCATGTTCTGCCCTCGTCCGTTGTATCACGGCACCTCAAAAAAATGGCTGGAGATTACCTTCCTTAACCTGAGCCTCTGGGGGCAGTGAACGCGGAGTATCCAGAATCCCAGGAAAACGGGAGGAAGGAATGCATCGCTAGGTGGGCGGGTTATGAGAGTGGGGGCTAACTGTGACTCAATGGACGAAACTGGTTTTGGTAGAGCGCCAAATCCTTCAACGGTGCTCGTTCGTGACAGCGGACGTTATTTAGAGCGCCATGACTTTGGCGACCAGAGCCTGATTCGGAATCAGGTTTCCTTATCTGTTGCGGATGCAGAGAAATGGCAGCGGTGCGTTGCTGTGTCCCATTCTGCCCAAAGGTTGATGTCCCCACAGGTTAATAGGTTCAGAGGTTGCTAGGCCTGTAGGCTGATGGGAACTGACGCGGAAGCCGTTATGGAAGTTCCACGGAGGTTGGCTTGGCGACATGGGGTAAACCCCAGCCCAATTTTTCCCGCAGGATATGGAAGAATTCGGGATCTTTGAGGCGAATAAAGCAGGCGTTGTAGGGCGATCGCTGTATTCGCACCCGATCCTCCGGCAAGACATAGCAGCCCGCATTGCCATCTACCACCATCACCAGCCGATTGATATCTGCCGGAAAAATCGTTACAGGCTCCGCATCCGAGAACACCAGCGCCCGAGATGCCAGGGAGTGGGGACAGATGGGAACCAGTTGCAGCACAGGGACGCCCGGCGTAATCACGGGGCCCCCGGCAGAGAGGGCATAGGCGGTAGAACCCGTTGGAGTCGAGATGATGACGCCATCGGCTGCAATGTCCACAGGCGCATGGCGACCAATCTCCACCTCAAAGTGGCACATACTGGTCAGGGGCTCTCGATGCAGCACCATTTCATTGAGGCACAGCGCCTCCCAGCAGAGGGTGTCGTCGCGATAGACCTGCACCGACAGCATGACCCGCTCTTCGAGCTTGTAGTCCTCATTGAGCAACTGGTCGAGCACTTCGGGCAAATGGCTGACATAGGTTTCTGTCAGAAACCCCATATGGCCTGTGTTGATGGTCAGTAAGGGAATGCCGCAGGGGGCAACCTGGCGAGAAGCGGCCAGCACCGTACCGTCGCCACCGAGCACGATGGCGAAGCGCATGTCTTCATTAAACCCTTTGGGGACGAGGCTGGTGATGGGCGTATGGCAGATAGGGCGGTCGGGCCGGGAATAGCCCAAAATTCCGCCCATGCCTGTAGCCATCTGAATATCCCAGCCTCGGGCAGTCAGCTTGGCTCGCAAGTCTTCTGCTATGCGGCAGGCGATGGGCTTTACGTCGTTGTAGATAATGCCAGCTTTGGGCACACGCAGCGTCCGATCCGAAACGTTGATAACAGTGAACAGCGATCGCCCTCTGCTGAGTCAGATAGGCCGCGACGGAAATGTCTCCATCTTGCGCGCGATCTGTAACAGATGGGGATCAATAAGGCATAGACTGGTAATTGGGAGGCAAAACTCCCCACAGACAGCCTTTATTAAGATTAGAGCTTTGCTCGCTCTCTTGCAAAAACTCGGTGCCAAGTCAGACAAATCGCCGGAGAGATAACGAAATCTGATGGGTGATCTAAAAGATCAAAAACATGCGATCGCCCCTTTCTTTCGGCAGAATGGCACTCAATGGGTTGCAATTGTCATGAAGAATTTGTTACAACAAGGACGTTACAAAAAGTAACACTGAGGTTCTCCCCACGCATGTTCAGCTTGTTTACCAGCTCCAAGTCCAGCACCGGAACTGACTTCGGGGAACAGCTCATCAACAAAGTTGCAACCCAGTCTATCCGCCATCTCTTTTCGCAAAGCGAGGCGGTGGATGTGCAGATTCGTTGTCATCCGCCCAGCAAGCTCTTGCAGGGCAGCATCGACTCGTTTCAGATGTCCGGACGCAATCTGCTGATTCGGCGCGAATTCCACGTCGAAGATATGTCCTTCGTGGCCGATGCTGTGGCTATCGACCCGTCATCTTTACTATCCGGCAAGGTGCGCCTCAAGCAGCCCACTCAGGCCGTGGCTCAGGTGGTGCTGACGGAGAAGGGCATCAACCGTGCGTTCAAAGCCGAACTGGTGCAAAAACGCCTGGTGAATGTGGAGTCAGAAGCCCTGATGAATTTCTCTGGTGGGGAGCCCATCACCTTCCGGGATGTAGAGGTGGAGTTGCTTCCCGAAAACCAGATTCAGATCAACGCGCTGACCGATTTGCCCAATCGCCAAGATGTGCCGATTCGCATGACGGCGACGATCATCGTCGAGCGGCGGCGGCGGATTCGCTTCGATAACCCCACCTTCAACGCGGATGGCGTTGACGACGATGTACGGGGCGTATCAGAAATCTTTACAAATGCCTTTGCCGATGTGCTGAATGAGATGGTAGACCTGGATCGGTTCGATCTGGACGGGGTGACGTTGCGACTGAATCGTCTCGAAACCAGCGGCAAAAATCTTGTCTTCAGCGGTTATGCTCAGATAGATCATTTTCCCGGAACCTGATGGATCCCCGATGGCTTTGAGCAACTTTTTCATTGCAGGTGGGATTGTTATGATCCCCCTGCTCGCTCTTTCGATTCTGGCGTTGGCGCTAGTGATGGAGCGCATTGTGTTTTGGGCGCAAGTGACCCAGAAGCAGGATCAGGTGATTCAGGAAGCTCTCAGCCTGTATCAGCGCAGCACGCGTGCGGCCTTCCAAAAGCTGGAACAGCATGGCAATTTGCCCATGGCACGAATTTTTCTGGCGGCGCTAGAGTTGGATCAGCCAACGCCAGAGGAATTTCGGCTGGCGCTAGAGAGTGCGGCACAGGCGGAGATACCTTTGTTGAAGCGATTCAGCACGGTTTTCGACACAGTGATTAGTGTTTCCCCCTTGTTGGGGCTGCTGGGCACGGTGCTGGGGTTGATCCAGTCCTTTGCTTCCCTGCGGATTGGAGATCTGGCAAGTACGGAAACGGCAGCGGTGACCTCGGGTATCGGGGAGGCGCTCGTGTCTACGGCAGCGGGGCTGGTGGTGGCGATCGCCACGTTGCTGTTTGCGAATATGTTTCGTGGCCTTTACCAGCGGCAAATTGCCTTAATTCAGGAATATGGCGGGCAGATGGAATTGCTCTATCGCCGCCGCTACGAGCGAGGAGGAATGTCCTATGCGCCTACCCAACGAACCTGACATCCCACCGCAAATCAACATTGTGCCGATGATTGATGTGATCTTTGCGGTGCTAACGTTTTTTATCATGTCCTCGCTGTTCCTCACCCGCTCCGAAGGGTTGCCCGTCAATTTGCCGGGGGCAGAATCCTCGGAAGTGCAGGAAGAACAGCAGCTCGTTGTTAGCATTAGCGCCGATGGGCAACTGGCGCTGAACCAGGAACCTATGGATTTGAGCGGCATCACCACTCGCGTAGAGGAGGCGATCGCCACGACAACCCCTGCTCCCCTCGTTGTCCTCAATGCCGATGAAGATGTGAACCACGGCTCGGTGGTCACGGTGATGGATCGTCTGCGACAAATCCCAGGCGCACGGTTGGCGATCGCCACACAGCAACCCTAAGGCGATTTCTTGTTGTCTTTTTCTTTGTCCTCTTTGCGCTCGGCGGTAGACTTGATCGATAGCTCCTTGAGTTGGCGATCGTCTACCGCGTTGGGCGCATTGGTGAGCAAGCAGCGGGCTTGCTGGGTTTTGGGGAAGGCGATCGCATCTCGAATCGATTCCTCGCCCGACAGCAGCATGACCCAGCGATCCAGTCCATAGGCAATGCCACCGTGGGGCGGTGTGCCATACTCAAACGCCTCCAACAGGAAGCCGAACTTGTTCTGTGCTTCTTCGGGGGCAATACCAATCAGGTCGAAGACCTCTTGCTGCAGTTCTGGCTGGTAGATCCTCATACTGCCGCCGGCAGCCTCGAAGCCGTTGTAGACGAGGTCATGGGAAAGGGTACGGGCCGTTTTTAGGTCTGCCACATCATCGGGATGGGGAGCTGTGAAGGGGTGGTGTAGAGGATCAAGCCGCTTTTCGTCCGCATTCCACTCAAACATGGGGAAGTCTACAACCCAGAGCAAGTTCAGCTTCTCCGGATCAATCAATTCCAGTTCCCTTGCCATGACCTGACGCAGCCGATCCAGGGTTTTGTTCACGGTGTCAGAATCCGCTGCTGCAAACAGCAGCAGATGCCCCGGTTGTGCTCCCGTGCGGGTGAGGATTTCTTGCTTTTGCTCGTCGCTGAGGTTGTCTTTGATGGCTCCGATGGTGTCGATACCGCCGTCATCCCGCACGCGAATGTAAGCCAGTCCTTTGGCTCCGGCTTCTGCCGCTTCCTTGAACACATCTCCACCGGGCTTGATGCGGACGTTGGAAATTTTGGCGTTGCCACCGGGTATGGGCAAGATTTTCACGATGCCGCCTTTTTTTACCGCATCGGCAAACACCTTGAAGCCGCAACCCGCGACGACATCCGATACATCCACTAGCTCCAGAGCGTAGCGGGTATCGGGCTTGTCGGTGCCGTAGCGATCCATGGCCTCGGCATAGGTGAGGCGGGGCAGGGGTAGAGGAATGTCGACGCCCTTCAGCGTTCTGAAGATATGGGCGACTAGGTGCTCGTTCAGGGCGATAAGTTCATCCTGGGACATGAAGCTCATTTCCATGTCGAGCTGGGTGAACTCGGGTTGGCGATCGGCGCGCAGGTCTTCATCGCGGAAGCAACGGGCAATCTGATAGTAGCGATCGCACCCAGCCACCATCAGAATTTGCTTGAACAACTGAGGCGACTGGGGCAGCGCAAAGAATTCGCCAGAATTCACCCGACTGGGAACGAGGTAGTCTCGTGCGCCTTCTGGAGTTGAGCGGGTCAAGATCGGGGTTTCCACTTCCATAAAACCCTCCTGGTCTTCTAGGAAGCGTCGAATGGCCTTGATCAACTCGTGGCGCAACCGCAGGTTACTGGCCATCCGCTCCCGCCGCAAATCAAGATAGCGATACTTCAGTCGCAGGTCTTCTCGCACGGTTTCAGTATCTGCGGTGGAAACCTGGAAGGGCAAAGGCTTGCGAACGGCATTGAGCAACTCAATTTTGTCGGCATAGACTTCAACCTCCCCGGTCGGTAGCTTGGGGTTGAGGGACTCATCGGGGCGACGCGTAACCCGTCCCGTAATCCGCACGACATACTCGTTCCGCATCTTGTCGGTGGCGTCGTAGGAATCGGGGGTGCGTTCCGGATCGCTGACAATCTGAGCAATTCCGGTGCGATCGCGTATATCCAGGAAAATCACTCCGCCATGATCGCGCCGCCGATCCACCCAGCCGCACAGCGACACGGTTTCGCCAATCTGTTCTGCTCGAAGATGTCCGCAGTAATGGGTTCGCATAGTCACGTTGAAGTCGTTGTGTTGAAGAAATGAAAGGTTGTCTGAGAAGCGGCAGGAATGAAGATAATCTAACAAAACCCCTTCATTATCCAGGATGTCGCGTCACTTTGACGCGCCACTTTGAAGGGCAGGTTTTGGCGAAAAAGAATGCCAACAAATGCACATGAATGCGGAGGCTTGAAGCGGTAAGTGGCCGTAGAATTCCCAAAAATAGAACGCAGATATACGCCGATGAACGCGGATGTGGAGTTGGGGTGCAACGGCAAAGATTTCACAAAATCTAAGGCGAAGGAATAGCCTATCTGCGTTCATCTGCGTTGTTCTCTTCCTGTGCTGTGGTTTTTGTCCTGTCCTCAGGTTTTTGTATTTGCTCACGAAGAAAGATTGCGTTGAGCGATCGCCCCTGATCCAGCGAATACAATGGTTTAGCGTTTCATGATTTAGCGTTTCAGATGATTCTCACTACTCTTGAAGGTGTTCCAGGACGAACGATTGTGCGGCACTATGGCATCGTCCAGGGCAGCACAGTGCGGGCTAAAAACATTGGTAAAGATATTCTTGCGGGGTTCAAAAATCTTGTTGGTGGCGAGTTGTCAGGATATACCGACTTGCTTCAGGAAGCTCGCCAGGAAGCGATCAATCGCATGGTGAAAGAGGCATCTCATACCGGAGCGAATGCGGTTGTCAATATTCGATTTGCGACATCGGCGATCGCGGCAGGTGCCGCCGAAATTTTTGCCTATGGCACGGCTGTGTATGTGGAATAAACCTGCACCTGTCCTTTCGTACTGATCTTGCGACCATGGAAAATATCGATCTTCTGATCTTTGCGGGGTTATTGCTGCTGGGGCTTGTGGCAGGAACCATCGCTGAAAACAAGCACTTTGGTGACTTGAAGCGGCGCGAAAAAAAGGTAAAAAGCCTCAATGTCATCAACTTTGGGGCTCATGAACCCCTGCCCGAAGCCCACGAAGCGACCTTGGTTGTCGGTAGTGTGGTGATTGCCAGCGATTTTTTTCGGTTTTACCTGGCGTCCATCCTCAGCCTCTTAGGTGGAAACATCGGCGTGTATGAAACGTTGATCGAACGGGGGCGGCGAGAAGCAATTTTGCGATTAAAGGAAAAGGCGATCGCCCTCGGTGCCCGTCAGGTGCTCAATCTCCGCCTCGAAACCAGCAACCTCAACGGAGAGCAGAATAAAGGAGGCGGTGTCCAAGTAGAGGTGATTGCTTACGGAACAGCCATCCGCTAATTTCGCCTGGGCGAGCTCCCTATCGTTTGTGGCCGCTGCATTGCAGCGGCCACAAACGATATTTGGGTTCTTCAATCGGATTTGATACTACTTGCCCATGCCGAGTTGTTGAGCTTTCTGGTAAACCTTGCCCTCTGTCAACAGTGCAGGGGCGATCACCACTTCGACTTGCTGCATGTCTCGGATGGTCTTGGCTCCCAAGGTGCCCATGCTGGACTTGAGTGCGCCGACAAAATTGTGGGTACCGTCATCCAGGCGGGCAGGCCCCAGCAAAATTTCTTCCAGCGTCCCTGTTGTGCCAACCCGAATGCGCGTTCCCCGGGGCAGAACAGGGCTGGGCGTTGCCATTCCCCAGTGGTAGCCGCTACCCGGAGCTTCGGCAGCGCGGGCAAAGGGCGAGCCAATCATCACCGCATCGGCTCCGCAGGCAATACATTTGCAGATGTCGCCCCCAGTTACCAAGCCACCATCGGCAATGACAGGAATATAACGCCCGGTTTCGTTGAAGTAATCTGCGCGAGCAGCCGCGCAATCAGCGACGGCGGTGGCTTGGGGTACACCGACTCCCAACACGCCCCGAGAGGTACAGGCTGCACCGGGGCCAATGCCGACCAGAACTGCCGCTGTTCCGGCTTTCATGAGTTGCAGCGCCACCTCATAGGTGACACAATTCCCCAAAATTACGGGTACGGGCATCGACTGGCAGAACTCCGCCAGATTAAGAGGTTGAATGCTGTCGGGAGACAAGTGCGAAGTCGAAACGACGGTTGCCTGCACGAAGAACAGATCCACGCCCGCTTCGGCGGCGATCGCTCCAAACCGACTGGCACCGGCGGGGGTTGAACTAACTGCCGCAATGCCGCCTGCTTGCTTGATTTCCTGAATCCGTTGTTTGACCAGTTCTGGCTTAACGGGTTCTGCATAGAGGTGCTGCATCAGCGGCACAAACTCATGCTTATCAACGGCAGCAATCTTTTCCAGGATGGGTTTGGGATCCTCATAGCGAGTCTGAATCCCCTCCAGGTTCAAAACCCCCAATGCTCCTAGCTGAGAGAGCTTGACGGCCACATCGACATCAACCACCCCATCCATTGCGCTGGCAATGATGGGAATATCACGCTCGATGTTGCCAATACTCCAACGGGTTTCGGCAAGTGCCGGATCGATTGTCTGTTGCCCTGGTACGAGAGCAATTTCATCAATTCCGTAAGCTCGACGGGCAGCTTTTCCCCGACCAATTTGAATATCCACGCTTCTGAGTTCCACTTGCTTGATGCTTATTATGGCTAGGGTACCAAATCGGGGCTTCTTTTGACTGCGATCTGATGGCGATTGCTCTATCCACTCTGCAACCTCACAGGTATCAAGCGTTTTAGGGATTCATCCGATGTCTTTGCTAGGGCACAAAACGACCTTGGGATCAAAGATTTATCGCAAATTTCTGTCAGATGCGAATCTGCCAAACGATTTCACTGAGCTTACGGTCAACCTGTTCTATTCAGATTCGCCAGCGTGGTAAGAGCTGCGCACTAGCGGTCCCGATCGTACATGGGAAAAGCCCATCTCACGGGCGATCGCCCCTAGCTGCTCAAATGCTTCGGGAGTCCAGTATTTCTGCACGGGCAGGTGATCCAGAGAGGGGCGCATGTATTGACCCAGGGTGAGGCGATCGCACCCCACGGCGCGCAAGTCTTGCATGGCTTCGATCAGCTCTTCTTTGGTTTCCCCATGACCCAGCATCAGCCCTGATTTGGTGGGAATGGTGGGATTCAAGTCTTTCACTTGCTGTAGGACACGGAGCGATCGCTCGTACTTGGCTCCCCGGCGCACCCGATCCTGCAATCGCCGCACCGTTTCAATGTTGTGGTTGAAGCAAGCGGGCTGTGCGGTCACCACCGTGGCAATTCGCTCCGATTGGCCAACGTCCCCCGACTTGCCACTCCAAAAGTCCGGCGTTAGCACCTCGATCTGCGTCCCAGGATTCAGCGATCGCACCGCCTCCATCACCTGCACGAACCAGCCTGCACCGCCATCCACCAAGTCATCCCGAGCGACTGAGGTCAGCACCACATAACGCAAACCCAGCAGTTGCACGGCCTCTGCTACTTTGCGAGGCTCCTCTTCGTCCAGTGGCATGGGAGCATGTCCCTTGTCTACCTGACAAAAGGCACAAGCGCGAGTGCAAGTCGGCCCCATCAGCAAAAAGGTTGCCGTACCACTGGCGTAGCACTCACCCCGATTGGGACACCGCCCCTCTTCGCAGATGGTGTGAATCTGTCGCTGCTTGATAATCCGCTGCACCGTCGAAATGTCGCTGACATTCCCAATGGGGCGACGCAACCAGTCTGGCATTTGCACCAGAGGAGGGCGATCGCGATTCTTCGTTTTCTCTGGCGTAGATTGAGCCGTAGTGTTGTCAGCTTTAGTTGTTGAGGAAAGAGCGATCGAAGCAGGGTCTGAAGAAGTCATAGTAAGGGATCGCGCTAAGCAGCGTACTGGCGGTATGCGAGAGATTTGTTCAATCCCTGACTGAATCAGCAACATACGCTTTCCATTCTAAAAGGAGTTTATGGGCTTTATGGAGCAGTCCATTAGCGAGACCCCGATTTCTGCTGAATCAGTTCCACAAATCTCGACTCAATCAACAGAAGCTTGACAGAAGGCGATTGCTCCAGCATTCTCCCATAAAAGGTTTCCTCGTTCATTGTATTCAACTAATAAACGGAGTAAATGGTAAGGGTTTTAGGTTGGTAGAAGTTTACATAACTATCTAATTGATGTGGTCAAGCAATAAACAGACTTTTCATTCGCACTTTTATAAAGGCACACTGCTCTCTTAAGTAGATACAATTGCCTCATTCAAGAATATTTGTAGCTCCCATCTCGTTCAAAAGTTGTAGCCTTCAACCCTACTAATCATCTGGATATGCTTGGCGCTCAGTATTAAACATCAGATTTCTATCCGCAATACATCTGGATTTCCAAATAATGAAAAATGTGCCAATTTGGTCGAGTTAAAAACTGCTCGAATTACGCTCTCTATGGAAGAAGCACAATTGCAAAATCTGTCAATGATTTTATACAGTTTTTTGAGTTGTGATCTGATTCTAATTATTCTATATTTACACATTAAAA
Organism: Vacuolonema iberomarrocanum LEGE 07170; assembly: GCA_015207365.1. Taxonomy (GTDB): domain Bacteria; phylum Cyanobacteriota; class Cyanobacteriia; order Elainellales; family Elainellaceae; genus Vacuolonema; species Vacuolonema iberomarrocanum. The sequence continues at coordinate 55,679 of JADEXA010000009.1, forward strand.
CAAGTAAGGCTTTATATCGACACGGTAAATTGAAAAGCAATTACCTGTAGATGCTTGCTAGAAAACTTCTAGCTGTCTTAATTTGCTAAGATTGTGTAGTCGATTTATTTTAAGATTCCTAATGCTTGTCAGTACTCTGAAAGACTACGCTCAGATCTTCTTTCAATTTACAACGCCTTTGATTGCATTAGTTGGTTTATGGAGATGGCGTTCAGAATTAACAGGAAAAGTTGAGTATGAAGTGGCCAAACAATCACTACTGTGTGCATACAGTGTCCGTGACCGCATTCAATTCGTACGGGAAGGATGGGGTTTTACAAAAGAAAATTTGCCCTCAAAAGTAGAAAACCTTGGCTTTGAGGATAGTTTTCGAGGCTTTAGTAAATTAACTGAGCTGCTTAGAGAAGAGCTGAATAAATTAAATCAAACTACAATTGAGGCAGAGATAGTCTTTGGCAAAGAAGTGAAAGAAAGATTGGATAAACTAGCTATATTAGGTAGGCAATTGGAAATCGCTTCGTTGGCATATCACACTGGTTATAGAGGCAGCTGGAATAGTCCTGAAAGAACTAAAAATCAATTCTTTGAAATGCTTGTCAAAGCCGATTCTGTTGATGAAGACAAGTTCCAAAAGGATCTAAATCTAGCTATGGATGATATTACAAAGTGCTTGCGTCCAACTTTGATGGGCAAAAAAATCTTATCCCGAAAAAGGTTTTTACTGTAGGTCAATATTCACATTTGATCTTCTTTAAACATTAGTTTTTGTCGCGTATCTATGACTGCGTACGGAGTTAACAAAACAGATTAGGACATCATGACCGATTTGTTGGAGGGGGCAAAAGGCATTGTAAGTAGGTAGCCATAAATAAACGGTGCTGTAGGGTGCTGTTAGGCAAAGCCGTAACGCACCATCCCGCAAGGCTTTGATGCGTTACGCTATCGCTAACGCATCCTACCAATAATTAGGGCTTTCTACTTCCCGAAGGATTGTCACAAAACCCGCCCCTACGTTGGTGCTGATGTGCGGTGACCGTGGTGAATGTGGGGCAGGCGATGATCGCCAACCAGGATGTTGTGGCGAGTTTCGACACAACATCTGCTCAAGCCAATAACCGCCAATGCTAACCCGCCCCGGCAAACACCGCCCGCCCTCCAACACCTAACCAATCGATTTTCTGTTGGATCGCGACAAATTAAGGAAACCCGCGATTCTATTGAATTTCGGACATCTTGATATAAACTTTCTGAGCTATGTTCTGAACGATTCTGCATAAATGTTCTTTCTGAACTGCCGGAACGTTTCGGCAAAATTTTGAGCAACTTAGAGAGAGGGTTTGAAATGAGTGAGACCTACAAACTCGGGACCCAGTGCCTCCATGCGGGGCAGGAGCCGGATCCCACCACGATGTCCCGTGCCGTTCCGATCTATCGCACCAGTTCCTACACCTTCCGCGATACCGAGCATGCCGCTAACCTGTTTGCGTTGAAAGAGCTGGGCAACATCTACACGCGGTTGATGAACCCGACCCAGGATGTACTGGAGAAGCGCGTCGCAGCCCTAGAAGGCGGGGCAGCAGCCCTGGCGGTGTCATCCGGCACCAGTGCCGTGTTCTATAGCATTATCAACATTTGCCAGGTCGGCGATGAAGTGGTGTCGGCCAACACGCTGTATGGCGGCACCTACACCATGTTCAAAGACATTCTGCCGCAGTTTGGCATCACTGTGCGTATGATAGACCCCCGCAACCCGGAGAACTTCCGCAGCGCCATCACCGACAAGACCAAGATGCTGTTCTGCGAAACGGTGAGCAATCCGGGATTGGAAGTGTCAGATCTGGAAGCGATTGGGGCGATCGCCCACGAAAATGGCTTGCCTTTGGTGGTCGACAGTACCTTCACCACACCGTACTTAATGCGCCCGCTGGAGCATGGCGCTGATATCGTCGTGCATTCTCTCACCAAATGGCTGGGTGGGCATGGCACTGGCATCGGCGGAATTGTGGTCGATTCCGGCAAGTTTGACTGGACCTCGGGCAAGTTTCCGTTGATGAGTGAGCCGGATTCTAGCTACCACGGGCTTCGCTTTGCCCATGATCTAGGCCCCCTCGCACCCATCGCCTACACCCTGCGGATGCGACTCGTTCCTTTGCGGAACCTGGGAGCCTGCATCGCCCCCGACAATGCTTGGCTGTTCCTGCAAGGGATTGAAACCCTGCACCTGCGGATGCAGCGCCACTGCGAAAATGCCATGAAAGTGGCCGAGTTTCTGGTGCAGCATGGCGCGGTGGAATGGGTGCGCTATCCGGGATTGGAAACCGACAAAGCCTATCCCATTGCCAAGCGCTATCTAAAAAATGGCTTTGGGGCAATGGTTGTGTTTGGTATTCGAGATGGGGCTGAAGCTGGGAAGCGCTTTATCGAACGGTTACAATTGTTCTCCCACCTAGCGAATGTGGGCGATGCAAAAAGTCTGGCGATCCACCCAGCTTCCACCACCCACTCACAGTTGTCGGAGCAGGATCTGGAGCTGGCGGGTATTTCGCCGGGTCTGGTAAGGTTGGCGATCGGGATTGAAGACGCCGACGATATCATCGATGACCTGAAGCAAGCTCTGGACTAGCATCCCGGTCTGTCAGGACTTACATGGTTTGATAATTTTTGGGGCGCAGAGCGCCCCAAAAATTATCGAATTTCTTCGTTTTTTCGTAGCAAATGCGTAAGTTCTATCTGTCCATACGGGGTTGCTGATTCTGGTTATGAAAGAGGTACAGTATGCTCGAAACTTCGTTTCGAGGCATACTGCTTTTCAGCAACGCCTTCCATCCAATTTCCCAGCCTGATGAGTAGCGACCCGATCAAGACCCAGTTTTTCTCCCTGACAGCGGATGCCCCCTTTGAGTTGGAATCGGGGGAGGTGTTTGAGGAGGCCGTACTGGCCTACGAGACCTATGGCAGCTTGAACGCCGATGCAAGCAACGCCATTCTGGTGTTCCATGCCCTCACCGGTAGCCATCACGCAGCGGGGTTCAACCCCAACGTACCCGGTGTGGAAGCGTTGTGGACGGAGGAATGCGTCATGGGGTGGTGGGATAATTTTATCGGGCCGGGTCGGGCGCTGGATAGCGATCGCTACTTTATCATTTGCGCCAACTATCTCGGGAGCTGCTACGGCTCGACGGGACCCCGCTCCATCAATCCCAAAACGGAAAAACCCTATGGCAGCCGCTTTCCGCAGGTGAGCGCTTGGGATATTGTGCGGAGTCAGCTGCGATTGCTAGATACGCTGGGTATCGAATGTTTGCATGGGGCGATCGGAGGCTCGCTGGGAGGAATGATGGCGCTCCTCCTGGCGGTTCGCTGCCCCCATCGCGTTCGCAATGTAATCCCCATTGCCACCGGGATGGAGACTACGGTTTTGCAGCGGGTTCACAATTTTGAGCAAGTTCTTGCCATTCGCAACGACCCCAATTTCAACAACGGCGACTATTACGATCGCCACCCGCCCAAAGAAGGGGTCATTCTCGCGCGTATGATTTCCCACAAAACGTTCGTTTCCCTTGGGGTGATGGAAAATCGTGCCCGCCGGGAAATTGCCTATCAAGAGGCAATCGGGCAGGTGTATTCCATGTCCCATCCCATCGAGTCCTACATGTATCACCAGGGAAGAAAGTTTGCCGAGCGGTTCGATGCCAATAGCTATCTCCGCATTATGGATATCTGGCAGCGGTTCTATCTCAAGAATGGAAACACAGGACTCTTTGCTGCCTGCACCCACCAAAACTATTTGATCTTCAGCGTGGATTCTGATGTTTGCTTCTATCCCGAAGAGCAATTACATATTGTCAAAGCCCTGAAGGATAGTGGCATCAATGTCGCCTATATCACCGTTCATTCTGATAAGGGCCATGACTCATTTCTGTTAGAGCCAGAGCTATTTTCGCCCTATATTCAATTTTTGCTAGATTGAGCGTTGACGATCGATGATAGCGCTCATCTTTACAGCCCTCTATGCCAATAACCAGTTGAATAAATCTTCAACTTTAAGCTTGAAATCCTTCGCAAACGCTGGAACAGGCAACTGAGCTTCGGGTTGTTCATAGACAGTCGTTGGATGGTCAGATGAGTACACGAAGATGGATTGTTCATCAGGGTCGATCAACCATCCCATCTGACTACCATTTTCGAGGCAGTGCAAGATATTTTTGGTTACTTTTGTTTGGCTTTGATCAGGTGAGAGAATCTCAATGGTCCAGTCTGGGGCCATTAAAAAGGCGTTAGCCACTCTGCCATTTCCTTGGCGTGGAATTCGCTCCCACAAAAATACAGAAATATCAGGGACGATGGAGTGCCCACCAAACGTACAACGAAGCTCAGTAAACGCCCGTGCAATGTTCTGAGGCTTAACAATCGCATTAATAGAAGGCGCTAGCTCTGTTTGAATGGCGCTATGTTCTCCCTGTGGCATTGGCTTTTGAACAATTTGCCCATCAATGAATTCGCTGGCAGGTTCGGTCTCCGGTAATTGGAGAAAATTTTCTAGCGTTAAGGACGTTGTAGAAGCTTGAACCATTGGGAGCCTCTTATCTGACGTTTTCTATTCCAACATTGCACTATTCGATGGTGATGACGCGAACGCCCTCGTCGGTGATGGTTTCTGCCTCGGCTTCAAAGGGCTTGTCTTCGCCGAACCAATCTTCGACCTTTTGCTTGGCTTCGGCTTTTACTTCGGGAGTGATACACATGGCGACCGCTCCCAGTGCCGCAACCAATGTGCCCAGGTCATCGACAAAGCCAACGCCGACGGTGACATCCGGAATAGCGTCCGTCGGTAGGATGAAGTAGGCGAGAGCTGAGTAGATAATAGATTTTGCCCATAAAGGAGTTTCGGGGCGTTGGGCGGCGACATACAGGGTAAGAGCTTTTTCCACCACCTCACGTCCGGCTTTTGTGGCGAAGCGAGCCAGCTTTTGCCAAAACTGCTTTTCAGAAACGAAGGGGACTTTCATGGGCCGGTAGGGTGACACAGTACCTCCTTACCCTAGCGCGAGAGTTGGCGATCGCCCGGGCGAGATGTCCGTCCCTCGCCATTCGGCAACCAGGAATAGGGATTGCCAGATCAATCAAGCTTTTTCCTTGACTCGATACACACACCGCCGTGCCCCCGCGACGATATGCTCCGTCCGTTCTACGCTAGTTTCCTCTCCCAAAACGGACTGGAAGATCTGGAGTTCGCGATCGCACAACCCCGTGCAGGCATTGGCTGCCGCACAAATCGGGCAGTGGTTTTCAATCAGTAAAAACGACCCATCCTCTAACGCTTCCACCTCGGCCATATAGCCTTCGTCGGTGCGTTGTTGTGCCAGGGCTTCCAGCTTTTTGGCAAGGGGATTTTGGGGTGAAATGCGTGTTTGGTAGTCCGCGATCTGATGACGAGTGCGGACATCCAGCAATTTCTCTAACCCTTCATCGCCAAAGGCTTCGATTGCCGACTGAATCAGCCCCAGAGTAAGTTCGGCATAGCCATCGGGGAAAAGGCGATCGGCGGCGGCGGTGAGTTGCCAGAGCTTGGCCGGACGTCCCATGGCCCGTGGCTCTTCTTCATAGGTGACAAGCTTCTCCTCCTGCAGCGCGTAGAGATGTTGCCGCACGGCCATGGCTGAGACCTCTAACCGCTCGGCAAGTGCTTGAGAATCCATCGCACCTTCCTGCTTGAGCAGATTGACGAGCGCCCGCCGGGTGCGGGTTGAATCGGTCTTTTTGGAGGATCTGCGAGACGTAGACTTGGATTTAGAGGATTTTGTCGCCATATGAAAAAAGTAAAGACATCTCTTTACAAAGTCAAATTGGATCCCCTGTACTGCTTTCTAAAAAATTTTCTTTATTAAGTTGTGATTACAGCTAGGGGAAGCAGAAGAGATGGAAGCGGAGATTGACTCTCAGGGTAACGCGAAGCCTGTGGCAATTGTGACAGCAGCCAGTCGGAAAAATTGAGGCTGGGTGTGCGCGGGAGCTAGCGGCACGAGGTTATCAGGTGTCGTTGTTGGCGCGATCGCCCTCCATCCTGGATTTTGCAAAAGATAAGGGGAACGCGGATAAACGCAGATGGACGCGGATAGGAAGCGATAACAGCCTTTGTGTCTTTGTGCCTTCGTGGTTCCTTAAAGCTCAGAGCCCAAACTTCAAAATCCAGTAAAGGGGGTGTGCATCCTTGTGGGGTTCGGGGCACACTGGTGAGGAATTCATCGGCACCCGGCTAGGAGAGGACAGTGGGCGAGATTGGGCTAATCGCGATTGGGCGGAATGAGGGCGATCGCCTCCGTCGCTGTCTGGAATCTGTCGTTGGAAATGTGCGTCAGGTGGTATATGTGGACTCTGGTTCTACCGATGGCAGTGTCGAAATGGCGCGTTCTCTAGGAGCGGATGTCGTCGCGTTAGATTTGTCTATTCCCTTTACGGCTGCCCGTGCTCGCAATGCTGGGCTGGAGCGGTTGCTGACGCTATGTCCTGGGCTGGCCTATGTGCAGTTTGTTGATGGCGATTGCGAAGTTGTTGAGGGATGGTTGGATCGGGCGCAGCAGGCGCTAACCGAGCATGCCGACTGGGCCGTAGTCTGTGGGCGACGGCGGGAGCGTTTCCCAGAGCAGACAATTTACAACAAACTATGTGATATCGAATGGGATACCCCGATAGGCGAAGCGAAGGCCTGCGGTGGAGACGCAATGATGCGGATTGCCGCGTTGCAGAAAGTTGGGGGCTACAATCCTGCGTTGATTGCTGGGGAGGAGCCCGAACTCTGTGTGCGCTTGCGGCAGGTGGGCTGGAAGGTCTATCGACTTGATGCCGAAATGACGCTACATGATGCCCAGATGACACACTTTGGACAGTGGTGGAGGCGATCGCTCCGAGCTGGCCATGCTTTTGCAGAAGGAGCGTTCCTCCATGGCCAACCCCCAGAATGCCATTGGGTCAAAGAAACCCGTAGCAATTGGCTGTGGGGATTAGTGATTCCTGGAGTGGCGATCGCCCTTGCTCTCCCGACTCATGGAATCAGCCTTCTGCTGCTTCTGGGCTATGGTTTGATGATCTATAAAATCTATCGCTACATGCGGCAGACAGCGCTATCGTCTGGCGATAGTGCGCTCTATGCGATGTTTTGCGTTCTCGGAAAGTTTCCTAACATGCTGGGGCAGCTAAAGTTCTACCGCAACAAGCTGTTGGGACAGAAAAGCGGGCTGATTGAGTACAAAGGGGTCGGCAATTCCTGAGGACAAGACAAAAAACAGAAAATCTTTGATTTTGGGGGCGCGGGCACCGCTCGCGCCCCCAAAATAAAGGGTTGTAGCAAGGGTTGAATGTTTTTCCTATACCTAGCGGTAATTCTGGTAATACTCGAAACGCCTAATGTTGCGGATTCTTCGTGAACTCCATGAAGGTCTGATATAGCAACACGAAATATAGAGTGTCCCTTACATGCTGAATCCAAATGTCAGCATGCCAGCAATCGTCTGCTTTGCTATCAACTCGTAGATCTTGATTTTGGGTGTAACAAAAATAACACTTCATCAAAACTATATGGAGTTACTGGCCGACAGATAGATCCCGGAAATTCGGAAATAGAAGCCACAGTAATCTAGCCACACACATTCTGATTTTGTTCTAGCTCCAGGCTTTCATCATGTTCGTCTCAGAGCAAAGTGGGCTGGGATGATCGCAAGAATGTGGCGTATAACCAATGTGGCCAGCCAGGGTGTTGAGAGCATTGGTGCAGCCCCCCAATTTAGGAACGAACTAAATTTTAGGAACTAAAGGGCTCCAACCTCGTCGTTGACCGAGACACGGGAAGTCTGATTTCTCGTCATAGTGGGCTGATTTCTCAGCCGCCGTTCGGTTTCGAGTTTTCCAAGGCAGAACGCTCTAACTCGTAAATGCCCTCGCCATTGATTGCGTTCGTCTTCTATCGTCGCCAGGTTGGGAAGGATTTTGGCTGGTGCTTCGAAATCGGCAACTCATCATGAAGGGTTAACAATATCCTCTAGAATGTTCCAAGTCTTGGGGATGGTGATTGTTGCTGGGTGCTTCCGTTCGTTCAGTTACCTGAGATTTTCCTTCGGTACGCAAGGCGTTTAATATATTTTTCCCTTAGAGGAAATTTGTGTGGATTTACTGAAACTAGAGATGGGACAGAAATAATTGAATGTAACCTGATGCAAGTGTCTTGAGGTATACGTCTTCGTCAATCAAGACTGCGGTTACTTCCCAACAGATGCGAGGCAATCAGAAAAAGCATGTGGACTGAACAACTTCCGCAGCGGGGTCGGTTTTCAAAGCCCCGAACTGTATGGCTGATGTTAATCTTTATCGGGTTGTTAGGAATGGTGGCGATCGCCCTACTCGACACATTGTTTCCTGCGCTGCCCATGGCCGACCTGGGTTGGCAGGGCTGGTTCACCTTGGCGATAACGCTCGTTGCATTCTTGCTCAACGCCATGACGCCTCTCCCCGTAGAGATGGTGTTCTTGGGGGCGTTAGCGCTACTGTTTATGACCGGGATCCTCGAGACGGATCAGGCCCTATCTGGCTTCAGCAATAGCGGCATGGTCACAGTCGGTGTTCTCTACATCGTTGTATCTGGATTGCAGCAAACCGGGGCACTTGCCTGGATCTCGCAACATGTACTGGGTCTACCCAAGCGAGAATTCGTCGCCTTGGTGCGCCTAATGTTTCCCGTCATGGGGCTCAGCGCGTTTCTCAATAACACCCCGGTGGTTGCGATGTTCATTCCTGTGGTGAATGATTGGTGTCGCAAGCTCCAGGTCAGCCCTTCGAAGTACATGATCCCGCTGAGCTACGCGGCGATTTTTGGCGGGGTCTGCACCCTCGTTGGAACATCCACAAATCTGGTTGTTAATGGTTTGCTCGTCGCAAATACCGACTATCCCCCCATGCGGATGTTCGATATTGCGGGGATTGGCCTGCCCTGTGCGATCGCTGGAATCATTTTTGTCTTCGCCTTTTCTCGCTTGTTACTGCCCATGCGCAAACCGGTCATCAGCGCAGGGGTTGATCCGCGACAGTACACCGTCGAGATGGTTGTTGCCCCCAATAGTTCCCTGGTCGGTCAAAGTATTGAAGCGGCTGGACTGCGCCATTTGCCAGGGTTGTATCTGGTAGAAATTGTGCGGGGCAATCAGGTGCTTGCAGCGGTCAGTCCCAAAGAGGTATTGCGGGGGTATGACCAGTTAGTGTTTGTGGGTGCGGTCGATTCGATTGTGGATTTGCACCGGATGCGCGGCTTGCAGCCTGCCACCGATCAGGTGTTCAAGCTCGATAGCCCGCGGTCTGAGCGATGCCTGATCGAAGCGGTCGTTTCGAATACCTGCCCGCTGATTCGCAAGACGATTCGGGAAGGGCAGTTTCGCACACGCTACGACGCTGTCGTTCTGGCCGTTGCCCGCAACGGTGAGCGGATGCCGGGAAAAATTGGAGATATTCGCCTCCAGCAAGGGGATGTGCTGTTGCTCGAAGCCCATGCCAACTTCATGGAGCGCCAACGCGGCTCCCGCGATTTCTATCTGACCAGTGGGGTCCCCGATTCTGAGCCTCCCCGCCACGAGAAAGCCCCCATTGCCCTCGTGGCCCTGTTGATCATGGTGCTGTTTGCAGCCTTTGGATGGTTGAGCATGTTGAAAGCGGCAACTCTGGCCGCCATGATCATTGTGGTCGCAGGCTGCTGCTCGCCTGTACGGGCAATGCGCAGTATTGAGTGGTCGGTATTGTTGGTGATTGGTGCGGCCTTAGGGATCAGTCAGGCACTAGAGGTAACGGGGGCTTCCGAGGCGATCGCCTCCAGTTTCATTGGGGTGGCAGGCGGCAATCCCTGGATTACCCTAGCGGTGATCTATGGCATCACCACGCTGATGACCGAGGTGATTACCAACAATGCGGCGGCAGCACTGATGTTTCCGATCTCGTTGTCCATTTCGCAATCGCTTGGCGTTAACTTCATGCCGTTTGTCATTTGCATCATGATCGCGGCGTCTGCCAGCTTTTCCACTCCCATTGGCTATCAAACAAACCTGATGGTTTACGGCCCAGGGGGCTATAAGTTCACAGATTTTGCTCGGATCGGAATCCCGCTCAATCTGCTATTTGGCATCATTACGGTGTTGCTAGCGCCCCGTATTTATCCGTTCTAGTCAACCGGATTTGAGATTATTTGCTGGCACGGACATAGTAACGCCAGGGTGCAGGATAGCCTTCGATCGTGCGAGTGAGGTCGTTGGGGTTGAGGAACTCTTTGAGGCTGTCGATATCGGCCCAGGCGGTACGGCGCTGTTCGGCAAGGGAGAGAGGTTCCGCATAGAAGCAGTGGATATCGGTGAAGCCTGCTCGGGCTATCCAAGTTTCCAAGCAGGATTGGGTCGGGAGAAACCAGATACCTTTGGCCTGAGCGTAGCGCTTGCGGGGGGTGAGGGCGATCGCCTCCTCTCCTGGAATCCCCTGGCAGTCGATGATCAGCTCGCCTCCAGGTTCCAGGGCTTCTCGCAGTTTGCGGAGTAAGCCGATGGGGTCGGCGTGGTGATAGAGAATGCCCAGGCAAAAAATGGTGTCGAAGACATTGGGGTACAGGTCAATATGTTCCACGCCCAGCAGTTCAAAATAGAGGTTGGGTTGCTGGATCAGGTTTTGAATCAGTTGGAAGTTCCAAAAATGCTTGGCGACGGGTTCAAACCCGATAACCAGTTCAGGATTTTCATGGATCATGCGAAACATGAAGTAGCCATTGTGGCAGCCGATGTCGGCAACTTTACGCTGTGCCAGGGGTTGGATATGGGGCAGAATGCGCTCCCACTTCAAATCCGATCGCCATTCCGCATCGATGGGTATCCCGAAGAGCTCAAACGGGCCTTTTTTCCATGGGCAGAATGTTTTGAGGGCAGCCATCCATTGCTCGGCCTGTTTTGGCGTCAGCTCATGGGCTTTGCCGACTCGAATAGCGGCTTCGGAAACGTCAAACCACTCTGTTTTCAGCTCATACACCGACTGGACAGCGGCCCGGTAAGGTTGAACCCGATCGCTCCAGATCCAAGGTTGGCGATCGCCGCGTACTTCCAGAATCGCGACATAGTTGAGCAAGCTCCCGAATTCATCCAAATAATCGGGCGGCCAGAAGGCGATCGCTTCCCGCTCCATTTCCTCTCCTTCCCAGCCATTCATCGCGTCGACCATAGTGTCCGTCATCTTAGGGTGTGGGTTCCGTATTGGGAGAAACCTGTTTTCTCCGGCCAGTTAATGATGAAACAAGAACGCTCTAGCTTTAGCAACCGGGTTTTTACACCCATGTTCGTAGTAGAGCTATGCATTGTGCCTCTAACTGTTGTCTCAGTTTCTTGTGTCTCAGTTTCTCGCTCCAAACCTTACGTATTTTGTTGATTGTGTGGCCGTGGAAGCGGCCACACAATCAACGCATTTATCTAGGATTACGCAAGTTTGACGTAAGTTCTGCCCTCAATCAACCCGCGTTTGGGTGAGCTCAGGTTTTTTCTGCAACCAGGGTGAGGAAATTGTGAAATTTGCTGAGAATTTCTACTTGCTTAAATCCAGCCCTGTGGAGCATGGCGATTTGCTGCGCTTCTGTAAGGGGAACCAGAACGTTTTCTAAAGCTTCTTTTTTACGCTCAATTTCAGTTTGGGCGTAGCCATTACGGGTTTTGAAGGCTTCATAGTGGCGGGTTAGCTGTTCTTGAAAGCGCGGATAGGGTGATTTCACTTTTTCACTGAGAAATAGCAGACCACCGGGTACCAATCCTGAGTAGATGGCATTAAGCACCTGCTGGCGATGATGAACTGGGAGAAATTGCAGGGTGTAGTTGAGGATAACGACGCTGCTATTTTCGAAGCTGACCGCTTCGGCGCGATCGCACACCAACTCGACCTGATGATGAGCCGGCAGTGTGTTTAGCTTTTGCTGCGCTTTGTCGAGCATCGCCTGAGCGTTATCGACCCCGACAAGTATCGCAGGCTCTGCCAAAAACCGCCCCAGAAGTTCCAACAACGTCCCTGTAGAACAGCCCACATCAATGATGCGCGTTCCAGGTTGGTAATAAGCCCGTGTCCAGTGAACCGCCGCCGCGATCGCCTCCCGATACAACGGAATCGACCGCGACACCATGTTGTCAAACACCCGCGCGACATCCTCGTTGAATGCGAATGGCTTCGGATAAGGCGATTGTTCAAACAGGGCATCCCAGGTCGGATCCAAAAATAACTCGGGATGTAAAAAATCAGACGAATTCGGAGAGTTCATAGATGCCTGTTGATGAATAGAACGTAGATAAACGCGGATGAATGCGGATATAGAGTACAAATAAACTAGTGTAGATGAAGCGTATTTTTTATAGCGCTATGCGCGTTAATTAAGTACGGTTGTGTGGGGCGCGCCGCGCCCCACACAACCGTTGCTGTGCTTAATGCGGTTGCACACCGCTATAAGATGAGAGTATTCTGATTTAACCCGTAGCTCTCACCTCATCTGTGTCTCTCTGCGTCAAGATTTACGCATTTTGTTGATTTTGTGGCCGCGTCGCGGCCACAAAATCAACAAAATGCGTAAATCCAGTGCGTTTATCTGTGTTCCAATTTCACTCTTCACTTCCTGCCAACAACAACGAACCCGTCACCGCTTTCTTAATCCAATCTGTCAAAAGCAGCTGATCGGCTTCTCCCTGGGATGTGGGGACCCCCTGGAGGGTGCGGAGGTTGCAGTTTGCTGGGAATGGCAGGCGATCGCCCGTGGGCAGAAGAATCTGGGTATCCGGCGTTAGGTGAAAGGGTCGCAGGACTCGGAACACCACGTAACTGCCGCCCTCGCCTGCAATCACTTCGGCGATCGCCTGATTGCGCCAGGGGTCGAGGCGGCGTGTTTTCATGCGGGGAATGAGGGCGGTCGTGCGATTGGCATTGAAGAAAGGAGCGCGGGTGGGGCGATGCCACTGCTGACGGAGAGTAGCAGGGGCACTGAGGAGTTGCTGACAGATCCTGTCAATGTTGGGGGCTGCATCGGGCGCAGGGGAGAAAGGGCGCAGGTCGATTCGCACCATCGCTAAGCCTGCTTTCCACAAGCTTTCTAGACGATCACCAATAAACTGATCCTTGTCGAGAAACATCAGCGTACCATGGGGCGTTTCCACGGTTGGGAAGGGGCGATCGGGATGATCCTCAAAGGCAATGGTGGCGGCGATATGGGTGGCATCCTCATCCTCCGCGTGCAGCGGATCGGCAAGGAGCGATCGCGGCGAATAGAACAGCAGAATAGGACCTGCCCCCAGGACTTCGCAGGGTACGGGTAGGGCCTGACAATATTGCACCAACTGGGCTTCCGGTAGTTCGATGGAGAGGATCAGCCGTTCCAGGGTGTGTCCCAGTAACTCGCACCATCCTTGTAACGCCGACAGGTTATGGTTTCCGGTTTCTGCTATCAGATGCAGGGGCAGGGTAGGATGGTGCTCCTGCATCCAAGCGGCAGCCCCCAGGTCATTGACCCGCACGGCTGCGAAGGCCGCGAAATCCCAGGTTCTTAGCCGTTCCCCGACGGCCTCCATGGCCTGTTGGGGCATGAGCGCATCCCATACCAACACTGGGCGTAGCCCTCTAGCACGAGCGGCGATCGCCAATTCCTGCGCGGCTTTTTCTCCTACGCGACCCTGGCGTGCCAACAGCATCGGCTCGATCAGCACTTCGGTGAGATCGGGGGCGGCGGTGCAGCGATCGAGGTCGGCAATGGAAGAAATAAAGGTATTGAAGGGCACAGGTCGCGTTTGAAAGGAACCACAACGGCACGGAGTCACAAAGGTAGGACGGATTGCCTAGGATGCAACGGACAACTCAGGGTTGGTTGTTGCTGCTGCTTGGGCATGGCGGATGGCGGTAAAAGGCGTTAGGGCTTGCCCTTGGTCGGGGAGAGTAGCACGGGGAAGTTTGACGACGCTTTCTTGGCGGAATCGCGATCGCTGTTCACTGAGCACAGAGTAGAGATCTTTGACTGTCCAAACGATGGGCTCTCCTTGGGGCGGAACGAATTCGAGGGTGTCGCCGACAGCAAGGGGCTCCATGATGTATAACACCACATCCGACTCGGTGGTTTCCATCACCATGCCGCTATATTTGTGGGTGCCGGGGTTGACGCCGTAGTGCTTGTGGAAGACGGAGTCATGTCCCGCCGGTGCATCCAGGGAGCCGGGAAAGTAGTCGCGGTTGGGGAGCGATCGCAACTCGGTAGCGGCCCAATCCAAGAGGGCTTCAGCCCCTTGCCCCGTGGCATAGGCATCAATCAGACGGCGGTAGACGCGGGTGGCGATCGCCACGTAGAAGGACGACTTCATGCGTCCCTCTATCTTCAACGAGCAAATGCCTTGACGGAAAAACTCCCCGACCTGCCCAATCCCCCAGAGGTCGCGGGAGGACATGAAGGTAATGGGTTCGGCGGATGCGGCTCGGTTCGTTGAATCGGCATCGGATTTGAGGAAATAGGGGATGCGGCAGGATTGGATGCAGCCGCCCCGATTGGAGTCGCGTCCAGCCGTGAAGTTGGAGATGGTGCAATGCCCGGAGTAGGCCATGCACATGGCTCCGTGGGTAAACATTTCTACTTCCATGCCTGTTTGGCGGTGGATAGCTCCGGCCTCGGCGATGGTGAGTTCGCGTCCAACGATCAACCGCTTCACGCCAGTGCGCTGCCAGAGCCGAGCGGCAGCAGCATTGAGGCAGGAGGCTTGGGTGGAGAGGTGAACATCCAGGGAAGAGTGACGCTGGATTTCGCGGATGACACCCAGGTCGGAGGCGATCGCCGCATCAACCCCAATTTCATCTAGGACGCGGCAGTAGTCACCAAATCCTGCAAAATCTTCGTCATGCAGAAACGCATTCAGAGTAATGTAGAGTTTTGCCCCATTGCGGTGAGCAAAGGTGGCACCTTCCTGCAGGTCTCCTACGGTGAAGTTGTCTGCCCTTGCCCGCAAGCCATAGCGTTCCCCCCCGACGTAAACCGCATCGGCTCCGTAGGTGACTGCAACTTTCAATCGCTCCAAGTTTTTTGCAGGGGCGAGTAATTCTGGCTTGTTCATCATGGCACATTCCTCTTCCTGTTCATCCTAAACTGCGGGACAGCTCTTTTGACTATCCTTCTGTCTGGGATGGGCATGGCCAAACAGGATGGTGCTGTATCTAAGCTAAGGCAGTCTACGATTTTTTTGAATACTTGGTTTGCTCTACAGAACTTAAGCATTCCTAGGGTTCAGACGCTTGGCAATTTGGGAATTATTTAGTTAATTAATGAAAATTGCGGGTCAGATTGCAGGGATAGAATTTCTCTGCATAACTGAAACTCGGCGTACGCCGCATTTGACTATCCAATTTTTCTCTCCTCATTAAAAATTTGTCTTCCTGACTATCGCCCTACCACTCAGTCCCGTTTTATCTTGCTGAAATCTCTCGAAAGGTCTCTCCGCAAAGCCATCGGAACCGTACCCATCCAGACGGTTTTGGTATTGCCGTTCATCTTGCAGGTGATTGGCATCGTCGGTTTGGTTGCCTATCTCTCCTACCGTAGTGGGCAACGGTCTATCGAAGAATTGGCATTTGAGTTGACGGAGGAGGTCTCGGAGCGGGTGAGCGATCGCCTCAACTCTTTTTTGGAAACCCCCCACCAATTGATCGCGCTAAATCGGCGCTCTATCGAAGCGGAGTTACTGGCAACCGATAGCAACACTCCGTTGCAACTGGATCGCTATATCCCCCCTTTCCTGCGTCAGATTCAAACCTTCAAAACGCCAAATTCTGTTGGGTTGACCCTCGCGGATGGCAGATATCTTTCCGTTGAGCAAGGTATTTCCAGTCAGACTGAGGCTTATACGCTGACCCGCTGCGATGCGCTTGCCCCCTGCCAGGTTTATCGCTATCAGTTGTCTGGTGAGCGGGGCGATGCATCGTCTAGCGCAGAGCCCAACCTAGAGCTCTTGCAGATGTTGACCCCCTACAATGCCAAGCAGCTTCCTCCCTATCGGGTTGGTTCGCAGGTAGACCAACCCAGTTGGACGCCTATCTATCCAGCACAGGGCATAGCAGAGTCGGCATTTTCTGCGGTTGCTCCTATTCGTGTCGATAATCAATTGATCGGAGTCCTGGAATCGGAAATTACCTTAAGCCAGATCAGCACCTTCCTCAGTCGCTTGGAGATTGCGAGGGCAGGGCAAGTGTTCATTATGGAGCGATCGGGAGATCTGGTCGCAACCTCTACGTTGGAAGCGCCCTTTTTGAAGTTGCCAGGGGAACCCGTCCGGCGATTACAAGCAGATGCCAGCACCAATCCTCTGACTCGGGCTGTGGTCGAGACACTGCAACAACGGCAGACAGAGCTTGATCATATGCACTATGTTGAGTACTTCGAGTTGACTCACGACCATGTAGACACTGGATTGTTTGCCAAACGGTATTTTGTTGAAGTGTTTCCCTATAAGGATCAGTATGGTTTGGACTGGCTGGTCGTGGTCGTACTGCCAGCCACTGAGTTCGTGGGGGAGCTGCGTGAGAATGTGCGCCAGACCTTCATTTGGTCTGGTTTGGCGCTGTTGGGGGCGATCGCGATTGGCGTCTACACAACGCGCTGGATCGCTCGCCCGATTCTAGGCTTGCGAGATTCTGCCAATCGCCTCGCGCGAGGGGAATCCACAATCGACATTCCATCAACGCCGATTTTGGAAGTGCGTCAGCTTGCGTTTTCTTTCCGCGAAATGGCTAACCAGTTGCAGCTATCGCTCGAAGAATTGCAGGCGCTGAATCAGGATTTAACCCAGGAGCGTACCCAGATTGAGCATTTTTTGAATGCGATTCCTGTAGGGATTGCCATTCATCAGCCAAATGGCAAAATTACTTATTTCAACCGTCAGGCGATGGAGTTACTGGGGGTTGACCATATTTCTGATATTCCCATTGAGAAAATGGCGGCGAGCTATCAGATTTATGTGGCAGGCGGCAACGAGCTTTATCCCGCTGAGCGCTTGCCAGCCTTCCGCGCGCTTAATGGCGAATGCTGCTTTGTCGAGGATATGGAAATTTTGCGGGGGAACCTGCGCATCACCGTAGAGATGCGGGCCACGCCCATCTACTCTGAGGTCAACGTGGTTACCCATGCCATTGTGGCGTTTCAAGACATCACCCAGCGCAAAGATGCTGAAAAGGTGTTGACCGACTACAACCAGGAGCTAACGGCTGAGGTTGAAAAGCGAACCCAATCGCTACAACTGGAGGTGCGAGAGAGATTGCAGATAGAAGGGGCGTTGCGGCAGCGAGAGTCAACCTTGGGAGCCATTCTGACGGCTATCCCTGATTTGCTTCTACGAATGACAGCAGACGGGCGATACATCGAATTCATCAGCTCTGGAGAGGTGCGAACGGTTAGCCTGACGCCCGACCTGACGGGCCATCATCTGACGGAAGTGCTTCCGCCTGACCTTGCCGAGCGACGACGACGGGGAATTCAACAGGCGATCGCTACTAACGAGATTCAAATCGACGAGTATCAGGTCGAAATCAACGGAGAGGTGCGTTGTGAAGAGAGCCGCATCATCAAGATTTCGAAAGATGAGGTACTGGTTATGGTGCGAGATATTAGCGATCGCAAGCGAACCGAAGCCGCTCTCAAACAAAGTGAAACCCAAAATCTCGCTATCCTTAGGGCCATTCCAGACTTGATGTTCCGCCTCCGTCGCGACGGTATTTGTCTGGGCTATGTCCGCACTAGCACGCTGACCGATTTACTACCCCCTGATTTCAATCCCGTTGGGAAAGACCTGTTAGATGTTTTGCCAGCGGAGATTTTGGAGCGCGAACTGAGTGCCATGCATCGGGCCCTGGAGACCCAGCAACTTCAGGTGTATGAACAGGAAAATTTTGTGGGGGGCCGCTTCCAATATGAAGAAGTGCGGGTTATTCCTTCCGGTGATGATGAAGCGCTATTTTTAGTGCGAGATATTAGCGATCGCCGACGCGTCGAACGCGAACTGCGCCTCGCTAACTTGCGTCTGGAGCAACTGGCACAAACAGATAGCCTCACAGGGGTTGCCAATCGTCGTCACTTTGAAGATCGCCTGCAACAAGCCTGGGATTCCCTGTTGATTGAGCAACATCCTCTGTCTTTATTGCTATTTGATGTCGATTTTTTCAAACGGTACAACGATACCTATGGACACCAGACAGGAGATGAATGCTTAATCCGGTTGACTGAAGTCGCGCAGCAAGTCATTCGCCAACCTGCCGATCTCATCGCCCGCTACGGTGGCGAAGAATTTATCATCATCCTGCCTTATGCCGACATGCAAGAGGCGGCCCAAGTGGCCGAGCGGTTATGCGACGCCGTGCGACAACTCAAGATTCCTCACAATGCCTCGGGGGTTAGTGAATATGTCACGATCAGTGTGGGTGTGAGTAGCGTGATTCCCAGTCCTAGCCTTACCTCAGACCTGCTCATTCGCCAGGCGGATGATGCCCTTTACACGGCCAAGCAGCAGGGGCGCGATCGCTCCGTTGTCTTCGACTATCAAACCCGACGAAACAGATACAATTAATCCTCACTCTACGAAAATCAAACCCCAAGCATTTCTTGAACGCCTTGCAGCGCGAGGCGTTCAAGAAATGGTCTGTCCTAATCTCAATGTTTAAGGCTAGATCTGGACTCACACTAAATCCGCATTAGAAAACTGGACTTACGCATTTGTTGATTTTGTGGCCGCGTCGCGGCCACAAAATCAACAAATTTACTCAGGATTACGCAAGTTTTGCGTAAGTCCTGGAAAACCATTTATATAGCGCTATGCGCGTTAGTTAAGTACGGTTGTGTGGGGCGCGCCGCGCCCCACACAACCGTTGCTGTGCTTAATGCGGTTGCACACCGCTATATTTTTTGTGAGAGGTTTGTTCTAAAAAGCCTCTCACAAAAAATATATTGGGGGTCTGCTACTCGGATTTGATCTGAGAATTCTTGAGCAAACCCAACAAAACGTAGGTGACCGTAAAGAGGATGGCACAATGAAAAGACAGCCGCGACCTGGCTGCGCGGCCAGCCCTCAGGTTTATTGCCCTACCTAGATTTTGTTGGACTATGCAACTGACTCCCGATGCCCCCGATGCGGCGATCGCTCCTCCCCAAGTTGCCACTAACCAGACGCTCTCCCTGGATGTGGGTGGCATGAAATGTGCCGGGTGTGTGCGGGCCGTGGAAAAGACCTTACTGCAGCAACCGGGGGTTGTGGCGGCGACTGTGAATTTGGTGACCGAAGCCGCCCTGGTGGAATGCGAACCAACGGCAGACCCAACGGCCATGGCAGCTCAATTGACCGAAACGGGTTTTCCGGCTCAGGTGCGCTGGGTGTCGGGGCAAGAGAGCAATACGGCGGGTGATGCCGCAAAGCTGGAGCGACATCGTAAGGAAGCACGGGAGCGCAATCAACAGTTAGCGATCGCGGTTGCCCTGCTGGTGCTGTCCTTCATTGGGCATTTGCAATATTTTGGCTTGGCGGTTCCGGGATTAAGCAACATTGGCTTTCATGCTGCCCTGGCGACGTTGGCACTGCTGTTTCCCGGTCGCTCGATTTTGGTCGATGGCTGGCAGGGTGTGCGCCACAATCTGCCCAACATGAATACCTTGGTAGGGTTAGGGGTGCTGACGGCCTATGGCACAAGCTTGGTCGCGCTCGTATTCCCATCGTTGGGATGGGAATGCTTTTTTGATGAACCCGTCATGCTGGTGGGGGTCATTTTGTTGGGGCGATCGCTAGAGCAACGGGCACGCAGTCGGGCGGCGGATTCTCTGAACGCGTTGGTAGCGCTCCAACCAGCCCAGGCACGGCTGATTAGCGCACCCAATAGTGAGCAGGAGGGCATCAGTATTCCGGCTGAGCAAATACGGGTTGGGGAATGGCTGCGCGTCTTACCCGGCGAGAAGATCCCAGTTGATGGCGCGGTGGTTGATGGGCAAACCACCATCGATGAGGCCATGCTCACTGGAGAATCTACGCCTGTTCTGAAACAGCCGGGGGATCTTGTTGCGGCGGGAACCTTAAATTTGACCGGGGCGATCGCCCTCCAGACAAGCCGTACGGGTAAAGACACCACCCTGGCACAAATCATTCAACTGGTAGAAACGGCGCAGACGCGAAAAGCACCGATTCAGAGATTGGCCGATGTGATTGCGGGGTACTTCACCTATGGCGTTTTGACCATTGCTGCCCTAACCTTCACGTTTTGGTATTTCATTGGCACGCATCTGTGGCGCGATCGCCTGCTAGCGCTAGGGGAGCAACTCCACTTCTGGGGGCATCATGCCGGACATTTGGCCATAGCAACGCCCGAATTTTCGCCGTTGCTTCTGAGTGTGAAACTGGCGATCGCCACGCTGGTCATTGCCTGCCCCTGCGCACTAGGACTGGCAACTCCGACAGCCATCCTCGTGGGCTCAGGGGTTGGAGCCGAACGGGGCTTACTGATTCGGGGAGGGGATGTACTGGAACGTGCCCACAATTTGCAAACACTAGTATTCGACAAAACCGGAACCCTCACGAGCGGACACCCCACTGTCACCGACTGCCTGCCCTTCACGGACGATTTAACCGCAGAGCAACTGCTGCAACTGGCGGCCACGGTCGAAAGCGGCACCCAACATCCCTTGGCGATCGCCCTCCAGCAAGAAGCCGATCGGCGGGAGCTGTCCCGACTTCCGGCACAAGACTTCCAGACGGCGGCAGGGCTTGGCGTTTCTGCCCAGATCAACGACACTCAGGTCGTCTTAGGAACAGATAACTGGTTGCAGCAGCAGGGAGTCCAGTTACCAGAGGATGCGCAGTCCCAAGCCGAAGCTCTGGCGGTCGAAGGTAAAACCGTCATCTATATCGGGCAAGCCCAGGTGCTGATCGGACTAATTGCTGTAATGGATACGCTGCGCCCCGATGCCGCTACAGCGCTGGCGACCTTAGAGAAGCAGGGCATTGCGGTGAAGTTGTTGACGGGCGATCGCCCGTCAACTGCCGCGGCCATTGCCCAGGCTCTCAACCTTCCCGAAACGGCTGTGAAGGCGGGTGTTTCCCCTGCTGAGAAAGCAGAATTTATCACCCAATGGCAACGGGAGGGTCAGCGTGTAGGAATGGTGGGCGATGGCATCAATGATGCCCCGGCATTGGCGGCGGCTGATGTGAGCCTGGCCCTGCACTCTGGCACGGATGCTGCTATCGAAACTGCAGACATTGTACTGATCCATGATCGCCTAGCTGATGTGGTTGCGGCGCTTACCCTCAGCCGCGCCACCTTCCGCACCATTCGCCAAAATCTTTTCTGGGCCCTGGGATACAACATCCTCGCGATTCCTGTTGCGGCTGGGGCGTTGCTTCCCTCGTCTGGGATTTTGCTCAGCCCTTCCCTGGCCGGGGCACTGATGGCATTAAGTTCCGTCAGTGTTGTAACAAATTCTTTGCTATTGCGAAGAGCGCTGCCAAATGTGGGTACCCTACACTCGTAGAGTCACTATGCCTTCTGTTGTTGTACAGTATGTCGTTCATCTCAGGTGGTGTCGTGCATCTCGGGTGAAAGTGAGGGCGATCGCGATTCCCTCAGCTGGTTGCTAAGTTGCCTACGAACATTTCAGTTATCGCCTCAACTGTTGATCTCGACAGCCTTTTCTGAGGCACCCTATGCTACGTTGAGTCCGGTTTGATGTAGTCGAGCAATCCAGCCATTCATCATAAGATTGCATAGCCCGATCCAGTGTGGAACGACTAAACTAGACGATCAGGAGAAATTCATCAAATCCTCTACCCATTCCTCACTCTAGCGTCCTGCCACTTATTACCGCATGTCATCTTCTGCCTCTCGTCACAACCACCTCCTCATCGTCGAAGACAATAAAGGTCGGCGAGAATACACGCTGGATGGCTCCATCTACTCTATCGGACGTGATCCCAAGTGTGACATTCGCCTGGTTTCTCAGTTTGTCTCCCGCCGCCATGCCACATTGGTACAGTTGCCCAACGAAGATGGAAGCTACTACTATCGCATCGTTGATGGCAATCTAAAAGGTCGTCCCAGTGCAAATGGTTTGCTGATCAATGGGCGTAAACTCCAGGCCCATGACCTGGAGGACGAAGATAAGATTATTTTTGGCCCGAATGTCTACGCTGTCTACTATTTGTTAAAGCGAGATGCTATCTCCACGGTTCCACCCGATGAGTTTGACATCACCCTCATTAGCCCAAACATGGTTGGTGACCCTGAAGACGCGTCTGCAGAAGAAGCCGAAATCGATGAGTATGACGATGATGATGAGAACGGCGTAACCTTTTTCCCTAATGGGGCGCGTCGAGAGTCAGATGAATCGATGGATAGCGAAGATTTCAAAGCATCTGAGGCCGATTTATACGAAACCGATGAAGCGTAGGAACGGCGGATAGGCAAGGCTAGAGTTTGTTGGTGTTTTAGTGTGAGGCGATCGCCCCATGCCCAGCTCTGGTCAACAGATTTGCGAGCGGTATCTGCTACAACGGCGGTTTGGCAACACCGCTGCCAGTCGCCAAACCTGGTTAGCCCTCGATGCTCATCACCACGACAAGCCCGTTATTCTCAAACTGCTGGCCTTCCATCCACAAATGCAACTGGAAGAGTTGAAGCTGTTTGAGCGAGAAGCCCAAATCCTTCAATCCCTCGACCATCCTCAGATTCCCAACTATCACGATTACTTCTCAGACGAGCAGGATGTGCTGTGGTTTGGGCTGGTGCAGGATTATATCCCTGGTGTCTCTCTGCAAGAGCGCCTGCATCGCGGCGATATATTTTCCGAGGCTGATGTGCAGCACATTGCTCTCTGCCTGCTGCACATTCTGAACTATCTCCATCAACAAGAGCCACCCGTTCTGCATCGGGATATTAAACCCAGCAACATCATCTGGGGCGAGGACGATCAGCTCTATCTTATTGACTTTGGCGCGGTACAAAACCAGGCAGCCCTCACAGGCGTAACCTTTACGGTGGTGGGGTCTTCAGGCTATGCTCCGCTGGAGCAGTTTTGGGGACGAGCCGTGCCGTCCTCAGACCTCTATGCTTTGGGTGCCACCCTGATTCATCTCCTATCGGGTATTTCGCCTATCGACCTACCCCAGCAAAACGGGCGTCTGCAATTGCCTGAGGCCGTAGCGGTCACCCCCTTTTTCAGAGCTTGGATTGAAAAGCTAGTAGACCCCATTCAAGAAAAGCGGTTTGCTACAGCTAATGAAGCCCTAGACAGTTTGCAACAGCAGACCTTACCCAAACCCCCTGCTCCCCTGCGCCGGGTTCCAAAACCTCAAGTTTCTGACATCATAATTCGCCGTAACCTGACATCCAGATCGATTGTGATTCCAATATTCGGTGGGGGCAATGTTGCGGGTTATGGATGTGCAATAGGTTGTTGGACGCTATTGTTGAGTACTTTCGTTGGTACTTTTCTTGGTTTGTACTTTGGCCTGTCGGGTGGTTTTGCACTCGCAGGTGGCATCACGCTGCTCGTCTTAGGATTTTCGTTAGGGCAAAAGACGGAGATTGGTCTGAAGCGCGATCGCCTTTCAATCCGCCGTAAATTTTGTGGAATTCTATTCCGCAAGCGTTTCTTGCTCCGCAAAGATATTTTGGGCGTATTCTGGCTACAGTCCAACTTGTCTAATGGACTTGTTGTCCGCACTGAAAATGAATCGCTTCGTTTGCGGAGCGGACTATCTGACCAGGAATGTTTGTGGCTAGTGCAGGAACTTCAGGATTGGTTGCAGGATCGTTAACAGCGCTTCAAAATGTTTGTTCTCAAGCGATCGCCGCATCATCTGCACTTATCAAAAGCAGATATCAAGTTAAATTTTGGTAAACCATTGTGTTTTATCGCCACTCTCTTATTAGTCTGGTGACAGAATTAGTGTGTTTCGCAACAGGGTCATCACGTATAAACAATTGTTGATAGGGCAGATAGCTAACATTTAATTTAGAACAATCAATCTCTTAGTACCTTGGAAATTACGCTTTAAAGCACCTGTCTACAGCACAGTTTGGCCTAATCTGTTAAGTATGAAAGAGGATTCTGCAAAGCTTAATTTACGCTGTACTTCGTTGCTATCTGTATTTACCAATCAACAGACTTCAAAGTACTCAGGAATCTAGACAATCTAGACGACTAAAAAATCCAACAAAATAATGACCAAAAATTCTGTCGTGTGTTGCGCAAAGTCAAGCGCTGCAGGCGGTTGTTGTGTGTCTCAATTACAACCCCTTCGCAGTCTCACGAGAACAATGACGGTTCTGGTTTCCACAACCCTCCTTCTTGGCGCAGGTTTCAGTTCTATTGCAGCAGCCCAAACAAGTGGGCGATGGCTAGAGGTCAGCCGCATTTCGGGCAGTGTCACCTACCAACGGAGCGGGAGTCGGGCGGCACGGGTGGGCGATCGCTTGGAAGCCCCGGGCCATGGAGTGAGTACTGCCGATCGGGCCAGCACAACCCTTGCACTGGATACGGCCATTGGCTCCATCAACGTTGCGGCCAATACAGAAGTTTGGATTCAGCAATTAGCGATCGCCAGTGATGGTGGACGGATCACCATCTTGGATGTGCCGCGAGGACAGGCTCGAATCCAGGTACGGACATTTACGAATCCATCTTCTCGGTTGGAGTTGCATACCCCCAGCGGCGTTGCTGCGGTACGTGGGACTGACTTTGGCATTATCGTCTCCGATGATGGCAGAACGGCTATTGGCACGGATGAGGGAGCTGTAGAAGCCAGTGCCCAGGGTGTTAGGGTAATTGTGGAACCAGATTTTGCCTCGGTGATTCGTCCGGGTGAACCCCCCAGTGAACCGCAGCCCCTCGATCGCGAATTAGCCCTTCAGGTCGTCAACCTGACTCGTCGCGGCGATCAGATTAATTTGGAGGGGCGCATCAACCCGACCAATCAACTTCTGTTTAATGGAGAAGACGTGCCAGTACGGCGAACCGGATACTTCCGTACGAGCGTTTCTCTCCCTCCGCTTCGGCGCTTGGAATTGACTGTTCAAAATCCCCTGGGAGAGGAGCGGACGTACCGTTTTCCTTCCTGGCGGGTTGATGACCCAGATCGTAACTAATCGCTGTTTGAGGCACTGATCAAACGTAATAAACCTCTGTTCACTAAGGATCCAGATATGAATTGGTTGATCCCGATCCTGAGACGGTTACAGAAACAATTGTGGACGAGCTATCCCTTGCTAACGGGGGTGTCTGCCAGTGTGGTCGGGCTGGCTCTATTCAGTATTGGAGCCTGGGATCCGCTGGAGCGCCTTGCCTACAACAAGCTGCTGCAACTACGAACCCGCATCCAGCCGATGGAATGGGCCGACGAAATTGTGGTGGTTGCCATTGATGAGGACAGCCTGGATGCCTATGGTCGGTTCCCCTGGACGCGCGATCGCTATGCCAGATTGCTGGATGTTCTCCTTGCCAGCCAGCCCGCAGCTGTTGGCTTTGATGTGATTTTGACCGAGGAAACGACGTACGATGCAATGTTTGCCGAGAGCATTGTATTCAGCGGCAACGTGGTTTTAGCCGTTGGGGATGATGGGGCTGGGCAAGCGCTGGATATCAGCCCGGCGATCGCCGACCCGGCACGGGGATCATTTTTGCTAGGGCATATCAAGCACAATCCTGACCCCGATGGCATTAGTCGCCAGGTGTGGCTCTATGAAGGGCAATTCCCTAGCTTTGGGGTGGCGCTTTTGCAGATGTATCAAACCAATCTGACGAACACATTGGGAACAGATGTGCCGGATGTTAGCGCAATTCAGCTGCCACAACCGGGTAATTGGGAGCCCTCTTGGATCAATTGGATTGGCCCGACGCAACCCGATTCCGCTAGTCCTACAGATCTGCCGGTTCTTTCCGTTGTCGATGTGGTTGAGGGGCGCGTTGACCCATCTCTTCTACAAAACAAAATTGTGTTGGTTGGGGTTACCGCTGCGGCCCTTGATCCACTACGCAATCCTTTCCATGTTGATATTCCGACGGCTGGGGTGTTTCTGCACGCGGCAGTGGTAGACAATCTGATCCACAATCGCTTCTTGCGGCCAACGCCCCAATGGCTCACTGTACTTCTGATCGGTATGGCAGGCGTTGGCACCACCTGGCTCCTGCAGCGCCTCAACCCCCAACAGCGTATGCTCTTCTTGGTGGGCGTTGTGCCTGTGGGCTTGGCGATCGCTCTGGTGGGTCTGTCGAGAAATCTCTTGCTGCCCGTCGCGTCTCCCCTGGCAACAACCTTCATCAGTGCCCTATCGTTTCAGTTTGTCGAACAACGGGAACGCAATGCCTTGATGAACTTGCTGGCACTCAACGCGTCGCCCGAAA
The DNA here is from genome assembly GCA_015207365.1 of Vacuolonema iberomarrocanum LEGE 07170. Taxonomy (GTDB): domain Bacteria; phylum Cyanobacteriota; class Cyanobacteriia; order Elainellales; family Elainellaceae; genus Vacuolonema; species Vacuolonema iberomarrocanum. Next base: position 82,113 of record JADEXA010000009.1, read on the forward strand.
TGGCACGGCTCATGTGGCAAAACAAAAACGAATTGCTGCAGAATGGACAGATTCAACCCCAAGAACTGACGGCAACGGTTGTCTTCTGCGACATTCGCGGATTTACCAGTATTGCTGAAACCCTGCCCTCTGAGGTGTTGTTGCCCTGGCTCAATCGTTACTTCGAAGTGATGACCAACTGCATCATGGCGCAGGGGGGGGTGGTTGATAAGTACATTGGGGATGCCATCATGGCGGCTTTCGGGGTTCCATTTGCCAGGAATGAACCCGGACAGATTCGAGCCAATGCGATGGCTGCGGTTCGTGCCGCTATCTCCATGCATCAACAACTCCAAGACCTCAATCAAGATTTTGAAGCGGCGGGTTTGCCCACGATTCGCTTTGGCATCGGCATTCACACAGGGCCTCTGATTGTGGGTACCGTAGGCAGCCGACAGCGGCTTAGCTACTCTCTCTTTGGCGATACGGTCAATATTGCATCGCGGCTGCAGGAAATGACGAAAACCTTGCCGGCTGATCTCCCATTACCCTGCCTGTTTAGTGAGCAAACTTACGAATATCTAGGCGATCGCTTCCTCGGTAAATATGTTGGCAACATCCAACTGCGGGGTCGCATCAAAGAGATCCCCAGTTATACGCTCTTAGCTTTAGAGATGTCTGGCAAAGAACTGGAAAACCCCCTCTGCACATCCTGAAAGCTATGGCATTGTGCTGCTCTGAGGGGCAGAAACAAAGCCAACAGATAGCCTGAATATTCGTCGTCTAGTGGGCGATCGCCAGGGCTGCTTTCATGCTATGGCGCTACGCGCTTAGGCAAAAACCTTTTTATTTTCTGAAAGCCCCGCACCACAGGGCTTTCAGAAAATAATCTTGCCTTATCTGAATGCGTAAGGCTATACCAACCCAAACCCGCTATTCAACCCTTTATGGGAACAGTGGGCGATCGCTCAGATTCTGTTTCAATGCATTCGATCGCTCCATCAGACCGATGGCCAGACCATCGAATTGACTGCGTAGGGTTGTTGCAACGGTTTGGACTACCGGGAAGGACTAGCGGGTTCAGGTGTAGGGAATGCTTCTCCTAGCTCATCCGTGACCCGTTCAATGCGTGCTCCCAACTTCCGCAGCTTCCCTTCTAGGTTGTCATACCCCCGATCCAGGTGGTGGAGTCCGTGGAGGGTTGTGGTTCCTTTCGCGCTCAAGCCCGCGAGCACCAGTGCGGCGGACGCCCGCAGGTCAGTTGCATTCACCGGAACCCCGGTCAGGAAGGGAACCCCTTGAATGATGGCGTTGTTCCCTTTGACTCGAATATTGGCGCCCATCCGTTGTAGTTCGGCAACATGGCGCAGCCGATTTTCAAAAACGGTTTCGGTAATGACGCTGTGCCCTTCACTGAGCGCAAGCAGTGCGGTGAACTGTGCTTGCATATCGGTTGGGAAACCAGGATAAGGAAGGGTTTCGATATCCGTGGCTTGATGGATGTCCGCAGGAACAATGCGAAGACGATTGGGAGATTCTTGTACGATATCCGCTCCAATGGCCTGTAATTTTGCAATCACGGCGGCCACATGGTCGGTAATGACAGGAGTGATGGAAATTTCAGAACGGGCGATCGCCCCGGCGACCAGAAACGTGCCCACCTCAATCCGATCAGGAATGATGGAGTAGTCCACCGAGTGCATTCTGGGAACACCAGAAATCACAATGGTTTTGCTACCCGCTCCTCGAATCCGTGCGCCCATAGCTCGGCAGAAGTTAGCCAAATCCACCACTTCTGGTTCTTGGGCTGCATTATCGAGCACCGTTTCACCCTCGGCCAGCGTCGCTGCCATCATCAAGGTCTCTGTTGCCCCGACACTGGGATAGTCCAGATAGATGCGAGCACCGCGCAATCGACGACTACCGGGAATGCTGGCATACACGGTTCCCTGGTCAATTTGTACATGGGCACCCATGCTTTCAAGCCCCCGCACATGCAGGTCGACCGGACGCGCACCAATGGCGCAGCCACCCGGCAGCGGTACGCGTGCCATACCCATCCGTGCCAACAGTGGCCCAATGATGAAGAAACTGGCTCGCAACTGGCTCACTAATTCGTAGGGAGCCGTGGAATGCCCAATATGCCGTGCATCGACATCCAACATGTCGCCATGCCGGGTGAGCTTGACTCCCAAGGCCGAGAGCACCTGCCCCATCCGCATCACGTCCATCAGGTTTGGAACGTTGCGAATACGGCAATCATCTGGACAAAGCAGTGCTCCTGCCATGACCACCAAGGCTGAATTTTTGGCACCACTGACACGAACCTCTCCCGAGAGAGGATAGCCACCCTGGATCTGTAGAACCTCTTCTCCTGAGGGAGATGAAGAATTAAGAGCTTGATCTGGCGAAAAAATGTGCGTGTCCTCCCGAAAACTTAGAAATATGGGCTAATAACCGGAATTTATAGCTAGTAATCCCGTGATTACGCACCCTGAATCACCCGATGACGGTTTAGATTCTACCGGAAACCTTTGAGTTGTCCGCGATTTTCTCAAAATCCTCTGGCTCAAAGAAAGCGAATCCTCGATGGGCGTTCAGAAAACCACGAAAAAAAGTGAACAAGATCGCTTGACTCTCCGACGATCTTGAGGAATTATGGGAGACTGTGACGTTAAGCACATTCCCCAGCGGAACTGGCGGAATTGGTAGACGCGCTAGATTCAGGTTCTAGTGTCTGCAAAGACTTCCGGGTTCAAGTCCCGGGTTCCGCATAATTTGCGTTTAGTTTTGGTAAGAGCTTTCCCAGCTTTATGGATTGACTCTCAGTAGGTGTGCGATCGCGCTTCATAGGAGCAAAATGTCTCTATTGATACCCTTTCCTGCGATCGCTATGCAAAGTGGGGTAATAATCTCTTATCGTTTTGTAAAGAAGCGAGATCAAAGTCAAATTACTCGCTAGCTGGCCTCTGGTTAGTATCAGCCTGGTTAGGTAAGTTATCGGCTCTTGCTCGCGCACTCATTATCTTCTTTCTCCACGGTTGCTATGCTGACCAGCCTGCAAAATCCTCTGGTTAAGCAGCTTCGCAAGCTGAAGCGGGGGCGCGATCGGCAGGAGCAAAACCGATTTTTGCTAGAGGGGACGCATTTGGTCGAGGTTGCCTGTGAGGTCGGATTTCCCCTCGATACTGTGTGTAGTACGCCGCGCTGGTGCGATCGCCATCCCGACCTGTGGGTACGTCTTCAATCGCAGGCGGTCCGCACAGAACAGGTGAGCGAGGCCGTGCTGGAGGCGATCGCCACGACGGTTACCCCCGATGGTGTGATTGCCACCGCCCCTCGGCAGATGCCTCAAATGCCAACGGAGCCGGTCAATGTCGGGATGATGATTGAAACGTTGCAAGATCCCGGCAACCTCGGCACGATCATCCGTACAGCGGCGGGAGCGGGGGTCGAAGGATTGTGGCTCACCGCCGACAGTGTGGATCTTGATCATCCCAAAGTGCTGCGGGCCAGTGCTGGACAGTGGTTTCGGTTGCCGATGGGCGTTGCTGCTGATCCGATCGCTCAAATCCAACGATGTCGTACCAGTGGAATGCAGGTGGTAGCCACATTGCCGACAGCGGACACAGGCTATTGGGATGTTGATTTGACCCGTCCGACCCTGTTTCTGTTGGGGAACGAAGGGGCGGGCCTATCGCCCACCTGGATTGAACAGGCCGATTTGAAGGTCACAATTGCCCTGGCACCGGGAGTCGAGTCGTTAAACGTGGCGATCGCCGCCGCTTTATTGGTTTACGAAGCGCGAAGGCAGCGATCGCACGGATCGGCCTAATGCTCGAAACACAGGCTTGGATAGCGACATCATCGAGGGCGTGTGTTTTGTTCGATGTCGGCTACGGCGGCTTCAAAATCGCCAACGTCAAATTGTGGAGGATTAGACGGGGAAGGATTTTTGCGAGAGTCTGGAGGCGTTTGCTCCTCTTCTGACCCAAGTTGCGTTTCTAATTCATTGAGTGACTCCATAAAGGATCGTACAGCTGCACGACGGAGTTCTTTTTGCATCTTATTCATGATGGCGGACTCCCGCATTTCAGTAATGTGTACAAACGGGGCAACTTGGTCAAGAGGTCGTATACAGCCGTAACCGACAATTGCACTATCCCGATGTCAACTTACATTCTGATGCCAACGCAATGTTCAATATGTTCTTATTAAACGCGATAGACAGAAATATTCAGCAGAGCGAAACCGGCTCTCACAGTTTAAACATATTGACTCGGAAGTCTGATCGAAGCTTGCTTGAATATGCTGAGAACCGCCAGAATCATCTCAAGAATATACGAGAGCCTGGCGTGAAACGTCCTCCCAGAGCGTCTTTCGCAAGTTTACTGAAATTCGTAACAGGGCCAAACTATTAAGGAACTGTTTCCTGGTTTTAGAGCACTGGAGTTGGTTTCGCTGTCTGCTGTTGACCTATTATTCCCATCCCTATGTTGCCTTTCCTGTCTTTGTTCAAAGGTGAAATTGCGGCTCTCAGTGCAGCGCTCATCTGGGCGATCGCGTCCTTTGTCTACCTCAAGCTGGGGCGGCGGATGTCGCCGCTAATTTTGAATGGCACCAAAAGTGTGCTTGCTATCCTCCTGCTGGTTCTGACCCTATGGGTGTTGCAGGATAATCCTTCGGCTCTAACGCGACAGGCTTTGCTGTTGCTGATGCTGAGTGGGGCGATCGGCATTGGCATCGGCGATACTGCATTTTTTGGCAGCATCAATAATTTGGGGGCTCGGCGGGCATTACTGATGGAATCTCTGGCGCCCCCCCTAGCGGCGTTGATCGCATTTTTCTTTCTACAAGAAACCTTGAACGCGATCGCCTGGGTTGGCATTTTTCTAACCGTTGGTGGTATTGCTTGGGTGGTTATGGAGCAGGGATCGGCGACAAAAGTGCGATCGCCCCATATTTGGCGAGGCATTGGGTTAGGACTTGTGGCGGCTTTCAGTCAGGCCAGTGGAGCTGTGTTGTCGCGGGCGGCTCTGTTGGATAGTGAGATCAGTACCCTCTGGAGCACTCTGATTCGCTTGCTAGCCGGGGTATTGGTGATTCTCCTATGGCTGGGACGGCAGTCGGAGGAACTGGAAGATCTAAAGTGGCTGCGATCGCCCCGCACCTTTGCCATTGTTGCAGCTACCGCCTTTGGTAGCACCTTTCTGGGCATCTGGCTGCAACAAACCGCGCTGAAGTTTACAGCAGCGGGAGTGGCCCAATCTCTCGGTGCTACTAGCCCGCTATTTGCACTGCCCCTAGCGGTTTGGGCTGGAGAACGCATTTCCTATCGAGCCGTGATTGGCGTGGTCATGGCCCTCGCTGGAATCTGGCTGTTATTCAGTCGGCTGTGAAACGATAGGCATCCGGTTTCGGCGTTGCTGGTTGAGGGTATGAATTTTTCCCGAGAAGGGGTGCCTGCACCCCTTCTCGGGAAAAATTCATACTTGGATCCTGCATCACTCGGTTGCCTCTATTCACGCGCTGTTTCCGCAGCGGGCTCGAAACAAAAGGACTGGATGGCTGCCCAAATTTCGGCATCGACATTGCTGAGGGTGTGGTCGCTGTCGAGGGGGATGAGGGTAACCCAAGGGCGGGTGGCAGCATAGGCTTGGCTGGCGTTGAAGGGAATGACCTCATCGTGGTGACCATGGAGGATGAGGGTGGGGACGGGGCGCTGGAGGATGGTGTCGTCGTAGCGCTGGTTGTCGGTGATGAACCCGTAGTGCAAGGGGATCTGGGTGGCGTCGCGGTAATGGTAGACCGAGTAGTATCCGGTGTCGCGCCAGTGCTGGAGAGCCGCCTCTCCCAGTTTGGGCAACCAATGGTCGAGGAACCCAAAGGCGGGGGCGAGCAGCACCAGCTTCTCGATTTGGGGATGGCGATCGCCTAACCATGCCGCTGTCAGGCCACCAAAGCTTGAGCCAATCAGAATCGTTGGTTCTGGGGCGGGTGGGAGCAGCGCTTCGACCTGGGCAATTTGGCGACTGAGGGTGAGGTGGGAGAAGTCGTCGGCGTTTAGATCGGGGCGATGGAGGGGAACATTAAGGGCGGCAAAGCGATCGCCCAGCACCTGGGCTTTGCGAGATTGAGGACTGGATGCGAAGCCATGTAGATAAATAAATGACACCATCGGTTAAGGGGTTCTCGTTATAGTAGAAAATCGCGTTTTAAACCCTTCGGTTTTCTTAGGTTTTGGAAGGGGCGTTGGCAATGAAGCAGTCAGCAGGGTGGTTATGTCCTATTCTCAATCAAGATTTCGTCCTGGAGTATTGGCCGAACAGGTGGTATTGATCACCGGAGCGTCGGCAGGAATTGGAGATGCTCTGGCACGGCAATTGGCACAGCGCTTTCCGGGCATTCGGCTGGTATTGACCGCACGGCGGCAGGAGCGGCTAGAGGCGATCGCCGAAGCCTGCGAAAAGGCAGGAGCCGATGTCCTTACCATCCCTGCGGATCTAACGGATGCCACTCAGGTGGTCGCCCTCACCGAGAAGGCGCTGGCGCATTTTGGGCGGGTAGATGTGCTGGTAAATAATGCTGGGTATGGGCAAATGGGGTCTCTTGAACTGATTCCCCAATCGGCAGTCGAGCGCCAGTTTGCGGTCAATGTCTTTGCCCCTGTTGCTCTCAGCCGCGCCCTGATTCCAGCGATGCGAGAGCAGGGAGGCGGGCATATCCTCAACCTCAGTTCTATCGCTGGGGTGGTTGCCTTTCCTCTAGGTGGAGCCTATAGCGCCAGCAAGTTTGCTCTCGAAGCCCTGAGCGATTCCCTCCGTATGGAGTTGGAGCCGTTCAATATCGCGGTTACTGTGATTGAGCCGGGTCCCGTCGCCACAGAGTTTGCTGATGTGGCCAAGGCACAGATTGCGGATCTGCCCGACCCGCTGGGAACCCCCTACCAGCCTGCGTTCGAAACCTTTGCGACCCTAGAAGACCAGCTTGAGAAGCAGATGTGGACGAGCGATCGCGTTGCGACCGTTGTTATCAAAGCCCTGACAGCAAAAAATCCGCGCCCCCGCTATACTGCCGCCACAGGGGGTGATGTTCTGGTGTTTCTCATGACCAAGCTGTTGCCAACCCGCTGGGTCGATCGCTTTTGGCAGCGCTTCTATGGCATCGACAAAATGATGAATGGAAACAAGCCTTAATGGCGATCGAGCACTACAAACGATTGGTTTTGCATCCTCTGCATTTTCACCCTCTCTTCCCACTATGAATCTCCTCGAATATCAAGCTAAAGATCTGTTTCGACAAGTCGGCATTCCTGTCTTGCCATCCCAGCGGATCGATCGCCCGCAGGACATCAAGCACCTCACCGTGCCCTACCCAATCGTGTTGAAGTCACAGGTCTATGCCGGAGGGCGCGCTAAGGCGGGGGGCATTCGGTTTGTCGAAAACACGATTGATGCGGTAGCCGCCGCACAGACATTATTTAATCTACAGATTCACAGGCAGTTACCTGCGGCATTGCTGGCAGAAGCAAAATACACATCAGCCCAGGAATTGTATCTAGCCGTCGTGCTGGATCAGACCCAAGGACGCCCCGTGTTGCTAGGTTCCGCCAAGGGGGGGGTCAATGTGGAACTGAATAGCCAGCACATGAAGCAGGTGGTTGTCGATCAAGACTTCTCTGCCTTCTATGCCCGTCGCTTGGGTGTGCTGATGGGGGTGCAGGGAGACTTGATTCGACAGGTCAGCCATGTGGTGGAACGGATGTATCGGCTGTTCATGCAATGTGACCTGGATTGGGTGGAGATTAATCCCCTGGCTGTGGGCAAAGATGGGGCGGTGATGGCGCTAGATGGTAAGGTCGCCATCAACGATGATGCGCTGGGACGGCATGCAGAACTGGCAAAACTACGGTTTTTTGGAACGGCAGAGCGGGTTCCCAACCTTGCCGCCGATCGGCTTGCCCCCGTCCCCCAGAGCGTCTCCCCATCGCCCCTGCCAACGGCGGAAACGATTACGCCGGAAGGGATGCGCCTGGTGGAGTTAGGCGGCAGTATCGGCATTCTGTGCAATGGGGCCGGGTTGGTGATGGCGACGCTCGACATGGTAATGCAGGCTGAGGGCACTCCGGCTTTTGCGCTGAATGTTGGCAGCGATGGCTTGCTGATGTCGCTGCCGCTGGAGAAGCGGATTGCATTGGGTTTGGACGCGATTCAGCACCGGAGCGACATCAAGGTGGTGCTCCTCAATCTGCTCTATGGTGAGGTGGAACGTCATGGGGTGGGAGCGGCGATCGCCCCCTTCCTGCAGCGACGCGATGGATTGCGCTGCCCCATCATTTTGCGTTGGTCGGGCATGGCAAAGGATGCGGTCGAGTTCCCCACCGATTCTAATTTGCATGTGTTTGAGGATTTGGATGAGGCGATCGCCAAAGCGGTTGCCCTCGCCTATCCAGCGGTTGTCCGCAATGCCCGATGAGGCGGAGTTGAATGTTGGCTTTTGGCTCTTAGGGTGAGCGTGTCGAACGCATTTAGATTTTGGATTTTAGATTTTGGATAGGTCAGATGCTAGTGCTAGAAGAGGGAAGAAATGGACGGTTCACTCAAATTTACGGCAGAGAATAAGGTTCTGATTCAGGGGATTACTAATTCCCTGGGTGCGACCTATGCGCCCCTCATGCAAGCCTACGGCACCCAGGTGGTGGCAGGCGTCGAAGCCGGACACCGGGGTGAAAGGGTCGGTGATATCCCCGTGTTTGACTTGGTAGAACATGCGCTAGAAGCGGTGACAGACATCGACACGACGGTGATTTTCTCGCCCCCCTACGAAGTGCTAGATGCGGCGCTGGAGGCGATCGCCGCCGGAATTCGCCAAATCATCCTCATCAGCAGCGGTGTTCCTCCTCTGGATATGGTGCGCCTGCTCCGCAAAGCCGAGCAGGCGGAAACGCTGATAGTGGGTTCTGATAGCCCCGGCATCATCATTCCGGGAGAGGTGCTCCTGGGAACGCATCCTGCTGAGTTTTACACTCCTGGCAACATCGGCATTATCAGCCGGAGCGGGACGCTAACCTACGAAGTCGCCCTGCAACTGACTCAGGCCGGTTTGGGGCAGTCGATCGCAGTGAGTATTGGGAGCGATCGCGTTGTCGGTTCGTCCTTCCAGCAATGGCTGCAAATGCTTGAAGAGGATGAGCAGACAGAGGCGATCGTGCTGATAGGGAGCATTGGGGGCGATGGGGAAGAGGTGGCCGCTCGCTATGTGCAGGAGGCGATCGACAAACCTGTTGTCGCCTACCTGGCCGGACGCACGGTGCCCCGCGACCAACCGATGGGCCATGCCGGAGCCGTAATTGCCCCGCGCCTCAGTGGTTGGGAAGAAGCAATCGGCACCCCCGAAAGCAAAATCGCGGCCTTCAAAGCCGCCAATATCCCTCTGGCAAACCGCCCCTCCGAGATTCCAGGTTTACTGCAAAACCACCTGGCTCAAACCCTTGCAGAAATAGCCTCTTGAACTTTGGAAACGAACCACAGAGGCACAGAGAGCACAGAGTCTCTCCGTGTCCTTTGTGTCTCTGTGGTGAAATCATCCGGGGAATCAACCCATCGTCTTAAAAGGGCGGTTCTTCTTCATCGATCGCCTCTGAATCGGATAGATCCGCCGTCGCGTTGTACTGCCCCGATCGCTCCGCTGCTTTGCGGGTGGGGTGAAGGAATTTTTCGTAAGGGGAAACCGAGGGAACTAGATCGAGCTGGCGATCACGCAGTGTCTCCGGAGGAGAATCGCCTCGTTTGGGTTTGGTCTCAGCCCGTCGCCTGCGGGAGACGCCTTCTTCGGTGGTGTCTTCGGCTACCACTTCGTAGAGAATTGCTTGCTTGTCGCCGCTGCCCTTCCGCAAAATGCGCCCCAACCGCTGGATATATTCGCGGGTGGAACCACTGCCAGAGAGCAGGATGGCGATGCGGGCATCGGGCACATCCACCCCCTCGTTCAGCACGTGGGACACCACCAGGGTGGGGTAGGTGCCCTCCCGAAAGTTTTGCAAGATGCTGTGGCGCTCTTTTACCGGGGTCTGGTGGGTGATGGCGGGGATGAGGAAGGAGCGGGAGATGCGATAGACGGTGGCATTGTCGTTGGTGAAAATCAGCGTGCGCTCTGGGTAGTGCTCGGACAGCAGTTCTGCCAGAACCCGCAGCTTGCCGTCCGTGCCGAGGGCGATCGCCCGTGCTTCCCGGTGAGCCAGCATTGCCCGCCGACCCGCTTGCGATCGCGCACTCAATTGCACAAACCGTTGCCATCCTTCCAGGCTGCCCAGCCATACGCCAGATTTTTCGAGGAACTGGTTGCGGGTGGCGATGAGCGACTCGTAGCGATCGCGCTCCTCCGGGGACAGGCGCACCCGAATGGGGACAATATCATAGGGGGCGAGCGCGGCTCCCGCCAAATCCTCCGCTGTGCGGTGATACACCACGCCACCCAGAAGGTCGTCGAGATCCTGATGCCGTCCATCGGTGCGATCGGGCGTTGCAGTCAACCCCAACCGGTAGGGGGCGATGGAGCATTCGGCGATCGCCCGGTTAAAGTCGCTGGGCAAATGGTGGCACTCATCGCAAATCAGTAAGCCATAGCGATTGCCCAGGGATTCCGCATGGATCGCGGCACTATCGTAGGTGGCGACGAGAATGGGCGATCGGTCCCGCGATCCGCCACCAAGCAATCCCACTTCCACCTCGGGAAAGGTCGTCAACAACTGGGCATACCACTGATGCATCAAATCCAGCGTGGGCACAGTGATTAGCGTATGGCGTGGGGTCGCCTGCATGGCCATCTGCGCCAGGTAGGTTTTCCCCGATGCGGTGGGCAACACAACGACTCCCTGACGCCCGGCCTGCTTCCAGGCATCTAGAGCTTCCTGCTGGTGGGTGTAGGGTTGCCGCTCCTGGGTGGCGTTCAGCGTCAAGGCTTCGAATCCTTTTGCCTCATCCCGAAAATTGCATTCTTCCTGGCGCAGGGCTTCCACCAACGCGCGGTAGCGTGCCGCTGGAACCCGAAAGCGCTCCACTCGGTCATCCCAGGTGGCAAACTCAATCCAGGCTTTTCCCCTGGGCGGCGGATGCAAAAGCAGCGTGCCCCGGTCGTATTTCAGCGTGGGAACCCGTCCCATTCATCCTCCTGGCGATCGCCCCTGACTCATCTGACGCCACACGGCGACACAGCATCAAGCCAAAATTTTCAAGAACAAATTTCAAGAACAAATGTCCTGCTTATTCAGCACTCTTTGTATTCTAAAAAGGGTTTCGGTCTTCACGCAGAAATTTTTGGCAGTGATCCGGTTACCCAGTAAACTGTAGGTTGACTCAACAATTGTTAACCCATTCTTAAGACGCTGTGCGTAGAAAGGTCATTGCCGGAAACTGGAAGATGTATAAAACCCAAGCGGAAGCTCAGGACTTCCTACATGGGTTTATGCCACATCTAGAGAAAACCCCAGAGGAGCGCGAGGTAATCCTCTGTGTTCCGTTCACCGACTTGAGCATCATGTCGCGCAATTTGCATGGCAGTCGGGTACGCTTAGCTGCGCAGAATGTCCATTGGGCAACGGAAGGCGCTTATACCGGAGAAGTTTCTGCACCCATGCTCGTCGAGATGGGCGTGAGCTATGTGGTGGTGGGGCACAGCGAACGCCGCCAGTACTTTGGCGAAACCGACGAGACGGTCAACAAGCGGCTCAAGGCTGCCCAGGCCGCAGGGGTCATTCCCATTCTTTGTGTGGGTGAAACCAAGGGTCAACGGGATGCCGATCAAACGGAAACCGTCATTTTGCAGCAGCTGGATGAGGGGCTGGTCGGGGTCGATTTAAGCCGATTGGTGATTGCCTACGAGCCGGTGTGGGCGATCGGGACGGGTGATACTTGCGAAACCCTCGAAGCCAATCGCGTAATTGGTCTGATCCGCAAGCAATTAAAAGACGGCGATGTCCCCATTCAATATGGGGGGTCTGTGAAACCGGGGAATGTCGACGAAATCATGGCACAACCGGAAATTGATGGCGCACTAGTTGGCGGTGCCAGCCTCGAACCGGATAGCTTTGCCCGGATCGTAAATTATCAGTAATATCAAACTGTTTGAAGAACCCAACTATCGTTTGTACCTGTTGCTTTGCAGTAGACATAATCGGTAGTTGGGTCTTACGACTATTTAACCGGATTTGATGTGATTGCCCGATTCGGAGCTGGACTTCGGATCGAACATCGCATTGGCCTATGTAATAAATGCAGTGAGTTGATGCGATTCTTGCATAGTCGGGCTTTCTTTATCATTTAATCTCTGCCAGGCTGGATGTAATCTTGACAGGGTGAACGGTATGGGTGCTCAAGAGAAGCAAGCTCTCACAAGTCAGAAGGTTTTGCCCGCGGACGATATCGTGTTTTCATATGATTTTGAGCAGTGGGCAAAGGCGGTTAGAAAGCAGATGCTGAGCTGTTTACGGAAACGGGAAGGGCGATCGCCCTCTGTCTGATCGACGCCAGCTAATCGACGCCAGCGACTTGCCAAACCATCAACATTCAATCCGGTCCCCCATTCCCAATCATTTGACAGTGCTCAGGAAGCACTGTCAAATGATTGCTTGAAGCTGGAATTAGGGTTGGAACAAGTGGCAACCATCTGCGGGAGCAGGGGTTGCCGCTTGTTTTTGAGGCAATGGCCAACTGACCGTATCGAGTCCAATACCAACCGAGAGGCGATCGCCCTGCCACTCCACCTGACCCAGATGCTGCATCATGTCGAGGTCGGCTTCATGCAGCCGATCGCCAGTGGCGGTGTAGAGGGTCACCGTGCCAGAGGCATCGCTCCCCTGCCCCGGAAGCGCAACCAGCATGGGATAGGAGCGTACGACCAGGCAGTGCTGATTATCGGGGCTGCTGTAAGCATTCCAGAGCTGAGGCTGGCATCCGGCCAGTCCCAGCAATCCACCAACTAGCAGATACGCAAGGCGTTTTGACGGGATAAACAATGGGCGTCGTGTTGGTTCCAGTTCTCTCGACATCGGTTTGATTGTTAGTTTTGATTGTTAGTAAGGTTGTTGCATTGATGCATCCCATTACAACGGCAGTCTAAACGGCAGTCTAGGCGGAGCGGAGAGCGGCGATCGCCCCCTTCACCGTTTCCCCGACCTGCTCGATTTCTTCGGCGGTTGTGAACCGCCCCAACCCAAAGCGTAGAGACGCATAGGCTAACGCGTCACTGTGCCCTAGTGCTTTGAGCACATGAGAGGGCGCAATTTTAGTCGAACTGCACGCAGACCCTGAAGATACGGCTACGACGGATTGAATGCTGAGCAAAAGCGCCTGTCCATCCACCCCTTCAATGCTGATATTGAGGTTGTTGGCAAGGCGCTGGGTGGGGTGTCCGTTGAGATGCATGCCGCCAGCGGATTGGAGGATGTGCCAGAGGCGATCGCGCAATTGCTCCAACCGCTTGGTGTCCGCCGCCATTTTCGCTAAGCCCAACTCAACAGCTTTGGCAAAGCCAACAATCTGGGGCACGTATAGCGTTCCCGATCGCAAGCCCCGCTCCTGGCCGCCACCGTGGAGTTGGGCGGCAAGCTGCACCCGTGGGTTGCGCCGCCGCACATACAGCGCTCCGATGCCCTTGGGGCCATAGACTTTGTGCGCCGTCATGGAGAGCAGGTCGATATTCATAGCCTGGACATCGAGAGGCAGTTTGGCGATCGCCTGAGCCGCGTCGGTGTGAAACAGCGTCCCCTTTTGGTGACAAATGTCCCCAATCGCCTCCAGCGGTTGAATGACGCCGATCTCATTGTTCGCCGCCATTACTGATACCAGGATTGTGTCTGGACGAATTGCTTTCTCCAGTTGCACGACGTCGACCAAGCCATCTGGCTGTACGGGCAAGCGGGTGACTTCAAACCCTAGCTTCTCCAAGTATTCACAGGGGTCGAGTACGGCGCTGTGCTCGGTTGCGACGGTGAGCAGATGCCGTCCTTTGGCCAAATAAGCTTCGGCCACTCCCTTGATAGCTAAATTGTTTGCTTCCGTTGCGCCACTGGTGAACAGGATCTCCTCGGGTTCCGCATGGATGGTGGCAGCTAGGGTTTCCCGCGCTTGCTTCACTGCTGCTTCTGCTTCCCATCCGTAGGCATGGACAGTACTGGAAGGGTTGCCAAACTGTTCCCGGAAAAATGGCAGCATGGTGTCCAACACCCGCTCATCGACGGGGGTGGTGGCGTGGTGGTCGAGGTAGATCGGGCGGTGGGGCATGGTTGAGGGGGAACGCAGATAAACGTGGATGAACGCGGATGGACGCAGATGGTTGGGGATGGGAGGCGATGGTGATCGGGGTCGTGGTGAGGGGTTTGTTCAGAAGTTTGTGGCGATCGCCTAAACCATCAGTCTACCTTTGTGTCTTTGTGCCTTTGTGGTTCACGAAAAAAGCAGACCCCCAAACCGGACGCCTGCTCTACAAACTGTTCAATTAATTGAACCTACGCCTTCTTCTCTGCTCCCTGGGCTGCAGGCTGGCGATTCAGACCACCGAGGAACATGGGCACAAAGCGCTCCATGAAAGCTTGGGGATCCCGCTGCCATGCGCGCTGGGCAACGTCGATGCGGGTCATTTGCAGGTCGGGAGCCAGCAGGGATTGGGGTAAGCGCTCGGCCAGGTATTGGGGACGCTGCCACAGAGGGAGAGTGTTGGCGATGTCGAGCAAGCTGCTGACACGGCGCAGCTCGGCTCCGGCAGTGAAGTCCATGCCGCTCTCAAAGGCGGCTTGTTCGATCGCCGCATACTTGGACTTGGCCTGATTCACCTTTTCCCGGTGCTCTGGGCTTTTCTCTGCCATCTTCGCCAGGAAGCGGGTGCCCCAGCGGACATGACCCGCCTCTTCGGGGAGAATCCGCTCGATGGTCTCGCGGATTTTGATATTCTCTTCAGTTTGAGGCGCTTGCTTCAGGGCATGGATATGAGCCGAGAAGTATTCGCAGCCTCGCTTTTCGGTGACGTTGATCGCCGCCATTGAGGAGATGATGAAGTCATCACCTTGTTCTGGGGTGGCTTGTTCCCGGTCGAGCAGGCGCTCAAATTCTTCGATGTAAGAGGAGCCAGGAGGTGTGCCAACGGAGGAACCGATATCCACCAGCAAGTCTGTGAGCCACATGGCATGACGGGCTTCGTCGGAGACATGGCGAGATAGGTCGCGCACCAGTTCGACGGGGTTGCCATCTAGTTGCTCGATCAAGTCGGTGAGGTCTTTGCAACTACGCTGTTCGCTAAAGCGATAGCGATTGAGGGTGATGTGGTGGATCTCGCGATCGCGCACCACCTGAGTCAGCACGTCGCGGGCGCTCATCGCACCCATTGCGCTTTTAAATTTGCGGGGGTAAATAACAGCCATAAGTTCGGTAATGAGTGCAGTATTTCGTTTTGTAAAGCGTTTGGGATTGATCCTAACCCAACTTCCCCAATCCCGCACTCTCTCGGATGTCAGTTATTCGTTATTTTGGGGTATTTGGAGATTAAAGATTATCCCTAAAGGCTGAGGACGTGTTTGAAGGATTGATTTTTCTACGCACACCGCACAGAAAGATCAATCCCTCCTAGATCAAGCTGGGGACTGAGGGGGCGATCGCTCTATCGAATTCAGTAAAATCTCGAATTTTTCCATGCATTCCCAACCTTTACAGGCAAAATAGCAGAGGTAATGGTTCCTGCTTCTTGGTGTCGTCCTGCTCCGGGTGTCAAACTCTGGGTGTCGAATCGGGCAGATGCTACGCTGCCACAGATAATTTTGCTATGCCAACCTCAAGCCTTCTAGCCGACCCATTTATCCAAATCTCGCATGTCTATTAAAAACATCATCTTTGCCGTCTTATTGTTGTTTGTTCCCGCATCCATCACGGCGCATTATCTGGAATGGGATCCCCTGGTGCAGTTTGCGCTAGCTTGTCTGGCTGTATTGCCGCTCGCTGCCTGGATTGGCACTGCCACTGAGGAAGTCGCTGTCGTCGTCGGCCCCACCCTAGGCGGCTTGCTGAATGCCACCTTTGGCAACGCGGCAGAGCTGATCATTGCGCTGGTGGCCTTGCGGGCGGGGTTGATTGGCGTGGTGAAAGCAAGTTTGACCGGGTCGATTGTCTGTAACCTTTTGCTGGTGATGGGGCTATCTATGTTCCTGGGCGGGTTGCGCTACAAAGAGCAGAGTTTTGTCACGGTGGTTGCCCGCACCAATGCCTCGGCCATGAACCTGGCGGTGGTAGCGATGCTGCTTCCGGCAGCGGTCAACTTCACTTCCGATGGCATCGGCGAACCCATCCTCCAGAAAATTTCGTTGTTCGTCGGCATCATTTTGATTCTGGTCTATGCCTCGACGCTACTGTTTTCCATGAAAACCCACCGCTACCTCTACGATGCGGGCGTTGCAGAGAAAGAAGAAACGGCAACAGGCGAGGGAGAGCACGAACATAAGCCCAACCTGGTGTTGTGGATAGCGGTGTTGCTAACGGCGACGGTGTTTGTGGCGATCGAATCGGAACTGTTGGTCGGCACATTGGAAGAAGCGACGGCTCAATTGGGATTAACGGAACTTTTCACTGGGGTGATTTTGTTGCCGATCATCGGCAATGCTGCCGAGAATGCTGCTGCGGTGAGTGTGGCGGTTAAAAACAAAATGGATCTGTCGGTGTCGGTGGCGATGGGCGCGACGATGCAGGTGGCGCTGTTTGTTGCCCCGGTGCTGGTGTTGGCCGGACTTTATCTCGGACAACCCATGGATTTGAATTTCAACCCGTTTGAGCTGGTGGCGGTGCTGGTGGCGGTGTTTATCGCGAACTCCATTAGCAACGATGGGCGATCGAACTGGTTTGAGGGAATTTTGCTGCTGGCGACCTACGCGGTGGTCGGGGTGGCGTTCTTCTTCCATCCGGTGATTGTGGAAGGGTTGGGATGAGGCAATATCGTCTCGATGGAACCCTATCGCATCCGCCCCGCCCGCCTCGCTGATCTGCCGCTGCTGCCTGCCATCGAGCGAGCAGCCTCCGAGTTATTTCGGCAGACGGCCTACGCCCATCTCGTGGGCAGCGATGATGCGACGCGCTCGTTTCCCCACCAGCCCGACTACCTCACCTGGGTAGCGGTGGATGCCACCGATGCTCCCGTAGGTCTCGCCATCGCCCGTCCCCTGGCCAATAGTCTCCATCTCCAGGAGTTGGACGTGCATCCCAATCACAGCCGTCGCGGCCTGGGTCGCCGCCTGATTGCCGCCGTTGCCGACTACGCCCAAAGCCAGGGCTACACCGCCCTCACCCTCACCACCTTCCGCTCCATTTCCTGGAATGCTCCCTACTACACCCGCCTGGGCTTCCGCGCTCTGGAGACCGATGAGCTGCCTACCGACCTGCAGGCGATTTACCAGTCGGAAATAGAGCATGGTCTACCGATGGGCGATCGGGTTTGTATGCGACGAGAGTTGATTGAGGATGCTTGATTGTGCTTAGCCAATAACCTGATCCTCTTGCTCTAGGTTATTGGCATAATCCGTCATACCTACCTTGGAAAGAGTGCGATCGCCTCCGGCGAACTCTTGATAAACACCCACAAATTTCTCCAAATCGGTGAGGTTTTGCGCGATCGCCTACAAACCCTCTCGACCCCGATACGCATCGCAGACAATCGAGGCAAACACTCTCCGAGTAGCTGTCTACAACACATGTGCAGACTAACAACTCAAACCCATCAAAATAGCTTCCCTGTAAATTGCTCTCGACTACTCAAGCTGTGGCCATCCTTTGTTGCTCTTGCCAATATTAAGTACAAAAGCGAGAAAGATAGGTCCTGAGAAACTAGACCACAATGCCATTACAGGGCCGGCTCCTGCGGCTAAATTTACAGGAAGAGCAACCACACCAGAGAATAAAAAACCCCAAAAGCCCCACACTTTCCACCTGAATAGAGCAACAAGACAGCCAAGATCAAAAATGCAGATAATAACCATGGCAGGAAGAACCCAGATAGGATATTCCAACACAGCTTGTTGTACTTCCTCGTTACCTATAGAAACGGCGTACATAATCAAAATAATGGCTAAAGCCGCTATCGAATTGACCATCATCAGAAAAATCAACCAAGCAGTAAGACAGCCATGACGTCTTTTCAGCACAGACATTGATCAATCCTTTTACTATTCTTGATTCTTTTTGAGTCTGACTGTATTAGCCTGCTTACTATAGTCTAGTCAAGCCATACTTTGTTGTTAGGTTAATTAGTTAAGGCTCGAAGATGAATGTCAGTTCATGTAAAGATGAATGTCAGTTCGTGTAAATAGAATTGCGCTAAAAGTCTTTCATCTAGGTACAGGACAAAAATTAAAACTTTGCTAAATCCTTTATTTTGGATAGCGCGGGCACTGCCCGTGCTATCCAAAATAAAGAGTTCTCTGATTTTTGTTCTGTACTCAGGTTTTTTGTAATAACGCTCTAGAACGAGAGTTATGCTGACCGTTCGCAGATTATTTCTCAATTGGAATTAACGTACAAATGTAATCGGTCGGCGTCGCGAAGGGAGGATTATGGATGTGCATCCCAACCATTGTCCTCGGGGATTAGGTCGCTGCCTGATTGTCACTATCGCCGACTACGCCTGGATCCAGGGCTACATCGCCCTCACCCTCACCACCTTCCGCTCCATCCCCTGGAATGCGCCCTACTACACCCGCCTGGGCTTCCACACCCTGGAATTCGATGAGCTGCCCCCCGACCTGCTCGCCATTCGCCAGCTCGAAGCCGAACATGGGATGTCTCCGGGCAATCGGGTTTGTATGCAGCGAGATTTGTTCAAGGATGATTAAGCCCTTTTTTGGTGAAGCTCATACTCTCCGTCATTCCCGAAAATGCGGGAATCCAGCAAGGGCGCATTGCCATGTTTCAGAAGTTGTAATGGATGCCCATTTTCATGGGTATGACAGAAGGTTTCCTGTTTTCTCTGAGCTGAATATCGTAATAACCAAGATCTGCTTTTACAAAAATTACCTGATCAAGTGATTAAGTTGGGTTCGAGATACAGAGAGATGGCTTCGCGAATATTTGCCAGTGCTTCTTCCTCGGTTTCCCCGGCCGCCACACAACCTGGCAATTCTGGACATCAGACTGCCAAGCACCTGTCTCGGCATCCGTTTCAAGAGAATCACGCGCCATCTCATTGCTGTGTCTCCAGTTGTCTAGAAATCTGATCGAATTCTAGCGACCGTGCGACAGCTCAGGCGCGATTTGAAGCAAGAGCACCCCGTCACGCCCCCATAATGCATATCTGCCACTGCTTCTAGCGATTGAGCAGGCGGCTTCTGAGTTGTTTCGGCAGACGGAATCTGCAGTTGGTGGGCAGGATTGGTGCAGGGCGATCGCTTCTCTATCGTGTTCCACTAGGCAATCTTGGATTGTTTGGATTAACGGGTGCCCGCTGCGGGCCTTCGGGGCATCGCAGGTGGTGGGGAAGGAGGAGTGTATTGGGAAGAAGGAGGTGATGGGGGGGATGGTTGAGCACCTGGGGGTATATCCATATTAGGGGGAGACATTAATGGGGGGGTGTCAGGGAGCGGTGATGGGGGAGATGGTTGAGCACCTGGAGGTATATCCATGTTAGGGGGACGGAGTGGTTGAGAAGGGGGAACTGATGATGGAGGTGATGGGGCAAGGGGCGGTGATGGGGGAGATGGTTGAGCACCTGGGGGAACTGAGAGTGTGGAAGCGGGAGATGGTTGAGCACCTGGGGGTGTGCCAGAGGGCGGTGATGGGGGAGATGGTTGAGGGGTTTCAGTTGGAGAATGCTGAGAGGAGGGAGGCGTACTAGAGGAAGACGTTGCGTTATCAACAAAAACCTCGGCCTCTTCAAGGGTTTCAAACTGATCTGGATATCGCTCAAAAAGCACTAGGGGGAGGCGATCGCAGTCGCGATTGGCATCAAAGGTGATATTTTCTGGGAGTTGAGCGTTACAGAGTAATGCTCCCTCCAATTGTCTATCTGTTAGTCCTATTACATTTTGTAAGTTTGTAGATAAAAAGATAGCGTCGTGGAGGTCAGCGCTGCGGAGCTTGGCGCTGCGGAGGGTAGCGGCACGGAAAGTGGCGGCGCGGAGGTCAGCGTAGCGCAGGTCAGCGTAGCGCAGGGAGGCGTAGCGCAGGGAGGCGTAGCGGAGGTCAGCATAACGGAGATCAGTGGAATGGAGGTCAGCTACACTAAAGTCAACGGAGCGGAGGTCGGCGGCACGAAGATCAGCGGCGCGGAGGTCAGCTCTATCTAGAGTTGCTCTTGCAAGCGAGCGACAATTGCCAAGTAATCGTTCAGCAACATATGAAGGGAACCACCATTGCTTTGCCCAACATCCTCTAACTAAATCCTGTATTGCTTTACTTCTCTCATGAATAATAGTGCTATTTAATCGACCATAGTCGTTATTAACGCCTTGTTCTCGAATCTGATATTCAATGACTCCTCCAATCAGCAAGACTGGAATCAATAACCAACTGGCAGTCTTCAGGTGATTAATGTGGCGATACCGGCGGCTTTTATGAATAAACTGGGTTGCCAGGAGTGACAGTGGAAACTCATCTGCATATTTTTGTTGAAACTGTCTAGCTTCAATCAACGGTAGCCCTTGCAGCAAGTAACCGGGCTTCTGGGCATGCTCCTGCCATTCTTCGGCAGCGGTTTCAATTTTACGTTGTTGGCGAATCAAATCGCGGTTTGCATCCAGCCACTTGCGGAGTTGCTTCCAGTGGCGGATCAGGGCTTCGTGGGCGACATCGACCACAGCTTGGCGTTCCCCGGTGGCTTTGCTCACCAGTTCATTGGTGACGATCAGGTTTTCGTCGGCGAGGCGTTTGATGGCGATGGCGACGGTGGCTTCGGGGTGTTTGGGGTTGACCAGGCTGCTTTGGAGGACGCGGCGGCGGGTGTCTTCGGTGCCTTCGCCCAGTTGGGTCAGGTTAATGAAGATGTGGCGGGTAGTGGCTTGCTGGCGTGGGGTGAGGCTGGCATAGACAGTGTCGGCGCGTTGTTCCAGGGTTCCGGTGACGCCACCCAATTGAGCATAGGTGCGGAGTTGCAGGGTGTTGTCCTGGCGCTGTTTCCACAATTCGGTCAGAGTGTATTGCAATAGGGGTAGGTTGCCAGGGGAGCGCTCCACATCCGTCAGCAATTGCTGCACCAGTTCAGCTTCTAGGGTGAGATGGGCGCGGCGGGCGGGTTCACAGATAGCCTCGGTGAGTTCGTCACGGGTCATGGGGATGACGGGCACCAGGTGGGCTTGCACCTGCGCGGCCAAACCGCTGTAGGCTTGCTCGAAGCATTTGCCCACAAAGTCGGCTCGCATGGCAATCACCAGGCAAAGCTGAGTGGGCAGCGCCACCAGTGCCTCCATCAACATTGCAAAGAACCGTTCCCGCTCGGCGGGTTGCTGACAGAGGGTAAAGACTTCTTCAAACTGGTCAATGACTAGCACTAGGCGGGGTGTGTCCGATGCCTGCACCCAGCGGCGCAAACCCTCTGCGCCATCGGCAATCATGCGTTCAGCTTTTTGCAACTGATCCTGCTGATCTAGGTCGGTGCGGATAGCGCATTCATCCACAAACACCTGCGCCAGGTTTTGCAGCGGGTGCTCTCCGGGTAGCAATAGCCGAATGTCCCATGCCTCGCTACCCCGAAGCCGTTGTCCCAGCTTCAGTTGGTGCAACAATCCTGCCCGTAACACCGAAGATTTGCCGCTGCCCGATGCCCCCACGATCGCCACAAAATTACTCTGCCGCACCTCATCGATCAGCTTATCCACCAAACTCTGCCGACCAAAGAAATACTGCGGGTCATGATCGTTGCAATCAAAAAAGCTGAGTCCTTTGTAGGGGCAGTCGTCCGTCAATTCCCCGGTGGGAATGACGGGGGTTTGATCAACCCAGGGGGAAGTCAGCAGAATGGGCGACCCGGAGTTGTAGCAGACAGAGCGCTGGTTTGTGCCTTTAAGGGCTTCGTTGATATAGTCCGTCAGCAAGGTGTTGTTGATGGGGCGATCGCCATATCGCCCCGGCTGCAAGCCCTCCAGCAGTGCTGCGGTCATCACACTCCGGGCACCGCCCACCTCCTCATAGGCCACCTCAAAGTCCCGCGAGGCCGCAATGAAACAGCGATCGCGCCCTTCCCCCGGATAGGCTTCCGCCATATTCAGAATCTCGCCACTGTAGCAGCAGTCCAGCCAAATCACCTGCTGCCGCACCTCGCTCTCTGCCAGTAATCGCCGCAGCCAGCGTAAGGACAGCCCAAAAAATTCCTGTCGCGGATTCACATCACTGGTGGCCAGATAGCCCTCCGCCACGCCCACCGTGTCGCGAATCCCATGCCCCGAAAAGTAGAGCAACGCCGTTTCCGGCACTTGCGTGCTCCCAGGCTTGAACAAATCAACCAACGCCTGCCGCAGTTGCGCTAGAGAAACCTCGCGGTTGCTGGCAACCCGTTGGGCATTCCCTTGAAACGCATCGGTGTACTGCGGCAACCGCTTTACCTGAAAGTTGCCGTGGGTTTCGAGGTGCTGGGCGATCGCCTCGGCATCGTTAGCAGACGCATTCAAGCTGGGCAGGTGGGTGTAGGTATTGATCCCAACCACAAGGGCATCGCGACTCATGGCAATTTTGGAGTTTAGATTTTGGATCCGGTTTGTTTGGAGTAGATGAAGGCAATGGTCTTCGCTCAGGGTGATGAAATTCTTCCACCAATGGAAACAGTAAGTTTACAGCGCACTCCAGAAATTACGCCAACTGACCCGTCGCGGTTGGGCGGGCTGAGTAAACCCTGTATCTCCAGTCGGGAAGCCTGTGTTGCCGCCTTTTGAGATCGGCTCATTGGGTGGTGCAGCGGGTTGTTCAACGCCGTAGTCTGGAGCAGGGATTCCTTGTCCGGTGTTTTTGGCGATCGTCGTTATCAGGACGGGGGTGCTGATGCCGCTGTAGAAGGCAGCGTAGTTGCTGCTTGGCTCTAAAATCCACGCCACAAAGCCTCCCAGCAACACAAAGGGGATCGAAAAGAGGATGTAGCCCCACGACCAGCGCAAATTGGGCTGAAAGCGCAGATTATAGAGCCGCACAATTTCTGGGGCGATCGCCCCCACACATCCCACCAAAAAGACTTGCCAAGCTTCGGTATCCATTCCCCTATTCCTGAGAAACAACGTTCTGAGAAACAACGTTTCTTCTTGTTTGTCTGGGATGGTCGATACACCATATCCACCATCTCATTGGAGACTCACGAAAAATTTTCTACCCGCATTTTATAGCCTTACGCATTGCGGCTAGGATTAATCATTTTTTTGGAAAGCCCCGCAGCGCGGGGCTTTCCAAAAAAATGATTGGGTTTTGCCTAAGCGCGTAGCGCCATAAGCCACGGATGGCATCTGGTGGTCTGCATTAAGGGGATGTTGAGATTTGGAAGCCTGCTATCGAGTCGTGAGTAGAATCTGGGTGAGGGTGTTGTGAGATAAAACACTTGCTAGGAGGGAATTATGGCTCGTTTGAAGGCGATCGCAGGGGCATTGTTTGGCTTGGTTGTGCTGGTCTTTGGGTTGGGCTTTGTGCTACCCAGCCATAACCATGTGCAGCGCGATATTTTGATCAATGCTGAGCCCGAAGTGGTTTTCGCTCAGATTAGCGATTTTCATGCCTGGGAGAATTGGTCGCCCTGGGCCAACATTGATCCCAATGCCTCCATGAGCATTGAGGGCAAGGGCATTGGGCAAATCATGGCCTGGGCCAGCGAAGACCCCCAAGTCGGAACAGGCACCCAGGAAATCGTGGAATTGGACGCGCCTCGCCACCTCTCTACCCATCTGGAGTTTGGTGACCAGGGCAATGCTGATGCCACCTTCGAGTTACAGCCCGACGCTGGCCAAACCCGCATTGTTTGGTCGCTTGACTTCGACTCTCGGGAAGGGGTTCCGCTCTGGCAACAGCCCGTCAGTACCTATGTCAGCTATGCGATGGATATGATGATCGGCAGTAGCTATGAAACGGGCTTACAAAATCTGAAAGCTGTGGTGGAAGGCTAAGGCGGTTTTTCAAAAAGAAGTATAAATAAGGATTTTGAGAGCGTTGGGGTCAACCTTAACGCTCTCATTACTGCGTGTTAATGTGGTACATATGCTTCAATATATTCGATGAAAAAATGTAAAGATGTTGGCCTGAGAAATAAGCGTATTTTTTAGCTTTTATGTGATGGTTTTTAGATTGAGAAATACAGTCTTTAAGGAAATTTTTAATAGCAATTTTTTGATCGAAAAAGCGGGGACATTGCCGACAATGCCCCCATGATTTTGCTGACCTTTTCAGTCTTCATCTATATGCCCTATTCTGATGGAAAGTGGATATAGGAGAGGTCAGCCTAATTGGTGTAGTACCGGGCTTCTAGCCAGGTGCGGACTTCAGATTCAGAAGTGAACACAAGGCGTTCTTGCGTTTGCGGATCGTAGACTTTCCAAACAAGCGTGCCGTTTTGCGATACTGTGGAAATCCGGGGATCGTTATTGGGTGTCAGGAAGCGAACGAATCCATTTAGAATTGCTTGCCATTTGGAAACACGAACAGGGCGTTGATAGACGAAGGAAGATGGAGAAATGAAATGGGAAGCATTCCAGATAGAGGTTGAGCTTTTCATGGTGAAACCTACTGAATAAATGATTAGTTGGCTGCGAATGACGAGTATTGATGTCGCTCGATGTTTCTACTTTAGAAATCTCGCCCTAAACATTCAAAAGGTTTCATACATCGCTACTATGAATAATATTCATCCATCTATTGCGTTCATGGAGTAGCGTTTGGGGTAAGCACCGAGGCAAGCTCCCCGATATTGCCATCCTTTACCCCGCTAATTCATGCTGCAAGCACCTTTCAGGGATTCTCTGCACAATGCGCGAACAAATCAAGCTATCTCAATTGCGATCGCTCATTGCGGTTGCTGAAGCCGGAAACTTCAGTGAGGCCGGGTTGCGGCTGGGCATTTCCCAATCGGCGGTGAGCCATGCGATCGCTAGCCTAGAAGCAGAAATGGGCGTTGTGCTCTTCTCGCGGGGCCGCCATGGTGCCCATCTGACGCCCGTTGGCGAGCGCATCCTACACCATGCCCAAAACATGATGACCTCCCTAGAGCAAATGGAGCGGGAGGCCAATCTGACGCGGGGCTTGCGGGGGGGGGACTTGCGGATTGGGGTCTTTCGCAGCGTGGCGACCCATGTATTACCGGAACTGCTGGCGCAGTTTCGCACTCGCTACCCAGACGTCAATGTCTCGATCCAAGAGTTTCGTGGAGATGATAGTACAGAAGATGCCCTGGTCAAAGGATCGGTCGATCTGGGTTTTATTTGTTTGCCCCCCACCGACGAATTTGAATGCTGGGAGCTGTTGCGCGATGAGTACATTGTGCTGTTTCCACCAACGGCCAATGTCCCAGAAGCTCTTGATTGGGAGGATTTTAGCCGCTTTCCGTTGATCTTGCCCACCGTCGATGATTATTGCTTCCTGCTCATTCATCAGCACTTTGAACAACTTCATCAACCGCTGCAGGCGGCCTACAACATCAAAGAAGATTCCACCATTGTCAGTATGGTGATGCGCGGCTTGGGGATTACGGTCATGGCGCGACTGGCCGCTGAACCCCTGCCGCCCGATATTCAGGTGCGATCGCTCCCCGTTCCGCTAGAGCGGGTTGTCCGGGTGGCAGTACTGGCTGAAGCGCTTCACTCTCCCGCCCTCTATGCCTTTTTGGACTTGTTGAAAACGGCAACCTATCCGACAAGTCTGACCCATGCAATGCAGCTCGCCCCGCAAAAGTAAAGGTTTGTTGAAGCCTTACGAAGGTGCCGACTGAGTCTACCAATTGTGCATGGCGTTCCAATTTGCTCGGCCCCCACTCCAGCTATTTTCCTAACCCCTTGCACCACAAGACCTCTAATACAATGTCTCGTTCTGAGCGTTGTTGTCTTGGTATGAAACCAGGCTTCAATCCCATGCATGGATAAGAGCAGAGAGGATCGCCAGAATGTAGAAACAGTCGGTTTAATGGCGATCGCATAAAATAACCCAGAAGCTTTTTATGAATGGGGAGACGGTTTGATAAGATGAGCTTGAGTGCAATACTCGGTACGGCGTAAGTTGTGGCTGTATCGCCTTCAGAGCTCCTTCATCAGGACAGCTCTGAGTTCTTGAGATTTTCTGAAAAGTCATTTCCTCTCAACAAAATTAGGGCACAGATAGTGAGTACCATGTTGACCCTTGAAGCGTCCAATCCTTCCCCCCAAGGACTAACGATTGGGCGAGTGCTTATTGTCGAAGATGAAGATGTCATCCGTGAAACGATCGCCTTGGCGCTTAGAGAAGAGGGATACGATGTACTGGTCGCTAGCGATGGGCGATCGGCGATGGAGATTGTTTGTAGTCCAGCTGAAACGAATGGTCTAGCGGATCCAGGGATTGACTTGGTCGTGCTGGACTTAATGCTCCCCTACGTAAACGGGCTGGATTTATGCCGTTTGATTCGTAACCAGGGGAATCGCGTTCCCATCCTGATGCTGAGTGCCAAAGGCAGTGAGACCGATCGCGTCGTCGGGTTGGAGGTAGGAGCGGATGACTACCTCACCAAACCATTTGGGATGCGCGAGTTGGTTGCCCGCTGTCGGGCGTTGCTGCGACGACACCGCTATGTTGAGCCGACATCCCCTGAGGATCGGGCACTCCGCTATCGAGACATTACGCTCTTTCCTCAAGAATGTCGCGTTACAGTACGGGGAGAAGAGATCAACCTTTCGCCGAAAGAGTTTCGCATTTTAGAATTGTTTATGACCCACCAGCGTCGGGTGTGGTCGCGAGAACAGCTCATCGAGCGGGTGTGGGGGCCCGACTTTATGGGGGACAGCAAGACAGTGGATGTTCACATTCGCTGGTTACGGGAGAAGTTGGAGCTAGATCCCAGTCGCCCCGAGTATCTAACAACGGTTCGTGGATTTGGCTATCGCTTCGGTTGAACCTAAATTTAGGCGACTCAGCGTCCTGTAGTGTGACCATTTTTTTAGCGTTTTTGCTTGGTTTATCCATTGGGTTGGGGTTCGTGCTGTGGCAGCGATCGCGCCTTCAGCGCGGGTTTCGTCAACTAAATCGAGAGCTTTCCGCTGCCGAGGATAGGGCGAGTCCCTCCGCCAGTGCGGCTCAGCTTGCCCTCACCGTTACCCAACAACAGCGAGTCCAACATGACCTGCAACAACAGCGGGATGGCTATCGTGCCGTTCTGGAGAATGCACCCATTGGCTTTTTGCGGGTGGATGACGAGAATCGGTTGGTATGGTGCAACGCCCAGGCGCGATCGCTCCTCGAAATCGAACCGAGTGAAGAGGCTGACTCGATTCGCCTGTTGTTAGAAATCGTGCGCTCCTATGAGTTGGATCAGCTGGTAGAGCATACTCGCAATGCCCAACAGCCCTGTCAGCAAGATTGGGTCTTCTACCCCGTTAGTCCCGATCCCACCAAAATTTCTCAGCAAATGGGTTATCCCATGCGTGGCCATGGCTTTCCGCTCCCCAATCACCAGGTCGGGGTGTTTCTTGAAAGCCGAGAAGAGGCCGAAACGCTCAAACAACAGCGCGATCGCTGGGCGTCCGATGTCGCCCATGAGTTGAAAACCCCGCTCACCTCCATTCGCCTGGTTGCCGAAACCCTCGAATATCGCGTTGAGCCAGGACTGCGAGGCTGGATCCAACGGTTGGTCAATGAAACAACGCGCCTCAGTACTCTGGTTCAGGACTTACTGGAGCTATCCCACTTGGAGCGGTCATTGCCCCAGGTTTTATCCTGCGAAACCCTGAACCTACCTGACCTGATTCAAGCCGCTTGGATCAGTCTAGAACCCCTATCCCAAAAGAAGCAGCTCCAGTTGGACTATCAGGGAAGCGATCACCTTCCGGTGCAAGTGGATCAGCATCGGATCTATCGCGTTCTCATCAATCTCCTCGATAACAGCATCAAACACAGCCCACCCTGGGGCGTTGTGCAGGTGAAGCTCTGGAGCGAAACCACCAATGATGCGAACCCGCACAACGCCGATAAAGCAAGTTGTACTTGTGCGGATGAAGAGTGGGTGACCCTGCAAGTGATTGATGCCGGGCCGGGTTTTCCTGAAAGTGACTTGCCGTTTGTGTTTGAGCGCTTCTACAAAACGGATCCCTCACGGGCACAGATATCCGATGCGGGGATTGCCTGTGTCGTCAAGCCAGACCATGAAGAAGATGCCGATCAATCGACTGGGGACGGGCAACGACGCAGCAGCACGGGGCTGGGGTTGGCGATCGTGCAGCAAATCGTCGAAGCGCATCGGGGCAACGTCAATGCCTGCAACTATGCAGAGACAGGTGGAGCCTGCCTGACGATACATCTGCCGCGTCATTGTACGCCGGACGCTTAAGCCTCCGCCAGATAACGAGTCGGATCGAGACGAATAGAACATGGCAGAACGGTTACAAAAAATCCTGTCGCAGTGGGGGGTTGCGTCGCGGCGTGGAGCCGAAGACCTGATCGCGGCGGGGCGGGTGTGGGTCAACGGCGCTCCCGCCGAAGTTGGACAACGGGCCGATCCGACATGCGATCGCATCGAGATTGATGGCAAACCCCTCCAAAATGATGCTCGGCCTGCGCTGCACTATCTATTGCTACACAAACCGGCTGGGGTTGTTTCCACCTGCCGCGATACCCATCGTCGTCGGACGGTTCTGGATTTGATTCCTGTGGCGCAGCGAACAGGGCTGCATCCTGTGGGACGGCTAGATGCGGACTCCACTGGGGCCTTGCTGCTCACCAACGACGGTGACCTGACCTTTGCCCTTACCCATCCGTCCCACGATGTCCCCAAGACCTATCGGGTCTGGGTGGAGGGGCAGCCGAGCCCTCAGCATTTGGCCCAGTGGCGCAACGGGGTCATGCTAGAGGGGCGGAAAACCCGCCCTGCCGAGGTTGCGGTCGAGACACCGCAGGCCGATCGCACGGAGCTACGAATTGTATTGCGGGAGGGGCGCAATCGCCAGATTCGCCGAATCGCAGAGCAGCTCGGGCATCCCGTCATTACCCTGCATCGGGTCGCCATCGGCTCTATCCAGCTAGGTGACTTATCTGAGGGGGAGGTGCGATCGCTTCTGCCTTCCGAAGTGCAATACCTCAAGTCGGCGCTCTCAACTATCTAAAGAATTGCTACAAAGTGTTCGTTTCATCGGAATCCTTAAACCGCATTCCCGGAACGGCTATCTTACGATAATGTTAGTTCTTGTAAGGCACTATTACATTTCTACAATCTTGTGTTTGCCGCATCGTTTATGAGATCGCGCCAGATTCGGGGGATTTGCCGAGGAGATTTAGAGTGACTAGGGTAATGAGTGATCCGACTTCTCCGTTTGAGCAGCAACAGGTCGATCAGTTGATGCAAATTGGAGCTTATCTGCACCAGGTGCGTGAGGAAAGCCTTCTCACGATTGAACATGTTGCGACCAAAACAATGATTCAACCTCGCATCCTGCGTGCGATTGAACAAGGGAAGCTGGAACATCTGCCAGAACCGATCTATGTGCGTGGCTTTATCAAGCGCTATGCCCGAGAACTAGGGTTAGATGCCGAGGCGGTTGCCCAAGCATTTCCGGTCAAACGAGAAGCCAACATCCAGCCCCAGAGCTGGAGTGATGTATCCTCTCGCCAGTTGCGTCCCTATCACCTGTATGCGCTGTATATCGCGGTGATCATGGCGGCGATCGCAGGCTTGTCCTACCTCCTGACGCGTGGCCCAATTCGGACAACGGCGACTGCGCCTTCCCCATCGGCGGTGCCCTCCCCTGACTTGCCCAGCCCTGCGGCTCCAGCGGCGAGTCCTGAGGCTCCTGCATCCCCAGAACCCCCAGCGATGCCTGTTCAGGTCGAGGTAACGATGCAAGAACAATCCTGGATGCGGGTGATTGTCGATGGCGAAACCGAATTTGAAGGTATGCTCAGCGAAGGCACGCAGCGTACTTGGACCGCCAATGAAGAGGTACAAATCCGGGCGGGCAATGCAGGCGGCGTTTTGGTGGAATATAACAATCAACCTGCGACGCTGATGGGCGATCGTGGCACAGTGCAACAACTCATCTTCACGGCCAGTGGCAATTCTCCCTTAGAGAATCAAGCGACTCAGTAATAGCCAATCCAGTTGAATAAGCCAAATATGATTTGCGCCCGCTGCCAAGCAGCGGGCGCAAATCATATAGCGCTATGCGCGTTAGTTTAAGTACGGTTGTGTGGGGTGCGCCGCGCCCCACACAACCGTTGCTGTGCTTAATGCGGTTGCACACCGCTATATTTGGACGTTACGCCAGCCCTTGACTACGGATATTCCTGACTACGGATGTTCGGTGTTGCGCCATTTCCATAGGGCACTGGAAAGAATATTGGTCGTGACATGGGCAATCACTGGAATCAAGAGATTTTGGGAAACCACAGCGCTGATGGCCAGCGCTGCGCCGATAATCGTTGCCCATAGGACGTAGCTCCAATACCGTCCCCCAAAGAAGTGCAGCACCCCAAAGCAGAGGCTAGAAATAAGAATCCCGAACCAGTTCAGCCCAATAGCCGGTAGCATGACGCCACGGAATAGCAGTTCTTCACTCATCCCTGGCAAGAAGCCCAACCATAGAAGATCGAGCCATCGCAGGGGCTGGAGCACCATTTGCAGGTAGGCATCGGCACTGGCCCGATAGGTTTTTGAGGCGCGATAGATGGTCTCGCTGGCGAGGGAGATCAGCCCGCCTAAGCCCAACCCCAGGGCGATCGCTTCGGGGGTCACCTGGACTGGTAAGGGGTGCACATTGTCGAACAACAACCACAGGCGAGACGCGACCAAGAGCACCACTGCCGTTATCCCCATTGCAGCGAGGAGTTGGGTGCGATCGAAAGAACCCGTCGGTTCAGGGGAAGAATGGTCAGACACGGTGAAAGAGCAGATCCAAACGGAACAGCGTGTAGCGAAATATTTGAGAAAGCTTTGAGAAGCTAGCGATCGCCCATGCCGTTTTTCTCCTTCCATGGGAGGAAATGAGCAGATAGCCCACCCCTTTCCTAAGCACAATGTTTCTGGCGAACGTTTTCAGCAGCGATCGCCTTCAGGCTATCACTCCATGCAACAATTCGGGACAAGTCTTAACCCTGTTTAACCCTTGTGCGGTTGCAGAGGGCTCAGGTTTGTGGAAAGGGCGGTCGGGCTGATTCCGGCTCGATGGGCTGCCAACACGCCGATCGCTTCTAGGTAGGAAGAGACGGCGATCGCCTCCAAACCCAGCGCCTCTGCCGGAACCTGCATTCGCGTTGTGTTTTCCTGCACCGTAATCAGCGCCGTCGAGGATTGGGCAAAACTGAGCACCGCTGACCCGCCGCAAGCGGTCGCCGGGACGATGACCGCATCCACCTGGTTCGTCCAAATATCAGTGGCCTGTGGAGAACTGGATGGTTGCAACGGCAGTGACGACAGAGGAATGAAGTGGGGAGCACGACTCAAGCCTGCCAGCACACAGGGGAGAAACGTATACCCTAGTTCTTCTGCGGCGGAGCGGGGAGAGATGGTTGGGTCGAGGGGTAATGGCGAGAGCGCTGGGGCATGGGCGCAGGGCACCTGGAACTGCCGCACAATCAGATGACTGACCACGGCTTCGGCTCCGGCCAGCGGATCGACCCCCTTACCTTGGCGATAGGCGGCCAGCGCCGGACTGTCTAGGTCATCAGGGAAACGAGCCACAACGGCGATCGCCTCCACCCCCAACTGCTTAATCAGGGTTTCTGCCCCCCGCAGCAAGCTGTCGGGCTGGCGGATGGTGCCCCAGGTCGCGCCGGATGCAGCGGTGCGCAACTCTACCCCCAGGGGCGCATCGGTGACTATATAATCGGCAATCTCTAAACCCAATGTGGCGCGGGTAGCATCGGCGGCCTGCAGGTGGCGATCGCGCAACTCCGGCTCAATCCCTTGATCCAGCAGCAGCCCAATCCTGTTGCGGTGTACCGGACGCAACCCCCACTGTCCGGCAGCAAACTGATCCAGCCCATAGCCTTCGACATAGCTAACGTTGGGCAGTGGCCAGTAGAGATTTGCCCCATTCAACACATTGGGATGGGTGATGACGCGATCGGCAACCTGGGCGATCGCCCTGACCACGGGCAACGCATCGCCCGCGTAGCCGCCAATGGCTGCACCAACGCCGGTTGGTACAATCACCACCACGGTGTAGGGAGTGGGGGAAACCTGCGTCATGCTATCCTCGTCGTCACCGTTACCACCGCTTCGATCGCTGCCGTTTGGGATTCCACATCCACTGCCGTAATCGCCCAGCGCAATGGCTCACCATAAGCCTGCAGGCTTTGGGCGATCGCCCGCTCCATTGCCGCAGGGGTGGGCTGAAGCGGCACCGACAGGGAAACGAACTGGGTCAGCATAGGGTCTCACTTTTTGCCATATGGTTTGCCTTGCGGGGCGCTGTCAATGAATGCTCCTAAGAGGAAGGGAAATGAATCTCTCTGGACTTACGCATTTTGTTGATGTTGTGGCCGCGTCGCGGCCACAACATCAACAAATTTACTCAGGATGACGCAAGCTTTGCGTAAGTCCTGTATCTCTGAGGGGTCGAGTTTGGTCGTCAGTTATCGGTTGAGCCCCAGCGCTTTGGTGAAACCCGCTCCTACAGGTAGGAGCGGGTTTGGCTGGAAATCGCCTTACTTCTTGCTGGGCTGCCCAAACTGATACTCATACACGGCATCTTCTTTCTCCGTCTCTAGCACCAAGTCAGATTGGGGGAGTGCTACGCAGAGCAGTGCATAGCCCTGTTCTTGCAACTCGGGACTGATGCCCATGCCTTCGCTCTGGTCGACTTTGCCCGACAGCAGTTGGGCGGCGCAAGTGGTACAGACTCCAGCACTGCAGGAAAACGGTAGCTCTAGCCCTGCTTCCTGTGCCGCCGCGAGTACCGTTTGGTCTGCTTTCACCTGGATTGTGTGAATCTCTCCCTGGTGCCGTATTTCAGCGGTATAGCTCTCTGCCATGTGTCAGTTACCTCCATTGCCAGACAAGGGGCTTTCGGGGAAGGTGCGATCGAAGTCGTCGATCAGATCGTCCAACTCTTCTAGCGCTTGGTTCACATCAATTCTCAGGGTTCCCAGATCAGGTTGCTCTAGGAGGCGCAGCAAGGATTCGCGCTTGCTTTGCACAATTTTGAATCGTTCCCGTAAGGTTTGCGGGTCTAGCATGGTTTGTTCTACCGGAATTTGACACAGCCTCGATCCTACCAAACCTGCATCCATGAGGAATAATGAATGCAGGACTTGCGCAAAACTTCTGTCATCCGGGTTCAATTCGTTGATGGTGTGGGTGCGATGTTGTTCACAGGATCAACGCTGCCCACGGCATCAATGGCGTAAGTCTTAGCATGACGATATATCGCACAAAAAACTACTTATGTTTGGTCGCTTTTCTCTGGGAAAAATCGGGTTGACCGTTGGCGGCATTTTGACCCTAGTTGGCTTTGCCGCCTACTTCACCGATCGCCCAACCCTCAACCTAATTGGCTTCTTCTACGGCGTTCCGATTCTGCTAGGTGGGCTGGCGCTCATCGCCGCTGAACTGCCGCCTGTTCCCTTTTCCAAGGAGACACCCAGCGATGTCTTGGCTTTGCGGGAACAGCAAGCGACCGAAACCCAAAGTAAAGTGCTCAAGGATGTGACTCGCTATCGCTATGGGCAAAGTACCCACCTCGAAAGCTCCTTGGAAGCCCTAAAGCTGGGTGATACCGATGATGATCTGCCCATCTTGATGAGTGTGCGAGAAGAGGCGATCGCCGGAGCCTATGCCCTCATCCTGGAATTTGATTCCGAATATGTGAACTTTGACACCTGGCAAGCCAAGCATGAAAAGCTAGAGCGCTTCTTCGGCCCGGATATCCGCATTGGTTTGGAGCAACCCGAAACCGATCGAGTCGATCTTAAAATCATTACCCAGCCTGCCTAATTCAGTCGCGATTCCGCAACGTCTGCGTGAGTCCTGCCAATAAAAGATGGTTAAGAATTCCAGATCAATCCAATTTGCCAGCGAAGAATAGAGTCAAATGGTTTTCTGGCATGTTGGAGGTTTGAGGTATGAAATGGTGTCTCTCTGCTGCGGTCGTTGTGGGTTTACTGGCGATCGCCCCTCAAGCGGATGCCCAAACTCAGGTTGAAATTGGTGGCGAAGACCCGATTCAGGAAACCCTGGAAGACGGCAATATTCGGGTCGAAGTGAACTATGAACCCGGCGAAGATGGCAGTTGGTTTGGTGAAGTCAACTACGAAATTTTCTACGATGGGGCGTCTTGGGCTGAGGGGAGTAGGGAATTTGGCATTGTTGGGGCGATCGCGCTTCAAGACCTCGACAGCGACGGCAATGCAGAAGTGATTGTCGAAACCTTCTCCGGTGGCGCTCACTGCTGCACGACCCACGAAATCTACAGTTGGGTCGGCGATGGGTTTGCTGTTGCCGAAACAGGGATGCGTGATGGTAGCGGCGGTGTCTTTGAAGATTTGAATGGCGACGGGGCAGCGGAGTTTATTGGGTACGATAACCGCTTTCTCTACACCTTCAGCAGTTATGCCGGGTCATTTCCGCCGTCTCAGATTTACACCTTCCAAAATGGTGACCTCGTCGAAACCACCCGTCAGTTTCCTGAGCACCTCCGCAGCCAAGCATGGGATATGTACCAAGCCATTCAGCGCATAGAGGGAGGCGACTACGAGATCAACGGCGTCTTGGCAGGTTATGTGGCACAGAAAATTCTGCTCGGTGAGTACGAAGAAGGCTGGGACTTGATGCTGGCTCGCTATGACCGCAATAGTGACTGGGGATTGAATATCTACAACGACGAAGGAGAAGTGGCGGGTAGCCATTCCGACTTTCCCAATGCGCTCCGTGCCTTCCTGATTGATAACGGTTACCTCTCCTCCAATGGCGACCCCCTTTAAGCGCATTTCGGGGACGCAAAATCATCTCTGCAATCAGCGATGCTGCATCCCAAACGCTTATTAATTTTGTTGAGGGTGTGGCCGTGTCACGGCCACACCCTCAACAAAATATGTCCTGTCAAATCCAGTTGAAAAACCCAACTATCGTTTGTACCCGCTGCTTTGCAGCGGGTACAAACGATAGTTGGGTTTTACGGCTATTGAACCGGATTCGATATTAACCCTGAGAGGACTCAATTCGTCTTACAGCAAATGTTCTAAGCCATATACCAGGTTCTTGATCTCCACAACCTTGCGGA
Source organism: Vacuolonema iberomarrocanum LEGE 07170 (assembly GCA_015207365.1). Taxonomy (GTDB): domain Bacteria; phylum Cyanobacteriota; class Cyanobacteriia; order Elainellales; family Elainellaceae; genus Vacuolonema; species Vacuolonema iberomarrocanum. The sequence goes on from JADEXA010000009.1 coordinate 117,466, forward strand.
TAGCCAGCAGCACACCGGGCATGAAGGAGGCGCGATCGCTCGTATCGTGGCGCAGGGTATACAGCTGGCCGGGCGCTCCGAAGATAATTTCCTGGTGCGCCAGTAGTCCAGGGAGCCGGACGCTGTGGATGCGAATGCCGTCCTGGGTTTGACTGCCCCGTGCCCCTGCCATCTTCTCGGTTTCCTCAACACTAGGGGGATTGTAGGGTTTGCCAAATTCGCCCAGCAGTTCGGCGGTTTTGACGGCTGTTCCACTGGGGGCATCGGCCTTCTGGTTGTGGTGCAGCTCAATGATCTCGACATGGTCGAAGTAGCGGCTGGCTTGTACGGCGGCTTGCTGCATCAGGATGACACCGATGGAAAAGTTGGGGATAATTGCCCCGCCCATGCTGGCTTTGTCGGCAAAATCGGCCAGGTCTTGAATTTGCTCATTGCTCAGCCCGGTTGTGCCGATAACAGGACGGACGCCATAGGCGATCGCCGCTCGTGTGTTCTCATACACAAAATCAGGATGGGTAAAGTCCACCATCACCGGATTCCCGCGTTCCTGGGTTGCCATCACTAGCGTGGCTTGCAGGTCAGTGGTAAGCGGCACTTCCAGCTCACCATAGCCCGCCACCTCACCGATATCCTGCCCTTCCATCTCGGGGTCGCGCTCTACTGCGCCCACCAGGTTCATGTCCGCCGCTTGGGATACCACCTTGACGACTTCGCGCCCCATCTTGCCTGCCGCCCCAACAACGACGACCGGAATTGCCTCTGCCATTGTTCCATCCTTGGTTCGTATACTCGCTTTGGATCTTACACCTCCGATCTGCGACTTATTCTGCAAACCTATGCATCATTTGGGGGGCAGAATCCAAGGATGATTTTTTCTGAGAAGGTGCGTACTAAGTAGCTCGGCATGATGAAAAACCAGACCCTAAAAACCTGTGCCGCCCGCAGCGCGGGCGGCACAGGTTTTTAGGGTTTTAGGTTTAATTGCACCTGCCAACTTACGCACCTTCTCAGAAAAAATCATCCCCTCAAGCAGCAATACCTCATTTGGGGTTGCCGCTGATCAAGGGAATGATTCAGTGATGCCTTGGCCCCGGACAAATTGACGGTCAATCGCTAAAGTTATTTTGAGACCGTTTAAGTTTGAGATACTTCTAGGTCGTTTGTGTTTACTGATAGTTGTTCAAATCCCATAGCCAACTCTTATGCTCACAGGGATACTACTGATTCTTATTGCTTTGGGTGGAGTATATTGGTTTGTTTTAAGCCGAGCCCAGAAAATTAAACAAATCAAAAATTCTGTTGTTTTAGAAGTGGATGGGGCTGATACGCGCTACTCAGACCTGCCACTGGGCAAACTGGGCATATTTTATGAAATCAGTGACAATCAACGGGTTCGTGTTGTTTTCCCGAAGCTAACCTCGCATGGGGATGTTCAATATATTTATTCCTGGCATAATCTTCCATCCATTCATTTGCCAGCTTTAGAGAAAACCAGTCCCCAAAAGCTCAGAGCGGCTCAGGAACTAGCAGCTCTGGTCAAAGAGCACCTTCAGCTTGAGCCAGAGATTCTCAGCTTAAGAGAGCAGCGGCAAAAAATTAGTGACTTGCTTAATTTGGTGGCGACGTCGAATTTTTATGCCAGCCAACAAGACATCTATGAACGCGCTTTATTTCAAGTTGAAAACTTATTGGATAAGGCCGAAGACCTAGAGAGTGTCTATGTTCGTTTTATTAGAGAAGCCTTGATAGGCAACAAAATCGTAGGTTACAGTCCAGACTTGCTACCGGATGGAAATTCAAATATTGATCATCAGTACAAGCTGATTCGGGCAGAGTATCAACGGATGAAAGATACGGCTACTGCCTATGCCGAGTTGCTCCGGACTCGGCAGGTCTAATATCAATCGGCCAAGAACCAGGAAAATCTCTAGCTTTTTCCCATCCCCTCCCATCCTGTGCCAACGGGTGTGGCACAATGAAAAATGCTGTTAAGGTTCGTAATGTAGGTAACTTCGTGACTTCCACTGCCTCCGCACTTGTGCAAAACGCGTCCACTGTCACTGGCGCTGCTTCTGCCCCTAAGACCCGTCGGGCTGTGTTTCCCTTCACGGCAATTGTGGGGCAGGAAGAAATGAAGCTGGCGTTGTTGTTGAATGTGATTGATCCCAAAATTGGCGGCGTCATGATCATGGGCGATCGCGGCACCGGAAAATCCACCACCATCCGTGCTCTGGCAGACCTGCTTCCCGAAATCGAAGTCGTGGCTGACGACCCCTTTAGCAGCTCTCCCATCGATGCCGAGTTGATGAGCGATGAGATCCGGCAGCGGCTGGAAGCGGACGAGCAAATTCCCGTTGCCAAGCGCAAGGTACAAATGGTCGACCTCCCCCTCGGCGCAACCGAGGATCGGGTTTGCGGCACGATTGATATTGAAAAAGCTCTGTCGGAAGGGGTCAAAGCATTTGAACCGGGACTGCTGGCAAAGGCCAATCGTGGCATCCTCTACGTGGACGAGGTGAACCTGCTGGACGATCACCTGGTCGATGTACTGTTGGATTCGGCAGCGTCTGGCTGGAATACCGTCGAACGGGAAGGGATTTCGATTCGCCACCCCGCCCGCTTTGTGTTGGTTGGCTCGGGCAACCCAGAAGAAGGGGAATTGCGCCCTCAACTGCTCGATCGCTTTGGCATGCATGCCGAAATCCGCACCGTCAAAACCCCAGAGCTGCGGGTACAAATCGTGGAACAGCGCACCGAGTTTGACCAGGAACCGCAGGATTTTCTGACGAAGTATCAAGATCAGCAAGGCGCGCTCCAGGAAAAGATCGTGGAGGCACAGGAGCGGCTCAAGTCTGTCAACATCGACCATGACCTGCGAGTCAAAATTTCCCAAGTTTGCGCAGAACTGGATGTGGATGGATTGCGGGGTGACATTGTGATCAACCGAGCCGCACGGGCATTAACGGCGTTTGAAGGGCGCACCGAGGTGACTGTGGATGACATTCGCCGGGTGGCGGTGTTGTGCCTGCGTCACCGCTTGCGGAAAGACCCACTGGAATCCATTGACTCCGGCTACAAAGTGGAAAAAGTCTTTGGTGAGGTCTTTGGCATTGCAACCGAAGATGCGGCCTAACGCCATCTGCCCCATTTCTACACGCCCCCTTCTGGCAAACATTGGGCATGGAAAAACGAATTTTGGGACTCGATCCAGGGTTGGCGACGTTGGGATTTGGGGCGATCGCCCTACCGGCTGAACCAAGCCGCGACAGCCCGATGGCGGCGTTGGACTATGGCGTGATCCAAACTCCCGCGAAGACCCCCGTGGGCGATCGCCTCACCATCATCTACGACGACCTACATGAGCTGCTGCGCCTGGTGCAGCCCGACCAGGTCGTCATCGAAAAATTCTTCTTCTACCGCATGGGCAATACCATTCTGGTGGCCCAGGCACGGGGTGTGGTGATGCTCGTCCTAGCACAACACAACCTCATTCCTATTGAGTTCACGCCTGCCCAGGTTAAGCAAGCCCTTACCGGATATGGCAACGCCGACAAGTTTGCCGTCCAGCAAGCCGTTGCCCGCGAACTCCACCTCAACGACATCCCTAAGCCTGACGATGCCGCTGATGCGCTCGCCCTTGCGGTCACCGGATCCCTTCAATCGCTCTAATATCAACTCTACAAAAACCAAAACCCGATCATTTGTTGAAAGCCCCGCACTGCGGGGCTTTCAACAAATGATCGGTAGTGGGTTCTTAGCGAATTGGCCAAAAGGGACGGATTTGGTTTGCAACTGGGGGTTTGACCCAATCTCCCGGCTAAACCCGTCCCTGTGATGTTCTACCCTTTGTGCCTTCGTGCCTTTGTGGTTCTGTTACCGACGAATCGACTCAAACCGCAGCTTGGTCTGCTGCATTGGTTCAGGAATGGCGATCGGATATTTCCCTGTAAAGCAAGCCGAGCAGAAAGTGTTGGGCTCCTGCTGAGTTGCCTTCATCATGCCTTCCCAGCTCAGATAAGCTAGAGAATCGACGCCAATCTTGCGCTCAATTTCCTCAACAGATTTCTGAGCGGCAATGAGCTGATCCTGGTTGTCGGTATCAATGCCATAGAAACAGGGATGCGTGACAGGGGGTGAAGAAATCCGCATGTGAACTTCCTTCGCCCCGGCTTCTCGCAATGCCCTCACAATTTTGTAACTTGTCGTGCCTCGCACCAGCGAATCATCAATAATCACAATTCGCTTGCCCTGCAACACATCCTTCAGCGGATTGAGCTTCATGCGAATGCCCGCCTCCCGCATACTTTGGGTGGGCTGGATAAAGGTGCGCCCCACATAGCGGTTTTTGATCAAGCCTTCACCATAGGGGATCTCAGCTGCCTGAGAAAAACCGATCGCCGCTGGAATGCCTGAATCGGGCACCCCCAACACCAGGTCAACATCTGCCGGGGATTCGACCGCCAACTGTTGTCCCAGCCGCAACCGATAGCTGTACAGGCTCTCTTCATTCACCACACTGTCGGGGCGGGCGAAGTAGATCATTTCAAAGACACATAGCTTGCGCTCTTGCTTGGGTGCCCAGGTGTATGAAGTTAGCCCGCCCTCTGAAAGCCAGACCAACTCACCCGGCTCAATGGAGCGCACATAGGTCGCCCCAATGATATCCAGGGCACAGGTTTCTGAGGCCACCACATAGCGGCTCATACCATTGGCTGTTTCATCGCCCATCCGCCCAATCACCAGGGGACGAATGCCATGGGTGTCGCGGGTCGCAATAACACCATCTGGTGTGGCGATCGCCAGACTAAAAGCCCCCTCACAGCGCCGAAACGCAATACTCGCGGCCTCAATCCAATCTTTCCCGGCATTGACCTCTTCGGCGATCGCATAGGCAATCATTTCAGAATCGGTGGTCGTTTGCAGCTTCACATCTGCTGCCAGCAACGACTCCCGCAATTCATCCACATTCACCAGATTGCCATTGTGAGCCAGCGCAATTTTCCCTAGGCGTGAATCGACCACCGCAGGCTGAGCGTTGATGATGCGGCTAGCTCCGGTGGTTGAGTAGCGCGTATGCCCAACCGCCAAAGAACCCGGCAGCTCTGCCAGCGTGCGTTCATTAAAGACCTGAGAGACTAACCCCATGTCCTTATACAGGTAAAACTGGCTCCCATCATCCGTCTGGTCAAAGGTCGCAATGCCAGCAGATTCTTGTCCTCGGTGCTGAAGGGCATACAACCCAAAATATGTAATGGTCGCCACATCTTCTTCGGGTGCGTAGATACCGAACACCCCGCAGGCTTCTTCCTGCTTATCCGGTAGATCCATCGACTCGGTTTGGCTCAGTTCCTCCGCAGCCAATGCAGAATGAGATTCAGCGGAAAAAGGCATCATAAGACAGGAAGCACTCCAGTTAATGCAAGTCGACAGCAAAAACAACTTGAAAGGAATTAAAACCTTTAGCTAAGACCTTGAAAGAACGGCGAACCGACCCTAATCCAGCGGCACAAACAATAGCCTCAGAAACCAGACGGATTAGGGTGAAGACGGAGAAACAGCGAATTGAAAAAATGCTAAAGGGAAATTAAAGAAACATTAAGTATTTTAGCGAACAATGTTGCAGTAACCCAAAGATCTGAACCAGGAGAGTAACGCTCAAACGCTCTACCTCAAGTTTAGCGATCCACTCTCAATAAAGTGGCTGAGCTTCGTCGTTGGTAGCAACATGAAATGCCTCTACGGCCTGGGTTGCAGAGGGATCGGAGGGCGGCTCTCAGCTCCAGTAAGTTACCAGCAGTGAGCCATGATCTAAGAGGACTAGGCATGTTCATCATGCCCCAAACTTAGGCGTAATGTATGGTGCGATCGCCAAAGCACTCTACAAAAAATCCGAGGGTATCTATTGAGTTTCGTATCGTAAGCGAACGGTTCAAAGAGAAAAACGCCTGCTGCACTGGTGGATAGCCATCTAAAACCGAATATCCAAGATCGAGCGGCGGGGATGCTTCCGCACGATCAACCTGTAGATTACTTGAGAACAGCTTCGCATTCTATCAGCACCGCAAAACGCTGCACATGCTCATAAAGAGCGAGGCCGTTGGAGAGAACCAGGTGATTTTTGGGAGAGAACCGGGTGAATGTTGAGCGATCGCCCACATTGTTGATGGAGCGAAACGATTGCCCATCCGGCTGATTCGATTTTCCTAAAATCAAAGATTTTTGTCCAGGACTTATGCATTTTGTTGATTGTGTGGTTACGTCGTGGCCACACAATCAACAAATTTCTCTAGAACGGTACCAATTTGCTAAAGCAATGGCTCCGGGAGTGGATAGGCTTCCCGGAGCCGCAGCGGTTTCTATCCAATTAGGGAGACCGTTGGAAAACAGCGAACTAGGCTTCCGTCTCGTGATGATCGTGCGGATAGGGCAGAAGCAAATTGAGCAAAACCCCCACAATCCCACTCAGGCCAATGCCTTCCAGCGCAAAGTTGCCAGCCTCCACAGCCAATCCGCCAACCCCAAACACCAGGATGATGGCGACGATAACCAAATTGCGGGGCTTGAGCAAATCTTGTCCCGATTGCACCAAACTATTCATTCCGATAATGACAATCGTGCCAAACAGGATGATTAGAATCCCGCCCATTACAGGTGCCGGAATGGTTTGCAGGAATGCGCCCAGCTTGCCAACAAAGGCCAGGAGAATGGCAAAAATTGCCGCCCAGGTCATGATGCCCGCATTGAAAACTTTGGTCAGCGCAACGGCTCCGGTCACTTCAGAGTAAGTTGTGTTGGGTGGTCCGCCTAGCAGTGCGGCAAAGGATGTTGCGATTCCATCCCCCAGCATCGTGCGGTGAACACCCGGATCACGCAAGTAATCTTTGTTGGCAACCGAACTAATAGCCAGGACATCGCCGAAGTGTTCGATCGCCGGGGCGATCGCCACAGGTAGCAAGAACAAAATCGCAGGCAAATGGAATCGAGGCAATGTAAAGGCGGGAATCGCGAACCAGGGTGCTTCTGCAAAGGGCGAAAAATCCACCATCCCAAGTATGAGTGAAAGCACATAGCCAACGACAATCCCCACCAAAATCGGAACTAGGCGCAACCATCCTCCTGCCAGCAACGCTGTCAGCATGGTTGCCAGCAGTGAGATCAGGCCAACGATCAGGGCTTGGGTTGCGCCGTAGGGGGAGTCTTCCTGTACCGTGGAGACCATCCCGACCGCAACAGGTGCCAGGGCTAACCCGATGACCATGATGATCGGCCCGGTGACAATCGGCGGCAGCAGCCGCATGATAAAGTCTGGCCCCCGGAGGGCAATGATCAAGCTCAAGACCAGATACAACACCCCTGCGGCCATCAAGCCCGATAGCGTTTCGGCCAAGCCGTATTCCGCAACACCTAGCTGAATCGGGGCAATAAAGGCAAAGGAAGAGGCCAGAAATACTGGCACTTTTCCGCCCGTAACCAGTTGAAAAATGAGCGTTCCTACCCCTGCGGTGAACAGGGCGACATTGGGGTCAAAGCCCACCAAGATCGGAACGAGAACCAGTGCGCCAAAGGCAATGAATAGCATTTGCGCACCGAGAGCAATATCTTTTATCTGAAATTTATAAGCGGTTGGATTAGTTTCCTGCACCCCTTCAGTTTCAGGGGGCGGATTCAGCGTGTCACTCATGACTTCATCACGGGAAAACGACAGGAAGAATGCATGAACGAGGGCATGGAAGCCCATCAAAGCGACATCTCTATAAGGGAATTGCCGTCTTATGCTGAGAGATTACCACTGATCGCTCGGTCAGAAGAATCACAATGAACGATTTAAGGCAAAAATTTGTGCAAGTGATGCGATGAACAATCACATTGCAACTTTAATCAGCTATCTGACTCTACAAATTAGCGATGCAAAGTAATGTTTTAGTTGCTTAAGAAAAATCTAAAAAGTTTGGACTGTTTTTCTAAAGAATCCTATCCTTAGAAAGGATGAAGCTCTTGCTTGCTCCTAGAGTTTGTTTGTCCTTATAACTCCTGAGACTTATATTTCTACACTGCAATCAAGATAATGAATGAAAAGGAACAACAAGAGCTGTTAAAAAAACTCATTATTGATAATGAGGACTTGCGTAATCTTGAAGCAAAGCTCTCAGAATTTAATATTTTTGAGGCTGTTGGTATAGTGCGGCAAGAAATTAAGCATTCTAACTTTTTGGCATTTCTAATTAACCCATCAGGTGCCCATCGTCTTGGAGATACCTTCCTAAAGAAGATGCTTATCTTTGCGCTTGGAGATGTGGAGTCAGCCTCTTTCAGCCCTATCGAAATTGACATCGCTGATCTCACTGATTCTGATGTAAGGCGAGAATGGCGTAATATTGATATCCTAATTTATTCAGAAAGTAATGATTTTGTTTGTGTAATTGAAAATAAGATTGATTCTCTTGAGCATTCAGATCAGCTTAAGCGATATGAAGAAACAATATACAAAGAATTTCCATCTTCAAAGATGTTATTTGTCTATCTGACGAAATCTGGAGATGCATCAAGTAAAGCTCAGTGGATATCTTTGAGTTACGGAGATATAGCTATCCTCCTAGAAGATGTCTATAAACTTCATCGAACGACTGTTGGTGATGAAATCTCCATGTTGATGAAGCATTACATAGCATTGATTAGGAGGCATATTGTGGGCGATTCGGAAATTTCAAGATTATGCCAAAAGATTTATAAACAGCATCGACAAGCTCTAGATCTAATCTACGAGAATCGTCCGGACTTCCAGTCAGAAATTGCAGATTATCTCGGAGAGTTAATCATGCAGTCTGCTAACACAGGGATACAACAAGATGATAGCAATAAGAGATGGATTCGCTTTGCGCCAACAGAATGGGATGATCTTAGTTTTCAATTAACATGTGAGCGCTGGACAAGCAGTAAGCGAATTCTAATGTTCGAGTTTGTCAATGACTCTCGCTTTCTAAATCTAGATTTAGTCATTGGCCCTGGGGAAAGAACATATAAGGAGGCGATCTTCGGAGTCATTAAAAGCTTAAGATTCCCTGGTACAGTTAAAAAATCTCATCTTAAAGAGGATGGATGGAGCCATATCTATAAGCGAGGGGTTGTAGGTACCCAAGACTTTGAAGATGGAGATTTTGAGAGTGTGAAGGAAAAAATTGATTCTTTTTGGAAGAGATATCTTAACGGAGACATCGCAGAAATCCGTAAAGCAATCTCCGAGCATTTTTCACCAGATACAGTAATCTAATGACTTAGCAATAGTCTTCATCTAGATCAATCGTGAGTCAAAGTAGCGCACCATCTTGAAAGACATGCCGCCGACTCGATTAGGGCGATCGCTCCCCTCCACCTTTGCGAATCCCAATCGTTTGTATAGCCGCACCGCTGGGTTGCGATCGCGCACACTCAGGCTAACGGCAGGGTGCTGAACCTGAGCCGTTTCCAATAGTTGCGTCAGGAGTGCCGTGCCGATGCCCTGGCCACGATAGTCAGGGACGAGGGCGATCGCCAGCTCCGGAATATCCTCCCGCACAAAACCATAGCCCTGGTTCTCCGCCGACCACTGTCGCATCCACACCGCGCCCGCAGGCTCTGCCTCGACAAACGCCCCAAAGCCCAAGTCCCCTTTCCGTCCCCAGTGCTCTGCGTACGATACCAGTGAGGGCGTTTGCCGCACCGCTTTGACCGAATCCTCGTGGGCGGCATGTCGCAGCATTATCCAAATAATCGGTTCATCAGCCGCTAGCAACTCTCTGATCTGATAGGACACGCATCAACTCCTCTGCAAGGACGCACAACTCAAGGAAACATTTAGAGCTGCAAAAACTTACATCTTTGCTGACATGATGACGTTTGTTGCCGGACTATTTGCATGGAGGCTATACAAATTAAAATTAGTCATTCAACGCAAATCAATGCCAGTAAATCGCTGAGATTCCAAGCCAAGACATGACGACCCCACACTATTGCTAAAGCAGCTTATTGGATGTGGTGAACTTGGTGTTGAAATACGGCTTGGCATCTACTTTGCGGGCGATCATTAGAGCGCTAGAATACATGCATGTGGCTCATACACTTGGAACAGTGTAGAGCGAACGTACAAACTACTTGCTAAAATACACCGATTACAATTCACCCCTTTGTCTTATGACTTCCCAACAGTTGAATAATCCTTCTCATCACCATGAAGTGCGGGTTGCGATGCTGGAAGTGGAGCTGTCAAAATTGAAACAGTTACTTGCTAGTTTGCTTCCAGGGGAAACCCAGTAGTGGGTGAACATAGCAGGTAGCTTTGAAGATGATCCAACATTTGAGAAAGCGGTTCAGCTTGGGCGGGACTGGCGTCAGTCTGTGGATTAGCCGATAGTGCTTTACGATGTACATCTTGGATACTGACCATCTCAGTCTGATTCAGATTGGCGACGTTATGTAAACTACAACTTGTATGATCCTCTTGTTTGGGGAGATAACCTGAAAGCGATCGGCATAACGCGATGTTTTAGAGCATTACATGGGTAATTGTCAGCTTAACTCCCTTCAGAGGAGGAAGTATTCGCCCCTAAATCTGGGATGTTAGGCCGACTGGAGGGGAAAAGAGCGGGCTAAACAATAGGTATCTGACAAGTCAGACTGAGAACAGCTGATTGACGAATCTCGTTTCGTATTGATGTCCACTAAAATCGAAACATTTCTCTACCGAAACATGGGCGTTCACGGAGTCGTCGATATCCGGATTTCCAACAATCTAATTGACCTCACTGTTGCCCCATTTGACGATCTCAAAAACACTCTTACAGTGAGATTTGCTTGTTGTCGGCTGTTGTACATTGACAGTTCGTACTCTGATATGTCTGACAACTGGACCATGCCGTGGGACATTCTTGCATTCGATAGTGATCAACAAGGCCACCAATGGAGATTCTGTCTTCACTCAGAAGTTGTTGAGTTGGGATTCGTGGCAGAATGGCCGATCCCAATACTAGCCAGCTAGATAACAAAATGATGCCCCGAGTTGCCGTCGAGCCTCAAATTGAGTTTGACATCAATCCCAGCAACCGGATAATCATTGGTGTTAGAAAGCATAGTCTTACGGGAGTGACTTGTTAAGTGTCCTCTCCAAAATGCTGGCGAAGTCTAGAAGAGGAAATGCTGCATGGATAGTATCTTGGCAGGTTCACAAGTGAGGCGTTCACCATTGGCGCATCTCGTAGGTAGCAAGATTAACTCGATTGGTGAGGTAGTAGATTGGGAAAGTAATCGAATGAATACATGCCCTAATCGTCGTAGTGTCCACCGATAGCAAAGATATAGATGGAGCTACTGTCAAATTTATAGATCAATCGGTCTTTTTGAGAGAGCCGTCGTGACCACAATCCAGAAAGTTGATGCTTGAGGGGTTCTGGCTTGCCTGTGCCTTTGGCAGGATCGCCTCGCAGCATTTCTTTTAGGATTCGGCAGAGAACACGATGCTGCTTCACGTTCTTCTTGCGAAGTTCCTCATAAACGAGCCAAGTGTCTCCTTCAAAGACTAAGGATCTCATCGATTTCCTCAGTGGAAGGTTGGTAGCCTGTGGCTGCATGATGAGTTTTGAAGGAACGAACAATCTGTTGCATCAGATCGCTATTTTGCAGGACGTATAGCGTTTCCTGAAGTTGTTCCCAATCTTCTGCACTAATGACAACAAAGTCGGAACCGCTATCACTCCTTACCTTGAGTGGGCTGTGTTGGTCAATCACCCGATCAACGCAGTCCTGAAAACCATCCCGAAATTGATTGAAGCTAACGCTATCCATGAGTGTTTGATGTAATCCTTTTATCTAGTCTAACGTGGTCTTTGGTGACTCTCGCTTGGGGCAACTGCTGCAATTCATCCGTAGGCGGATGATTCTGCATCGCATGAGCCATTGCAGGCTAACAGAAGCTGATGTGAAGGAGCGCGATCGCCCCACCCACTCCTTTTGAGGCGGTTTATCGAAAAGGGTATACCCGCTGGCTTCGGCTTCGCTCAGCCAGCTAGTTGCTGTGTGGCATAAGTGTATTGCTATGTGCCCTGAGCGTAGTCGAAGGGCACAGTCTTAAAGAGTCAATTCTTTTCCAGAATTCTCCTTAGAACAAGAAATATCGCTGAGCCATGGGGAGTACTTCGGCGGGTTCGCAGGTGAGGAGTTCGCCATCGGCGCGCACCTCGTAGGTTTCGGAGTCGACTTCGATGGTGGGGAGGTAGTCGTTGAGCTTCATGTCTCGCTTGGTGAGTTGGCGGATGTCGGAGACGGGGAGGATTTGGCGCTTGAGGCTGAGTTGATCGGCGACCCCGTTTTTGATGGCGGCTTGGGATACGAAGGTGAGGGACGTGGTGTGGATGGCGTTGCCGTAGCTGGCAAACATGGGGCGCATGTGGACGGGTTGTGGGGTGGGGATGCTAGCGTTGGGGTCGCCCATTTGTGCCCAGGCGATGAGGCCGCTTTTGATGACCAGTTCCGGCTTCACACCGAAGAAGGCAGGTTTCCAGAGGCAGAGATCGGCGTACTTGCCCACTTCCACAGAACCGACATAGTTGGAGATGCCGTGGGTGATGGCGGGGTTGATGGTGTACTTGGCGACGTAGCGCTTGGCGCGGGTGTTGTCGTTGCGATCGCTATCTTCTGGCAAGGCTCCCCGTTGCACCTTCATCTTGTGTCCCGTTTGCCAGGTGCGGAGGATGACCTCGCCGATGCGACCCATGGCCTGCGAGTCAGACGAGATGATGCTGAAGGCTCCCAGGTCATGAAGAATATCTTCGGCGGCGATGGTTTCCCGGCGGATGCGGGATTCGGCAAAGGCCACATCTTCGGGAATGCCCCGATCCAGGTGGTGACACACCATCAGCATGTCCAGATGTTCTTCCAGGGTGTTGACGGTGTAGGGACGGGTGGGGTTGGTGGAAGAGGGCAGGACGTTCAGCTCGCCGCAAACCCGGATGATATCAGGCGCATGCCCGCCCCCTGCTCCTTCGGTGTGGTAAGTGTGGATGCAGCGATTTTTGAAGGCGGCGATGGTGTCTTCCACAAACCCGGCTTCGTTCAGGGTGTCGGTGTGGATGGCGACCTGCACATCATAGTTCTCGGCGACGTTGAGGCAGGTGTCGATCGCCGCTGGCGTTGTGCCCCAGTCTTCGTGCAGCTTCAGCCCCAGCGCTCCCGCTTCTACTTGCTCATTCAACCCCGGCTCCTGGCTACTGTTGCCTTTTCCCATAAAGCCCAGGTTCATCGGCCAGGCTTCTGCCGCTTCCAGCATGCGGTAGATGTTCCAGGCTCCGGGGGTGCAGGTGGTGGCGTTGGTTCCCGCTGCTGGCCCGGTGCCGCCACCGATCATAGTGGTAATGCCAGAGGCGATCGCCACTTCAATCTGCTGCGGACAAATGAAGTGGATGTGGGCATCAATGCCGCCTGCGGTGAGGATCATGCCTTCTCCGGCGATCGCCTCCGTACTCGGCCCCACAATAATGTCTACGTTGTCCTGAATATAGGGATTGCCCGCTTTGCCGATCGCCGCAATCTTGCCATCCTTCACGCCAATATCTGCTTTGACGATGCCCCACCAATCCAGAATCAGCGCATTGGTAATGACCAAATCCACAGCCCCATCGGCACGGGAGATGGGCGATTGCCCCATGCCATCGCGGATCACCTTGCCGCCGCCAAACTTCACCTCGTCACCGTAGGTGGTGTAGTCTTGCTCTACCTCGATGATCAACTCGGTGTCGGCCAGGCGAACGCGATCGCCCACCGTTGGCCCAAAGGTGTCGGCATAGGCGCGTCGATCCATGCGATAGCTCATCGGTTCCTCTCCCTTCCAGTCGTTCGTGCTATCAACAAGTCATCGCAAATTGTCGCAGGGTGCGGACTTGCCAATAGTGCAGTAGATAACCAACCCGCAGGGTATCACGGAGATCTGGCCACGTTACCAATCTTTCGAGAAATTTAGCGATTAGGGTATAAAGGCACCTTGCCCCATTTTCTTAGAATTTAGGACTTACGCAAAGCTTGCGTCATCCTGAGCATTTTGTTGATGTGGTGGGCGCATCGCGCCCACCACATCAACAAAATGCGTAAGTCCAGAGCATTGAATAGTTGGCTAGCTGTAAACAATCACAAAGGGTTAAGGTGGGTGCATGTCGCCTTTACACGTTTAAGCTCGGCTCTCCTTCTACTCTGTAGGAAAATGCGCTGGAGAATGTGAGTAAACCTGCAATTCAGTTTATTCCAAGGCAATCATTGAGAGGAAGGTCATGGCTCAGGTATTTGCGGTTACAGATGCAATCAAGAGTCTTGCAGAAGCCGAAGCCAGGTTCCATTTAAGCCGTGCCGACGAAACCTTTTTCCCAGAATGGTGTGCATCATTGCCCCTACTCACTGAGCTTGAACAGGAAGCTCTCAATACTATCCGTAATCGCTTGCTTTACCACAGAGCTGATGGAGAGCTATTAGAAGGAGCGGTAACGTTACTCGTGGCATCTCCCCTCCTGGAGTTGGCTGGTTTTTATGATCCACCCTTCAGAATGAAGGCAGAAGCGGCGATCGAAATTGCACTCAACGATGGAGAAGAAATCCTGCGTGGTCGCATTGATATTCTGATTTTGCAGCAACAGCTCTGGGTGATGGTGCTGGAATCCAAGAAAACGATGATTTCTGTACGCTCAGCATTACCCCAAGCCCTTGCCTATCTCATGGCCAGCAACAATTTAGAGAAACCTCGATTTGGCATGCTGACCAATGGGGACGATGTCGTGTTCATCAAACTGGCCACTCAGCCAGCAGCCCAGTATGCACTGTCGCGGGCTTTTTCGATTTATACAGTAGCCAGCGAGTTGCAATCGGCGTTTCAGGTGTTGAAGCAATTGGGACGGGCGATCGCTACCCCACCGTCAGCTTAGACTGAGCACTCATCGATTAAACGATCTCAACGCTGCGGCTTCTGTGCCTTACGCCGCTCAATTTCGGCGATCGGTAGCAGCAGCGTGTTCTCAATTTCCTCCCGCACCCCGCGAGTCACGTAGCAATTACTCTTGAGGCATTCCACCAGCAGCTTGTTGGCTTCGTAGTATTTTTCCAGCCGTTCCCTTTGGGCCGGGCTGAACTGCCAATCATGGCCAATGTTGCGATGCTCGATCATCGTAGATTGCAGTTGGCTGACCCAGGCTTGCCCATGGTCGTGCCACCACTGCCGCAAGACCTCTCGTGTCTGGATGTCTTTGGGGAGCTGTTGCCGCAGATGTTCTAACTGGTTGACCAGGGTGGACCACTGAGTTTCGCCAGAGTCTTTGTCTTTTTGGGCGAGGTCACGCGCCAGGGCGAGGGCGAGGGCGAGGGCAAAGACAAGATCGCGGGCGATCGCGCGATCGTGGGCACGGGCGAGGTCGCGAGCACGGGTGAGGGAAAAGGCAAGGGCGCGATCGAGGTCGAGGTCGAAGGCCAGATCACGGGTGCGGGCCAGGGCACGGGCGAGGGCAAAGTCGAGGTCGCGAGCCAGGGCTAGATCGAGGGCACGGGCGCGATCGAAGTCGAGGGCACGGGCGAGAGCGAGGGCAAGGGCACGGGCCAGGTCGAGGGCGCGATCGTGAGCCAGGGCGAGGGCGAGGGCGAGGGCACGGGCGCGGGCGCGATCGAGGGTGCGATCGAGGGCACGATCCAGAGCACGGGCGAGGGTAAGGGTGCGGGCAAAGGCGAGGTCGTGGGTGAGGGCGCGCGCCAAATCGAGGGCGCGATCGAGGGTGCAGTCGAGGGCACGGACGAGGTCGAGGTGGAGCGCGCGGTCCAAGCCAAGGGAATAGTAGAACGCACGAATGCCAGCCGATTTGTAGGACGCGCGGGTCGATTCGGATTTCTCCCGCAGCCAGACCAAGAACTGCTGGAGGTATTCATCCTCCGCGAGTAGCCCATCCACAGATTGTTTGATTTTCTGCAATACCGCGTCCGCTTGGGGCACCATTTCGACGGCCAACAGCAGGACGTCTCGCCACCGCCGCTCAGTGACATGCTGCGATATAAAGGTCAAAAGCAATTTTTCTTTGATCTCTCGTGCGGCAAAGTATTCATGAAATGCGAGGTGCGAAAAGGAATAAATACCGTGGGCCCGTTCTATTAACAAGCCATGTTGAGCCTCAATGGATTTCAGTACGATTTGGCTGTCGCGTTCCAAGGTCTGTGCGTCGGTACTAGCTCCGGGTAGATGTTGGATAAACGCCTGAATGTGTTGCTCCAAATTACTTTGCTTAAAGAAATAGTGATTTGCTTCAAAGGTGCGCAAGGCAAGTTGGCTGAGGAGATCTTCTTCGCGGTGCAGTGAAAGCGGTTTGTGAACCTGACGCGGCTGGATGTTCCACTTTTTTAGCAAGACATTGATACTTGTGGCATATAGCTCTGCTCGGTTTGCCGGAAATTTGCCAGAGTCATTGAACACCAGGCAAAGCAGAACAAGTAATAAGGGACGACTCGCCAAATCGCGGATGCGTGAATGGGTTCTGAGGACCTTTAGAAACGGCTTGGTTTTCTCCTGAACCTGGTTGTAGCGAAACCATTTCCTGGACGCCTCGGCAATCTGGGTCTGATCAAAATCCGCAATCTCCACCTCAGTGAAGGACTTAAGCGTTGCGTCACAAGCTGCAATTCGGCAGGTCATAACAATGGCATTGCGGGGATAGTGTTCAGAGAATTGCTTGATTTGGTACAAGACACGGGAGGTCTGGTCGTTAGGTACTCCATCCAACCCATCCAAAAGGATAAAGCCGCGCCCTTGTACCAATAGCGATCGCAGCGGATGTGCTGTTTGCATTGTGGTGAAGGCAGATAGCTGGAGTTCGTCACCTGGCGAAATGAGATGCTCCAGATAGGTCAACAGATTCGGCTGTCCTTCTGCCTCCACAAACTCCTTCAGGGAGACAAACAAAGGGACTCGATGAGCTTGAAATGCACCGCTGAGGCATTGCATTGCCAAGTGTTTCAGAAATATGGTTTTCCCCGCTCCCGGCTTACCCAAAACCACTAACTTGGAATTCTGTTCAACGGCTTGTAATCCTAAAACCCGGTCTTCTGTAATCCTGTCTAGGCTAAACCGCTCAACACTGCCTAACGGCATTTGTGCCAGATCCTCTGGATCCCAGCCTCGACGAGCCGTGAGTTTCTCCAGGACGTTGATGGGAGTATAGATCGCTTCCAGGTCAATGGGTCGCCCCATATCTAGCATATGCACTGTGCTGCACTGCGCCTGAATGAGCGGACGAATGCGATCGCGCATCTGCTGCACCAACGCCTCCAAGTCGTCTCTTTGCAAAAAAACCTTTGTATCCAAAGTTGCCACATCCTCAACGGCTAAGCCTAGAAAATGGCAAAGTTTCTCAACGCTGTCGCGGTCGATCGGTTCTCTATGCAGAAGGCGAATAATGGGTTGCTTGGTTTTCCAGCCAAGCGCATCCTTGAGTGCATCCAGCGTCCATCCTCCCCGCTTGATGGCCTTGCGAATTATTTGAATGCCCTCTGCAGATGCTCGAAGCGATCGCCCAGCCATAGACACACCAAGATATCAAAACATTTTTCTGCTTTAGTTTTAAATCAGGGAAATCACACAAACCATGCAGCGATTGACATACATAAGCTAGTGGTTTGTCAAGGGTAAATATAGGTTTGCTGATATCAACATTTGTAATTTGAGACCATTTGAATCCTTATAGGAGAGCGATCGCCCTGCCAAACCTCATGGGCATGAAAGATGATTGCCCCTCAGCTTTGCGAATCGGCATAAATTTAATCTACGGTTTGTCAGTCAAATTACAGTATTTTTTACTCTATCCAGTAGAATGATTGCTCAAAGGGCTTTTATGCCCGTTTCCCCTTCCTTGCTGAGTTCAGTCATTGTCCTATGAAACTCGTTAGCGATCGCACCCCAAAGTCACCGTCCACTCTGCATTCCATTGCAGAGCCAAGCTTCTACTACTTTGCCTATGGGTCATGTATGTGCCCGGTAGACCTGAAGCGATCGCTCGGCGAATCGACCCATAACTATGTCATTGGACATGCCACGCTGCCGGGGTATCACTTGGGGTTCTATCGGCGCTCTAAGTTTCGGGCCTGTGGCGTGCTGGATGTTGTCACCGACACGAATGCCAGTGTGGAAGGCGTCCTTTACCGACTGCCCATGCGCTTGAGTGCAGCTCTGGATGAACGGGAACAAGGCTATCAGCATGAGCAAGTCACGGTTCATCATCGCGGTGTTGTCTACCCGAGTGTTCGCACCTACACCGTGATCGAAAAATCCAATAAAGAGTACGCACCCAACGATTGGTATTTTCAGGTCGTTTTGCGGGGGGCTACCACATGTGGCCTGCCGGAGCAATATTGCTGGCAGTTGTTTAATCATATGCACCAGCTTCAGGCGCAGGAACTTCAAACGGCATAGATGTCGTTGAGTTTTTAGTTTGTAATGAAATTTGTTTGTAATAAATAGTCAGCTTGGAGCTCGTTGATCTAGTGTTCTGGCAATTAAGGGGCGGCTATGCGAACAAAGTTTGACATGGCGGACGATAAGACGCAATGGTTTGTGACCCACGAAGATAAGTCTCATTGGTCTAGTTGCGATTTTGCTCAGGCCATCTACTTAACGTGAGTTCGGGATAAGAAAATCTGGCGGTTGAAACCGCGACTAGCGGAGCGAAACCCGCCTTCGCGGGTTCTCAAACTACGAATTTTCATAGTCCGCAACGGCGGACTATGTTCTGATAGCCGCGACTTTAGTCGCCAAGGCGTTATCCCGAACTCACGTTACTTGGTTGGGCGGGTTAGGCGGTGTCCGCTCAATCAAGTCGGGCTTGCGCGATCGCCCTCCATACAAGAGCGATCGCGCCGTTCATTGTGATGTCTCACAAACTTACTAGGAGCAGACCTTCCCATCCGGGAGGGTAGCTCCGGAGAGGATGGCTCCATTCAGGGTTGCCTGTAGTCGACCTTGTCCCAGATTGGCATCCCGTAGATTGGCTCCCGTCAGGTCTGCGCCACTTAGAAATGCCGCCTTGAGGTCTGCGCCCTGAAGATTGGCGTTCCGCAGATTAGCCTGGAAGAGATTGGCACGGGATAGGTTTGTCTGCTGGAGATTGGCTCCGCTGAGATTGATATTGTTGAGGGTTGTATCGCTCAGGTTGGCGCGGCTCAGGTTTGCCTCGCTGAGGTTGCGTCCAGATAGATCCTTCTCGCGCAGATCTTGCCCACTCAAATCAGCACCCGATAGGTCGGTAGGCTGCTTTCGTGTTTGACTAGCGGTGGTGCGCTGGGTCGAGCGACCGGAACCCGCATAGCGGTAACGGGAGTGGTTTGGCTGGTAGCGATCGCCATTCGCACTGCTGCCATTTGCACTGCTGCTCGTACTACTGCCATTCGCACTGTTGCTGTTTGTGCTGCTGCCATTACTGCTATTGCTGTAGTTCGTATGGGTACCAGCAGAGCGGTTGTGATTAGAATTTTGACTATAGGTCGAGCTATTGTTCGGCGTTGTGTAATGGGTATGGGGCGAGCCAGACGAATTGGACTGCGCTCCGGATGCGCTACCGGGTTGTTGCGCTTGAGAATAGCTTTGGTAGTAATAATGAGGCCGTGGAGGTGGGCGATAGTAGGCTTGGGAGGAGTAGGAACGGGTCGAGGTCGAGCGCCCTGCATTGGTCGAGGATGTCGACGCCGACTGGGGTGTCGTCGAACGGGATGTGCTGGATGTGCTAGAACCGGCTTGCTTACGATTGCGATGGGAAGTCCTCAAATGGTCTCGTGCCTGGTTCAACTGCTTCAACTTTTCCTGCGCCTTCTCCCGCAGGCGTTCGTTGTCCTGAGGCAAGCGATCGGGATGCCAAATGAAGACCAGATCCTTGTAAGCCTGGTTCACCTCTTCTAGGGTGGCACCAGGCTCTAAATCCAAAATTCGATAATATCGCTCAAGCTCGTTCATTCAGATGGCGATCGCACTTCCAGGTTGGTCGTCAGAAAAAATTATTGCTCGCGTTTATTCCTGGTTTCGAGAACTGTGATGATATTATGGCTGATTTTTTGTCAGATCTCTATTGCCTGCCCCAAGTGTATCGAAAGTCTAAACAATTCCATGGATACGCATCGGCTAGAACCGAATTTGTATAGAGAACCCTGCTTGCTTAGGACTCTGAATTAAATAAAACCCCAGAGAG